>NZ_CP108067.1:1806750-2409000 GCF_036178145.1 Streptomyces sp. NBC_00273 | reverse complement strand
GTAGCCCAGCGAAGCCTCGATCCGGCCCGCCAATTGATCGCGCTGGACCGGAGCGCGGTGGCTCGCCGATCCGGCGAGCCAGTTCCGACACCGACTACCCAGCAGTAAGCCGAAGGTTTCAGCCTCGGTCTCCTCCTGGACGTCGGCGCGCGTGCGCGCGGCGACGCGGCGCACGGTCTCGCCGATGTCGGCCTCGTCGGTCAGCAGTCGCGCGGCGACGGCGGCGCCGTCGACGTGGTGGCTGCAGTGGCCGGCCTTCATGTGCCACAGCTCGTGGCCCAGGATCACCAACTGGTGGTCCGGCGCGGTGCGTTCCTCGATGACCACGAGATCGCGGTCCGCCATGTCGAGCCACAGGCCGCTGGCCGTCCGCGGCGGGAACGAGGCCATCCGGAAGTCCACCCGGCGGCCGCGGTGTCTGCTCATGCCCTCGCAGAGGGCAGCGTAGAGGTCCACGGGTTCCACGGGGGCGGTCAGCCGGATGCCGGCCACCAGCTCCCCGCACAACCGCCGCTGCTCTCTGCCTATGCTCACCGTTCTCCCCGTCGGCGCGGATCCGGATCAGGACTCAAGGATCAGACCCAGACTTTCGACTGGGTCAGGATTCGTTCGGTTTTACGCTTTCGAGGAGCATGTCCAGCCATTCGGTCACCTTGTCCCGGTGCTTGTCGCTGGGCAGTTGGGCGGCGCGCCAGGCGATGCCCCGTACACCGTGGTTCTGGAGGAGTCTTGCCAGTGGATCGCCCGCCGATGCGGCCGACGCCGGTACGGTTTCCCGCGCCCGCCCCGCGAAGTCCTGGAGCAGCTGTTGCTCGGTCCGCTGGAGCGCGTCGGTGAGGGCGTCGGCGTCGTGCGCCGTGAGGAAGCCGGCGTGCACTCCGAAGAACCGCTGGATCGCGTCGCAATGCTCCATGGTGGGGCGCCGGTCGCCGTTGATCAGTGCGCCGGCCTGCTGCCGGGACATGCCGGCGCCGTCCGCGATCTCCTGCTGGGTGTAGCGGCGGCCGTTCGGTTTGACGCGGGTCCGCCGGAGCAGGTCGAGGCGCTGGAGGAACCGGGTCTGCAGATCGGGTTCGCCGGCCGGCCTGCCGTCGAGCAGGGTCCTGACCACGTCTGCGGGTACGCCGGAGGCCTCGGAAAGCCGCCGCAGGTCGAAGACCTGGTTCAGGTCGCGGCCCATCTTGCCCGCGAGTTCGGCGACACGCGTGATGGTGGCTGCCATGGGTGCGTCGGCTACCGCGACGGGAGCCGGGAAGCCGTCTGTCACCAGTGGTTCTCCTAGATCGCGCGAAGTCGGTATGGGCACATGGTCGGCTTCTGGAATCTAGCCGCTCTTGCCCAGAAGGGCTAGAACGTGCCACAGCTGTGGCGGGAATGAGCTGTCAAGAGGCTGGAATTGCCACAATAGTTGACACTCGAATGAAGTCGGTAGCAGGATCGCCACACGGAAATGAAGATCCAGACCGGAGGAGGGGGAGCTCTCAGTGCCACATCTCGCAGCGGTGGGCCCGTCCGATGGACTCGCCCGAGCCGTTGAAGAGCGCCTGGCGGGCGAGGAACCCGCCCGCGGTGCCGTGCGGTCGGAGCGACGCAAGGAGATTTTGCGCCAGCGCCGCGAGGAGCTGGGCCTGAGTCAGGAAGACCTCGCCGCCCGGCTGCGCATCAGCGTGCGCGCGTACGGGAACTGGGAAAGAGGCCTGGTCAAGGAGTGGACGGACCGCAAACTCCTCGCCCTGGCCGAGGCCTTGGAGATGAGCGAGCGGCAGTGCTTCTGGCTGTTCCGCGTCATGGTCGACCGCGACCCGCCGCCCACGTGGCGGGCCGCCGAGGAGAACCGGCTGCCCGAGGACCCGGCGCAGCGCGACTACTTGTGCGACTACGCGGCCCTCATGGAGTCCGTGCCGTACCCGAGCTTCCTGGTGGACCACCGCTGGGACGTGGCCCTGACCAATTCGGCCTTCGACCAGCTCTTCCAGTCGGTGAGGCCGCACCCGACGGCCCTGCCGGACGACAACTTCCTGCGCTTCGTGCTGTTCCACCCGGACGCGGCCGCCGTGCTGGAGGACCACGAACCCGCCTGGTGCGTACCGCTGCTGGCCCAGTTCGCGACCGCGCTGGCCGGGGCCCCCGAGGACGAGGGGCTGCGCAGCATCCGCCAGGAAGTGGCCCGTGACCCGTTCATGGAGGCGGCCTACCGGTACGGGGTGCCGCACTGGCTGAGCACGCACGGGGCCGACGCCGCCGAGCTCGACGGGGCGGTGCGCACCGTTCGCCACCCCGACCCGCGGTGGGGGCTGGTGCGCTGCCGGATGGTGGCCGAGACCAGTCGGATGCTGGGCGAGATGGGACTGACCCGGATCACCCTGATCCTCTCGACGCCCACGGGCGCACCGAGGGGCCCCGTCCGCAGCGGCGCGGGCTTCACGCAGCAGCAGGGCGCCAGGCTGCGCGCCGTGCCGTCGCCGGTGGAGTGACCGACCGGGGCAGACTGGTGGCGGCGGACGCGTGTCGTGGCGTGCGTGTCACCGATCGTGGCACCGGCCGGCACTGCGGCGCCGGCAACGGGATCTGCACTGGCGAAAGGCGGTAGGGGCGTGCGGCTGACGATCCTCGGCGGGGGCGGATTCCGGGTACCGCTCGTCTACGGAGCGCTCCTCGGCGACCGCGCCGAGGGCAGGGTGTCCCAGGTGACGCTGTACGACGAGGACCCGGCGCGGCTCACCGCCATGGCCCGGGTGCTCCGCGACCAGGCGTCGGCCGCATCGGCGGCCGATCCCGTGGTCGACGCCCCGGCCGTCACCGTCACCGGAGACCTCGACGAAGCCCTGCGCGGGGCGGACTTCGTCTTCTCCGCCATCCGCGTCGGCGGCCTGGAAGGGCGCGCGACGGACGAGCGGATCGCCTTGGCCGAGGGAGTCCTGGGCCAGGAGACGGTGGGCGCGGGCGGGATCGCGTACGGCCTGCGGACCGTGCCGGTGGCGCGCGCGCTCGCCCGCAGGATCGCCCGTACCGCCCCCGGGGCGTGGGTCATCAACTTCACCAACCCGGCCGGGCTGGTCACCGAGGCCATGGCCGAGGAGCTCGGCGAGCGGGTGATCGGCATCTGCGATTCCCCCGTGGGCCTCGGCCGGCGCATCGCCCGGCTGCTGGGCGCCCGCCCGCAGGAGGCCTGGATCGACTACGTCGGCCTCAACCACCTGGGCTGGGTGCGCGGGCTGCACATCGGTGGCCGCGACGAGCTGCCCCGGCTGCTGGCCGACACCGAAGCCCTGGAGTCCTTCGAGGAGGGCCGGCTCTTCGGGGCCGAATGGCTGCGCTCGCTCGGCGCGATCCCCAACGAGTACCTGCACTACTACTACTTCAACCGTGACACGGTACGGGCGTACCAGGAGGCCGAGCAGACGCGCGGGGCCTTCCTGCGCGACCAGCAGCGCGGCTTCTACGCCGAGGCCGGCCGGGCCGGGGCGCCGGCCGGGGCGGCGCTGGCCGCCTGGGACCGGACCCGGGCCGAGCGCGAGGCCACGTACATGGCCGAGAACCGCGAGGCGGCGGGTGCCCCGGAGCGCGAGGAGAGCGACCTCGAATCCGGCGGCTACGAGAAGGTCGCGCTCGCGCTGATGCGGGCCATCGCCCGGGACGAGCGGGCCACACTGATCCTGAACGTCCGGAACCGGTCGACGCTCTCCGTCCTCGACGCCGAGGCCGTCATCGAGGTGCCCTGCCTGGTCGACGCGAACGGCGCCCACCCGGTGGGCGTCGCACAGCTGCCCCTGCACGCCGTGGGGCTGGTGACGGCGGTCAAGGCGGTCGAGCGGGAGGTCCTGGCGGCGGCCGCGAGCGGTGCGCGGGCGGACGCGGTCAAGGCCTTCGCGCTCCATCCGCTGGTCGACTCGGTGGGGGTGGCCCGGCGGCTGCTCGACGGGTACGCGGCGGAGCACCCGGGCCTGGCCTACCTGCGCTGAGGCCCGGTCCACCGGCATCGATCCCGGTGGGCGGTTGCCCCGTACGGCTCAGCGCCGCATGCGCCGCGGCGGGCGCGCTGTGACAGTGCGAAGGTGACCACTGCCCCCGCCACGGCCCCCGCGCCCCCCGAGATCGACCGGCGACGGCGCAACGTCATCTTCGGCACGATCATGCTCGGCGTGTTGCTGGCGGCGCTCGACCAGACGATCGTGGGCACCGCGCTGCCCACGATCGTGGGGGACCTGGGCGGCGGCGACCACATGTCGTGGGTGGTGACCTCCTACCTGCTCGCCGAGACCGTGGCGACGGTCCTGGTCGGCAAGTTCGGTGACCTCTTCGGCCGGAAACTCATCTTCCAGATCTCCGCCATCGTCTTCATCAGCGGCTCCTTCCTGTGCGGCCTGTCCAGCAACATGACCCTCCTGATCGTGTGGCGCGGCGTCCAGGGCATCGGGGCCGGCGGCCTGATGGTCACCGCGATGGCGCTGATCGCCGATGTGGTGCCCCTGCGCGAACGCGGCAAGTACCAGGGCATGATCGGCGCCGTCTTCGGGGTCGCCACCGTGATCGGCCCGCTGCTCGGCGGGTTCTTCACCGACCAGCTGACCTGGCGGTGGTGCTTCTACGTCAACGTCCCGATCGCGATCCTCGTCGTCATCGCGGCGGCCAAGACGATCCCGGCGGTCCGGGCCTCGGGCAAGCCGGTGATCGACTACCTGGGCATCGCGCTGGTCGCCGTCGGCGCCAGCGCGCTGATCCTGGCCACCAGCTGGGGCGGGAACGAGTACGGCTGGACCTCGCCGGTCATCATCGGCCTGTTCGCGGGCGGCGCGGTCGCACTGGCGCTGTTCTGCCTGGCCGAGACCCGCGCCGCGGAACCGATGCTGCCTATGCGGCTCTTCCGCAATCCGGTCTTCTCCGTGTGCACCATTCTGAGCTTCGTCGTCGGATTCGCGATGCTCGGTGCGATGACCTTCCTGCCGACGTACCTCCAGTACGTGGACGGGGACTCGGCCACGATCTCGGGCGTCCGGACCCTGCCCATGGTCATCGGCCTGCTGATCGCCTCCGTGTTCAGCGGCAACGTCGTCAGCAAGACCGGCCAGTACCGGATCTTCCCGATCGTCGGGAACGCGGTCATGGGCGTCGGCCTGTACCTGCTGTCGCGGATGGGGCCGGGCACCAGCACCCTGCTGGAATCGCTGTACATGTTCGTGTTCGGTGTGGGCATCGGCCTGTCCATGCAGGTGCTGACCATCGCCGTGCAGAACACCGTCGACTACGCCGACCTGGGCACGGCCACCTCGGGCGTCACCTTCTTCCGCACCCTCGGCAGCGCCTTCGGGACGGCGGTCTTCGGGACGATCTACGCGAACCACCTGGGGCCCGCACTGGAGGCGGCGTACGTGGAGGCGGCTCGGCTCTCCGGGCAGGATCCGCAGGAGCTGGCCAGGACCGCGTCCACCCCGGAAGGGGTGCACCGGCTCGATCCGGCGGTCGCCGCACCGGTGATCGACGCGTACGCGCAGGCCCTGCAGACCGTGTTCCTGTACACCGTTCCGGTCGCCGTGTTCGGTTTCGTCGTGGCGCTCTTCCTCAAACAGGTACGGCTGCGCGACAGCGCCCGGGCCGGCTCCACGGACATGGGCGACGGGTTCGGCTCACCGGCCACGGCCTCGGGGGACTCGGCCAAGCTGCTGGAGCTCGCCGTCGGCAAACTCGTACGGAACATGGGCGCGGACACGGCGCGGGGGATCGTCCGGGGTTCCGACACCCGGCTGGACATCGCCGGCGCCTGGGCGGTGATGCAGGTGGAGCTGATGACCCGCACCGTCGGCCACGCCAGCCTCGTACTGATCGCCGGCCGTCGGTCCCTGCCGCCGGAAGTGCTGGTCCCGGTCTACGAGCGGATGGTGGACGAGGGATTCGTCAGCCGCGAGGACGGCTTCGTGACCCTCACCGCGGCCGGGCAGCGGGAGGCCGACGTGATCTCGAAGGCGTGGGCCCAGTGGCTGGGGGACCAGTTGGAGAAGGACCGTGGGCGGCCGCGGAGCGCCGAACTGCGGGTGGCGGCGGACGCGATCGCCAAGCGGTTGCTCGCGGAGGACCTGGGGGAGGGCAACTTCGCGCCAAAGGTGGTGGTGCGGCGGTAGACCCCGGCCCGGAAGGGAACCTCGTGGATCGGTCGACCGTCCTCCCCTGCGAGGCGGTGGGACAGCCGGATCGCAGACGGACGACGGGGGCGCTCGTGAGGATCACACTGGCCGAGGAGATCATGCTGCTGTCCTTGGACGACGAGTCCGGGGCGGCACGGCAGCGGCAGTCGGCGGGCTGGGCCGTGGCCGGGGCGCTCCTGCTCGAACTCGTCCTGGCGGAGCGGGTGTCGGTGTCGGGCAAGTACCTGGAGCTCAGGAGCACCGAGTCCACCGGGGAAGAACTGCTCGACGGCCGGATCCGGTTGATGGAGGCCTGGCTGCGCAACCGCGGCAAGCGCCGGGCGTCGGACTGGCTGACGAAGGACCAGCCCAAGGCGGTCGGTGCCGCCCTGGAGAGGCTGGGCGAGCGCGGGCTGGTGGTGACGCAGGTGCACAAGGTGTTCGGGGTGTTCCCGCAGCGCCGCTATCCGGAGGCCGACGGCACGGTCGAGCGCGCCCTGCGCGAGCGGCTCCACGCAGTCGTCATCGACGGCGCCGAGCCGGACGAGCGCACGGCGGGACTCATCGCCCTGATCCACTCGGCCAAGCTGCACCGGCTCGCCTTCCCCGGCCGGGAGCCCGACGAGGTGAGCACGAGGACGGCGCAGATCGCCGAAGGCCAGTGGGCGGCCGAGAGCGTCCGGGCGGCCATCCGGGACATGCAGGCCGCGATGGTGACGGTGACCACGGTGACGGTCCTGACGGCCACCACCTAGGCCGAGCACCGCGGACGTTCAGGCACTTGCTGCCGGGGCCGAGGTCGGGTAGGCGTACGAGAAGTCGTCGTGCGGCAGCGTGGTGAGGTCCGGGCG
The DNA here is from genome assembly GCF_036178145.1 of Streptomyces sp. NBC_00273. Taxonomy (NCBI): domain Bacteria; kingdom Bacillati; phylum Actinomycetota; class Actinomycetes; order Kitasatosporales; family Streptomycetaceae; genus Streptomyces; species Streptomyces sp. NBC_00273. Next base: position 2,402,030 of record NZ_CP108067.1, on the reverse strand, counting down.
CCAAGCGCGCAGCACGGCCGCCGACGGGGCGTAGAGGGCCGAGGGGATCTCGGCGGGGGCGAACCACTGCCAGCGGGTGATCTTGTGGGGCTCGGTGACGGCCGGGACGCCCTCCGCCGCGGTGGTGACGGCGGCTGCCGTGAGCCTGGTCAGGCCGGACTGCGCGTCGATCTGTACGGACAGGACCCGGATCGCCTCGGGGGCCGCCCGCAGGTCCGTCTCCTCGGCGAGTTCCCGGGCGGCGGCCTGCTCGAAGCCCTCCCCGGGGTCGACCTTGCCTCCGGGCAGCTCCCATCGGCCGTCGTGCGCCTGGCCGAGCAGCACCCGGCCGTCGGCCGCCAGGACGACCAGTCCGACGCCGACGACGGCATGGGGCTGCGGCGCGGCCCGCTCGGGGCGTTCGTGGGGGGTGCTCATGGACGTCCTTCCGATGGAGGGGTGGGCCGGGCCCGGACGTGGATCCGCTCGCCCTGGGGGCCGAAGAGGCTGAGGAACTCCGCCGGTTGCGGACCCGCGTTGAAGAAGGCGTGCGGGGTGCGGGTGTCGAACTCGGCGGCCTCACCGGGGCCGAGGACGAGGTCGTGCCCGCCCAGCAGCAGTCGGATGCGCCCGGAGAGCACGTACAGCCATTCGTAGCCCTCGTGGACCTGTAGCTCGGGTTCGGCGGGCGGACCTTCGAGGGGCGGCAGGATCTGCTTGAAGGCGTGCACCCCGCTGAACTTCCGGGTCAGCGGCACGTAGGTGCTGCCGTGCCGGACGAAGGGCCGTGGCCGGACCCGCGGATCCCCGGTCTCAGGGGCGCCGACCAGCTCGTCGAGCGCCACCCGGTGCGCCCTGGCCAGCGGAAGCAGCAGCTCCAGCGTCGGCCTGCGCTGCCCGGACTCCAGCCGCGAGAGGGTCGAGAGCGAGATGCCGGTGGTCTCGCTGAGCTGGGCCAGCGTGGTGCCGCGCTGTCGGCGCAGGGCGCGCAGCCGCGGGCCCACGGCGGTGAGCACGCCGGCGAGTTCCTCGTCCTGCTCCTCGGTGGCCATGGATCCATTTGCCGCTTCGGCAACAACATTTGTCAAGCGGGCCGCCGTGGGCGGACCCTCGCAGGTATGGACAACGCAAGCGACAGCTCCTTCGACGTGGTGGTCGTGGGCGGTGGGGCCGCCGGGCTGGCCGGGGCGCTCACCCTGGTCCGGTCCCGCCGTACGGTACTGGTCATCGACTCCGGCAGCCCGCGCAACGCCCCGGCCGCGCACATGCACGGGTACCTGGGGCAGGACGGGGAGAGCCCCGCCGCACTGCTGGCCAAGGGGCGCGCGGAGGTGACCGGCTACGGCGGGGAGATCCGGCCGGGCACGGCCGTCGCCGCGGACCGGCTGCCCGACGGGAGCTTCCTGGTCCGCTGCGGGGACGGCAGGGCCGTCCGGGCGCGCCGGCTGCTGGTCGCCACCGGTCTGGTGGACGAGCTTCCCGCCGTACCGGGCCTCGGGGCGCGTTGGGGGCGGGACGTGCTGCACTGCCCGTACTGCCACGGCTGGGAGGTGCGGGACCAGCCGATCGCGGTGCTGGCCGACGGGCCCCTCGCCGTGCACCAGGCCGAGCTCTGGCGGCACTGGAGCGAGCGGACCACCCTGCTCGCGCACACCTGGCAGCTCACCGCCGAGGACCGGGAACTGCTGGCGGCCCTCGGTGTCCGGGTCGTCGAGGGCGAGGTGATCGGCCTCGCGGTCGAGGACGAGGGGCTGACCGGCGTGACGTTGGCGGGCGGCGCCGTGGTGGAGTGCCGGGCCCTGGTGGTCGCCCCGCGGTTCACCGCCCGCTCGGGCGTCCTGACCGGTCTCGGCCTGCCGACCACGGTCGTGGAGCGGGACGGTCGGGCGATCGGCACCTGCATCGCCTCGGACCCGGCCACCGGAGCCACCGCCCTGCGCGGGGTCTGGGTCGCGGGCAACGTGACCTCACCGCTGGAGAAGGTCCCGGGCGCGGCCGCCCAGGGCGTGCGGGCGGCGGTGGCCATCAACACCGACCTGATCGAGGCGGAGACCCGGCGGGCCGTTCGGGCCCACCGCGCGAGCGCTGGAGTGTGAGCCGGAGCGAGCCGGCGTGCGCGCTGGTGCGCGGTGTGCCGGGAGGCGGCCGTTCGGCGCGAGCGCTGGAGCGTTTTTAGGACATCTGTGCGGGTTTCGGCCGGCTCCCGTCCGTGCAGGCTCTGGGCAGTGTGATCGTCGTACGGTCCAACGGTTCGGGGGGACGCTCCATGGCACATGTGCTGGTCATCGGCGGAGGTGTCGCGGGGGCCGCCACCGCGCTGCTCGCGGCGCGACGCGGACACACGGCGGAGGTCTTCGAGCGCGACACGCGGGCCCCGGGCACGGCGCTCGACCGTGACTTCTTCGGCTGGCGCCGGCCGACCGTCCCACAGGCGGCCCAGCCGCACGTGCTGCTCGGAGCCGCCCGCAACGTGCTGCGCGGCGATCTGCCCGACGTCCACGAGGAGATGCTCCGGCTCGGCGCCCGCGAGCGCCACGAGCTGGACTGGTTCGACGTACGTCCGCCCGCGCGACCGGGCGACGAGGACCTCGTGATGCTCCAGGCCCGGCGCATCGTCCTGGAGAGCGCGCTGGCCACGGCGCTGCGCGCGGAACCGGGGGTCGTCGTCCGGTACGGGGAGCCGGTCACCGGGCTGATCACGGCCCCGGGGCCGTCCGAGGGTGCTGGGATCCAGGTGACGGGAGTGACCACCGAGATCGGAAGTTACCCGGGGGACCTCGTCGTGGACGCCGGCGGGCGGCGCGGCGGCACCGAGCGCAGGCTGGCCGAGGCGGGCTGCCGGCCGCCCGTCGTGGAACGGCACCGCACCGGGATCGCGTACTTCTGCCGCTGGTACCGGCTGCCCGCGGGCAGGGACGAGGGACCGCGTCGGCCGTGGGCGGTGACCGGCGGGCCCTTCGCCGGCTGCGCCGTCTTCCCCGCCGACAACCGGGTGTTCGCCGTGACCCTGTTCGTGCACACCGCCGACTCCACGCGCGCGGCGCTGCGCGACCCCGCGGTGTTCGAGGCGGCGGCGCGCGCCTTCCCGCCCGGCGCGGCCTGGCTGGGACTGGGCGCCGAGCCGCTGTCGGGCGTCCTGGCCACGGCGAGCCTGGACAACCGGTGGAGTGCGCTGGTCGACGAAGCGGGCCCGGTGGTGACCGGGCTGGTACCGGTCGGGGATTCGATCGCGCACACCAACCCGACCCTGGGGCAGGGCACCTCGCTCGCACTGTGGGCCGCGCGCAGGGTGGCCCGTACGGCGCACCGGGACCCGGGATCGGCGCGGTACGCAGCCGATCACCACGCCTGGGCGGAGCACAGCCTGAAACCGTGGTTCGACTTCCAGGTCGTCGCGGACGCGGCCATCGGGGAGCGCTTCGCGACCCGGGCGGTGCGCGGCGGGACGGCGCGCGAGGTGTCCGCGCTGTTCGACTGCGCGCTGGAGGACCCGGAGGTGATGCGGGCGCGGGCGAGGGTCCGGCACCTGGCGGAGCTGCCGGGGCGGGCGTACGCGGATCCGGAGGTCCGCGGCAGGGTGGCGCGCTGGCTGGCGGCCCGGCCGCACTACGCGCCGAACGCGTCGGGGCCGGACCGGGAGGAGTGGGAGAAGCTGACGGCGGGCTGAGCCGCGGGGGAGGCGGCTCGGTGGTGGCGGCGTGGCGGCGCGGTGGTGGCTCGGTGGTGGCGGCGCGGTAGTGGTCGGCCGCTCAGTCGGGGGAGCCGTCGGCATCGGCGGCGCCGGCGGTCGGACCGGCGGTGGGACCGAGCACCTCGGTGAGGTCGTAGCCGACGACCTCCTCCAACTGGGCGTAAGTGCAGCTCTCGGGCGTCCGGTCGGTCCGCCAGCGGTGGAACTGGGCGGTGTGCCGGAAGCGGTCGCCCTCCATGTGGTCGTACTTCACCTCGACGACCCGCTCGGGTCGCAGCGGCACCCAGGACAGGTCCTTCTTGCCGGTCCAGCGGCTCTGCGCGCCGGGCAGCCGGGCACTCTCGTGGGCGGATTCCTCGGCCCAGGCGGCCCACGGGTGGCCGGTCGGGTCGAGCATCCGAAGGGGTTCGAGTTCCTCCACCAGCTCGGCGCGGCGCTTCATGGGGAAGGCGGCGCACACGCCCACGTGCTGGAGGGTGCCGTGGACGTCGTACAGGCCGAGCAGCAGCGATCCGACGATCGGACCGCTCTTGTGGAAACGGAAACCCGCGACGACGACGTCGGCGGTACGTTCGTGTTTGACCTTGAACATGAGGCGGGCATCGGGCCGGTAGAGGAGATCGAGGGGTTTGGCGATCACCCCGTCGAGCCCGGCGCCCTCGAATCGCTCGAACCACTCCTGCGCGAGCGCGGGATCGGTGGTCGCGGGCGCGAGATGCACGGGGGGCCGAGCGGTGGAGAGGGAGCGGACCAAGGCGGCACGGCGGTCGGCGAGCGGGGTGTCGAGCAGCGCGTCATCGCCCAGGGCGAGCAGGTCGAAGGCGACGAAGCTGGCGGGCGTCTTCTCGGCCAGCAGGGCGACGCGGGACTGCGCGGGATGGATCCGCTCGGTCAGCCGGTCGAAATCGAGGCGCCCGCCATGAACGATGACGATCTCGCCGTCCATGACGCATCGGCTCGGCAGATTGCTCTTCAGGGCCTTCGCCAGCTCGGGGAAGTACCTGGTCAGGGACTTGCCCGTGCGGCTGCCGAGCTCGATCTCATCGCCGTCGCGATGCACGATGGCCCGGAAGCCGTCCCATTTGGCCTCGTACTGCATCCCCGGCGGGATCTTTGCGACGGACTTGGCGAGCATCGGTTTCACGGGCGGCATCACTGGCAGATCCATGCCTTCGATTCTGCGGTGGTACGTCCGGACCTGCCCGGTATGCGGGCATGGCCGGGCCCGCCTACCGTGGCGCACATGGGTGCTGCCGGTAATGCGATCGAGCTGGACGCGGGCGGGCGGACGGTACGGCTGTCCAGCCCGGACAAGGTGTACTTCCCGGAGCGCGGCCTCACCAAGCGGCACGTGGCCGAGTACTACCTGGCGGTCGCGCCCGGCATCACGCGCGCCCTGCGCGACCGGCCCACGACCCTGGAACGCTTCCCCGACGGGGTGGAGGGCGAGTCCTTCTTCCAGAAGCGGGCACCGAAGAACCTTCCCGACTGGATCCCCACCGCCCACATCGCCTTCCCGAGCGGCCGCACGGCCGACGAGATCTGCCCGACCGAACCGGCCGCCGTCCTGTGGGCGGCCAACCTGGGGTGCCTCACCTTCCATCCCTGGCCGGTGCGGCGCAAGGACACCGACCGTCCCGACGAGCTCCGGATCGACCTGGACCCGCAGCCGGGCACCGACTACCACCATGCGGTGGCGGCCGCGCATGAACTGCGAGCCCTGCTGGAGGAGTTGGGGCTGCGCGGCTGGCCCAAGACCTCGGGCGGCCGCGGACTGCACGTCTTCGTGCCGATCGAGCCGCGCTGGACCTTCACCGAGGTCCGGCGGTGCGCCATCGCCCTCGGCCGAGAACTGGAACGCCGAATGCCGGGCAAGGTCACGACGGCCTGGTGGAAGGAGGAGCGCGGCGAGCGGATCTTCGTCGACTACAACCAGACGGCACGCGACCGCACGATCGCCTCCGCCTACTCCGTCCGTCCCCGCCCGCACGCACCGGTATCGGCGCCGTTGCGCTGGGACGAGGTGGACGACGCGGAGCCCCGCGACTTCGACATCGTGACGATGCCGGCCCGCTTCGCCGAACTGGGCGATCTGCACGCCGACATGGACGAGCACGCCTTCGCCCTGGACGCCGTACTGGAACTCGCGGCCCGCGACGAACACGAGCACGGCCTGGGGGACATGCCCTACCCCCCGGACTACCCGAAGATGCCGGGCGAGCCCAAGCGCGTCCAGCCCAGCCGGGCGAAGCACGAGGACTGACGAGCGAGGACCGACGAGCGGGGGACGACGGGCGCTACACGGCGGCGTCCCGCCCGGGGAAGGGGGCGAGGTCGGGCTCCACCCAGCCGTCCTTCGCCCGCGGGGTGGCCAGCGTGGAGGGGCGGTAGTAGTGCGTGAGCAGGCGCTTGTCGAGCAGCGCGGGATGGCGGTCGGCGAAGGCGGCGTAGTCGTCGTCGCCGGACTCGGCCGCGTAGTACCCGACCAGCTCCACCCAGGCACGGCTGACGAACACGGGCTGCGGCATGAGCGTGGAGCATCCCCTCGCCCACCGGGGCGCGCCCCGATCCCACGACGGTGCTCGGGGCGCAGGGGCAGGTCCACTGGCGAGACCACCGGCCCGCCGACGCCCAGTAGGGCGGCGGTCGGTTCGACCAGGCCCGCCGAATCCGTTCGAAACACCGTGCGCGGCTCTGGCAGCATGTACGGCATGACGACCAACCGAAAGGTCCATGCCGCGTAGACGGCCAGGACGCATCCGTGCCGGCATCCCGGACCGGCGCCGGCCACACAGCTCGAGGCCGGCCATCGACCGTCTCTCCCCGCGGGCGCTCTCCGAGATCGTTCGCCTCGAACGCACGCGCAACTACCTCCAGCCGGGGGACATCGGCACGGCATTGCGCCTGTGGAAGGACTACGTTCATCGCCCCGAGCGCGAGCTCTGGCACGACGACGAGTTCGGCAGCGTGCACGGGTACTGCTGCGGCGACCCTTTCGAAGCCCGTGCCCTACTCGACGGCGTGATCCGAGCCATGTCGCACCGCGGAGCCCGCGAGCTCCGCAAGGTCGTCGAAGGGCTCGACGACTGAGCTCAACCACGGCCGCACCCTACGGGCGTGACGGCGCCCGCCCGCCGGCCTTCGACCGCGAGGCCTCGTGCACCCCGGTCACATCGGAAGGCGACGGCGGCGGGCGGGCCGCGCGGCGTCGTCTACGGGTTGTGTCGCTCCAGGTAGATGGAGGTGAAGACGGCGACCTTGGCGCGCAGGGCCCACGGGTCGAAGGGCTTGCTGATGTAGTCGACGGCGCCCGCCGCGTACCCGCGGGCGGAGTGTTCGGAGTCCAGGCCCATGGCGGTCAGGAAGATGATGGGGATGTCTCGGGTCCGCGGCCGGCGCTTCACGTGGGCGCAGGTCTCGTAGCCGTCCATCTCGGGCATCTGCACATCCATGATGATGACCGCGAAATCGTCGTGGTCGAGGAGCGCCTTGAGCGCTTCCCGGCCCGAGGAAACCGTGACGAGTTCCTGGTCGAGGGTGGCCAGGACCGCCGTCATGGCGAGTAGGTTGTTCGGCTGATCGTCGACGATGAGGATCTTGGGCATGGCCTGTGGGGTGGCGGCCGGTCCGGCCACCGTGACCGTTTCGACGGCCTCCAGCTGGCGTTCGAGGAGGTGGCAGCGGTCTTCCGCGGCGGCACGCTGGGCCTGTGCCTGCCTGAGGTCCGCTCCGAGCCGCTCGATTTCGATCTGGAGCGTGTTGCGTTCATGGAGGAGTCCGGAGATGTCGGGGTAGGCGGCGGCGAGCTCGTCCGCCCGCCGCTGCTCGGCGATCCGGTCCGCCTCCAGCTGGTTGAGCCGCGTCTCCAGGTCCGCGATGCGTTCCGTCCGGTCCAGGAGCGCATCGCCCAGGACGTCCCCGCGGACGCTGGACCGCCGGGAAACCCGGTCGGCATCGGCCAGCTGCTGCTCCAAGATCTCCACCGCGTGCTTGGGGGAGGAGGAAGCGTCCACGGCTGACCCGTACAGGCCCCGCACGAACTCGATGGCCTCCGTGGTGACCGCGGTTCCACGGTGCTCGGCCACATCGGCGAAGAGGTCGCTGATCACCTGCCACGGAGGTAACCGGGTTCCGTTCAGATAGCGCGAGAACGTCCCCGGGTCCCGCTGGCGCCGCGCCGCGTACCGGCGTACGGACACTCCTAGACCTTCGAACAATTCCCGCAGCGCCTCCGCGAGTGCACGGGAGGCATCGTTGAGGTCGTCTCCCAGGGGCCGCAACTCACCCATGGTTCTGTTCCTTGGCCGTCCCGCGGCCGTCGGTATCGATGAGGTGGTTGAAGAAGGGCACGGCCAGGCCCACCACGGCGATGCCCACGAGGAGGCTGCGCGCAGCGCCTTCCCCCGTGACGGCTGTCAGCCCGCCCGCCACCGTGCCGGCGAGCAGGGCGAGCAGAAGCACCAGGGTCGACCTCAGCGACAGCAGAGGACGGTCCATCGTGATTCTCCATTCGTGCAACCCGTTCCATGTAACGGGAGTTGGCGTCCATCCGGCGGATTGCGGGAGGGAGAACCAGCATGGACGACCCGACGAACGTTGCAGTACGTGATGGGGAAACAGGAGCGACAGCGACTCCCGTTGCGCCGGCTTGATCGCCTGCTGACGGTCCATCCCCACTGGTCAAGACCTACCCGCGTTGATCGTTGCCGGAGTGTTGCTCTGCAACACTGCGGCTTCCGGCAACGATGCAGGACGAACGAACGGGAGCGTTCGGCGCTCCGTGACGGCCGCATCCCGCCGTGAAGGTTCCCGGATACCCGCTATTCTGAACGTGTTCAATCTACTGTGGGGTGGGGATGCGGATGAACGCTTCAGTGGGGCGGTGGTCGGTCCTGATCGCCGCATTGGCATGGGTCGGCGTTGCTTGTGCCCCTGCGGGCGGAGGGGCGGCCCGTGTTGATCAGTCTGTGCTCGCGGGGGAGTGGAGCAACGCAGGTGGCGAGCGTCTTCGCCTGGGCGCCGACCGCAGCATGGCGTGGGAAGGTCTTAACAGCGCGGTGTTCGGAGGCTTTTCGTGCCCTGGAGCGGCAGCCGGGCGCTGGAGCTTCTTCAGTCCGACCGAGGACGGCTCCTCCTACGCCGACGACGCTTTCACCAGCGGCGACACCGTCTCCTTGGCCACCGATGACACGCAAGGCACGTGCCTCTTGTCGGCCGAGGTCCGGCGGGACGGGCAAGGACTCAACCTTTGCCTGGTGGTAGATCCCGACTCGAGTTGTTCCACCAAGGAACTCCTCCGCCTCGAGCCGGCGCCGCAGGCAGACCGGACGTCGAAGTGACCCGCCGTCCGTGCCTCTCGTTGGGCGGGGCCGTGTCGATGGACCCAGTGGGCCGAGCCCGTGGGCTCGGGGAGGGCCTGGCCCAGGTGCCGGTGCCGTTCGCCCCGCCGGGCGGCGTGAACAGGGTGGTCGTCGCCAGCGGATTCCGGCCCGTGGAAGCTGGTGCGACGGCGGTGGAGCAGTTGTCGGCCGCCCGTGCGGATGTGCGGAGTTGGGGGCGGGTGGCGGGGCGGAAGGGTGAGATCACGTCGCCCAGTTGTCGCGGACTGATGGCGCCCGAAGCACGAGGGCGACGGCTGGCTCGGGTGACGGGTGTCCGTTCTCGTCGAAGACGCTTTCGTTGGCAACGACCTGCATGCAGTCAATTGCTCGGGCGCTGAGCAAGTGCCGTGCAAGGATCTCGCCCATGAAGCCGCAGCCCACCCTGACGGAACGCCGCTCTCCGTGGGTCGTGTTCACCTCGCCGGATGACCCCTGGCTGGCGTCGGAGACTGCCGCGCTCGTGCAGCGGAACGGTCTGGTGTTGCGGCTGGACGGTCGTGAAATGCGGGATGCCGCGTCTGTCTTCCGCACCTTCGCCCGGGAGCTGTCGTTCGTCGGCTACTTCGGCCACAACTGGATGGCGCTGGTGGACTGCCTCCAGGACTGGCACGGTCCCGGCCACGGGAACCACGACCTCGCGATCCTGATTGACCACGCGGACGGCTTGTTGGAGGCCGACTTCCTCGGAGTGCTCGTCTCGGTCTTCGTCGACGCGGCCTTCAAGTCCAACCTCAGGCTGGATGCCGACGGGGAGCTCGATGAGTGGAGGCGGCGGATTGCCCAGCACTTCGTCTTCCTCCTGGACCACACGGCAGCCGCGGCTTTCACGGAGGCGGCGGCCCGCGGGAGGTATGTGGCGGTGGCCCTCTCGGAAGGCCGCTTGCTCGCCACTTTGACCCATTGGCCCGGCTCGGATCCTGGCTCCGCTCCTTGGGCGGCCGGCCCTCTCGCCTTCGCGGACGATGAGATCCTCAGTGGCCTGACCATGCAGGGCATGGAGCGGTTCCGCGACCACCTCGGCTGCTCGATCCACGAGGCCATGGACATCTTCAGTTCCCGCTATGAGTACCTGCGGCGAGAACGCCCGGCCGACTTCACGATGAGCCGCGCTGAATACGGCAGGGGCTTCCATTACTGAACGGTCCGGCTGGGCCGGGTAGGCGGCTGAAGTTGCCGCAGCGGCTGGTTAGGCGAGCGTGCCGGCAATGGCCGTCTGCCAGCTGGAGGCTCGGCGTCGGGCGCGGAATGTCAGTCCCTCCTCCTCTAATGCCTCGCCCTACAAGGGGATGTGGAGCGGCCGCCGGCCGCGGGCGGGGTGAGCCTGGCGGGGCCCGGGCCCGGGCCCATGGCGATCGTGGCCTGCGCCGGCATCGGTCAATGCCCTCTTGACGTTGTCGGGCCGGCCGCCGGACGTAGGAGGGCAGCGTGACGATCCGGCCCCCAGCTGCACCGGCCCCGGGCAGTAGCGGGCCCGGCTGAGCGAAGACCTCCCGGGGTCGCTCTGCCGGCGGGCGGCGCACGCACCGCAGATACCGGTATCGCGACAGCCACCGCACATTCGTGAGCGGCGCGAAAGACCTCCGCTGGGGTGGCAGGCAGATGACAGCCGCCTGACCGTCAACCGAACGGGGGCTACGCTCGCACCGTGACCGCCACATGGGAACCCACGCTGGCGGGTGTGCTGCGACTTCCCTCAGGCCGGCTGGTCCGCGGCCGGGGACTGCGTCGGCCACTCCCGCAAGGCCCACAGCCCGCCTTCGCGCTCTACCTGCTGGGCCACCGGCCACCGCCGGTCACCTGGGAAAACCGCTGGCTCCGCTGGCCCGACTTCTGGCTGCCGTCCGACCGCGGCACAACCGCCGACGCGCTGCGCGAGGCATGGACACGCGCCGAGGCCGAGCGCGTCGAGATCGCCTGCGCCGGCGGACACGGCCGGACCGGCACCGCCCTGGCCTGCCTTGCCGTGCTTGACGGGGTACCCAATGGTGAGGCCGTGGCCTACGTCCGGGAGCACTACGCTCCGCGCGCCGTAGAGACCCCCTGGCAGCGCCGCTTCGTCTCCCGCTTCCAGAAGTAGCGGCATCACGCATCGGCCATCAGCGCAAGACGCCGCACCAACCCGGTGGACCCTCTCGGGCACAGCACTGGGATCAGGGCTCGCTGGCTAATGCTATGACCGGAAAGGTTCACCGGTTGAGTGCGCTGGCTGTCCCTCTGGGTAAGGCGGATGCGGGAGACAGGTCCGTCCGGGCATCGACGAATGTGCGAGCCGAACCCGCGCCGCAGCGGCCCGCCGGCCCAATCGGCCGGCACCGCCGCCGTCGGCGCGAGCAACCTACTCGGCGTACGCCAGCATCGGCTCCGACCCTGGGCAACAGATGGTGTCCTCATCAGCGATCAGCGCGACGCAGCCCCCACAGAGCCACGCCGTCTCGGGCTCCACGGGCCCAGACACGGACACCTCGTTCTCACGCACCATCAGCTGCCAGGTATCCCAGGACTCCTCGCCCTGCGCGTCGATCACACCGTTGAGCACGTGGTCGAAGGTGAAGTTCTCGAACCCGGGCTGGCCTTGGGCATGAGCGCCAGGCTTCAGGAAGTGGCCGACCAGATAGGCCATCCACTCGGATGAGTCGTGGAACTTCTCGTGTCGGTTCCATTCGATCGCTGCCCCGTCATCCGTGGGCTCCCACTCGCACCACAAGCCGGGCTGGCCCGCCGGGGGCTTGCCGAACTCGCGAATGTCCGCGTCGCGGCCCTGTCCCGCGTGGCCAGTGCCGTCGACGTAGTAGGGGCCGTTGCCACGGTCCATGCGCCGGGTGCCGGCGAACCTTCGCAGGTAGGCGATCTCCTGCTCGTTGAGTGGCGGCTCGACGGCGATCCGACCGGTGAACGTCGTGGTGTAGCCCATGCTGGCATCGTAGTCACGCCATCCGACACCCCGGACCGCCCGACCAAGCCGGCGGGCGTCGGCGCGAACCCGTTGAACCTTCTCGGTCACAGCACTAGACGCCTCGATCGGACGAGACGGGACAATAGGCCAGTGGTGGTCGCGCATGCGCTTGCGCATAAAACAACACGAACGATCGTGCTAATATCTCCCCATTGGCTCGCCATCGGCATCTGGCTGCCCTGAGGAGAATTCCGGAGAACCCGCACATGAACCCCATGGCTTCACTCCTGAGCACCACCCTCAACATCACCGCCCGGCTCGCCCCGGGACTGGCCGGGCCCCGGGCCTTCGCGCTCTTCGTTCGGCCCCTCGGACGCGCGCGATTGCGGCCCGAGGAGGCCGAGGTGATGGCGCGGGCGGAGCGCGGGCGAATGGTCGTGCACGGCACGGCCGTGACCACTTACCGCTGGGGAGACGGGGACCGGCCCGTGCTGATCGTGCACGGCTGGTCCTCGCGCGCCTCGCGGCTCGCCGGCTTCGTCGAGGCCCTGCGCGCCCAGGGGCGTACCGTGATCGCCTTCGACGCGCCGGGGCACGGCGAGTCGGACGGCCGGGCCTCCACGATCCTCGACTACCGCGCCATCATCGGCCGATTGCACGCGGAGCACGGCGACTTCTCGGCCGTGGTGGCCCACTCCTTCGGGGTGCTCGCCACCTTCTCCATGCTGCACGACGGCATACGGGTCGATCGCGTGGTCGGCATCGGGGGAGTGGCCCAGTTCGACTACCTCGTGGAGCGCTTCCGGGCCGGGCTGAACCTCGGCGAGGGAGTCGGGCGCGCCCTGCGCACCCATGTCGAGCGCCGCCTCTTCCCCGGCGACCTCGAGGTCTGGCAGCGCCTCGACGCCCGCCGTCCCTTTCCCGGCATGCGGGCGCCGATCCTCCTCGTCCACGACACCCAGGACGACGTGATCGATCCAGCCCAGTCCCGCGTGATCGCCGCCGCCTACGGCCCGCAGGCCCGCCTGGTCGAGACCTCGGGCCTCGGCCACCGCCGCATCCTGGCCGATCCCGACGTCATCGCGACGGCGGTCGACTTCGCACTGTCCGAACCTGAGCGCGAGCCCGCGCTCGCGACCGCACCCGCGACCGTGCGACGCATGTGAGGAGCAGGGTCAGGAAGGCGAGCTGAACGCAGGCGGTCGTTCCGGGAGTTCGTCCGGAGCGGCCGCCACCGCGCGCAGCCGGCGGAGGATCCCCCGGCCGGCCCGCTCGTACGCCAGTGGGTCGCCGTGCAGGACGGAATGCGCATTGGCCAGTTCCATCAGGGCCGTCAGCTCGAAGGCGACCTGCGGGACCTCGTCCGTATCCGAGGCGTCCCGGAACCCGCCCGTCAGGCGGGCCTCGTCCAGCAGCCGCTCGACGTAACGCGTCCAGTCGGACCGTGCCTTGGCGATCTCGTCCCGTACCGGGCCGGGGCGGGCGTCGAACTCCGCGGAGACGGAGTAGAAGAAGCATCCGCCGGGGAAGACCCGGCGTCCGGAGTAGTCGAGCCAGCGCTCGCACAGTCGCCACACCTTGGCGAGACCGTCCGGGTCCCGGTGTACGGGCCGCACCACCTCGTCCTTGAACACGTCCACGGCGGCACGGACGGTGGCGAGCTGCAGGTCCTCCTTGGAGCCGAAGAGCGCGAACACCCCGCTCTTGCTCAGGCCGAGATCCGCGGCGATCTTCCCGAGTGACAGGCCTTCCAGACCGTCCACGGAAGCGATGCTCATCGTCCGGTCGAGAACGGTCCGCCGCGTTTGGTTGCCGCGTTCCACGCGTCCGTCAGCCATAGCACCATCTTACCGAACGCACGGTCGTTCACTCGGTGGAGGAAGGGAGCCGCTGAAGCTCCTATTGGCTGTCAAGCAGTGGTGAGCCAGTCGCGGTAGGCGTTGGCGAGGTTGTCGTCGCGGCGGGTGCCGCGTTCGATGCATGAGATGACCGATGGCCAGACGCCGAAGTGGTGGGCGATGGCGGTGAGGGTGATGTTCTTGGCCTGGCGTGTGGGCCGCAGGTCCGCGACCTCGGGGACGGCGACCGTCGTGGTGAGGTAGCGGAACACTTCCCGGGCGATGGCCCGTTTGAGGAGGCGGATGATCTCCTTCTTGGTCCGGCCGGCCGCGGTCTGGCGGGCCACGTAGCCGCGGGTGCGCTGGTCGCTGGCCATGCGGACGAGGGCTATCCGGTAGAGGGCCGCGTTGGCGGCGCGATCGCCGCCTCGGGAGAGGCGGTGACGGTTGGTCTTCCCGCTGGAGGCAGGAACGGGGGCGACCCCGCACAGGGCCGCGAAGGAAGCTTCGGTGCGGAGACGGTCGGAGTTGCCGCCTGCGGTGATCAGGAGCTGGGCCGCGGTGTCGGGGCCGACGCCGTAGGCGCCCCGCAGGCCCGGATTGTGTTCGGTGACCACACTGTCGAGTGTTGCTGTGAGCTCGTCGTGTTCAGCGGTCAGGGCCTGGACGCGTCGGGCGAGGCTCTTCAAAGCGCTCAGCACGGCGGTGTGGACGGCGTCTGTCGTTGCCGTGAGCCGCAGTCGTGCCAGGGCATCCATGAGCGGCTTTCCCCGCAGGGCCCGATAGCGGGCGCGGATGGTTTCGGGGGCGCTGACGAGGATGTGCCCGATCTGGTTCATGGCGGCGGTGCGGGCTTTGACCGTGGACCGGGCGGCGTTGTGGAGGGCGCGTATGCCAGTGACGGTCTCGTCCTTGGGCGCGCTGGAGGCGCGTCCGGAGAGTGCGGCGCGGGCGGCGGCGTAGGCGTCGATGGGGTCGGACTTGCCGCTGCGGCGGCGTTCGGCGCGGTCGGGGCGGTTGACTTCGAGCACGCTCAGGCCATCGGCGACGGCGGCGCGGGTGAACCCGGTTCCGTAGGACGCGGTGCCTTCCACGCCGATCGCGATCACGTCCCCGTGGGCGCAGAGGAAGGCCAGGGCTGCCGTGTATCCGGCGGTGGTGGTGGGGAACTCTGCGTCGGCGAGGTGGCCGCCGTTGTCGGTGATGACCGCGACGTGGATGGTGTCGGCGTGCGAGTCCACACCGCCGAACACCCACTGGCCGCTCGTGCCCGCTGTGTCCGCTGCTGTCATGCTGGAGGTGCCTTCCTAGCCGGAGGTGACACCGGCCAGGTGGGACAGACAGGACATTGAGGGGGCTTCTGACCAAGCTCCTATCAGGTCATGTTCTACCTGGCCGGAGCCATGAAGAACGGGCCCGGCAGCCGGACGGTACAGCGGGAAGACAGCCCAGCAGGGCGTCAGTCAGTGGCAGAGCCACGACCACCGGAACCCGCTACGAGTATCAATGTCAGTGGCGGGTGCGATGCTCGAGGAGGAAGGACGGGGCTCGAAGACGAGGTCGGAAGGAGCGCGGACCATGCTCACCACGGACTACAAGGACGGCTCCCCGAACTGGGTGGACCTCGGCGCGCTCGACATCGGAGGCGCCGCCGACTTCTACGGGGCACTGTTCGGCTGGGACTTCCAGGCAGGCAGTGAGGAGGTCGGTGGGTACGGGATGTTCCACCTCGGCGGCAAGACCGTCGCGGGCGGTATGAACGTTCCGGTGGAGCAGGGCCCTTGTGCTTGGCAGGTGTATTTCCAGAGCGTGGACGCTGACGCGACGGCCGCCGCCGTGACGAAGGCGGGCGGCACGGTGACCTTCGAGCCGATGAGCGTGCTGGACTTCGGCCGGATGGCGATATGCGCCGACCCGGCGGGCGTGGGCTTCGGGGTGTGGCAGCCGAGGATGAACACCGTCCTGGGCGCGGTGACGGACGTGGGCACCTTGTGCTGGACGGAGCTGTACACGGGCGACGTGGCAGGGGCTGCCGAGTTCTACCGCGCGGTCTTCGGCTGGGAGACCACCGCGATGTCCTACGAGGGCGGTACGTACACGATGGTCAAACCGGCCGGCACGACGGACGAGGCGGCCTTCGGCGGCCTGGTGCCGATCTCCACGGACCCGGTCGAGGACGCCGAACGGCCCTACTGGACGCCGTACTTCGAGGTGGCCGACTGCGACGCCGCGGCGGCGAAGGCGGAGGAAGCGGGCGGCAAGGTACGCCTCACCCCGGTGTCCATGGAGGGAGTCGGCCGGTCCGCCAAGCTGGCGGACCCCTTCGGGGCGCGGTTCGCGGTCATAGCCAGCACACCCGCACCCGGGTGATGAACATGTGTTGATCAGCCGTTGATCGGACGTCCATCGGCAGCGGTAAGTATCTCCGGCATGTCGATTAACACCACTGCCGCAACCACTGACACCGCTTGGTACGACCTTGCCCTGTGCGCCCAGACGGGCCCCGGCTTCTTCTTCCCGGAGCCCGGTTCCTCGCTTCGCGACGCGAAGCGGCTGTGCGGGGCGTGCGAGGGACGGGCGGCGTGCTTGGAGTACGCCCTGGCCAATGACGAGCGCTTCGGAGTCTGGGGCGGCCTCTCGGAAGCCGAGCGCCTGGCCCTGCGCCCCCGCCGCCGTAGCTGATCAGGTGCGCGTTCCCTTCCCGCTCCCACGGACCAGCCCCACGCGCCGCGCGAGGTCGAACCCCTCGCCACCGCACTCCTCCCGGCGCGGAGTGTGGGGCACGACGCGGACGGGGTAGTGCCCCCCGACGGGAGATACGACGCCACCGAAGCGCGGGTCTCCGGCGAACCAGATCCGGTCCGGGTGGCCGTTCTCCGTGGTCTCGAGCGGGACGGGGAGCGGGATGATCCGGAACATGGCGGTGAAGTCCTCCCTGAACGGGATAGCGATGGTCGCGGGGCTTCCGGGTGGCCTACGCGGGTGTTGACACGGCCACTCACGCCACGGATACGACTTGAGCACGGCGGCGACGCGGCGTCGACGGAAGTAGGCGACGATCACCCAGGGGAACAAGGGGGCCGCGAGGATGGTCATGAGAGAGAACGCCAATCCCGCGTGGGGGACAAAGCCGATGCAGGCCAGGGCGATCAGCGGTGGACCCCCAAGGCTGAGCACCCAGCCCAGGCGGCGAGCGGCCAGCCGCTTGAATCCAGCCACCGTTGGGGGGTGGTCCCATGCTGCCTTGGTGAGAGCGACGCTCATAGCAGTACCTCCAGGATGCGTGAGGTCCCGATGGCCTCCGGCGCACTCGGGTCGGGGTCGGTGAACTGGAGGGTGTGCGCGACCGCTTCGAGGATGTCCGTATAGGCAGCGGCATGCTCGGTCCAGGCGCTGGTCAGATCGAGGATGAGTAAGTGCAGTCCATCGGGATGCACTGTCGCGACCTTGGCCTGAAACAGGTGATGCTCGATATCCGGCACGGAAATGATCCCGCCGACCAGGCAGCACGGAAGAGCCGACGGCAGGTCGATGAAACTGCGGACCGAGCTGGTCCACAGCGTTGATCGGGCGATGGCTAGGGCCGTACGTACCACGGCGAGTCGGGGGTTGGGCTGCCCAACTCGCCGGATCGTGAGGGAGAACAGTGAGGTGGTGACCCCGGCCGGCTCCTCGGGATGGAAGCCGAGCGCGGTGTGTACGACGCCGTGCCCCGCCAACGCCTCAAGGCCGCCCATGAGCTGGGACAGTTCCCCTCGGGCAGCGGGGCTGTCCAGAGCTTCCGCGAACGCGTCCAAGGACGCTGCGTCGCCGGGGCCGATGTCATGGAAGCCCGGGGGCAGGCGGAACCACACCGGTGGGAAGCTGTGCTGTTGTGTCATGGCCTGAGCACCGACCAGACGTGCCCCGACTTCCTGATGGCTGAAGGAGCATCGTCCAGGACCCACCGGGTGCCGTCTGCGGCCGTTGAGCTGTGTTCGATGGCTTCGCTGTCCGACCCGTAGTCCATCCCCGCAGTCAGCGCGCCCGTCCCCGCCACCGCCACGCCCACCCGGTCTCTGGCTTCCTGAGTCGATGACCGCATTGCCCATCCGGTAAGCGGGCTGTCCAGCTGCCGCAGGTCCTCAGAAGTGGTCCATGCCGACTGCCTGAACGCGGTGGCCCCGGGGGCGAGTCCTGCCACGGCGCTTCCCTCCGGAGCGGCGGCCATCGCTGCCCGGGCAGCCGCCGTGCCCGCCTTGGCGCCGGAGGCGACTGCGGCCACACCCGGGACTGCGCCGACCGTGTCTCCGAGGAGTGTCACGCTGCTCTTCCAGAAGTCCGCGTCGAACTGGCCCTTGGCGAATCCGTCGGTCAAGGATTTTCGGAACTTAGGGTCCGAGGTGTGCATCGCCAGAGCAGCCAAGGACAGGCCGCTCCCGACGAGCATGATCGCCAGCCCCGCAGGCGGGCAGGCCAGTGCTACCAAAGCGCCGACGAAACCGAGCATCGCCGACGCGTTCGACATCGCGTCCGCTGGATCGTCGACGATCTTGTTCCAGATCGAGGCCAGCAGGCCCGGTTCCTCCGGGGCCAGTCGGTCCGTCGCCGCGTTCAGGGTCTGCGCAACCCGGCGGGCGGCCGTGCCGTGTTCGGCGGCGAGTTCGCGGGCCAGGCGGCGGGCATCGGCGAGGGCCTCTTCCGTCTTCGCCGCCGCGGCCTGGGCCTCGTACCGGGTGGCCAGAGCGCGGTGGGAGACCAGGGTGTCGTGCCACCCCGTGAGCCGGCGGGCCGCCTCCGCGAGGGAGGTGTGGGCCGAGCCGAGGTAGCGGGGGAGGTCCCGTGAGAGGGAGGCGCGGAAGGCGGTGGCGGCCTCGCCCTGCCAGGCCGAGCTGTGGGAGACCAGGTCCTTCACCACCCGGGATGCCTCCCCGAGGGAGGTGGCCGAGGTGCTGAGCTTCTTGGCCAGGGCCAGGACCGTCGCGGGATTTCCGGGGGCCGGGTCGAAGCCCAGCGCCGCGTACTCAGCCATGCGCGGCCGCCGCCCGGAGGAAGGCCGCACGGACGGCCTGATCGAGCTCCGCGTACTCCGCGGCACTGCGGTCCACGCCCTCCCGCACGTCCTTGACGCGTTTGGTCAGCTCCTGCGTGCCGTAGGCCCAGCGTTCTTGGAAGCCGTCACACGCCGCGTCGAGGTCCGTCGTGCCCAGCTGGTCGGGTCGTACGTGGTTCAGTGCGCGCCGGGCCTCCCGCAGGGAGACCAGCGAGGAGTCCAGGGCGCGTGTCAGACGGGTCAGCTGGTCGATGTCCACCTGGAGCGAGGTCATGACGCGAAACCCTGGCAGAGCGGGGCCCTGCCAGGGCAATCGGCATCACTCGCCCGAGCGAGCGGAAATCGGTCAGCCCTTGCGGGCGGCGAGGCGAGCCGCGCGGGCGGCCAGCTTCTCGTCGAACTTGCGGGCCTCGGAGTCCAGGCCGTTCATGAACAGCCCGAGCTCCTCCTGGGCCTTCTGGCCCTCGGGGCCGAGGCCGTCGATGTCCATGATCTTGAGGAAGCGGATCACGGGGCTCAGTACGTCGTCGTGGTGGATCCGCAGGTTGTAGACCCCGCCGATGGCCATCTGCGCGGCCATGCGCTCGAAGCCGGGCATGCCGTGGCCGGGCATGCGGAAGTTGACGACGACGTCGCGCACGGCCTGCATGGTGAGGTCCGGGGCGAGCTCGAAGGCCGCGCCCAGCAGGTTGCGGTAGAAGACCATGTGCAGGTTCTCGTCCTGCGCGATGCGGGCCAGCATCCGGTCGCAGACCGGGTCACCGGACTGGTGGCCGGTGTTGCGGTGCGAGATGCGGGTCGCGAGCTCCTGGAAGGCCACGTACGCCACCGAGTGCAGCATCGAGTGGCGGTTGTCGGACTCGAACCCCTCCGACATGTGCTGCATGCGGAAGGCTTCCAGCTTGTCCGGGTCCACGGCGCGCGAGGCCAGCAGGTAGTCGCGCATCACGATGCCGTGGCGGCCCTCCTCGGCGGTCCAGCGGTGGACCCACGTGCCCCAGGCGCCGTTGCGGCCGAAGAGCGTCGCGATCTCGTGGTGGTAGCTGGGGAGGTTGTCCTCGGTCAGCAGGTTCACGACCAGCGCGATCTTGCCGATGTCGGTGACCTTGGACTGCTGCGGGTCCCAGGCTTCGCCGTCCTCGAAGAAGCCCGGGAAGTTCCGGCCCTCGCTCCACGGGACGTACTCGTGGGGCATCCAGTCCTTGGTGACCTTCAGGTGGCGGTTGAGCTCCTTCTCGACCACCTCTTCCAGCGCGAACAGCAGCTTGGCGTCCGTCCACGCCTCCGAGCTGCCGAGGTGGGGAGAGGTGATCGTCACGGGTACTCCTGGGTGCAAAGCGAATTACCTACGGTTCCGTAGCTTACGGAGTCGTAGGTTAAGCGTGACATCAAGGCCAGCCAACCCCCCGGCAGGTGTATGTCCGGTTACATCCAGTTATCTATGCAGTTTATGGACGGTCTGAGAGGGCTTCGAGGGGCCAAAATCACGCCAGTAGGTGGTTTGCCGCCCCCCGGTTTGACGAAAGAAATCGCTTCCGCTTTACCGGGGGCGCGACGAACGGGCCCTCGCCGATCACCCGTGGGCAGGCTGATGGGGGTCGAGCACGGGTGCGGGTGTGGGCGGGCCCGGCTGGCGGCGCACCAGCCAGCCAGCCAGCCAGCCAGGCCAGCCGCCCCCGGCTTTCAGTCGCCGCCTGCTAGCGGCCGGCCGCCGGCACCGGCGTGGTCTCAGTCACTCGACCACAGCCTTTCCCGGACCTCCTCGGCCGTCGTCGGCCGCAGCTCCCCGTCCAGTAGGAGCCATCGCGTGATGCCGATCGACTCGAGGAACGGCACGTCGTGGCTCGCCACCAGGAGTGCGCCCTCGTGCGACTCCAGCGCGTCGGTCAGCTGCCGCACGCTGGACAGGTCCAGGTTGTTCGTCGGCTCGTCGAGCATGAGCAGCTGCGGAGCGGGCTCCGCCAGCAGCAGTGCCGCCAGTGCCGCCCGGAAGCGTTCGCCGCCCGACAGCGTGCCGGCCGGACGGTCCGCCCGGGCGCCGCGGAACAGGAAGTGTGCGAGCCGGGCCCGGATCAGGTTGTTGGTGGCCTGCGGGGCGAACCGCGCCACGTTCTCCACGACCGAGCGGCTCTCGTCCAGGACGTCGAGGCGCTGCGGCAGGAACCGCGTCGTCACGTGCGCCACGACCGCCCCGGACACCGGCGGGAGCTGCCCCGCGATCGTGCGCAGCAGCGTGGTCTTGCCCGAGCCGTTGCAGCCCACCAGGGCGATCCGTTCCGGCCCCCGCAGTTCCCACTCGCCCGGCACGGCGGCTCCGTGGGCCAGGCGCAGATCGCTCAGGGTCAGGACCTGCCGCCCGGGCGGGACCTGGGTGGCGGGGAGCTGGATCCGGATCTCGTCGTCGTCGCGCACCGCCTCCACCGCCTGGTCCAGGCGTTCCTTCGCCTGGACCAGCTTCTCGGTGTGCATGATCCGGTGCTTGCCCGCCGACTCCTGGGCCGCGCGCTTGCGCGCACCCATCACGATCTTCGGCTCGCGCTTGTTGTCGTACATCTTCTGCCCGTACCGCTTGCGCCGCGCCAATTTGACCTGGGCGTCCGCCAGTTCGCGCTTCTGCCGCTGCACGTCGGCCTCCGCTACCCGGACCATCCGCTCGGCGGACTCCTGTTCGGCGGCGAGCATGTCCTGGTAGTCCGTGAAGTTGCCTCCGTACCAGCGGACTTCGCCGTCGCGCAGGTCGGCGATCTGGTCGACCCGCTCCAGCAGTTCCCGGTCGTGGCTGACCAGGAGCATCACTCCGGACCAGGACTCGACGGCCGCGTACAGGCGGCTTCGGGCCCGCAGGTCCAAGTTGTTGGTGGGTTCGTCCAGCAGTAGGACGTCGGGGCGGGCGAGCAGCAGGGCGGCCAGCCGCAGCAGTACGGACTCGCCGCCCGAGAGCTCGCCGACGGTGCGGTCCAGGCCGATCCGGGCGAGACCGAGCTGGTCGAGCGTGGCCAGGGCCCGCTCCTCCACGTCCCAGTCGTCGCCGACAGCGGTGAAGTTCGCCTCGGTGGCCTCACCCGCCTCGATGGCGTGGAGCGCGGCGCGGGCGGTGTGGATGCCGAGCGCCTCGTCCACGCGCAGCGTGGTGTCGAGGGTGACGTTCTGCGGGAGGTATCCGACCGAGCCGGCGACGGAGGACTGGCCCTCGGTCGGGGCCAGTTCGCCGGCGATCAGCTTCAGCAGGGTGGACTTCCCGCAGCCGTTGAGGCCGATCAGGCCGGTGCGGCCGGGGCCCACGGTGAGCTGGAACCCGTCGAAGACGGGGGTGCCGTCGGGCCAGTCGAAGGACAGTGCGGAGCAGGTGATGAACGTAGGGGCGTTACTCATGGAGGCCTCCAGGTTGCGTGAGTGGTGCGTGCAACGCGGGGAGACAGCCGACGGCTCAGCCGCAGGGCGTGGTGGTCGGTGTCTCGAACCTCAGACGAGCAATGTCCTGCTCCGTTTCGACGGCGATGGGGCGTCTTCGAAGCTACGGGCGGTCGTAGCCGCCCGCAAACCAATTAACTCAGCAGGTGTCGCGCATCAGCTCGGCCAGGTTGTGGTCCATGTCCAGGTAGAGGTGTTCGAGGCCGGGCGGCACCAACTCCGCCGCCCGCTCCAGGAAGCGGTGGAGCTCGGCCGTCAGCATCAGCACGATCGCGACGCCCTCCGTCGCGTGGAACTCGATGGTGGTCCGGTCGCCGTCGTACGGGCGTACGCGTACGTCGCCATAGCCCGACGGGCGGTCCAGCCCGGACTCCAGCAGCTCGCGCGAGAAGGTCCACGACACCTCGACGCCCTCCAGCGTGGCCGGGGCGGGGAACGCCATGCGCACGGCGAACGGATCCGCACGGTCGTAGCAGAGGGTGACGGGCACGGTCTCGACCTTCGGCGCGGTGGCGACCAGACGGGCCTGTGCGGCCTGCTCGATGACAGTGATCAAGGCTCACTCCCTTGCGGCGGATCTGCTGCCGGACTGTTGGGGTGGAGCCCGGCAACCCGATAGACGCCGGAATCGGCAAATCCGTGCATGGGCCGTTGCGTGAGCTGTGTCACCGATTGGCTTGAACCAATCCGTGTGATCGCACAGAGTGACCGGACGGTAGGTGTGTCCGAAGGCGGCCCCGATCCGCGGTGGGTCCGGGGCGCCTCGGAGAAGGGCTGGTTACCGATCACTCCACCGGCGTAAGGGTCCGCATCAAGGCCGCGTAGAGGGCGGCGGAGACGACCATGCCGACGGGCAGCGAGAGGTCGATGCCGCCGAGGGCGGAGGCGACCGGCCCGGTGTAGAGCGTGTTGACGCACAGGGCGGCCGCGCTCACCCCGGCCGCGAGCGCGAGGGCGCCCGCCGGGCTGACGCCGCCCACGTACCAGAAGGGGCTGCCGGGGGTCTCGTCCGCCAGCGCCCGGCCGTCGTAGCGGAACCCGCGCAGCAGGACGTCGGTGGCGTAGATCGCCATGACGGGGCCGATCAGCACGACGACCAGCTGGAGCGAGTTGCTGACGGTGTCCAGGAGGTTGGAGACGAGCAGGCCGTAGAGGGTCAGGGCGACGGCGACGGCCCCGTCGAACAGGACGCTGACGGAGCGCCGGATGCGGATGCCGACGGCTTGCAGGGCGAGCCCGGCGCTGTAGGCGGTCAGGGCGTTGACGGAGATCGTCCCGAGGATCAGCGCGAGCAGGAAGACCGGGTAGAACCACCCGGGCAGGAGCTTCTGCAGTGCGGCCTGGGGGTCGCCCATGTCGACCGCGGTCGCGGCGAGCGCGCCCAAGGAGCAGACGGCCACGCTGGGCAGGAAGGCTCCGAGGGCGGTCCAGCCGATGATCGCCTTCCGCGAGGACGTGCCGGGCAGGTAGCGGGAGAAGTCGGCGCTGGTGGTGTACGAGAGCGGGCCCGAGGTGATGAGGGTGGTGCCGGCGAGGAGCGCCGCCCAGAGGCCGACGCCGGTCAGGGGCGGGGCGGGCCGGTAGGCGAAGTCCGTGTGGCGGACCACGCAGATGCCGACGACGGCGAAGGCGGCGGCCAGGGCCAGGGTCATCGGGAGGTAGAGCTTCATGATCATCGCGTGGCCGTAGACGCTGATGGCCAGGGTGAGCGCGGCGATGGTCACGATGACGGCGGCCTTGATCCCGGTGTTCGTCGTGATGCCGACGCGTTCCACGAGGGCGAAGGCGGCGGCCGCGGCGGCGGCCAGGTTGAGGGCGAAGTAGCAGACGGAGACCAGCCAGCCGCCGATCGCGTTCATCGCGCGGTTGCCGATGACCCCGTACATGGCCCGGGTGATCACCTCGCTGGGTGCTCCGGCGGCCGGGCCCGAGGTGGCGAGCAGGCCGGTGAGCAGCCAGAACAGGTTGCCGACCACGATCACGGCCACGGACTGCCACAGGCTCAGCCCCATGAGGACCAGTGCGCCGCCGATCACCAGGCTGAGGTAGTTGACGTTCGCCGCCGCCCAGACGGCGAAGAGGTCCCGGGGGCGGCCGTGGCGCTCGGAATCGGGGATGTGGTCGATGCCGTGGGCCTCGATGCGGGTGGCCCGTTCCGGGGTCGGCGCGGCCTGTCCGAGCGCTCCGGGGGCCGGGTGCGAACCGGGAGGCGGGTCGGGAATCGGGGACGCCATGAGGGACCTCCGGGTGCTGGGCGTGTCCGCCTCGCTTGCTTATTGGTCGCACACTCAATAGCATCCCCGGTATGTCGTCAAGCGTCCAGCGCAAGCGGATCCGCAAGTCCCCCGAGGCCCGGCGGGCCGAGATCGTCGACACGGCCGCGGCCGTCGCCCTGGCCGAAGGGCTGGAGTGCCTCACGTTGCGCCGCATCGCCGAAGAGCTCGCCGTACGGCCGGGTCTGATCAGCCACTACTTCCCCTCGGTGGAGGACCTGGTCGCCGAGGCGTTCGGGACGGCCGCCGGGGCCGAACTGGAGGTCCTGCTGCCGCCCGGAGCGGACGGGCTGCCCGGAGCGGACGGGCCGCCCCGAGCGGACGGGGGCGTGCCGACCCCGACCGGGCGGCTGGAGCGGTTCTTCGCCCGCACGTCGGGCGAGGCCTACGACGCCATCAGCCGGCTCTGGATCAACGCCCGCCACCTCAGCCGCTACCGGCCCCTCCTGCGCGACCGGGTCGCCGAGCAGGAGGCCGCCTGGCGCGGCCGCCTGGAAGAGGTGATCCGCGAGGGCGTCGAGCGCGGCGAGTTCCGTACGGAGGACCCGTACGTGACGGCCATCCAGATCCTCGTCGTCCTCGACGGCCTCGGCGTCCACGCCAACACCGAGGACCGCGACCGCCCCGAGGCGGTGACCCGGATGGCGGTCACCACCGCGGAACGCGAACTCGGCCTGCCCCGCGGCGCCCTCACCGGCGCCCTCACCGGCGCCCCCACCGGTGACGCCGCCGGCGAAGCAGCCGGTGACGCCTGACCCTTCGCGCCCGACCCTTCCCCCCCCGCCCGACGT
Organism: Streptomyces sp. NBC_00273; assembly: GCF_036178145.1. Classification (NCBI taxonomy): domain Bacteria; kingdom Bacillati; phylum Actinomycetota; class Actinomycetes; order Kitasatosporales; family Streptomycetaceae; genus Streptomyces; species Streptomyces sp. NBC_00273. Next base: position 2,376,741 of record NZ_CP108067.1, on the reverse strand, counting down.
TCCCCGCCCCTCCCCCGCTGGAGGCTCCGTGCGCACCCCTCTCGTCCTGCTCAACGCCCGCCTGCTCGACCCGGCCACGGGCGGGTTCCTGCCGGACACCGCCCTGGCGGCTTCCGGCGGAAGGATCACCGCGCTCGGCGACGACCGCCACGTCCGTGCGCTCGCCGACGCCTCGACCACGGTGGTCGACCTCAAGGGAGCCGTCGTGACCCCCGGCCTGGTCGACGGCCACATCCACCCCGTCTCGGGCGCCGAACTGACCCACGGACTGGACCTGTCGGGCTGCACCGACCTGGAACAGGTGCGCACGGCACTCGCCGCCGGCGTACGCGGCCTCGCGCCCGGCGCCTGGCTGAGCGGCTGGGGCCTGGACCCGAACGCCTTCGGGGACCGGCCCGTCGAGACCGCCCCCTTCGACTCCGTGCTCGACGGCGTGCCGGCCACCCTCCTGCTCTTCGACGCCCACTCCGTGCTGGCCAGCCGGCGCGCCCTCGAACTCGCGGGCGTCGACGGACCGCGGACCTTCGACCAGGCGTCCGCCGAAGTGGTCTGCGACGCGGCCGGCCGGCCCACCGGCCTGCTCCTGGAGGACGCCGCCTGCGAACTCGTCGAACGCGTCGCCCCGCAGCCCACCCGTGAGGAGCGCCGCGAGCGGCTGGCCGCGGCGCTGCGCAAGATGGCCGCAGCCGGGCTGACCGGCGGCCACGCCATGGACGCGAACGGGGACAGCCTCTCCTTCTACGCCGAACTCGACGGAGCCGGACGGCTGCCGCTGCGCCTGCGCGTCGCGCCCTGGTGCCAGCCCGGCACCGACGCCGACGCCGTGCGTGCGCTCATCGCCCAGCAGGGCGCCGGCGGCAGGCTCTGGCGCACCGAGGGCGTGAAGATCTTCATGGACGGCACGATCGACAACGGCACCGCCTGGCTGGAACACCCGGACCGCAACGGCGAGTCCACGCACGCCTTCTGGCCCGACCCCGAGGTCTACACGAGGATCGTGGGCGAGTTCCACCGGGCCGGAGTGCCCACCGCCACCCACGCGATCGGCGACGCCGCCGTACGGCACGTGCTCGACGCCGTCGAGAAGGCCCAGGCCTCCGGCGGGCCCGGGCCCCAGGTCCGTCACCGGGTCGAGCACATCGAGACCGTTCCCGACGACACCCTGCGCCGCTTCGCCGAGCTAGGCGTCATCGCCTCCGTACAGCCCACCCACTGCTGCGACTTCACCCGCGCCGACCACACCGACAACTGGTCCCGCCGGCTCGGCGAGGAGCGCGCCTCGCGTGCCTGGCGCTGCCGTGACCTGTGGGACTCCGGAGCCACCGTGGTGCTCGGATCGGACTGGCCGATCGCCCCGTACCCGCCGCTCGGCGTCATGGGCGGCGCCCGCCACCGCCGCCCCAGCCGCGACCTGACCCAGGCCCCCCACGGCCCCGAGCAGGCACTCACCGCCCTGCAGGCCCTCCAGGGCATGACCGTCAACGCCGCCCGTGCGGCGGGCGAGGAGCACCTGGCGGGCCGGATCGCCCTCGGCCACCGCGCCGACCTGACGGTCCTCGCCGACGACCCGCTCACCGTCGCCGCCACCGAACTGCCGGACCTGCCCGTGCTCCTCACCGTCGTCGACGGCGGAGTGACCCACCGCGCCGCGAGCCTGTGACCGGGGAACGAGGTCGTGGGTACGTGCTCCGGTACGTGTTCCGGTACGTGCGCTGGTAGGGGCCGGAAGGCGCTCTGGACGGCGCATCCGGGGTGCGTTAGCTTCCGGCGCCATGAGACTCCTGGAACTCGGAATCGGCATGTGCGCGGCAGCCCTGCTCGTGGGGGTGCTCGCCGCCCCCGCCCAGGCCGATGCGGCCCCGGCCCCCGACCCGGCCCCGCTGGCGCAGGACTTACGCGGCGCCGGCTGGGCGCTGAAGGACACCGGGAAGGACGTGCGCTTCCGCGGGCTCGCGGCGGTCGGCCGGAACACGGCGTGGGTGGCCGGTTCCAAGGGGACCGTGCTGCGCACGGTGGACGGCGGCCGCAGTTGGCGTGACGTTTCGCCGCCGGGCGCGGTCGCGGAGGCCCTGGAGTTCCGCGACATCGAGGCCTTCGACGCGCGGCGCGCGGTGGCCCTGTCCATTGGGGAGGGCGAGGCCTCCAGGGTGCTGCGTACCGAGGACGGCGGGGCCACCTGGACCGAGACCTTCCGCAACCCCGACCCGCGCGCCTTCTACGACTGCCTCACCTTCTTCGACGCCCGGCACGGCTTGGCGATGAGCGATCCGGTGGACGGGAAGTTCCGGATCCTCGCCACTGACGACGGCGGACGGAACTGGCGGGTCCTGCCGAGCGGGGGCATGCCCGAGGCGCTACCGGGCGAGGCGGGCTTCGCCGCGAGCGGCCAGTGCCTGGTGAGTTCCGGCCCGCGCGATGTCTGGCTGGCCACCGGCGGGGGTGCCCGCGCCCGGGTGCTGCACTCCGCGGACCGCGGTCTGACCTGGCGGGTCGCCGAATCCACCGTCCCGGCGGGCGATCCGGCGCGCGGGGTCTTCGCCCTCGCCTTCCGGGACCGTACGAGGGGTCTGGCGGTCGGCGGTGACTACCGCACCGGGCAGGCCTCCCCGCAGGCCGCGGCGGTGTCCGCCGACGGGGGACGCACCTGGACGCGGGCGGCGACGCCGCCGCCCGCCTACCGCTCGGGCGCGGCCTGGTTCCCGTACGGCCGGGCGACGGCCCTCGCGGTGGGGCCCACGGGCACCGATGTGACCACGGACGGGGGCCGCAGCTGGCGGTCCCTGGACGCGGGATCCTTCGACACGGTCGACTGCGCGGCCGACGCGGGATGCTGGGCGGCGGGGGAGAAGGGGCGCGTGGCGCGGCTGGAACGACGGCGCTGATCAGCTCGCGGGAGCGGGAGCGGGAGCGGGGGGTGACGGGGGCACCTGGGATGCCTGAGGTGCCGGGGCGGTGACGAGGTCCATGCCCGGGTAGCGCCCGGCGGTGAAGCCCGCGGCCCGGTAGACGGGCTCGCCGTCGGGGCTCGCGTGCAGCTGGACGTAGTGGATGCCGATGCCGTCGAGCCACTCGACCAGCGCGTCGACGATCCGGCGGCCGTGGCCCCGTCCGCGGGCGGGTGCGTCGGTGACGATCCCGTCGAGGTAGCCGCGCCGGCCGTCGGTCCAGAGGGGGCTGGGCAGGTGGTAGGTGACCCACGCCATGCCGGTGGCGAGCAGCGGTTCGCCGGGAGCTCCGCCCACGACCAGGCAGTGCACGTCGGGGCGTTCGCCGATGCGTTCGAGGAACCAGGTGCGGGCGACCTGCCGCCAGGCGGCGTCGGCGGGCCCGGGGTCGACTCCGAGGGAGTCGAGGGCGACGGCGCGCAGGCGTATGAGCTCGGGGACGTCGGCGGGAACGGCGGGGCGGGGCTGCATGGACACTCCGGTGGGCAGGGGCGGTCGGTCGAGCGGGGTGCGGGAGCCGGGCCGGTCGAGCCCGGCGAACGGGTCGGACGACGGGACGAGGAGGGCGGGCCTGACCGGGACGGCGCCGTCCCCGCGCGGCTGGTGCCGTGACCGGGAAGGGGCCACCGGGTTGCGCCGTCGGGTGCGGTGCGTCTTCCACGGCCATCGCGGGGAGGGACCCCAGGCTGCCGGGCCGCGGCTCGTACGGGACGCACTCGCCCGGACCGGCGGCTTGGGGTCCCCCGGACGGCGTCGTCCGGTGCGGTGCCGGACGTCGCCACCCGGTGACCGTGCCGTGCACAGTGCTGGGTCGTCCCTTTCGGATCTCGTCGGCCGAGCCCGCGGCGTCCGGTGCCATGGGTCTCCCCAGGCCCGCGGGCCTGGGGGAAGCAGGGCGAGGCGGAGGTGCGCTCCGTGTACTGGACGCACTCGGGTGCCCCGGCAAACGCGGCCAGGTGCGGTGCCGGGCGTCGCGGGCCCGGCAAGATCCGAAAGAGACGGCCTAGGTGACCGGGTTCTCCCGCACCGTCGACAGGTCCGCCGAGGTCTTCGTGGCGAGGAACTCGGTGATGGTGTAGTCACACACTCCCGCCACCGCGAAGGGGTCCTCGGTCGCGATCCGCTCGATCTCGGCCCGGGACACCCCGCCGGCCAGGATCACGCCCCCGTCGCGCGGGACCTTGCGCCCCGACGCGAGGAAGACGCCGGCGGCGTAGTAGCCGTCCAGCCAGGCGATGTGAGCGTCCATCTGCTCCTCGACGGACTCGATGGGGGCGGTGTAGGTGAGCTCCATGACGAACATGATCGTCAGGCTACTCTCGCTGCATCATGACGAGTGTGAAGACCCCCGCCGACGAGGCCGAAGCCCGGGCGATACAGGACGAACTACGCCATCAGGTCGTGCTCACCGAGCTCGGCCCGCCACCCGGCCACGGCCTCGTCGCCGGAGTGGACGTCGCCTACGACGACGCGCGCGACCTGGTCGCCGCCGCGGCCGTGGTGCTCGACGCCGCCACCCTGGAGGTCGTCGAGGAGGCCACCGCCGTCGGGCGCGTCAGCTTCCCCTACGTGCCCGGGCTGCTCGCCTTCCGCGAGCTGCCGACGGTACTGGCCGCCCTCGACTCCCTGAAGACCGAGCCCGGCCTCGTCGTCTGCGACGGCTACGGCCTCGCGCACCCCCGCGGCTTCGGCCTCGCCTGCCACCTCGGGGTGGTCACCGGGCTCCCGGCCATCGGCGTCGCGAAGAATCCGTTCACCTTCACCTACGAGGAACCGGGCGCCCGGCGGGGCGACGCTGCCGCGCTGCTCGCGGCCGACGGGGCCGAGGTCGGGCGGGCGCTGCGCACGCAGGACGGGATCAAGCCGGTCTACGTTTCCGTCGGGCACCGGGTCTCGCTGGACAACGCCTGCGCGCACGCCCTGGCCCTGAGCCCCCGCTTCCGGATCCCCGAGACCACCCGCCACGCCGACTCCCTGTGCCGCAGGGCGTTGCGGGAGGCCTCCTGAAGCATCCGGCCGGTGAACCCGCCCGGCCGGTGAACCCGCCCGGCCGGTGAACTCGCCCGGCCGGTGAACCCGCCCGGCCGGTGAACCGGCCCGCCCGGTCGGCCCACCGGTCAGCGGCCCACCGGTCAGCGGTCCGGCCCGTCAGTGGTCCCGCCGGTCAGCGGGCGTCCGCCACCCGGAAGGTGATCCCCGCCTTCTGGAGGCGGGCGATCAGGGCGTCGCCCATCGCCACGGCGGTCGTCAGCTGCCCGGCCGCCTCCGGCAGGGCGTCGTGGGCCAGGCACAGCGCCGACTCGGCCAGCATCTTCGCCGTCTCGCCGTAGCCGGGGTCGCCGCCCGCCACCTCGGTGAGCACGCGCCGGCCGCCGCCCTCGCCCACGAACCGCACGCTGAACCAGCTGCGCGCACGGCGTTCCGCGTCCGGTCCCCGGCCCGGCTCCCAGCGGTCCATCAGCCACCGCCGGGCCGGCGGCACCTGGGCCAGGGCCACCGTCGCGCCCAGCGCCGCCGTACCGCCCACCGCGACGGGCAGGTGCTTGACGGAGGCGTAGTGCCGGTAGCGGAAGTCCGGGCCGTACCGCTCCAGCGCGGCCGCCGACCGGGCCACGATCCGGGGGTCCAGCGAGGGCAGCGGCAGCGCCCAGGTCCCGGTCTCGCGGCTGAACCGCGGTGCCCCCACCGGCCCGCGCGCCCGCCGCCCCAGCAGCCGGGGTTCGTGCAGCCGGCGGGCGTGCGCGGCAGCCAGGGTCTGGGGGCCGCGGCTCAGCGCGGTCAGCGCGGAGGCCAGGGTGCCGCCGGAGAAGAAGGCGTTGGACCGCATGAACCCGTCGACCGCCAGCGGGACCCCCTGGGGCAGCTGCCGGACCGTGAAGTACGCCCCGAGGTCGGCCGGGATCGAGTCGAAGCCGCAGGCGTGCACGATCCGCGCCCCGGTCTCCCGGGCCCGTGCGTCGTGCTCGACGTACATGCGGTCCACGAACTCCGGCTCCCCGGTGAGGTCCACGTAGTCCGTGCCCGCCTCGGCGCAGGCGGCCACGAGCTCCGCCCCGTACCAGATGTACGGGCCCACCGTCGTGGCCAGCACCCGGGTGGACGCGGCCAGCTCGCGCACGGCCGCGGGGTCCTGGGCGTCGGCCCGCAGCAGCGGCAGTCGCGCGCATGCCGGATCGATCGAGGCCAGCCGTTCGCGCAGCCGCTCCAGCTTCGCGGTGTCCCGGCCGGCCAGCGCCCACCGGCAGCCGGCGGGCGCGTGCGCGGCGAGGTACTCGGCGGTGAGCGCGCCCACGAACCCGGTGGCGCCGAACAGCACGACGTCATAGGCACGTTCCGGCCGGTCGTGCGGGACAGTTGCGTTCATGAACGGCTCCTCCCAGGGGGTTTCGGTGGCCGAGGCTAGCGTGGTGCTCGACCGTCAGCACGAGCGGGTGCGGCGCGCCGGCAGTGGAGAGCGGCGCCCCGCCCGATCGCGCGGAGCCGGACACTCCGGGGGTGGACGATCGGCCGGGAGCCCCGCCCGGGGGCTTGTGTTCGATGGAGCTCGTTCCTAGCATCACTGGTGTTACATCAGTTGTGTCACATAGCCGCACACCACGCACACCATGCACACCAGAGCCGTTGGGGGCCCGATGGCAGTGACAGGGAACGGGAACCGGGACGCGAGCGGGCCCGGCCCGCTCGCCGGGGTGCGCGTCGTCGAACTGGCGGGCATCGGCCCCGGACCGTTCGCCGCGATGCTCCTCGCCGACCTGGGCGCCGACGTCGTGCGCGTGGACCGGCCCGGCGGCGGCGGGCTCGCGGTCGATCCGGCCCACGACATCACCAACCGCAGCAAACGGTCCGTCCTGGTCGACCTCAAGTCCGCCGACGGGCCCGCCCGCGTCCTGGACCTGGTCGAGCGGGCCGACGTGCTCGTCGAGGGGTTCCGGCCCGGGGTGGCCGAGCGACTCGGGGTCGGGCCGGCCGAGTGCCACGCCCGCAATCCGAAGCTCGTCTACGGCCGGATGACCGGCTGGGGCCAGCGCGGCCCGCTCGCCGAGACCGCCGGGCACGACATCGCGTACATCGCCGTCACCGGCGCCCTCGGCATGATCGGGAAGCCGGGAGAGCCGCCGGCCGTCCCCGCGAACCTGGTCGGGGACTACGCGGGCGGCTCGCTCTACCTGGTCGTCGGGGTCCTCGCCGCCCTGCACCACGCCCGCGCCACCGGCTCCGGCCAGGTCGTCGACGCGGCCATCGTCGACGGCACCGCCCACCTCACCGCCATGATCCACGGGATGATGGCGGCGGGCGGCTGGCAGGACCGCCGCGGGGCCAACCTCCTCGACGGCGGCTGTCCCTTCTACGGCACCTACGAGACCTCCGACGGCCAGTACATGGCGGTCGGCGCGCTGGAACAGCAGTTCTACGACACCTTCACGGAGCTCCTCGGCATCGGGGACCGGGCGCCGGCGCGCAAGGACGTCGCCCGCTGGGGCGAGCTGCGGGAGGTCGTCGCCGCACGCTTCCGGACCCGTACGCGCGAGGAGTGGACGGCGGTGTTCGAGGGCACCGACGCCTGCGTGGCCCCGGTGCTGTCGCTGCGCGAGGCCCCGGGGCACCCGCACCTCGCGTCCCGCGGGACCTTCACCGAGTACGCCGGGATCGTCCAGCCCGCGCCCGCGCCGCGGTTCTCCGCGACCCCGACCCGCGTGACCTCCGAACCCGCCCTGCCCGGCGCGGACACCGAGTCGGTGGCCGCCGACTGGGACGTACCGGCCCTGCTCTCGAAAGAGGCCTGATGGAACTGTCGATGATGCTCGACTACGCCGGGGACCCGCGCCGGGCCGCCGACCAGGCCGCCGCGCTGGAGTCGGCCGGGCTCGACGCGGTGTGGGTGGCCGAGGCCTGGGGGTTCGACTCCCCGACGATCATGGGCTACCTCGCCGCCCGCACCGAGCGGCTGAAGATCGGCTCGGCCATCCTCAACGTCTACTCGCGCACCCCCGGCCTCATCGCCCAGACGGCCGCCGGCCTGGACGCGCTCTCGGGCGGCCGGGCGCTGCTCGGGCTCGGCGCCTCCGGCCCGCAGGTCGTCGAGGGCTGGCACGGGAAGCCGTACGACAAGCCGCTCGGCCGCACGCGCGAGAGCGTCGAGCTGTGCCGGCGCATCTGGCGCCGCGAAACGATCGACCACCACGGCATCACCGACATGCCGCTGCCGCCGGAGCGGGGCAGCGGGCTCGGCAAGCCGCTGAAGATCCTCACCCGCCCGGTCCGCCCCGCGATCCCCGTCTACATCGCCTCGCTCGGCCCGGCCAACGTTCGGCTGACCGCCGAGATCGCGGACGGCTGGCTGCCCACCCTCTTCATCCCGGAGAAGGCCGCCGCGGTGTGGGGCGGACCGCTCGCCGAGGGGGCGGCCAAGCGGTCGCCGGAGCTCGGTCCGCTTCAGACCGTCGCGGGCGGCCTGCTCGCCATCGGCCCGGACGCGGCCGCCGCACGGGACCTCGCGCGCCCGCAGATCGCCCTGTACGTCGGCGGGATGGGCGCGGTCGGCAAGAACTTCTACAACGACCTGGCCGTCGCCTACGGGTACGAGGAAGAGGCCCGGAAGATCCAGGAGCTGTACCTCGCCGGACGCAAGCGCGACGCCGCTGCTGCCGTCCCGGACGAGTTCTGCGAGCTGATGACGCTGTGCGGGCCCGAGGGCTACGTGCGCGAGCGCGTCGAGGCCTTCCGCGAGGCGGGCGTCACCATGCTCAACGTCACACCGGTCGGCCCCGACCCGGCCAAGTTGATCGAAACCGTCAAGAGCTGGCTCTAGGGGGCCCCGATGCAACGACGCATCTTCGACGCCGACCACGAGGCGTTCCGCGAGACCGTACGCACCTTCCTCAGCAAGGAGGTGCTGCCGCACTACGAGCAGTGGGAGAAGGACGGCATCGTCAGCCGCGAGGCCTGGCGGGCCGCGGGCCGGCAGGGGCTGCTGGGCCTCGCCGTCCCGGAGGAGTACGGCGGCGGCGGGAACACCGACTTCCGCTACGCCGCCGTGATTGCCGAGGAGTTCACCCGCGCGGGCGCCCCCGGGCTGGCCATCGGCCTGCACAACGACATCATCGGGCCCTACCTGACCTCGCTCGCCACCGAGGAGCAGAAGCGCCGCTGGCTGCCCGGCTTCTGCTCCGGGGAGACCATCACCGCCATCGCGATGACGGAGCCGGGCGCGGGCTCCGACCTCCAGGGGATCCGGACCACCGCCGAGGACCGCGGCGACCACTGGGTGCTGAACGGCTCCAAGACCTTCATCTCCAACGGCATCCTCGCCGACCTGGTGATCGTGGTCGCCAAGACCACCCCGGAGGGCGGGGCGCACGGCCTGTCGCTGCTGGTCGTCGAGCGCGGCGCGGAGGGCTTCGAGCGCGGCCGCAACCTCGACAAGATCGGACAGAAGTCCCAGGACACCGCCGAGCTGTTCTTCAACGACGTACGCGTCCCGAAGGAGAACCTGCTCGGCGAGCTGAACGGCGCCTTCGTCCACCTGATGACCAATCTCGCGCAGGAGCGGATGGGCATCGCGATGGCCGGCATCGCCGCCGCCGAGCACCTGCTGGAGATCACCACCCAGTACGTCAAGGAGCGCGAAGCCTTCGGCCGTCCGCTGGCCAAGCTGCAGCACATCCGCTTCGAGATAGCGGAGATGGCCACCGAGGTCGCCGTCACCCGGACCTTCCTCGACCGCTGCATCACGGACCACTCGAACGGCGAACTGGACCACGTGCACGCCTCGATGGCCAAGTGGTGGGCCACCGAGCTGCAAAAGCGCGTCGCCGACCGCTGCCTGCAACTCCACGGCGGCTACGGCTACATGACCGAATACCGGGTCGCCCGAGCCTTCACCGACGGCCGCATCCAGACCATCTACGGCGGCACGACCGAGATCATGAAGGAGATCATCGGCCGTTCGCTGCTCGGCTGACCTTCCCCGTGGACACCTTCCCCGTGGGACACCTCCCCGTGGGGATCTCCCCCTTGGACACCTCCCCCTTGGACACCTCCGAAAGGCTTGACCAGTGAGCACCGAAGCTTACGTATACGACGCGATCCGCACCCCGCGCGGCCGCGGCAAGGCCAATGGCGCCCTGCACGGCACCAAGCCGATCGATCTGGTCGTCGGACTCATCGACGCCCTGCGCGAGCGCAACCCCGGCCTGGACCCCGCCACCATCGACGACATCGTGCTCGGCGTCGTCGGCCCGGTCGGCGACCAGGGCTCCGACATCGCCCGGATCGCGGCCATCGCCGCCGGGCTCCCGGACACCGTGGCCGGCGTACAGGAGAACCGCTTCTGCGCCTCGGGCCTGGAGGCCGTCAACCTGGCCGCCGCCAAGGTCCGCTCCGGCTGGGAGGACCTGGTCCTCGCGGGCGGCGTGGAGTCCATGTCCCGCGTTCCGATGGCCTCCGACGGCGGTGCCTGGTTCGCCGACCCGATGACCAACTGGGACACCGGCTTCGTCCCGCAGGGCATCGGCGCGGACCTGATCGCCACCATCGAGGGCTTCTCCCGGCGCGACGTCGACGAGTACGCGGCCCTCTCCCAGGAGCGCGCCGCCGCGGCCATCAAGGACGGCCGCTTCGCGAAGTCCGTGGTCCCGGTCACCGACCGCAACGGCCTGATCGTCCTGGACCACGACGAGTTCGTCCGCCCCGGCACCACCGCCGACACCCTCGCCAAGCTGAAGCCCTCCTTCGCCGACATCGGCGACCTCGGCGGCTTCGACGCGGTCGCGCTGCAGAAGTACCACTGGGTCGAGAAGATCGACCACGTCCACCACGCCGGCAACTCCTCCGGCATCGTCGACGGCGCCTCGCTCGTCGCCATCGGCTCCCGCGAGGCGGGCGAACGCAACGGCCTGACGCCGCGGGCCCGGATCGTCTCGGCGGCCGTCTCCGGTTCCGAGCCCACCATCATGCTCACCGGCCCCGCCCCGGCCACCCGCAAGGCCCTCGCCAAGGCCGGGCTGACCATCGACGACATCGACCTCGTCGAGATCAACGAGGCCTTCGCGGGCGTCGTCCTGCGCTTCGTCAAGGACATGGGCCTGTCCCTCGACAAGGTCAACGTCAACGGCGGCGCGATCGCGCTCGGTCACCCGCTCGGCGCCACCGGCGCGATGATCCTCGGCACGATCGTCGACGAGCTGGAGCGCCAGGACAAGCGCTACGGGCTCGTCACCCTCTGCGTCGGCGGCGGCATGGGCGTCGCCACCATCGTCGAACGCCTCTGATCCGCCCCGTTCCCCCTGCCCACCGGACCTTCCGAAACGAAAGCAGTGACCATGAGCGAGTCCACCACGATCCGCTGGGAACAGGACGAGACCGGCGTCGTCACCCTGATCCTCGACGACCCCAACCAGTCCGCCAACACGATGAACCAGGCCTTCAAGGACTCCATCGCAGGCGTAGCCGACCGCGCCGAGGCCGAGAAGGACTCCATCCGCGGCATCATCTTCACCTCCGCCAAGAAGACCTTCTTCGCGGGCGGCGACCTCAAGGACATGATCCGGCTGCGCCCCGAGCACGCGCAGATCGCCTTCGACACCGGCACCGAGATCAAGCGCTCGCTGCGCCGGATCGAGACCCTCGGCAAGCCCGTCGTCGCCGCCATCAACGGTGCGGCCCTCGGCGGCGGTTACGAGATCTGTCTCGCCTCCCACCACCGCGTCGCCCTCGACGCGCCCGGCTCCAAGATCGGCCTGCCCGAGGTCACCCTCGGTCTGCTCCCCGCCGGTGGCGGCGTCACCCGTACCGTGCGCCTGATGGGCATCGCCGACGCCCTGCTCAAGGTGCTGCTGCAAGGGACCCAGTACACCCCGCAGCGCGCCCTGGACAACGGCCTGGTGCACGAACTGGCCGCCACCCCCGAGGAGATGCTGGCCAAGGCCCGCGCCTTCATCGACGCGAACCCCGAGTCGAAGCAGCCCTGGGACGTACCCGGCTACAAGATCCCGGGCGGTACGCCGTCCAACCCGCGGTTCGCCGCCAACCTCCCGGCCTTCCCGGCCAACCTGAAGAAGCAGCTGAACGGGGCCCCGTACCCGGCCCCGCGCAACATCCTGGCCTGCGCCGTCGAGGGCTCCCAGGTGGACTTCGAGACCGCGCTGACCATCGAGGCCCGCTACTTCACCGAGCTGGTCACCGGTCAGACCGCCAAGAACATGATCCAGGCGTTCTTCTTCGACCTCCAGGCCGTCAACGCGGGCCGTAGCCGCCCGCAGGGGATCGAGCCGCGCGCGGTCCGCAAGGTCGCCGTCCTCGGCGCCGGCATGATGGGCGCCGGCATCGCCTACTCCTGCGCCCGCGCGGGCATCGAGGTGGTGCTGAAGGACGTCACCGCCGAGGCCGCCGCCAAGGGCAAGGCGTACTCCGAGAAGCTGCTCGACAAGGCGCTCTCCCGGGGCCGGACCACCGAGGCCAAGCGTGCCGAGCTGCTCGCCCGGATCACCCCGACCGCAGACGCGGCCGACCTGGCGGGCTGCGACGCCGTCATCGAGGCCGTCTTCGAGGACACCTCCCTCAAGCACAAGGTGTTCCAGGAGATCCAGGACGTCATCGAGCCGGACGCACTGCTGTGCTCCAACACCTCCACGCTGCCCATCACGGGCCTCGCGGAAGGGGTCGCGCGGCCGGTCGACTTCATCGGGCTGCACTTCTTCTCGCCCGTGGACAAGATGCCGCTGGTGGAGATCATCAAGGGGGAGCGGACCGGCGACGAGGCCATCGCCCGCGCCTTCGACCTGGTCCGCCAGATCAACAAGACCCCGATCGTGGTCAACGACTCGCGCGGCTTCTTCACCTCCCGCGTCATCGGCCAGTTCATCAACGAGGGCGTCGCGATGATCGGCGAGGGCGTCGAGCCCGCCTCGATCGAGCAGGCCGCCGCCCAGGCCGGTTACCCGGCCAAGGTGCTCTCGCTGATGGACGAGCTCACCCTCACCCTGCCGCGCAAGATCCGTAACGAGAGCCGCAAGGCCTTCGAGGCCGAGGGCAAGGCGTGGACCGAGCACCCCGCCGACGCGGTCATCGACCGCATGGTGGACGAGTTCGGCCGCCCCGGCCGCAGCGGCGGGGCCGGCTTCTACGAGTACGACGAGGCCGGCAAGCGCGCCCGCATCTGGCCGGGCCTGCGCGAGCACTTCGCCAAGCCGGGGTACGAGATCCCGTTCGAGGACATGAAGGAGCGGATGCTCTTCTCGGAGGCCCTGGACACCGTCCGCTGCCTCGACGAGGGCGTGCTCACCTCGATCGCCGACGCCAACATCGGTTCCATCATGGGCATCGGCTTCCCGGCCTGGACGGGCGGCGTGATCCAGTACATCAACGGCTACGAGGGCGGCCTGCCCGGTTTCGTGGCCCGTGCCCGCGAGCTCGCCGACCAGTACGGCGAGCGCTTCATCCCGCCGGCCTCGCTGGTCGCGAAGTCGGAGCGCGGCGAGACCTACGCGGACTGATCGCGCGGCACCCCCGGGCCCGCCCGTGAGCGGGCCCGGGGGCGTCCTCCGGGTCAGGCGGTGAACGCGGCCAGGTGGGCGAAGGGTCCGTGCTGTCGGGCGCCGTCCGGGGCGGACCAGCCGGCCAGGATCCGTCCCGGTGCGCCGTCTGCGGTGGGGGCGGGACCGTCGTGCAGCACGCGGGACACGGTCAGGGTCGCCACCGGGCTTTCCTGACCCGTCGGGCCCACGGTGACGAGGCTCGCCCCGGCGGTGTCCGTCACGGTCCCGGGGCCGGTCAGGCCCTGCGGCACCCCGGCCCCCTCGGTGCGGACCTCGACCGTCGGGTCGGGGACGCCGCTCGCGTTCTGGTCCTGGGCCGTCGTGCGTCCCGCCAGCAGGGCCAGCAACTGCTCGACCAGGACGACGTCGTGGGTCCCGTCGTAGATCCAGCGACGGCCCAGCACGCCGTGCTCGGAAGTGCCGATCAGGCCGTCGTCGGCCCCCTCGAGCGGAGCCCCGCGGTAGGTCAGCGGGACCAGGTAGGTCACCGGATCGTCCCCGGCGGTGTCGGTGACCACCATGAACTCGATGCCCACCTCGCCCTCGGGGTCGTCGAGCCGGAATCCGCCGGCCTTGGCGAGCTGCGGGGTACCCGGGCCGCCCCGGTACCAGGGGCGCCGGGGCAGCCAGCCGGCCAGGAGTTCGAGCTTGCCGGGCGACATGGTGGTGCGGTGAATGACAGCCATGATCCACAAAATACCGGGGCGGCAGGGGCGCCGACCGGCCGCGCGGCCGCCGTCCGCCTCCCCCTACCGTTCCGGTTCCGAGGCGAACGCCGCCCGCAGTTCCTCCCGTAGCGACCGCTGGAAGGCCGTCACCAGCGCCTGGACCACCATGGGCTGCATGTGCGCAGACAGCGCCTTCATCGACTCCACCCGCTCCGGGTCGCTCTCGCCCTCCGTGAACGGCCCCCACACCTCGTCCCGGAACAGCGCCGTCAGCTCGTGCGCCGCCGACCTGGTGTGCTCCATCAGCACCCGGCGCGCCGCCAGGATCGTCTCGTGGGCGATGGGTACGTCGAGCAGTGCGACCCCGAGCCGCAACAGCCCCACGTCCACCCGGAACCCGTCCCCCGAGGCGGCGAGCACGTTCATCGCCGTCAGCCGCCGGACGTCGGTGTCCGCGAGGCTCCGCCCCACCCGCTTCTCCAGCTCCTCCCGCGACACCTCCTGGGCCGCGTCCGGAGCCCAACTGGCCACCATCGCGCGGTGGATGGCCAGGTCATGGGCGCTCAGGTCGTCGGGCAGCGCGTCCAGATAGCGCTCGATGGCGGACAGGGTCATGCCCTGGTGCTGCAGCTCCTCGATCAGGGCCAGCCGGGACAGGTGCTCCGGCCCGTAGTGCCCCACCCGACGAGGGCCGATCACGGGAGGGGGCAAAAGCCCGCGGGTGCTGTAGAAACGAACGGTGCGCACGGTGACGCCCGCCCTGGCCGCCAGCTCGTCGACGGTGAGCATCGGCTCGGGTGCCTGGTCGGCCATCGTCTGCGCCTCGCTCTCTGCTCCACAGCTTGGGTTCAACAGTATTGCTGTCGCACCAACGATGTGAAACGGCCAGGAGCTGCCCATGACCACGAACCTGCGACTGCCCGGACGACCCGAAGAGATCACCCTGCCGGCCCTGCTGGCCCGCAACGCCGCCGAGCACGGGGAGCTGCCCGCCCTCTCCTGGCGGGCCGGCCCCGACGCCGCCGAGTGGACGACCCTCACCTGGAGCGAGGTGCGCCGCAAGGTCGCCGTCCTCGCCTCCGGATACGCGGCCCTCGGCGTCGAGCGCGGCGAACACGTGCTGATGATGATGGGCAACCGCCCCGAGCACTGGCTCAGCGACCTCGCCCTCGTCCACCTCGGTGCCGTACCCGTCACCGTGTACGGGACCTCCGCCCCCGAGCAGATCGCCCACATCGCCCGCCACAGCCGGGCCCGGGTCGCCGTCGTCGAGGGCGCCCGCGAACTCGCGCGGTGGGAGCCGCTGCTGGCCGCCCCGGACGTACCCCTGGAGCGTCTCGTCGTGGCCGAGGCCGCCGAGGCCGGCGGGCACTCCACCTACGGCTCCCTGTACTCCGGCGGGGCCCGGCTCCACCGCTCCGACGACTTCGAGAAGGCCTGGCAGGAGACGCGCCCCGAGGACCCGCTGACCGTCGTCTACACCTCGGGCACCACCGGCGACCCGAAGGGCGTGCGGCTGACCCACCGCAACCTCATGCTCCAGGCGATCCGCCTCGACCGGCACGTGGACCTGCCCGAACACGCCGAGCACATCTGCTACCTGCCCTTCGCGCACATCGCCGAGCGGGTCCTCGGCATCTACCTGCCCCTGCTGCGGGCCTCGCACGTACGGCTGTGCGCCGACCCCGCCGCCGTCTCGGGGGCGGTCCGCGAGCTGCACCCGGTGCAGTTCTTCGGCGTGCCCCGGGTGTGGGAGAAGCTCGCCGCCTCGGTCCGCGCGGTCCTCGCGCAGCTCCCCGAGGAGCAGCGCGCGGCCATCGAGGCGGCCAACGACCTGGCCCGCGCCCGGGCCGCCCACCGGGAGCGCGGCGAGGAGGTGCCGGCCGCGCTCGAAGCCTCGTACGCCCGGGCCAAGGAGCAGGTGCTGGATCCGTTGCTGGGGCTGGCGGGCATGGACCGGCTGATGTGGACGGCCAGCGCCACCGCGCCGATGCCGATCGACGTGGTCCGCTTCTGGGCCGGCTGGGGCATCACCATCATGGACGCCTGGGGGCTCACCGAGACCTCGGGCGTGTGCACGGTCAACAGCCCGGACGGCTTCCGGCTCGGCTCGGTGGGCCGCCCGATCGAGGGGCTGGAGCTGAGGCTGGCCGAGGACGGGGAGATCTTCACCCGCGGGTCGACCGTCTTCGGCGGCTACCTGCGGCCGGACGGCTCGGTGGAGAGCGCCGCCGACCCCGAGGGCTGGTTCGCGACGGGGGACATCGGCCGGGTCGACGAGGAAGGGTTCCTCTGGCTGACCGACCGCAAGAAGGAACTGATCATCACCTCGAACGGCAAGAACGTTTCGCCCGCCCTGGTGGAGAACACGGTCAAGGAGCACCCGCTGATCGGCCAGGCCCTGGTGCACGGCGACGGCCGCTCCTACCTCGTGGCCCTGTTGGTCCTGGACCCGGAACTGGCCCCGGTATGGGCCGTCGCCCGGGGCATCGAGGCGGCCTCCCCGGCCGAGCTCGCCGCGCACCCCGCCGTCCGGGAGGAGATCGCCCGCGCGGTGGAGGCGGCCAACGCCCGGCTCAACCGGACCGAGCAGATCAAGCGGTACCGGCTGCTGACCGAGGAGTGGGGCCCCGAGACCGGGGAACTCACCCCCTCGCTCAAGCTCCGCCGCCGGGTGGTCCGCGACAAGTACGGCGAACTGATCGAGGGCCTGTACGAGGAGCCGCACGAGCCGGCGTGAACCGGTGGTCCCCGGTGCGGTGGGCGGGATCCGCGCTCACCGCACCGGGGGAGCGGAGCAGGTGAGCCGCCGCGCGGCTGCCCCCGCGGCTACGGCCCTCATTGGTCGATATGAGCTTAAATGTGAAACGCATGATGCTCTGTCGCGATGTACGGTTCCAGCCCTTCGGGGAAGGGGGGCTTCGTTGCCGGCCGATCAGCCTTCCCGCACGGACAAGGTGGTGTTCGGGGTCACCGCGGGCCTGACCCTCGCGTTCGTCCTCTGGGGCGCCGTGGCGACGGATTCGCTGGAGAGCGTGTCGAGCAGCCTGCTCGAAGGGCTCATCCACAACTGCGGCTGGGCCTTCATGCTCGCCGCCAGCGGCTTCGTCGTCTTCGCCCTCTGGCTGGCGATCAGCCGCTACGGCCGGATCCGCCTCGGTCGTGAGGACGAGGTCCCGGAGTTCCGCACCGTCTCGTGGGTCGCCATGATGTTCAGCGCCGGCATGGGCATCGGGCTCATGTTCTACGGCGTCAGCGAACCCCTGGCGCACTACGGGACGCCCCCGCCCGGCACGCACCCGGTCGACTCCGCCGAGCGGATGCAGACGGCGATGGCCACCACCCTGTTCCACTGGACGCTCCATCCGTGGGCCATCTACGCGGTCGTCGGGCTCGCCATCGCCTACAGCACCTTCCGGCGCGACCGCCGCCAGACGATCAGTGCCGTGTTCGAGCCGCTGATCGGCGCCCGGCACGCCCACGGCGGGGCCGGCCGGGTCATCGACATCGTGGCGATCTTCGCCACCCTCTTCGGTTCCGCCGCCTCGCTCGGCCTCGGAGCCCTCCAGATCGGCAGCGGCATCCGCCAGCTGGGGTGGTTGGATTCGGTCGGCACGGGACTCCTCGTGGCCGTCATCGCCGTCCTGACCGTCGCCTTCGTGGCCTCCGCGGTGTCCGGAGTGGAGCGGGGCATCCAGTGGCTGTCGAACATCAACATGGTGCTCGCCCTGGTGCTCGTCGTCTTCGTGTTCATCGCCGGGCCGACCATCATCGTGCTCGACCTCCTGCCCACGTCCCTGGGCGCCTACCTCGGCGACCTCCCCCAGCTCGTCGGCCGTACCGAGGCCACCGGCGCCGGCGAGGTCGCCGACTGGCTCGGCAGCTGGACGGTCTTCTACTGGGCCTGGTGGATCTCCTGGACCCCGTTCGTCGGCATGTTCATCGCCCGGATCAGCCGCGGCCGCACCATCCGGCAGTTCATCGGCGGCGTGATCCTCGTACCGAGCACGGTCAGCCTGCTGTGGTTCTGCGTCTTCGGCGGCACGGCGATGAAGCTCCAGGAGAGCGGTGACCTCCCCAAGGAGAGCACCCCGGAGGGACAGCTCTTCGGGCTGCTCCAGCAGTTCCCCGCCGCCACCGTGATGAGCCTGCTGGTCATGATCCTCGTCGCGATCTTCTTCGTCTCCGGCGCGGACGCCGCCTCCATCGTGATGGGCACGCTCTCGCAAAAAGGCGTCCTCGAACCGTCCCGGCCGGTGGTCGTCTTCTGGGGAGTGGTCACCGGCGCCGTCGCGGCGATCATGCTGCTCATCGGCAACGGCGAGGGCGACGCGCTCGCCGGACTGCAGAACCTGACGATCCTCGTGGCGGCACCGTTCACCCTGGTCATGATCGGTATGTGCGTGGCACTCATGCGGGACCTGCGCCGGGACCCGCTGATCATCCAGGGCGAACGGGGCGAGGAAGCCGTGGCCGTGGCCGTGGCCGCGGGCCACGAGGAGTACGGCGGCGAATTCGAGATCCGCATCGGGCCGTCCGGCGATCCGGAGGCCGACGCGGCCGAGCCGCCCTCCGCGTCCCCGCCACCCGGCGGCCGGCGCTGACGGCGGCGCCGCCGGACCGGGCGCCGCCGGCCCGGTCCGACAGGACGCCTCCCTAGCGGCCGATCAGCGGGTAGTGGTCGGATGAGTTGGTACTCACCCGCCGCAGGCAGATCGGCGAAAACATTCGGGCAGCGCGCCGGCGCGCGCACCTCATCCAAGAGGAGGTCGCCCCGCGGGCCGGCATCGAACGGCACACGCTCAATCGCATCGAGGGCGGTCATGCTGCGGCTCGCCTCGACACCCTCGTCCTCATTGCCGACGCCATCGGCGCACCGCTCGTACAGCTGGTCCGTGAGTAGCCCCGGCCGACGGGGGGATTGCCGGCCGGGGCAGTCTCGCGGCCCTACACCGGCGGGCGGCCGGGTGTAGGGGTGGGCGGCGGAGACGGCAGCGGCGGGCCGGGATCCGGCGGCAGCTTCGGGCTTCCGGAGCCGTGCTTGCCCATCTTCAGCTTCCTTCCGTTGAGTCCGTAGATTCCGAGCGGGGGGAACAGGGTGACGCGGGGCGGGTAGCCGGCCTCGGCACAGGGGATGCACAGCAGGTCCCGGCCGTGACCGTGTGCCGTCGTGCGAACGGCTTCGACCAGTTCGACCCAGCAGGCCTCACAGACGACGACGTCGGTCGTCGACGTCACGTACTCGGTGGTGATCACCACAGGTCCGTGGCGATGTCGTACCCGGCGGCCTCGATCGCGGCCGTGGTGCGGTCCAACCGGCCGGGTGCGGGAGTTGCCGCCCCGGTGACCTCGGGGTGGTGGTGGACGACCGTACCCAACCGCGCGCACAGTTCGGCGTAGATCACGGTGCAGGAGATCAGGGCGTGCCAGCCGGCATCGACCGGGCCGGAGGGGGCGAGATCGGTGGAGGCGCTGTGTGCGACCGTGGCGACGAACTTCAAGGCCTCGACCACCCGCTGCTCTGCGGCGACCCAGCCCAGCTCGGGGTGCTGGCGGGCGAGAGTAGCCGTGACGATCATGAATTCGTCGGCAGGGAGAAGGCTGCGCGGGTCGCCGGCGCGGCGGGGCGCAGTGAGGGTGGCGCCGATAGCCGGAGTCGGGGTTTCGCCCTTACCGGCACTACATGGGGGCGGGGGTGGGCTGGCCATGGGGTCTCCTCGTTGGTCGGTCAGATCAACAGGTGCCGACGACGATCACGGCGAGCACGCCGAACACGATCGCGACGTACAGGGCCTGACGCCCGAGCGCACTCACTGGCCGGCTGCCTGCACGTTGGTGGCGGCGGTCGTGAACTCGCGGCCGTCCGACTTCCTGATGTACGCGATGTCCGTGGCGCCTTCGGCGATGACGGCCATGAGCTCACCCTCGACGCCGGATGCGATGTCGCGGACTCGCTTACGGAGCAGCCGGTGAGGCTGGTACTCGTACACCTCAGTCATCGGACGGCTCCACGTGCTTTGCTGCGGAGCGAAGGAACCGCTCCCAGCCGACAGCCGCACGAGCCACCAGCTCAGCACTGGGCCCCGGCCACAGTTCCGGCAACACGCCTGTTCTGCGGTGCTGTTCGTCTGCGCTGCTCGTCGTCATAGGAGGATGATGGGCGGGCACGCAGATGGGCAGATAGGCCATCGCGCGGCCATCGGTGGCCACGTAGCGGCCACGGCCGGGGACAGACGCGATGACACCTCACACTGGGGCCGTGAGCCCCCGAAACGACGCGCTCAGGGCCGCCCGACTCCGGGTCGGGTGGCGCAGCATCGAACAGGCCGCCGGCGCGCTACAGGCGCACGGCCAACGGTTCCTCGACGACGCCCATTTCACCGTCAGCGCGCGCACGTGGCGCCGGTGGGAAGGCGGTGCACCCGGCTGGCCGCCGGAAGAGACCGCGACCGTGCTGCATGACGCGCTCGGACGGTGGCCCGAGGAGCTGGGATTCACGGCACCCGCCGGCTGGATCCGCCCCGAGGCACACCAAGAGGAAGACGTGAACCGCAGGACCTTCGTCAACGTCACCGCGGCCGCGCTCCTGCCCGGCCCTACTGCCAGGCAGCACGTCGACCCCGCGCTCATCGACTACTTCCAGCAGCAGTTGGAGGGCCACTACCGGGCCGACATGTTCCTCGGGCCGCACGACCTCATCGGCACCGTGTCTGCCCAGTACCAGCTCATCGACAAGCTCGTCCGGTCCGCGCAGGGCGAGACCCGGCGCGGGCTGCTGCGCGTCGGAGCCGCGTACGCGGCGCTCGTCGGCTGGCTCTACCAAGACGCCGGCGACCTCGGCGCGGCCGCGTTCTGGCGGGGGATCACGCAGGAAATAGCGGCCAGGTCCCAGGACCCGCACCTCATCGGCTACAGCCTCGTCAACCTCGCCCACGTGCGGACCGACCTCGGCGACGGCCACGGCGTCATCGACCTGTGCGAAGCCGCCCTCGACGACGACCGCCTGTTCCCGAAGGTGCGGATCATGGCGATGCAGCAGCAGGCCCACGGCGCCAGCCTCACAGGCGACCGTACGGCCGTCGACCGGCTCATCGACGACGCCGGAGAGCTCCTCGGCCGCGTCGACGACGACCTGCCCTGGGGCAACGCCTGCCGCCGCACCCCCGGCTACCTCGAGGTGCAACGGGCCACCTGCTACGGGCGGCTCGGCCTCGGCCGGGAGGCCGAGCACCTGTGGTCGCAGGTCCTCGATGAGGTACCCGCGACGGCCCGCCGGGACCGCGGCGTGTACCTCGCCCGGCACGCCACCGCGGCGGCCGGCGCCCGCCAGCCGGAACAAGCCGTCGAGATCGCCCGCGCGGCCGCCGAGATCGCGGCCGAGACCCGGTCGGCCCGCATGCTGCGTGAACTGCGGGGCCTGGAGCGGGCCATGCGGCCGTGGCACGATGCCCCGGTAGGCCGGGACCTCGCGGAGGTTCTGGCGCCCGTGAACGAGGGGAGCTGACATGGGTGTACCGAAGCCGTTGACGCACGAGGAGATCGCCGAAGGCCTGGAGAAGCTCCCGGGCTGGGTACAGGAGGGCGATGCGATCACCCGGACGTACGAGATCCGCTACCACGCCGCGGTGGCCGCGATCGTCACCATCGCAGACCGGTCCCGGCGCATCCAGCATCACGCAGACCTCGACCTCCGTATCGACCACCTGCGTGCCTCGATCACGACGCACGACGCGGGCAACCGACTGACGCGGGCTGACTTCGACCTTGCGCACCGCATCGACGCGATCGTGGCTGCACACCAGGCCCTCCCCCTGGACTGAGCCCGGACGCACGAAAGCGCCCCCTCCCGACCCCGAAGGGCCGGAAGGGGGCGTTGTGCTGTTCAGGAGACGCCGTACCACTGGCTGGCCCAGCGGATGTTGATGATGCTCGTTGACTGCCGGGTGAGGCGCGCAGGGACGACAGGCCTAGCGTCCGATCAGCGGGTAGTGGTCGGAGAGGTTGGTGTAGGTGTAGGACGTGCCCCAGCTGGAGACCGTCCAGGGCGCCGACTGCTCCTTGACCACGTTGTTCTCCCAGCCCGCCGGGCGGGCGTTGCCCTTGCGGTAGAGGACGTAGTCCAGGTCCTCGCGCGGGTCGGTCGGGTAGCGGTAGTTGGCTATCGAGTTCAGCGCGGTGTCGAAGGAGTACGGGTGGCCCGTGCGGCTGTCGGAGTCCGCCAGGTCGGCGTTGGCGAGCAGGCTCGCGTACTCGGGCGTGCGCGAGTCGACGTTGAGGTCGCCCGCCACGATGACCTGCTCGTTCGCCGGGATGTTCTTCCCGTCCAGGAAGGCGTCCACGGCACGGAACTGACGGGCGCGCATCTCCGCGGCCTCGCCCGCGCCGCAGCCGGGGTCGGTGGACTGCGCGTGCGTGCCGACCACGTGCACCTTGGTGCCGTTCACGTTCAGGACGACGTAGGCGAAGCCCTTGTTGGACCACCAGTCGGCGCCGCAGGCGTCCTTGTAGACGACCTGCTCCTTGCGGACGATCGGCCACTTGCTGAGGATCGTGACCCCGCCGTCCTCCGGGGTGGTGGCGGAGTACGCCCCGCCCGTGGCGTCCCAGCCGCTCTTGCTGCGGCCGACGACCGGGGTCTGGTACGGGTACTGCGTGGCGGAGTTGGCCTTCAGTGCGTCCGAGGAGCTGTTGTCGAAGGCCTCCTGGAGCACGACCACGTCGTGGCCCTTGTAGAAGGAGGTCTTGGGGATCTCGGCGGCCCGGTGGTCCTGGCCCCAGTTCGGGTACAGGTTCTTGCTCATCAGGAACACGTTGTACGACAGGACGCTGAGCCGCGGGGCGGCGGCGGTCTCCGTGGCCGAGGCGGCGGGCGCGGTGGCGGCGGCCAGTGCGCCCGCGGCGACCGCCGCGACGGCCGTGGCGGCGGCGCGACGCGAGCGGGGCGAGGAAAGCAGCATGAAGGTCTCCATCATTCCTGCGGGGGAAGATCGACGCCGTCATACAAGCAGCAGCAGTTACCTCTGGGTAACACCCGTGCAGAGACTTTCTGTCCGTAAGACGGCCGTCCGGTGCTCGCATACTTGTCGTATGACGAAGACGGACTCCGCACACCCCGCCGGACCTGCGGCCACGCGCCGCACCGACCCCGAGCCGCCCCCGCCGGGCGGCGTGCTGTGGACCATCGCCGGTGACGTCAGGGCCCTGCTGATGCTGCCCGCCGCCTTCACCATGCAGGTCGCCCACCCCGCGATCGCGGCCGGTGTCGACGAGTACTCCGTCTTCCGCACCGACCCCTGGGGGCGCGGAGAGCGCTCCCTGCGTTCGGTCCAGCTGTGGGTCTACGGCGGGGAGGAGGCGGCCGCGGAGGGCCGCCGGGTGCGCCGCCTGCACAAGGACATCCAGGGCATCGACACCCGCGGCCGCCGCTACCACTCCCTCGACCCCGCCTGCTACGCCTGGGTGCACGCCACCGGCTTCCCGGTCTACCTGTACGCCGGGCGCTACCTGCTGCGCCGCTTCACCCCCGCCCAGGAGCGGCAGCTCTACCAGGAGTGGCTCCAGGTAGGACGCATCCTCGGCCTGCACGACCGGGACATGCCGCAGAGCATCGAGGAGTACTGGACGTACTGGGGCCGGATGTTGGCCGAGGAGATCGAGCCCACCGCGGTCGCCCGCGAGCTGATCTCCACCGAGGTGAAGCTGCCCCGGCCGCAGGCCGGCTCGCCCGCCGCGCGCCTGCTGCTGAGACTGACCTGGCCGGTGCTGCGGGCCGCCTTCCTGCGCCTACGGGCCTTCGTCACCGTCGGCTACATGCCGCCCGAGGCCCGCGCCGCGATCGGGCTGGAGTGGAGCCCGGCCCAGGAGCGGACGCTCCGGCGGTTCAGCACGGCCGTACGGATCCTCGTACCGCTGCTGCCGGAGCGGCTGCGGTACCTGCCGATCGCCTACCGGGCGCGGGCCGCATGGCATGCGGGAGGCCGCTGACGGGCCCCGGACACACGGGCCCCGGACACACGGGCCCCGGACACACGGGCCCCCGCCGGATGCGGGAGCCCGTGTGCGGGGCGCGGGGCGCGGGGCGCCGGCTCAGTGCCGGTGGCCCGGCCCGGAACCGTGCTCGGTGTCGTGGATCGTGTTGGTCTCCGCGATCTTCTTCCAGGACTTGGGCTCCGCGGCGGGCTTCGCCGGGGCGGCCTGCTGCGGCGAGCGGGCCGAAGGCCTGGCCGCCGACGGGTTCAGGGCCGAGGCCGCCGGCTTGCCCGGGGTGTAGAGCCAGGTCTCGAAGAGCTGCGCGAGGGGCTTCTTCGAGACCTTCTCGGCGTACCGGACGAAGTCCCCGACCTTGGCGTTGCCGTAGGCCCGCTCGGTCGGCCAGCCCTTGAGGATCTCGAAGAACTTCTCGTCGCCGATCTCGTTGCGCAGCGCCTGCAGGGCGATGCCCCCGCGGTCGTAGACAGCCCCGTGGAACTGGTTCTCCGGGCCCGGGTCACCCGGCTTGACCTGCCAGAACGCGTCCTCGGCCGGGCGCAGGGCGTAGGCCCAGTCGGCCAGCTCCTGCGCCGTGCCCTCGCCCTCCTTCTCCGACCACAGCCACTGGCTGTAGCGGGCGAAGCCCTCGTTGATCCAGATGTCCTTCCAGCCCTCGACGGACACGCTGTCGCCGTACCACTGGTGCGCCAGCTCGTGCACGACCACCGAGACGTTGGCGCCGTTGCGGAACTGGGCCGGGCCGTAGAAGGGCCGCGTCTGGGTCTCCAGGGCGAAACCGGCGGTCACGTTCGGGACGTAGCCGCCGAGCGCGTTGAAGGGGTACGGCCCGAAGACCCCCTCCAGCCACTCCGTGACCTCGCCGGTCCGCTCCACGCTCGCGCGGGCCGCGCCCGCGTTGTCACCGAGGTCCTTGCTGTACGCGTTGAGGATCGGCAGCCCGCTCGCCGTCTTGTCGGTGGTGATGTCGAACTTTCCGACGGCCAGGGTGGCCAAGTAGGTCGCCTGCGGCTTGTTGGAACGCCAGTTGTACCGGGTCCAGCCGAGCCGTGAGGTCTGGGACTGCAGCACGCCGTTGCTGATCGCCTGGGTGCCGTCGGGCACGTTGATCGAGACGTCGAAGGTGGCCTTGTCCAGCGGGTGGTCGTTGCTCGGGAACCACCAGACCGCCGAGTCGGGCTCCTGGGCCGCGACCGCGCCGTCGGGCGTGCGCTGCCAGGCCGTCCAGCCGTCCACCTTCAGCTCGGAGGGCTTCCCGGCGTACTTGACGACGACGGACAGCGGGGTGTTGCGCGCCAGCGGCTTCGCCGGGGTGACCTCCAGCTCGTGGGAGCCGGACGTGGCGAACTTCGCCTTGACCCCGTTGACCCGGATCTCGCTGACCTGGAGGCCGAAGTCCAGGTTGAAGCGGGACAGGTCCTGCTTGGCGGTGGCCAACAGGGTGGCCGTGCCTTCCAGCAGGTCCGTCTTCGGCTGGTACTGCAGGCGCAGGTCGTAGTGCGACACGTCGTATCCGCCGTTGCCGCTGGCCGGGTAGTAGGGATCGCCGATACCCGGGGCGCCCGAACCCGAACCCGCCGCCGACGCCGGGATCACCAGCAGGAGGGAAGCGGCGAGCACGCTCGGGGCGATGACTTTGCGGTGCACGAATGGCTCCAAGTGGTAGGGGAGACAGATCGGTTCACAGAGTGGTCCAAGGCCTTGTCGCTCGACCGTATTCACCCTTGACCGCTCAGGTCATGTCCATGGCCCCTGCTGTCACACGATCGCCATTCGGCCGTCACGGGCCGACCGGCAGCGCCGCGGCGGCGCCGAGGGCACCGAGCGTCAGATAGACCCCTCCGACGACCCAGTGCTGCCGGGCCAGGACCCGTGGCCTGCGGCGCAACCACCGGCTCAGGGCCCCGCCGGCGCAGGCGTAGCCGATGTCGAGGAGGGCCCCGAGGGCGAGGAACACCATGCCCAGCAGCCACATCAGGGCGTGCGGATCGGCCGAATCGGGCCGGACGAACTGCGGGAGGAAGGCCAGGAAGAAGAGGGTCACCTTGGGATTGAGGAGATTGGCCAGCGCGCCGTCGAGGTAGGCGCGGCCCCACCGTACGGGAGCCGCCTCCCCGGCGGCGGGCAGGAACGGGCCGGCGCGCAGGGCCCGTACGCCCAGGAAGAGCAGGTAGGCCGCGCCCGCGTGGGTGAGCGCCAGGTACGCGGCCGGGGAGCGCGACACCAGCTCCGCGCCCCCCGACACGGCGACGGCGATGTGCACCACGGTGGCGCTCTCCACCCCCGCGGCGGTGGCCAGTCCCGCGCGCCGGCCCTGGGCGGCGGCGCGGGTGACGATCAGGACCATGTTCGGGCCGGGGAGGAGGACGAGCGCCGATGCGGCGGCGACGAAGGCGAGGAAGGTGCTGAGGGGCATGCACCTAGGCTGGTCGGGGCCGGGGGGAGAGCCCCGGGCCAATGGAGGGGGAAGTGGACCGTTCCGCGCCGCGCACCTGGTCGCCGGCCGAGCTCGACGCGGTGGTCGGCGGCCGGCTCGCCGGTCCGGGCCCGCTGTACCGGCGCCTCGCCGCCGTACTGCGCGGCGCGGTCCGTACGGGCGACCTCGCGCCCGGCGACCGGCTGCCCGCCGAGCGGCCCCTCGCCGCGGCCCTGGGCGTCAGCCGGGCCACCGTGGTCGCCGCCTACGACGAACTGCGCGGCGCGGGCGCCGTGGACAGCCGGCGGGGGAGCGGGACCTGGGTCGCCCGGCTGCCCGGTGGCTCGCTGCGCCCGGTCGACGGCCGGGTCCGCGGCGGCACCTCCGCGGCCCTCGTGCAGCGGTTGGTGGACGGCCCGGACGGGGTGATCTCCCTGTCGGTGGCCGCGGAGGGGGCTGCCCCCGAGGTGCGCGGGGCCCTGGCCGCGCTGCTGGCCGACGGCCTGGACCCGCTCCTGGCGGAGACCGGCTACCACCCGAGCGGCCTCCCGGAGTTGCGGGCGGCCGTCGCCGCCCGTTACACCGCCGGGGGTCTGCCCACGCAACCCGGGCAGATCCTGGTCACCACCGGAGCCACGCAGGCCCTCGCGCTGGTGGCCCAGCTGTACGTACGGCGCGGTTCCGCGGTGGTGGTGGAGACGCCGAGCTGGCCGGGTTGCCTGGACGCGCTGCTCGCCGCCGGGGCGCGGCCGCGCCGGGTCCCGCTGGACGAGGACGGCATCCAGCCGCGCGGCTTCAGCGCCGCCCTGCCCGCGGCGGCGCTGGCCCATGTCACGCCGACCTTCCACAACCCGACCGGGATCCTGATGTCCGTCGGGCGGCGCGAGCGGATCGCGGAACTTGCCGCGCGGGCCGGCGTCCCGCTGCTGGAGGACCTGGCCTACGACACCCGGCTGTGGGACGGGCCGGAGCCGGGCCCGGTGGCCGGGTACGCCCCACCGGGCGCCGAGGTGCTGAGCGTGGGCTCCTTGGCCAAGTCGGTGTGGGGCGGGCTGCGGATCGGCTGGCTGCGCGGCCCGGGCCCGGTGGTGGAGCGCCTGGCCCGCCTCAAGGCCCGGGCCGATCTGGGGAGCCCGTTGCTGGACCAGGCCCTGGCGGTGCGGCTGCTGCCGCGGGTGGACGCCCTACGGGCCGAGCGGGCGGCCGTGCTGCGGACCCGGTTGGCCGGCCTGGAGGCCGCGCTGGCGAGCGAGCTGCCGGGGTGGACCTGGCAACGCCCGGCCGGCGGGGCGGCGTTGTGGATCCGGCTGCCGGCACCCGCCGGCGCCGCGGTCTTCGCCCAGATCGCGCTCCGGCACGGGGTCGAGCTGGTCCCCGGGGCGGCGACCGACCCCTCGGGCGACCACGACGCGTACGTCAGGCTCCCGTTCACGCTGCCCGAGCCGCGGCTGGTGGAGCTGGTGGCCCGGCTCTCCCGGGCCTGGGCGGCGTACGGGGGCACTCCGTCCGCAGGGTGAGACCCGCACCACGGGCCCCGCCCCTACCCGGCATACCGAACAGTCGGTAACCTCCCGGGCATGACGCTTCCCCTGCTCGCCGCCCGTCGCTGTTGGCATGCCGCGATCAACCCGCTGCACGCGACGATCTACTTCTCGCCGGACCTCACCAAGGAGCTCGCGGCCCTCGGAGTCACGGACCCGGTCGCGGTCAACCTCGCGAGCCGTTCCGCCGCGATGGGCGCCGTCGGCCCCGGCACGGTCACCGCCACCTTCTACAACTACCGCCACGACCTGCTCACCCGGCACCTGCCCGCCGTCTGGGGCACCGCCACGCCCGAGCAGGTCCTCGCCGCCCGCCTGCGGGCCGCCGACAGCACCCTGCGCCGGCTCCTGGGCACCGAGACCGTGGAGTCGGCCGAGATGGCCGAGGCCGCCGACCTGGCCATGCGCGCCACCGAGGGCTGCACCCGGCACGCCCGCACGCTCTACGCCGCCCACGCAGACCTCCCCGTACCCGAAGCCCCGCACCTGCGCCTGTGGCACGCCACCACCCTGCTGCGCGAGCACCGCGGCGACGGCCACCTGGCCGCCCTGCTCCTCGCGGGCCTGGACCCGGTGGAGGCCCTGGTCAGCCACACCGCCACCGGCCGCGGCATGACCGCGAAGTGGATCAAGGCCATCCGCGGCTGGGAACAGTCCGACCTGGACGCCGCGACGGAGCGGCTGCGTGCGCGCGGCATCCTCGACGCCGACGGCGGGCTCACCGACGAGGGCAAGGCCGTGCGCGAGCGACTGGAGGCGGACACCGACCGCCTCGACGCCGCCCCGTACGAGCACCTGGGCGAGGAGGGGCTGACCCGCCTCGCCGAACTCGGCGGCGCCTTCGTCACGAAGGCGATCGGCGCCGGGGCCTTCCCGCGCGACCTCTTCGGCCGGGCCTGACCGGCGGGACGGGCAGGGTTCCCGCCGTCCGCCACCGCCACCTGCCACAATTGGCAGCCTTCCAGTGCAAACGAAGGCAGGCGGAACCCGATCGTGACGACGTCCATCGAAGGCAGGATCGCCGAGGAGCTCGGCGTACGGGAGCGGCAGGTCAAGGCCGCCGTCGAGCTGCTCGACGGCGGCTCCACCGTGCCGTTCATCGCGCGCTACCGCAAGGAAGCGACCGAGATGCTCGACGACGCCCAGCTGCGCACCCTAGAGGAGCGGCTGAGGTACCTGCGGGAGCTGGAGGACCGCCGTGCGGCGGTCCTGGACTCCGTACGGGAGCAGGGCAAGCTCACCGACGAACTGGCGGCGCGGATCGCCGCGGCCGACACCAAGGCCCGGCTGGAGGACATCTACCTGCCCTTCAAGCCCAAGCGGCGCACCAAGGCGCAGATCGCCCGCGAGGCCGGTCTGGAGCCGCTCGCCGAGGGCCTGCTGGCCGACCCGTCGGTGGAACCGGCCGCGGCCGCTGCCGCGTTCGTCGACGCCGACAAGGGCGTCGCCGACCCGGCCGCCGCCCTCGAGGGCGCCCGGGCCATCCTCACCGAGCGGTTCGGCGAGGACGCCGACCTGATCGGTGAGCTGCGCGAGCGCATGTGGGGCCGGGGCCGGCTCGCGGCGAAGGTCCGCGAGGGCAAGGAGGAAGCGGGCGCCAAGTTCGCCGACTACTTCGACTTCGCCGAGCCGTTCACCGCGCTGCCCTCGCACCGCGTCCTCGCCATGCTGCGCGGCGAGAAGGAGGACGTCCTCGACCTCACCCTGGAGTCGGAGGAGCCCCGCGAGGAGCCCGGCCCGTCCACGTACGAAGGCATGATCGCCCGCCGCTTCGGGGTGAACGACCGCGGCCGCCCGGGCGACAAGTGGCTGGCCGACACCGTCCGCTGGGCCTGGCGCACGAAGATCCAGGTGCACCTCGGCATCGACCTGCGGATGCGGCTGCGCCAGGCCGCCGAGGACGAGGCGGTACGGGTCTTCGCCTCGAACCTGCGCGACCTGCTGCTCGCGGCGCCCGCCGGCACCCGGGCGACGCTCGGCCTGGACCCGGGCTTCCGTACCGGCGTGAAGGTCGCCGTCGTGGACGCGACGGGCAAGGTCGTGGCCACGGACGTGATCTACCCGCACGTGCCCGCCAACAAGTGGGACGAGTCCCTCGCCAAGCTGGCCCGCCTCGCGAAGGAACATGCGGTCGAGCTGGTCGCCATCGGCAACGGCACCGCCTCCCGCGAGACCGACAAGCTGGCCGGGGACCTCATCACGCGCCACCCGGAGCTGAAGCTCACCAAGGTGATGGTCTCGGAGGCGGGCGCCTCCGTGTACTCGGCCTCCGCCTTCGCCTCGCAGGAACTGCCGGACATGGACGTGTCGCTGCGCGGCGCGGTCTCCATCGCCCGGCGCCTGCAGGACCCGCTCGCCGAGCTCGTCAAGATCGACCCGAAGTCGATCGGAGTCGGCCAGTACCAGCACGACCTGTCCGAGGTGAAGCTCTCGCGCTCGCTCGACGCGGTCGTCGAGGACTGTGTGAACGGCGTCGGAGTGGACGTCAACACCGCCTCCGCGCCGCTGCTCTCGCGGGTCTCGGGCATCAGCGGCGGCCTCGCCGAGAACATCGTGGCCCACCGCGACGCCAACGGCCCCTTCCGCAGCCGCAAGGGGCTGAAGGACGTGGCCCGGCTCGGCCCGAAGGCGTACGAGCAGTGCGCGGGCTTCCTGCGGATCCGCGGCGGGGACGACCCGCTGGACTTCTCCAGCGTGCACCCCGAGGCCTATCCGGTGGTCCGGGGCATGGCCAAGACGGCGGGCAGCGAGGTGGCGGCCCTGATCGGCAACTCGGGCGTGCTGCGCTCGCTGCGGCCCGAGCAGTTCGTCACCGAGGCCTTCGGCCTGCCCACCGTCACGGACATCCTGCGCGAGCTGGAGAAGCCGGGCCGCGACCCGCGCCCCGCCTTCAAGACGGCCACCTTCAAGGAGGGCGTCGAGAAGATCGGCGACCTGGCCCCCGGCATGATCCTTGAGGGCGTGGTCACCAACGTGGCCGCCTTCGGCGCCTTCATCGACATCGGTGTCCACCAGGACGGGCTGGCCCACGTCTCGGCGCTGTCGAAGACCTTCGTCAAGGACCCCCGGGACGTGGTCAAGCCGGGCGACATCGTCCGTGTGAAGGTCATGGACGTGGACATCCCGCGCAAGCGGATCTCGCTGACCCTGCGGCTGGAGGACGAGGCCGGGGCGGAGCGCGGCGCGGGCGCTCCGCGGCAGCGCGAGGACCGGCGCGGCGGTGGCGGTGGCGGCGGTGGCCGTCCGCCGCAGCAGCGCGGCGGGTCCGGTGGCCGCAACCAGGGTCAGGGCCAGGGTCAGGGCGAGCGCGGCCAGGGCGAGCGCGGCCAGGGCCGCCGGCAGGGCGGCGGCAGCGCCCCCGCCCCCGCCAACAGCGCGATGGCCGACGCCCTGCGCCGTGCGGGCCTCACCGCCCCCGAGGAGCGCCGCAAGAAGTAGGAGCCGTCAAGGGTGTCTTGCAGCCACCCGGAGCGTGTCGGTCTTCGTACCGAGTGGCCGAATAGCTTCCCCACCTGGGGACTTGCCTTGCCAACTCGCGTACAAGATCTGTAGGCATGGTGGAACGCCCGTTCGTCACTCGGCGGACGGGCTTCCGCGTTTTCCCCTCAGGACCGCATTCCCCGAGGCCGCCTCGAAGGCACAGGACGTCATGCCCATGCCCATACACGCCTACCGCCGTTGCCCCGGAAAGGGTCCGAAGAGGGATCACATGCCCCACCGGCAACTCAGCATCCGCAAAAGGTGCGAGCAGATTCTCGGCCATCTGGATCTGACCCACCCCTTCTCCCTCGACGACCTGTGTCGACGGATAGCCGAGCGGCGCGGCCGTCCCATCCGGCTCCATCCGCTCCCCAAGGAAGCGGCGGAGTCCGGGGTCTGCGGACTGTGGGTGGGCACGGCCAGCGTCGACTACGTCTTCTACGAGGCGCAGACCACCCCGCTGCACCGGGAGCACATCGTCCTCCACGAGCTGGGCCACATCCTCTTCGGCCACCACTCCCTGGAAGGGGAGGAGACCGACGGGAACGCCCCCGTGGTGCTCGGCCGCACCAACTACACCACCCGGCAGGAGCAGGAGGCGGAGATGCTCGCCAGCATGATCCGCATCCGCACGGCGAACGCAGGCCCGCGGTCCGCGAACGGCGCCCGGGGCACCCTGGCCCGACTGGAGTCCGCCATGGGGTACGAGCGGGGCACCGATGGCAAGTGACCTGACCGCCTTCGGCAACTGGCTCGCCGTCCCCAGCGTGGTGTGCCTGTGGACCGCCGTCCTGCTCCGCGCCCCCGGAGCCCTGCGCTCCCCCCAGCAGCGCGGCCTGTGGCTGGCCGTCGCCACCGCCGCCGCCGCGATGACCCTCAACCTCCCGGACGTCGTCTCGTACGCGATGAGCCGCGGCCCGGGCTACGCCCACACCATCGGCCTCGTCCGCAACCTCATCGGGGTGCTGTCGGCCGGCGCCGTCCTCTACTTCGTGGCCGCCACCACCCGCGGCCGTCGGCTCCAGCTCACCGCCTGCGTCGCCACCGCGGCCTGGCTCGGCGCGCTCCTCGCGCTGGACGCGGCCGCGCCCGACCACGGCACGCACACCATGCCGCCGGTCGGCGACCCGGTGCCCTCCCTCGCCTACTGGCTGGTCCTGATCTCCGCGCACGTGACCGCCAACATCG
This sequence comes from Streptomyces sp. NBC_00273, assembly GCF_036178145.1. Taxonomy (NCBI): domain Bacteria; kingdom Bacillati; phylum Actinomycetota; class Actinomycetes; order Kitasatosporales; family Streptomycetaceae; genus Streptomyces; species Streptomyces sp. NBC_00273. The sequence goes on along the minus strand of NZ_CP108067.1, from coordinate 2,343,981 downwards.
TCTGCGTGGCCCTGTGCTCGCGCTACAGCCGCCGTACCGAGAGCCGGGGCCTGGCCGCCGGGCTGCGCCTGTTCGGCCTCGGCACCGCCCTCGCCGGACTGTTCTGGCTGGCGTACCTGCTCAAGGCCCTGTTCGGCAGCACCTGGGCGATGCCCGCCCTCCCCCTGCTCATGAACCTGCACGGCCTGCTGCGCGCCGCCGCGATCCTCGTGCCCACCCTGTTCACCTTCCGGCGCACCTGCGCCGACATCGCCACCACCTGGCGGCTGTGGCCGCTGTGGCGCGACCTGGTCGAAGCGGTGCCGCACGTGGCGCTCAACAAGCCGCGCGCCTGGCGGGTGATGGAGCTGATGTGGCCGCCGGTCCCGCGCAACCTGCTCGTGTACCGCAAGGTCATCGAGACGCGCGACGCGATCTTGATCCTGGGCGAGTACGTGGCCCCGGGCGCCTTGGAACAGGCCCGCGGCCAGGTCACCGGAGACGGGGTCCCCGAGCAGCGGGCCACCGCCCACGCACTGGCCCGCGTACTGAAGGAGGCCCGGCAGGCCAAGCTCGACGGGGCGCCCGGGCAGCCGGGCGAGGCGGCCGCGCTGGAACTGCCCGCCGCGATCCACACCTCGCAGGAGGGCGGGGACCTGGCGGACGAGGCCCGGTTCCTCGTCGACGTCGCCCAGGCGTACGCCGCGCCCGCCACCACAAGGAAGTGAACGAGTCTTGACCACCGTACTGATCACCGGGGCCAGCGCCGGACTGGGCGCGGCCTTCGCCCGCGGCTTCGCCGCCAAGGGCTGCGACCTGGTCCTCGTGGCCCGGGACAAGGACCGACTCGACGCCGTCGCCGCCGAACTGGCCCGCACGTACGGCACCGCGTCCGAGGTGCTGCCCGCCGACCTGCTGGACCCGGCGGACTGCGCGGCCGTCACCGAGCGGCTCGCCGACCCGGTCCGGCCCGTGGACATCCTGGTCAACAACGCGGGCTTCGGGCTGCCCGCGCCCTTCCCCCACAGCCCGGTCGAGGAGGAGGAGCGGATGCTCGACCTGCTGGTCAAGGTCCCGCTCCGGCTCACCCACGCCGTGCTGCCGGGCCTGCGCGCACGCCGCCGGGGCGCGGTCCTCAACGTCTCCTCGGTGGCGGGACTCCTGCCGACCGGGACCTACGGGGCCGCCAAGGCCTGGATCACCGCCTTCAGCGAGTCCCTCAGGGTGGACATGGCGCCGTACGGGGTCCGGGTGCTGGCCGTGGTCCCCGGCTTCACCCGCACCGAGTTCCAGGAGCGGGCCGGCATGGACGTCAGCGCGCTGCGCGACGCGGTCTGGCTGGAGCCGGAGGCCGTGGTCGCGCAGGCCCTGAAGGACCTCGCCCTGCGCCGCCCGGTCAGCATCACCGGCCGCCGCTACCGCGCCTACGCCCTCGCCGCCCGCCACCTGCCGCGCACGTTCGTGGCTGCCCGGATGGCCCGCAAGCGCCGGCCTCCGGCGGACCGGGCGGCCTGAACGGGTCCGGTTTGGCGGGTCGCGTCCCGGGCAGCCGCCGGGTGAGAGAGAGGACGCGCCATGGACGAACAGGGTGGAGCCGGCGGAGGCCCGCACCGCGCCGGGAACGACGGCGGGAAGGAGCGGCAGGTCCCGCAGCCCGAGCAGCCCCCGAAGCCGGGTCCGAAGCCCGGGCCCGGGCCCGTCCGCGCCGCGGACACGGACGAGGCGAGCCGCCTCGACCGCCCGGGGCAAGACCACGGGTACCGGGGCCGTCGAAAGGGTCCCGAATAGGCGATCTCGCACAAACGTTCCCATATGGGGCGGTCGTGGGAGACGATGTCCGGGTGATCTTCGACCCGCTCTTCGACGGTGACCGCGTCCGCCTCCCGGAAGGCGACGGCGCCCTGCCCGACGCCGCACCCGGGGGCGTGCTGTGCGCGTCCACGGTCCGGGAGGCCGATCCGTCCGCCGTTCCGCCCGAGATCCGCACCCGCTCGGGCGAGATCGTCTTCGTGACGTCCGTCCGGCAGGCGGAGCTCGAGCAGTTCTGCACCGACAACGGGATCCCGTTGCGCTCCCGGCCCGACGTCTGGGGCGACCTGCTCGAACCCTTCCTCGACGCCGAGTTCGACCGCCGGCACCGGGCGGCGACCCTGGAGCGGCTGGCCGCCGCCGGGGTCGACGCCGCCGAGGCGGCCGCGATCCGGGAGCGGGTCCGGCCGCTCATGGTGGCTTACAACTCCGTGCACTGGGATTGGTTCCACCTCGGCCTCGCCGACCTCCTCGACGCGGCCCGCTCCGACCTCGTCCCCGAGGAACTCCGCATCCCGCCCGAGGACCTGCGCGCGTTCCGCGCCTGGGCCACGGACATCGCCGCCCGCCCGGACCGGCTTCCCTAGATCGTGTCCGCTAGAGCTCGGTGACCTTGCCGCCGGAGACCTCCAGGCGGCGGGTCACGTGCACCGCGTCCAGCATGCGGCGGTCGTGGGTGACCAGCAGGAGGGTGCCCTCGTAGGCGTCGAGGGCCGACTCCAGCTGTTCGATCGCCGGCAGGTCGAGGTGGTTGGTCGGCTCGTCCAGGACCAGCAGGTTCACCCCGCGGCCCTGGAGCAGGGCCAGCGCCGCACGGGTGCGCTCACCCGGGGAGAGGGTGGCCGCCGGGCGCAGGACGTGGGCCGCCTTGAGGCCGAACTTGGCCAGCAGGGTGCGGACCTCGGCCGGCTCGGTCTCGGGGACCGCCGCGCAGAAGGCTTCGAGCAGCGGTTCGTCGCCGAGGAACAGGCCGCGCGCCTGGTCCACCTCGCCGACCAGGACGCCGGAGCCGAGGGTGGCGGAGCCGGAGTCCGGAGCCAGCCGTCCCAGGAGCACGGCGAGGAGGGTGGACTTGCCGGCGCCGTTGGCCCCGGTGATCGCCACCCGGTCCGCCCAGTCGATCTGCAGGCTCGCCGGGCCGAAGGAGAAGTCCCCGCGCTTGACGGCCGCCTCGCGCAGGGTCGCCACCACGGAGCCCGAGCGCGGGGCCGCCGCGATCTCCATGCGCAGCTCCCACTCCTTGCGGGGCTCCTCGACGACCTCCAGCCGCTCGATCGCCCGCGCCGTCTGACGAGCCTTGGCGGCTTGCTTCTCGCTCGACTCGCCCCGCAGGTTCTTGCCGATCTTGTCGTTGTCGGAAGCCTTGCGGCGGGCGTTGCGCACGCCCTTGTCCATCCAGTTGCGCTGCATCTGGGCCCGGCCTTCGAGCGCCGACTTCTTGCCCGCGTACTCGTCGAACTCCTCGCGGGCGTGGTTGCGGGCGCGCTCGCGCTCCTCCAGGTAGGAGTCGTAGCCGCCGCCGTAGAGGTTGATCTGCTGCTGCGCGAGGTCGAGTTCGAGGACCTTGGTGACCGTCCGGGTCAGGAACTCGCGGTCGTGGCTGATCACGACCGTGCCGGCCCGCAGCCCCTTGACGAACCGCTCCAGCCGCTCCAGACCGTCCAGGTCCAGGTCGTTGGTGGGCTCGTCGAGCAGGAAGACGTCGTAGCGCGACAGCAGGAGGGAGGCGAGACCCGCGCGGGCCGCCTGACCGCCGGAGAGCGCCGTCATGGGCAGGTCGAGACCGACGGCGAGGCCGAGCTCGTCGGCGACCTCCTGGGCCCGCTCGTCGAGGTCGGCGCCGCCGAGGTTCAGCCACGTGTCCAGCGCGTTCGCGTACGCGTCGTCCGCACCGGGCGTTCCGTCCACCAGACCCTGCGTCGCCGCGTCGAGCTCGGCCTGCGCGGCCGCCACGCCCGTACGGCGGGCCAGGAACTCCCGGACCGACTCCTCGGGCCGGCGCTCCGGCTCCTGCGGGAGGTGGCCGACGGCGGCACCGGGCGGGGAGAGCCGCAGCTCCCCCGTCTCGGGGGCGTCCAGCCCGGCGAGCAGCCGCAGCAGGGTGGACTTCCCGGCGCCGTTCACGCCGACGAGGCCGATGACGTCGCCGGGGGCGACGACGAGGTCGAGATCGGCGAAGAGGGTGCGCTCACCGTGCGCGGCGGTGAGCTTCTTGGCGACGAGGGTTGCAGTCATGATGTGCCGATCCTATCCGCGCGCGAACGGGTGCCCGGCATGGCCGGATAGGTGGGAAGCACGTCATTGCGGCCATCGCGGGGGCGGAACACCATGAAGCCATGTCGTCATCGCCGCGCACCGTCCTCGTCCTCCTCTACGACGGGGTCCAGAGCCTGGACGTGACCGGGCCGGTGGAGGTGTTCGCCGCACTCGCCCACTTCCCGGGGCGGGCCGGGTACGCGATCCGGACGGTCTCTCCCGCGGGAGCGCCCGTCCGCACCAGCAGCGGGCTGACGCTGGTGCCGGACGGGGACCTGGCGAGCGCCCGGCCGGGGCCCGGCACCACGGTCCTGGTGCCCGGGGGACGGTTCTCGGCGGACTTCGAGCCCCGGCTCACCGACTGGCTCCGTACCCACGGGGGTGGCGCGGAGCGGCTGGTCTCCGTGTGCACGGGAGGCCTGCTGCTGGCCGAGGCGGGGCTGCTCGACGGGCGGCGGGCGACGACGCACTGGAACGCGTGCGAGCGGATGGCGCGGGACTACCCGGCCGTCGCCGTCGAGCCGGACCCGATCTACGTACGGGACGGACCGGTGGCCACCTCGGCGGGGGTCACGGCGGGGATCGACCTCGCCCTGGCGCTGGTGGAGGAGGACCACGGGCAGGACGTCGCCCTGACGATCGCCCGGCACCTGGTGGTGTTCCTGCGCAGGCCCGGCAACCAGGCGCAGTTCAGCGCGCAACTGGCCGCCCAGACGGCCCGCCGGGACCCGCTGAGGGACGTGCAGCAATGGATCGCCGAGCACCCGGGGGAGAAGCTGGGCGTCGAGCACCTCGCCGCCCGGGCCCGACTGTCACCGCGGCACTTCGCACGCGCCTTCCAGGCGGAGACCGGGGTCACGCCCGGCCGGTACGTCGAACGGGTCCGGGTGGACCACGCGCGGCGGCTGCTCGAGGAGAGCGGGGAAGGGATCGCACAGATCGCCCGGGCCTGCGGGTACGGGAACCCGGAGGCGTTGCGCCGGGCATTCGTACGGACCCTCGGCCAGCCGCCCGCCGAGTACCGCCGCCGTTTCCGCACGTCGCGCCGCTGAGGGCCGGCCCCGGCGCATCCAGCAGAAGGAGCCGCCCCACCGGGGCGGCGTACTGTTCCGACCAGCGCTCCGGAGGAGCCATGCAGATCGCCGTACTTCTCTACGACCACTTCACCGCCCTGGACGCCATCGGGCCCTTCGACACCCTCGGCCGGCTGTCCGACGCCGAGGTCGTCTTCGTCTCCGAGCGGCCCGGGCCCGTGCGGACCGACAACGGGTCGCTCGCGCTCGTCGCCGACAAGGGGCTCGACGAGGTCACCCGGCCCGACATCGTGATCGTGCCCGGGGGGCCGCATCCCGACCGGGAGATGGCCAATCCCGTGGTCATGGACTGGCTGCGCACGGTCGACGCCACCACCACCTGGACCACCTCGGTGTGTACCGGATCCCTGCTGCTGGCCGCCGCCGGGCTGCTCGACGGCCGCCGGGCCACCAGCCACTGGCTGTACCTGGACAAGCTGCCGAAGCTCGGGGTGGAGCCCACCGGCGAGCGCGTGGTGTTCGACGGAAAGTACGTCACCGCCGCCGGGGTGTCCGCCGGGATCGACATGGGGCTCACCCTGCTCGGCCGGATCGCCGGCGACGACTTCGCCCGGGCCGTGCAGCTGATGACCGAGTACGACCCCCAGCCGCCCTACGACGCCGGCTCACCGGACAAGGCCCCGGCGGCTCTCGTCGAGATGCTGCGGGGGAACGGCCTGCCCGGCTGACGGCCGGCCGTCAGGGGGTCCACGTGAAGCGCGGAGCCCGGCGCTCCAGGAACGCGGCGACGCCCTCCGCGGTGTCCTCGCTCCCGGCGGCCTGGTCCTTCCAGTACGCGTCCCGGTCGGTCCGGCCGTCCGTGAACTCCTTGGCCGCCGCCTGCGTCAGCTGTGAGCGCGAGGCCAGGATCCGGGTGAACTCGGCGACGCGCTTGTCCAGTTGGCCGGCCGGCAGCAGTTCGTTCAGGAACCCCGCGCGCAGCGCCGTCTCCGCGCCGATCAGTTCCGCGGAGAAGAGGAGGTACTTGGCCCAGCCCGGGCCGACCAGGGAAGCGAGCCTGCGGGTGGAGGACGCCGGGTAGACGATGCCGAGCTTGGCGGGGGTGACCCCGAAGGAGGCCCCCTCCTCGGCGAAGCGCAGATCGCAGGCGGCCGCGAGCTGGCTGCCGCCGCCCACGCAGAAGCCGCGGATCGCCGCCAGCGTGGGCTTGGGGAAGGCGGCCAGCGCCTCCTCGGCGGCCACGGCCAGGTCCCGCGGGTCCGCGGCCCCGGCGGCCCCGGGGCCCGTGGCGTGTCCGGGCTCCGCCGCGTCCCCGGTCAGCGAGGAGATGTCGGCGCCCGCGCAGAAGGTCGGTCCGGCCCCGGTCAGTACGAGCACCCGTACCGCAGGGTCGTCCGCCAGGCCCGTCACCAGCTCCGGGAGCGCCCGCCACATGGCGGCGGTCATGGCGTTGCGCTTGGCGGGGTGCGAGATGACGATCGTGGCCACCCCGTCGGCGACCGCGTGCAGGAGGGTTGCGTCCGTGGCTGCGTCCATGCGCCGGATGCTATCCCGGGCGGTCATACCTATGATCAAGGGAGTCCTCGGGGGTGTCTCGTCGGTCGGGCCCGGCCTGATCGGCAAGGCACCCCCCAGGGGTGCGAGGAGGTGGCACGTTCATGGGCGCAGACCGTGCGGACCGTACCGGGGCCAAGGTCGGGGGCCCGGAACCGCAGCGCGAGAAGAAGAAGCTCAATCGCAGTTTCGCGCTGATGACCGCGCTCGGGGTGCTGCTGGCGCTGGCCGGGCTGGTCGGCCTCGTCTACACCGCCGTCGCCACCCTCACCTCGATGTTCCTCTTCGGCTGGCTGCTGCTGATCGGCGGTGTGGTGGGTCTGCTGCAGGCCGTGCAGTGGCGCAGGAGCAACTACTTCTGGCTCGCCGTCGTCGTCGCCGCGATCAACCTGGCCGCGGGCTTCGTGATCCTGCGCCGTCCCGAGGCGAGCGCCGAGGCGCTGACCATGTTCGCCGCGCTGCTCTTCCTGACCGGCGGGGTGTTCCGGCTGGTCGGGGCGCTGGTGGTGCGCGGTGCCAACTTCGGGCTCGCGGTCGTCCAGGGCGCCTTCGGGATCCTGCTGGGCTTCCTGATCCTCTCCAACTGGCCCGGCAACAGTCTGTACGTGATCGGAACCTTCTTCTCCCTCGCCCTGCTGTTCGACGGGCTGAGCCTGGTGGCCATGGGCATGGGCTCCCGTCGCATCCTGGGGTTGGTCAGGGAGGACGGGACTCCGGCGGCGGCGGCCGCGGGGGACGGGGCGGGCGAGGCGGCCGGGAAGCGGCGGACAGAAGATCAGGAATAGTCGAACAACTGACTCTGTCATACGCCAGCGGTCAGAAAGTGTCCGATAGACGCTGACTTCTGGTCAGCAGTCCGGGTCGCACCAGCCCGTTCCCCACTCTTGTCGCGTGGAGACGATCGAGCGCGAAGACGGGGGACGGAAAATGGATGTCAGCGGGAGCGTCCCGCCGGCCAAGGCGGGTGAGGTGGAGGCTCCGGCCGATCCCCTCGCCTATGAGGGAGTGTGGAGGTTCACCGCTCCCGCGGTTGAAGAATCCGTTCCGCAGGCCCGTCGTGCGGTCCGGGACCTGCTCGGGCGCCAGGGGGTGCCGGCCCATCAGGACCTCGTGTACTCCCTGCTCCTGATCGTCTCCGAGCTGGTGACGAACTCGGTCCGGCACGCCGCCCTGCTCTCGCCGGAGGTCGCGGTCGAGGTCGCGATCGGCCGTGCGTGGGTGCGGGTGGCCGTGGAGGACAACCACCCCTACCGCCCCAAGGCTCTCGAGGCCGACTTCGGTCAGACCGGCGGCCGGGGCCTGCTCCTGGTCCGGGAGATCACCCTGGAGGCCGGCGGGGTCTGCGACGTCGAGCACACCTCGACCGGCGGCAAGGTGATCTGGGCGGCCCTGCCGCTCACCGCCCCTGCGACCACCGGGTGAGCGGCGGCCGGCGGGGCGGTGGAGGGCGGGACGTCGCAGGAGCGGGACGGCGTACGGGTTACCAGCCCGCCGCGTCGCCGGTCAGCTCGCGGATCGCGGGCCGCGCCGCGTCCAGCACGGTCATGAACCAGGCCGAGAAGGGCACTTCGGCGTGCCGCTTCGCCAGTTCCTCGGCGGTGACGAAGGCGGTGTCCTCGACCTCCTCCGGATCCGGCCGCACGACGGTCTGCGCGAGTCCCACGAACAGGTGATTGAACTCCTGCTCCACCAGACCCGATGCGGGGTCCGGGTGGTTGTAGCGCACCGTCCCCGCCTGTGCGAGGAGCGAGGGCGACAGGCCCAGCTCCTCATGGGTCCGCCGGGCCGCGGCCGCGAACGGCGACTCCCCGGGGTAGGGGTGACCGCAACAGGTGTTCGACCAGACGCCGGGGGAGTGGTACTTCCCGAGGGCCCGCTGCTGGAGCAGCAGACGACCCTGCTCGTCGAAGAGGAACACGGAGAACGCCCGGTGCAACTGCCCGGGCGCCTGATGGGCGGAGAGCTTCTCCGCCGTGCCGATGGTGTTGCCGGCCTCGTCGACCAGTTCGAGCATGATCGGTTCTTGCGTACCGGTGCCGTTGGACGCGCTGTTCGCGGCGGTGGCTGGTGTGGTCGGCATACCCATCCTTCGCTTCGGACTTCGGCCTTCAGTCTGCCGTACAAAAGAGGCTTGTCCCCACTTCGGAGAACCACGCATGTCCGCCCCCGTCGCGTGCTAGGCGACGAGGGGCGGATCGCATCACGTGTCACATCACCTGACGGTGCGCGTCAGACCCCGAACGGATCCGGGTACTTGATCATTCCCGCGGGCACCGGGCGGGAACCATCCAGCACCAGCGCCATCATGGCCTCGTCGGGGACCTCGAAGGGGGCCCGGATCCCGAAGTGCGACGCCGGCAGGAAACCGAAGCGCGGATAGTACTCCGGGTGCCCCAGGACGAGGACCAGTGACTCCCCGCGCTCCCGGGCCGCCGCGAGCAGGGCCCGTACGACCGAGCTGCCCGCGCCCGAGCGCTGGAGCACGGGATCGGCCGCCACCGGGGCGAGCGCGAGCGCCGGGGCGCCGTCGACCTCGCACCGGGTCAGCAGGGCGTGCGCCGCCACCGACCCGTCCGGGGCCTCGGCCACGTACGACAGCCCGGGCAGCCAGGAGGCGTCGCCGCGCAGCGCGTCCACGAGGTCGGCCTCCAGCGGGGTCCCGAAGGCCGCCAGGTTGATCTCCCGGACGGCCGCCGCGTCGGCCGCGGCCTCCGGCCGGGCGGGCCAGGCGTCGCCGTCCCCGGCGCTCACCGGGCGCAGGACGTAGCCCGCGTACCCGTACTCGTGCCCGTGGCGGGCCCGTACGTCGAGCTCCTCGCGCGTCGCGGCCAGGGCCCGCGCCATCGCCGGGCCGCCGGTTGCGGACAGGGCCCGGACCCGCTCGGCGAGCGGGCCGTAGTACTCGGCCCAGTCGGAGTCGGGCAGCTCGTGCACGCCGAGCACCCGGTACCCGGCGGCCTGGGCGGCCGCCAGGTTGCCGGCGGTGGTGCGCAGCGCGTAGTGCGGGTCCCAGAAGGCGCGGGCGCCCGCGGACGGCCGGGCGACCGACCACTGGCACTCGGTCAGGACGAGGGTGCCGCCCGGGGCGAGCAGTCGTTTCCACCGCGCGAGCGCGGCGTCGAAGCCGAGGAGGTAGGCGGAGCCCTCCGCCCAGACGAGGTCGAAGGAGCCGTCCTCGAAGCCCTCGCCCGGGAGCGCGCCCATGTCCGCCTCCACGGTGCGGACCCGGTCGGCGAGTCCGCGGGCCGCGGCGGCCGCACGGAGCTCGTCGAGGAAGGGGGCGTGCAGGTCGACGGCGGTCACCTCGGCGCCCGCGCCGGCCGCGCCCGCCTCGGCGGCGAGCAGCAGCGCGCTGCGGCCCGGGCCGCAGCCCAGGTCCAGGACGCGCGGCCGCTCGGGCAGCGGTCCGCACAGGGACAACAGGTGGCGGGTGCTCGCGTCGGAGCCCGGCGCCTGCCGGGGCAGGCCGTGGTGCAGGGCGAAGAAGGCGTGCGTGAAGTCGTCGACGCCGTCGAGATCGGAGGCGGCGTCGAAGGAATTGCTGTCGGTCAACGTGAACCCTTGGAACGGGGGCTCCGGCCGACGAGGCCCAGCTGTGTGGTCAGGCCCGGCCGGATGCCCGGAAGGAATGGGGGATGCACCGGAGTTCGCTGCGCATGGCCGCGACCACTACGACGGTCATCAACCCACCTCTTTCCACTCGACACGTTCAGGGGCGTGTCCACCGTAACATCGAGGCCGTTTGTGGTAGGGCGCCGTGATCGTCAATGATGATCGGAACCCGGCCCGGGGCCCGAATATTCGGCTTATCGGGGCGTAAACGGGTGGTGAACCCCTGCTTCCATTCATCCGATAGCCTCTGCCGACGTGCCGCCACCCCATGAGGGCGCGCGTTCGGAATCCGTTACAAGGAGTGAGTTCGTCTGCCGACCGTCATCCTCACCGGCCTGCCGGTCCCCGGATCACCGCTCGCGGACGAGCTGCGCTCCCTCGGCTTCGACGTCCGCCCGGCCGCCGGTCCCCACGAGGTCGCCGCTGCGCTGGCGGGCGTCCCCGCCGACCAGCGGGTGGCCGTCGTGGACAGCGCCTTCGTCGGGCACGTGCACGCGCTGCGCCTCGCGCTGACCGACCCGCGCTTCGACGCCTGCGCCGTCACCGGCGCCCTCGCCGTCCAGGCCGGCGCCCGCGAGGCCCTCGACAAGGCCGTCGCCGTCGCCGCCGCGGAATCCGGCGGCGCCGGCCCGTACCCGGACCGGCTCGCCGCCGTCGTCGAGGCCGCCGGGACCGCCGTCCAGCGCCCCGAACTGGGCACGCTCGTCGCCGCCGTCCCCGCCGGCCCGGCGGAGCGCGAAGCGGCGACCGCCGCCGTCGCCGCCGTCGACGACGAGGCCGTACGCCTGCGGACCGCCGTGAAGTCCCGCGACGGCTTCTTCACCACCTTCTGCATCAGCCCCTACTCGCGCTACATCGCCCGCTGGTGTGCGCGCCGCGGCCTGACCCCGAACCAGGTCACTACCGCCTCGCTGATCACCGCGCTGATCGCGGCCGGCTGCGCGGCCACCGGCGAACGCTGGGGCTACGTGGCCGCCGGCGTGCTGCTCCTCGTCTCCTTCGTACTGGACTGCACCGACGGGCAGCTCGCCCGCTACTCGCTCCAGTACTCGACGATGGGCGCCTGGCTCGACGCCACCTTCGACCGTGCGAAGGAGTACTCCTTCTACGCGGGCCTCGCGCTCGGCGCGGCCCGGAACGGCGACGACGTCTGGGCCCTGGCCGTCGGCTCCATGATCCTGATGACCTGCCGGCACGTCGTGGACTTCTCCTTCAACGAGGCCAACCACGACGCCACCGCCAACACCAGTCCCACGGCCGCCCTCTCCGACCGGCTCGACAGCGTCGGCTGGACCGTGTGGATCCGCCGGATGATCATCCTGCCGATCGGTGAGCGCTGGGCGATGATCGCGGTGCTGACCGCCTTCACCACCCCCCGGATCGTCTTCTACGCCCTGCTGGTCGGCTGCGCCTTCGGCGCGCTCTACACCACCGCCGGCCGGGTCCTGCGCTCCCTGACGCGCAAGGCCACCCGCACCGACCGGGCGGCCCGGGCGCTGGCCGACCTGGCCGACTCGGGACCGCTCGCCGAGCTCCAGGCCCGCCTGCTGCGCGGCCGGGCCGGGTCCTTCGGCTCCGTGTACGTGGCGGCCCTCGGCACGCTGGTGATGATCGCGGGCGCCGTGTTCCTGCCCTTCGGCGACCCGCGGGTGATCGCCGTCGCCGTGATCTACGTCATGGCGGCCGGCCTCGCCGTCGCCGCACCGCTGAAGGGCGCCCTGGACTGGTTGGTCCCGCCGCTGTTCCGGGCCGCCGAGTACGTCACGGTCCTCGCGCTCGCCGTCAAGGCGGACGTCCCCGGGGCCCTCCCGGCGGCATTCGGCCTGATCGCGGCGGTCGCCTACCATCACTACGACACGGTGTACCGCATCCGCGGCGGCACCGGCGCGCCCCCGCACTGGCTGGTGCGGACGATCGGCGGCCACGAAGGCCGGGTCCTGCTGATCACGGCCTTGGCGGCCGTCCTCGTATCGCGCGAAGCGGACTTCCCCGTCGCGCTCACGGCCGTGGCCGTGTTCGTGGCACTCGTGGTGCTCGTGGAGAGCATCCGATTCTGGGTCTCCTCCGGAGCACCCGCCGTACATGACGAAGGAGAACCAGCATGATCGGCCTTGTACTCGCTGCCGGTGCCGGACGCCGTCTGCGTCCCTACACCGACACCCTGCCCAAGGCGCTCGTGCCGGTCGGCCCCGAGGGCGACGAGGAGAGCCTCACGGTCCTCGACCTGACGCTGGGCAACTTCGCCGAGGTCGGCCTGACCGAGGTCGCCATCGTCGTCGGCTACCGCAAGGAGGCCGTGTACGCCCGCCGCGAGGCCCTGGAGGCCAAGTACGGCGTCAAGATCACGCTGATCGACAACGACAAGGCCGAGGAGTGGAACAACGCCTACTCCCTGTGGTGCGCGCGTGAGGTCCTCAAGCAGGGCGTGATCCTCGCCAACGGCGACACCGTCCACCCGGTCTCGGTCGAGCGCACCCTGCTCGCCGCCCGCGGCAACGGCCAGAAGATCATCCTCGCCCTCGACACGGTCAAGAACCTGGCCGACGAGGAGATGAAGGTCGTCACCGCCGACGGCGAGGGCGTTCAGAAGATCACCAAGCTGATGGACCCCGCCGACGCCACCGGCGAGTACATCGGTGTCACCCTCATCGAGCCCGAGGCCGCCGAGCAGCTGGCCGAGGCCCTGAAGACCACCTTCGAGCGCGACCCCGACCTCTACTACGAGGACGGCTACCAGCAGCTCGTCAACGACGGCTTCACCATCGACGTGGCCCCCATCGGCGACGTCAAGTGGGTCGAGATCGACAACCACGACGACCTCGCCAAGGGCCGGACGATCGCATGCCAGTACTGACGAGGCTCATCCCCTCGCCCGTCGTCGTCGACGTCAGTCGCGGGGCGATGGACGACCTGGCCGGCCTCCTGGCCGACCAGCGGATCTCCGCCTCCGGCAAGCTGGCCATCGCGATCAGCGGAGGCTCCGGCGTGGCGCTGCGCGCCAGGCTGGAGCCCGTGCTGCCGCACGCCGACTGGTACGCGGTCGTCGACGGCACCATCGACTCCGCGGTCAAGCTGGCCGACGACATAAAGGGCCGCCGCTACGACGCCGTCGTCGGCCTGGGCGGCGGCAAGATCATCGACGTGGCCAAGTACGCCGCGGCGCGGGTCGGGCTGCCCATGGTGGCCGTCGCCACCAACCTCTCGCACGACGGCATCTGCTCGCCGGTGTCCATCCTGGACAACGACAACGGCCGCGGTTCCTACGGCGTGCCGACGCCGATCGCCATGGTGATCGACCTCGACGTGATCAAGGAAGCCCCGGTCCGGTTCATCCGCGCCGGCATCGGTGACGCGATCTCCAACATCTCGGCGATCGCCGACTGGGAGCTCTCGCACCGGATCAACGGCGAGCCCATCGACGGCTTGGCCGCCGCCATGGCCCGTACCGCCGGCGAGTCCGTGCTGCGCCACCCCGGCGGGTGCGGCGACGACGAGTTCCTCACCGTGCTCTCCGAAGCACTGGTGCTCTCCGGCATCGCCATGTCGATCAGCGGGGACTCCCGCCCGTCGTCCGGCGCCTGTCACGAGATCAGCCACGCCTTCGACCTGCTCCACCCGGGACGCTCCGCGCTCCACGGCGAGCAGGTCGGCATCGGCGCCGCCTTCGCGATGCACCTGCGCGGGGCCGCCGAGCAGTCCGGCCTCTTCGTCGAGGTGCTGCGCCGGCACGGTCTGCCGGTCGGCCCCGAGGAGATCGGCTTCAGCATCGACGAGTTCGTCGCGGCCGTCGAGTACGCCCCCCAGACCCGCCCGGGACGCTTCACGATCCTGGAGCACCTCAACCTGTCCGCAGCCGAGATCAGGGACGCTTACGCCGACTATGCCAAGACCATCCGTAGCTGAACTGAGGCCCGTCGTGCACCCGGCGGGCGTGAAGGACCGGGTCAGTGGCGAGCACTGGGGCGGGCGCCTCTACATGCGTGAGATCTCGCTGCGCATCACCCGCTTCCTGGTCACCACCAAGGTCACGCCGAACCAGCTGACCTACCTGATGACCCTCGCCGGCGTCCTCGCCCTGCCGGCGCTGCTGGTGCCGGGCATCTGGGGCGCCGTCCTCGGCGTGATCGCGGTCCAGATGTACCTGCTGCTCGACTGCGTCGACGGCGAGGTCGCCCGCTGGAAGAAGCAGTTCTCGCTCTCCGGGGTCTACCTGGACCGGGTCGGCGCCTACCTGTGCGACGCGGCGGTCCTGGTCGGCTTCGGCCTGCGCGCCGCCGACCTGTGGGGCCCCGGGGGAGCCGACTGGCTGTGGGCCTTCCTGGGCACCCTGGCCGCGCTCGGCGCCATCCTCATCAAGGCCGAGACCGACCTGGTCGGCGTCGCCCGCCACCAGGCCGGCAAGCCCGTGGTCCAGGACGCGGCGGCCGAGCCGCGCGCGAAGGGCATGGCACTCGCCCGCCGGGCCGCCTCCGCGCTCAAGTTCCACCGCCTGATCCTGGGCATCGAGGCCTCGCTGCTCATCCTGGTGCTGGCCGTCGTGGACCAGATGCAGGGCGACCTGTACTGGTCCCGCGTCGGGGTCGCCGTACTGGCCGCCATCGCGATGCTCCAGACCGTGCTGCACCTGGTGTCCATCCTCGCCTCCAGCAGGCTCAAGTGAGCGCCCCGCTGCGGCTGGGCGCCGTGATCATCACCATGGGCAACCGGCCCGACGAGCTCAAGGCGCTCCTCGACTCGGTGGCCCGCCAGGACGGAGCCCCCGTCGACGTGGTCGTCGTGGGCCAGGGCGTGCAGGTCACCGGCCTGCCCGAGGGCGTCCGCAGCATCGACCTGCCCGAGAACCTGGGCATCCCGGGCGGGCGCAACGTCGGCATCGAAGCCTTCGGCCCCGGTGGCAGCGACGTGGACGTGCTGCTCTTCCTGGACGACGACGGTCTGCTGGAGCGCACCGACACCGCCGAGCTGTGCCGACAGGCCTTCGCCGAGGATCCTGCGCTCGGGATCATCAGCTTCCGGATCGCCGATCCGGAGACCGGTGTGACCCAGCGCCGGCACGTGCCGCGGCTGCGCGCCTCCGACCCGATGCGCTCCTCGCGGGTGACCACCTTCCTGGGCGGCGCCAACGCCGTCCGCACGACGGTGTTCGAGCAGGTCGGAGCGCTGCCGGGCGAGTTCTTCTACGCGCACGAAGAGACGGATCTGGCCTGGCGGGCGCTCGACGCAGGGTGGTTGATCGACTACCGCTCGGACATGGTGCTGCTGCACCCGACGACCGCCCCCTCCCGGCACGCGGTCTACCACCGTATGGTGGCTCGTAACCGGGTGTGGCTCGCCCGCCGCAACCTGCCCGCCCCGCTGGTCCCGGTCTACCTGGGCGTCTGGCTCCTGCTGACGCTCGTACGCAGGCCGTCGGCACCCGCACTCAAGGCCTGGTTCGGTGGTTTCCGGGAGGGATGGACCACTCCCTGCGGACCCCGCCGCCCGATGAGATGGCGAACGGTCTGGCGGTTGACCCGGCTGGGTCGACCTCCTGTCATCTGACCAGCCCGCGTCTGGGAACATGACGCGATCACGGGCCTCGAGCCACCAGCCTGATGCCCACCTGGCCGCATCTTGAAGACGAAAGTTTCAACTTGTGAGTGACACAACCCACGACGGCGCCCTCGCCACGAGCAGGCCGCTGTCCGACGACGCGGGGCTGAGCCCCGCGGAGCTCGCCAGGAAGTACGGCCTCTCGGTCAGCGGCGCCCGGCCGGGCCTGGGCGAATACGTGCGGCAGCTCTGGGGCCGGCGCCACTTCATCATGGCCTTCTCCCGGGCCAAGCTGGTCGCGCAGTACAGCCAGGCGAAGCTCGGCCAGGTCTGGCAGGTGGCGACCCCGCTGCTGAACGCGGTCGTCTACTGGCTGATCTTCGGTCTGATCCTCCAAGCCGGCCGTGACATGCCCAAGGACGTCTACATCCCGTTCCTGGTGATGGGCATCTTCGTCTTCACCTTCACGCAGAGCTCGCTGATGGCGGGCGTCCGGGCGATCTCCGGGAACCTCGGCCTGGTGCGGGCGCTGCACTTCCCGCGCGCCGCCCTGCCGGTGTCCTTCTCGCTCCAGCAGCTCCAGCAGCTGCTGTACTCGATGATCGTCGTCTTCATCGTCGCCCTCTGCTTCGGCAACTACCCGCAGCTCTCCTGGCTGCTGGTGATCCCGACGCTCGCGCTCCAGTTCGTCTTCAACACCGGCCTCGCCATGATCTTCGCGCGGGCGGGTTCCAAGACCCCCGACCTGGCGCAGCTGATGCCGTTCGTGATGCGTACCTGGATGTACGCCTCCGGCGTCATGTTCCCGATCGGGGTCTACCTCAAGCACCAGCCGCAGTGGATCAGCGATCTGCTGCTGTGGAACCCGGTCGCGATCTACATGGACCTCATCCGGTTCGCCCTGATCAAGGACTACACCGCCGAGAACCTGCCTCCGCACGTGTGGGCCTTCGCCGTGGGCTGGGCCGTGGTGATCGGCATCGGCGGCTTCGTGTACTTCTGGAAGTCTGAGGAGCGTTACGGCCGTGGCTGACAACACCCAGGGGCGCGTCCCCACCGTGATCGCGGACGGCGTCCACATCGTCTACCGGGTCAACACCGGCAGCAGCGGCAAGGGCGCGGCCACCGCCGCGCTCAGCAAGATAGTCCGCCGGAAGAAGGGCGACGCCCCGGGCGTCCGGCGGGTCCACGCCGTGCGCGGCGTCTCCTTCACCGCCTACCGCGGCGAGGCGATCGGCCTCATCGGCTCCAACGGCTCCGGCAAGTCCACCCTGCTGCGCGCCATCGCGGGCCTGCTGCCCTGCGAGGAGGGCAAGGTCTACACCGACGGCCAGCCCTCGCTGCTGGGCGTCAACGCGGCCCTGATGAACGACCTCACCGGTGAGCGGAACGTCGTTCTCGGCGGTCTCGCGATGGGCATGAGCCGCGAGCAGATCAAGCAGCGTTACCAGAGCATCGTCGACTTCTCGGGCATCAACGAGAAGGGCGACTTCATCTCCCTGCCGATGCGTACCTATTCCTCCGGTATGGCGGCGCGCCTGCGCTTCTCGATCGCGGCGGCCAAGGACCACGACGTTCTGATGATCGACGAGGCCCTGGCCACCGGTGACCGCAGCTTCCAGGTGCGTTCGGAGGACCGGATCCGCGAACTGCGGCAGAAGGCCGGCACGGTCTTCCTGGTGAGCCACAACAACAAGTCCATCCGCGACACCTGTGACCGCGTGCTGTGGCTGGAGAAGGGCGAGCTCCTGATGGACGGGCCCACCGAGGAAGTCGTCTCGGCATACGAGAAGGCCACCAACGGCTGACCTCCGGGTCGCGCGGCGCCCTCTTGCGGCGCTTTTCCGCTTCACCCGAAGGCCCCCGCCGCTCAGCGCGGCGGGGGCCTCAATCGTGTTCTCGCATTTCGCGGCGACATTCGGTGGCGGAGCGAATACCCGGGAGGGCTCCGCGACGTTCTACAGCGTAAGCTGAGGCGGTCCCCAATCGCGGCAAGAGGGGACGATTCCCCGCAGTTGAAGGGCCTTGGGGCAGCCGGGGGAATCCCCCGGCGGCGTGTCCGAAATAGGATGTAATGGGTCGGCAGTGTAGAACGGGAGATGTGACGGCAATGGCTACGGGAATTCTCCGGCCCCCAGGCACGACGGCCGTCCCCGCCCCGGGCGGCGGGCGGTGACCCCGGGGCTCGGCATCCGACCCCCGGCCGACACGGTCCACGTGAGTGCCACCCTCGACAAGGCGGCGGCGGAGAACTTCCCCGTCGCTCCCGTCTTCCTCCCCCGCGCCTGGCGCGACGGACTGACGGCCGTCTACGGGTACGCGCGCCTCGTCGACGACATCGGCGACGGCGACCTGGCCCCCGGCGGGCACGACGCCGTACTCCTCGGTCTCGACCCCGCCGCGGTCGACGACCGGCTCGCCATGCTCGACGCACTCGAAGCGGACCTGCACCGTGTCTTCAACGGTTCCGGCAGCCCCGCCGGCGCGCCGCGGCACCCGCTGCTGCAGGCCCTGCGGCCCGTCGTCCGCGCCCACGACCTGACCCCCGAGCCGTTCCTCGGGCTGATCGAGGCCAACCGCCAGGACCAGCGGGTCGCGCGCTACGAGACGTACGCCGACCTGGTCGGCTACTGCGAGTTGTCCGCGAACCCGGTCGGCCGCCTGGTGCTCTCCCTCACCGGCACCAGCACCCCCGAACGGATCCGCCGCTCCGACGCCGTCTGCACCGCCCTGCAGATCGTCGAACACCTCCAGGACGTCGCCGAGGACCTCGGCCGCGACCGGATCTACCTGCCCGCCGAGGACCTGCGCCGCTTCCACGTGACCGAGGCGGAGCTCGCGGCCCCGTCCGCCGGCGCGTCCGTACGCTCCCTGATCGCGTTCGAAACCGAGCGCGCACGCGAGCTGCTGGACGAAGGCACCCCGCTCGTGGGGAGCGTGCACGGCAGACTCCGGCTGTTGCTCGCGGGCTTCGTGGGAGGCGGGCGTGCGGCCCTCCGAGCCGTCACCGCCGCCGGTTTCGACGTACTCCCCGGCCCGCCCAAGCCCACCAAGCACGGCCTGCTCCGCGAGGTGGCCGCCGTCCTGCGCACAGCGCCGAGAAAGGGGTGAGCCCGACCGTGGAGGGCCTCACACACGCGTCCGCACCGGTCCAGGCCGCCTACAGCTACTGCGAGGCCGTCACCGGTTCACAGGCACGCAACTTCGCCTACGGCATCCGGCTGCTGCCGACCGACAAGCGGCAGGCGATGTCCGCGCTGTACGCCTTCTCGCGGCGGGTCGACGACATCGGCGACGGCACGCTGGCGCCCGAAGCCAAGTTCGCCCGGCTGGAGGAGACCCGCGCCCTGCTCGGGCGGATCCTCGCCGAGGAGGTCGACGAGGACGACACCGACCCGGTCGCCGTCGCCCTCACGCACGCCGCGCGCCGCTTCCCGATCCCGCTCGGCGGTCTCGACGAGCTCATCGACGGGGTCCTGATGGACGTCCGCGGCGAGACCTACGAGACCTGGGACGACCTCAAGACCTACTGCCGCTGCGTGGCCGGGGCCATCGGGCGGCTCTCGCTCGGCGTGTTCGGCACGGTGAACGGCCCGGGCCTCGCAGCTGCCGAAGCCGCGCGCGCCGGGGAGTACGCCGACACCCTCGGCCTCGCCCTGCAACTCACCAACATCCTGCGGGACGTTCGCGAGGACGCCGGCAACGGGCGGACCTACCTGCCCGCCGAGGACCTCGCCAAGTTCGGCTGCTCGGAAGGCTTCCGCAGCGACCGGATGCCCGCCGGCTCCGACTTCGCCGGACTCGTCCACCACGAAGTCCGGCGCGCCCGCGCCCTGTTCGCCGAGGGCTACCGGCTGCTGCCGATGCTCGACCGGCGCAGCGGCGCCTGCGTGGCCGCCATGGCCGGCATCTACCGGCGCCTGCTGGACCGCATCGAGCGGGAACCGGAGGCGGTGCTGCGGGGCCGCGTGTCGCTGCCGCCGCACGAGAAGGCGTACGTCGCCGTGCGCGGCCTGTCCGGCCTCGACGCACGCACCGTCTCCCGCCAGAACACCCGGAGGCGAGCCTGATGACCACGATCACCGCGCTTCCGGAGGCGGCCGGTCCGGCCGCATCCGCGGCGCGCACACGCCTGCGCCCGCGCCCGACCGGCCGTCCCGGCCGGGACGCCGCCCGGGCAACCGCCCCGGCGGCGGGTGCGTCTCCTCCGGCGGACCGCGGCCACACGGGCCGGGCAGCCGCACACCGGGCGGCCCCGCCCGCGCAGGACCGACCGGCCGGCCCGGAGGGCCACCGCACCACGGGGGAGGGCGCATGACCGGCTTCGAACAGCACGCCGTCGTCGTGGGCGGCGGACTCGCCGGGGTCACCACCGCCCTCGAACTCGCCGACGCCGGGCTCCGCGTCACCCTGCTCGAGGGCCGCCCCCGGCTCGGCGGGCTCGCCTTCTCCTTCAAGCGCGGCGACCTCGAAGTCGACAACGGCCAGCACGTCTACCTGCGCTGCTGCACCGGCTACCGGTGGTTCCTCGACCGCATCGACGGCGCCGCCCTCGCACCCCTGCAGGACCGGCTCGACGTACCCGTCCTGGACGTCGCCCGCCCCGGCGGACCGCGCCTGGGCCGGCTGCGCCGCAGCGCCCTGCCCGTGCCCCTGCACCTGGCCGGATCGCTCGCCCGCTACCGGCACCTCTCCCTCGCCGAACGGCTGAGCGTCGGCCGCGCCGCCCTCGCGCTGCGCCGCCTGGACCCCACCGACCCGGCGCTCGACGGCGTGGACTTCGCGACCTGGCTCGGCCGCTACGGGCAGTCCGCCCGCACGATCGAGGCCCTCTGGGACCTGGTCGGCATCGCCACCCTGAACGCCACCGCCGAGCAGTCCTCACTGGGCCTGGCCGCCATGGTCTTCAAGACCGGCCTGCTCTCCGAGAAGGGCGCCGCCGACATCGGCTGGGCCCGGGTACCGCTGGGCGAACTGCACGACACCCTCGCCCGCAAGGCGCTCGACGCGGCCGGCGTACGGACCGAGCTGCGCACCCGCGTCACGGACATCTCCCGCATGCCCGAGGGGGCGTGGCGGATCGACACCGAGGACGAGTCCCTGGAGGCGGGCACCGTCGTGCTCGCCGTCCCGCAGCGCGAGGCGCACGGGCTGCTGCCCGCCGACGCCCTCCCCGACCGCGACACGCTCCTGGACATCGGCACCGCGCCCATCCTCAACGTCCACGTGGTCTACGACCGCAAGGTGCTCAAGCAGCCCTTCTTCGCCGCCCTCGGCTCCCCGGTCCAGTGGGTCTTCGACCGTACGGAATCCTCCGGACTCCCCGACGGCGGCCAGTACTTGGCCCTGTCCCAGTCCGTCGCCCAGGACGACATCGACGAGCCCGTCTCGGTCCTGCGCGCCAAGTACCTGCCCGAGCTGGAGCGGCTGTTGCCCGCCGCGCGCGACGCCAAGGTACGGGACTTCTTCGTCACCCGGGAGCGGACGGCCACCTTCGCCCCCACCCCCGGCGTCGGCCGACTGCGCCCCGGGGCGCGCACCGACACGCCGGGGCTCTATCTCGCCGGTGCGTGGACTGCCACGGGCTGGCCCGCGACCATGGAGAGCGCCGTCCGGAGCGGACTGAGCGCGGCCCACGCCGCACTCGCCGCGCTCGGCCGCCACCGCGAACACCCTCTGCAGGAGGCGGCATGACGAGCACCATCAGCAGCACCGGCACCACTAGCACCACCAGCACCGCAAGTACAGGAACAAGAGGAGAGCCAGTGAACCCGGGGAACCCGGCTGTCGAGAACACGGATGCCAGTGTGGGCACAGCCGGAGGGGGCGTGGAGAAGGCGGACACGATCGCGCTCCTGGAACGCGGCCGTACGCTCTCGACCCCCGCGCTCCGCGCCGCCGTCGACCGGCTCGCGGCGCCCATGGACACCGTCGCCGCCTACCACTTCGGCTGGATCGACGCCCAGGGCAACGCGGCGGACGGCGACGGCGGCAAGGCCGTGCGTCCCGCGCTCGCGCTGCTCTCCGCCGAAGCCGCGGGCGCCGCGGCCGAGGTCGGCATCCCCGGCGCCGTCGCGGTCGAGCTCGTGCACAACTTCTCGCTGCTGCACGACGACCTGATGGACGGCGACGAGCAGCGCCGCCACCGCGACACCGTGTGGAAGGTCCACGGACCGGCCCAGGCCATCCTGGTCGGCGACGCCCTGTTCGCCCTCGCCAACGAGGTCCTGCTGGAACTCGGCACCGTCGAGGCCGGCCGCGCCACCCGCCGCCTGACCACCGCCAGCCGCAAGCTCATCGACGGCCAGGCGCAGGACATCTCCTACGAGCACCGCGAGCGCGTCAGCGTCGAGGAGTGCCTGGAGATGGAGGGCAACAAGACCGGCGCGCTCCTCGCCTGCGCGGTGTCCATCGGCGCGGTGCTCGGCGGCGCGGACGACCGCACCGCCGACAAGCTGGAGGAGTACGGCTACCACCTGGGCCTGGCCTTCCAGGCCATCGACGACCTGCTCGGCATCTGGGGCGACCCGGAGGCGACCGGCAAGCAGACCTGGAGCGACCTGCGCCAGCGCAAGAAGTCCCTGCCGGTGGTCGCCGCACTCGCCGCCGGCGGGGAGGCCTCCGAGCAGCTCGCCGAACTGCTCGCCGCCGACGCCAAGAGCAGCGACTTCGAGAACTTCTCGGAGGAGGAGTTCGCGGCCCGCGCGGCCCTCATCGAGGCGGCCGGCGGCCGCCAGTGGACCGCCGACGAGGCGCGCCGCCAGCACGCCGTCGCGATCCGGGCCCTGGACGACGTCGACATGCCGCAGCGCGTGCGCGAGCAGCTCGTGGCCCTCGCGGACTTCGTCGTCGTGCGCAAGAGGTGATCGCCACCCGACAGCGGATATGAATCGCGAGTCGCCGGCCGGCGCCGCCACCTGAGCGTGGCGCGCACCGGCCGACGGCAGACCCCAGCACAGCAGAGGACACTGTTCTAAGGGGAAGCCATGACAGCGACGACCGACGGCAGCGCCGAGGGCGCCGGCGCCGGCAGCGAATCCACCCCGGGGGCCCAAGGCCTCCCGGCAGGCCCCGGCGTGGGGCGCGCCCGTGGTCCGGCCGCGGAACCGGGTCCGCCCGCCCCGTCCCGTGCGGGCCGGGCAGGCCCGCGGGCCGAGTACGGCCCGCCGGGCACGGCCGGCGCGCAGGGCGCCCGTTCCGCCCCGTCGACGGCCGAACCGGGCCCGTTGGCCCCGCCCGCCGGCCGGCAGGGCGTGGCCACGATGCCGCCCGCGGCGAAGCCGGGCGGCCAGCCCGCGCCGAACACCGGCCGGGGCGGCGGCCGTGCCCGCACCGTGGACCCGTCCCCCGGCCCGGGGCCCGACCGGCCGGGCCGGACCACCGCGGACCTGCCCCGGCCGCCGGACGGCACCCGGCCGGGGGTGTACGAGGCCGCCGCGCGGGCCACCCGCAACCTGCTGGACCGCCAGGACCCCGAAGGCTGGTGGAAGGGCGACCTGGAGACCAACGTCACCATGGACGCGGAGGACCTGCTGCTGCGGCAGTTCCTCGGGATCCGGGACGAGGCCACCACCCGGGCCGCCGCCCTCTTCATCCGCGGCGAACAGCGCGAGGACGGGACCTGGGCCACCTTCCACGGCGGACCGGCCGAACTGTCCGCCACCATCGAGGCCTACGTCGCGCTGCGCCTCGCCGGGGACGCGCCGGACGCCCCGCACATGACCCGTGCCTCGGCCTGGATCAGGGCCCACGGCGGGATCGCCGCCGCCCGCGTCTTCACCCGGATCTGGCTGGCCCTCTTCGGCTGGTGGAACTGGGAGCACCTGCCCGAACTCCCGCCCGAGCTGGTCTTCCTGCCGCCCTGGGTGCCCCTGAACATCTACGACTTCGGCTGCTGGGCCCGCCAGACCATCGTCCCGCTCACCGTGGTCTCCGCACTGCGCCCGGTCCGCCCGGCCCCCTTCGCCCTCGACGAGCTGCACGCCGACGCGCGGACGCCCTACCCGGCCAGGAGACTCGCCCCGCTGACCAGCTGGGACGGCGCCTTCCAGCGGATGGACAAGGCCCTGCACGTCTACCGGCGGTTCGCTCCGCGCCGGCTGCGCAAGGCCGCGATGGCCACTGCCGGCCGCTGGATCGTCGAACGCCAGGAGAACGACGGCTGCTGGGGCGGGATCCAGCCGCCCGCCGTGTACTCGGTCATCGCCCTGCACCTGCTCGGCTACGACCTCGGGCATCCGGTGATGCGCGCCGGACTGGAGTCCCTGGAACGGTTCGCGGTGTGGCGCGCGGACGGCGCCCGGATGATCGAGGCCTGTCAGTCCCCGGTGTGGGACACCTGCCTCGCCGCGATCGCCCTGGCCGACGCGGGCCTGCGCCCCGACCACCCGGCGCTGGTCAAGGCCGCCGACTGGATGCTCGGCGAGGAGATCGTCCGCACGGGCGACTGGGCCGTGCGCCGGCCCGGGCTCGCCCCCGGCGGCTGGGCGTTCGAGTTCCACAACGACACCTACCCCGACATCGACGACACGGCCGAGGTGGTCCTCGCCCTGCGCCGGGTCAAGCACCCGGACCCGGCCCGGGTCGAGGCGGCCATCGCCCGCGGCGTGTCCTGGACCCTCGGCATGCAGTCGAGGAACGGGGCGTGGGGCGCCTTCGACGCCGACAACACCAGCCCCCTCCCGAACAAGCTGCCCTTCTGCGACTTCGGCGAGGTCATCGACCCGCCCTCGGCCGACGTCACCGCCCACGTGGTGGAGATGCTCGCCTTCGAGGGCCGTGCGGGAGACGCCCGGACCCGGCGCGGCATCGCCTGGCTGATGGACGAACAGGAGGAGAACGGCGGCTGGTTCGGCCGCTGGGGCACCAACTACGTCTACGGCACCGGCTCGGTGGTCCCGGCCCTCGCCGCCGCCGGGATCTCCCCGGGGCATCCCGCGATCCGGCGGGCCGTGCGCTGGCTGGAGTCCGTACAGAACGAGGACGGCGGGTGGGGCGAGGACCAGCGTTCCTACAAGGACCGGTCCTGGGCCGGGAAGGGCGCCTCCACCGCCTCGCAGACCGCCTGGGCGCTGATGGCCCTGCTGTCGGCCGGTGAGCGCGAGGGCAGGGCCGTGGAGCGGGGCATCGCCCACCTGGTGCAGACCCAGAAGGAGGACGGCACCTGGGACGAGCCGTACTTCACCGGCACCGGCTTCCCGTGGGACTTCTCCATCAACTACCACCTGTACCGGCAGGTGTTCCCGCTCACCGCGCTCGGCCGCTATCTGTACGGGGAACCGTTCGCCACGGCCGGAGCGCACCCGGCAGCGGTCGGGGAGGCGTGATGTCCGCCGCCGGCGGGGACCGGGCCCGCGGCCCCGACCCGCTGCTGGTGGCCTGCGCGCTGCGCATCGAGCAGGCGGCGCTGCGCAGCGCCTGCCGCGGCCAGGGGCGCGGGTCGGCCGGCGGGCACGTCCTGCTGCGCACCGGGATGGGTCCGCGCGCGGCCGAGCGGGCCGTCGGCCGGGCACTGGACCGGCCGGGACTGGACCTCGCCGCCGTCCTCGCGACGGGGTTCTGCGCCGGGCTGGTCCCCGGCATGCACCCCGGGGACCTCGTCGTCGCCGAGGAGACCCGGGACCCGCTGGGGACCGTCACCTGCACCGGTAGCGCCGTGCTCGCCGAAGCACTGGCCCGGGCCGTGCCGGGCCGGACGGTGCACCGCGGCGCACTGATCGGATCCGACCACGTCGTCCGCGGCCAGGAACGCGCGCACCTGCGCGCCACCGGCGCCATCGCGGTCGACATGGAGTCCGCGGCCACCTTGTGGACCGCCAGCCGGGGCGGCGGTCGTCCGGTTGCGGCCGTCCGGGTGATCGTGGACGCTCCGGAGCACGAGCTCGTCCGTATCGGCACGGTTCGCGGGGGAATATCGGCCTTCCGTGTCCTGCGTGCCGTACTGCCCGCGTTTCATGAATGGCACCGTTCGTTGCTGCTCCCCAGGAGGTGAGCCAGATGGCCATGCCGCTGCGCCAGTCCATCAGGGTCGGGACGTATCTTCTCGAACAGAAGCTCCGCAAGCGCGAGAAGTTCCCGCTGATCGTCGAACTGGAACCGCTCTACGCCTGCAACCTGGCCTGTGAGGGGTGCGGGAAGATCCAGCACCCGGCCGGGGTGCTCAAGCAGCGCATGCCGGTCGCCCAGGCGGTCGGCGCCGTGCTGGAGTCCGGTGCGCCCATGGTGTCCATCGCGGGCGGCGAGCCCTTGATGCACCCGCAGATCCACGAGATCGTCCGGCAGTTGGTAGCGAGGCGGAAGTACGTATTCCTCTGCACCAACGCGATGCTGCTGCGCAAGAAGATCGAGAAGTTCACCCCTTCCCCGTATTTCGCCTTCGCCGTGCACATCGACGGCCTGCGCGAGCGCCACGACGAGTCGGTGGCCAAGGAAGGCGTCTTCGACGAGGCGGTCGCCGCCATCAAGGAGGCGAAGAAGCGCGGGTTCCGGGTGACCACCAACTCCACCTTCTTCAACACCGACACCCCGCAGACGATCATCGAGGTGCTCAACTACCTCAATGACGACCTCCAGGTCGACGAAATGATGATCTCGCCCGCCTATGCCTACGAAAAGGCCCCCGACCAGGAGCATTTCCTGGGCGTCGAACAGACCCGAGAACTCTTCAGGAAGGCCTTCGCGGGCGGCAACCGGCGGCGCTGGCGGCTCAACCACTCCCCGCTCTTCCTGGACTTCCTGGAAGGGAAAGCCGATTTCCCCTGCACGGCCTGGGCCATTCCGAATTACTCCCTCTTCGGCTGGCAGCGCCCCTGCTATCTGATGAGCGACGGCTACGTACCGACGTACCGCGAGCTCATCAACGACACCGACTGGGACAAGTACGGCCGCGGAAAGGACCCGCGCTGCGCGAACTGCATGGCGCACTGCGGCTACGAGCCGACCGCCGTCCTCGCCACCATGGGCTCCCTGAAGGAATCCCTGCGCGCGGCCCGGGAAACGATCGCCAGCAACCGGGACAAGTCGGCATGAGCGGGCGGCCGGGGGCGGAAGGGGGCGGCCGGGGCCCGGGTTTCGACCTCGGCGCCCTGCTGGCCGAGCGCGGCGCGGAGCGGTACGAGCTGCACGCCCGGCACCTCAACCACCAGTTGCCCCGCATGCTGCACACCATCGGCTTCGACAAGGTCTACGAGCGGGCCGAGGGTGCCCACTTCTGGGACGCGGAGGGCAACGACTACCTGGACATGCTGGCCGGGTTCGGAGTGATGGGCCTGGGCCGGCACCACCCGGTCGTCCGCCGGGCCCTGCACGACGTCCTGGACGCCCAGCTCGCCGACCTGACCCGGTTCGACTGCCAGCCGCTGCCCGGTCTGCTGGCCGAGAAACTGCTCTCGTACAGCCCGCACCTGGACCGGGCCTTCTTCGGCAACAGCGGCACCGAGGCGGTGGAGACGGCCCTGAAATTCGCCCGGTACGCCACCGGGCGCCCCAGGATCCTCTACTGCGACCACGCCTTCCACGGGCTGACCACGGGCTCCCTCTCGGTGAACGGGGAAGACGGGTTCCGCGACGGCTTCGCACCGCTGCTCCCCGACACGAGGATCGCGCTCGGGGACCTCGCGGCACTTGAGCGCGAGCTGAAGCGCGGGGACGTGGCCGCCTTCGTCGTCGAGCCGATCCAGGGCAAGGGGGTCCTGGCCGCCCCGCCGGGATTCCTGCTCGCCGCGCAGGAGATGCTGCACCGGCGGGGGGCGCTGCTGATCGCGGACGAGGTGCAGACCGGCCTCGGACGCACCGGGGACTTCTACGCGTACCAGCACGAACCGGGCGTGGAACCTGACCTGGTGTGCGTGGCGAAGGCGCTCTCGGGCGGATACGTCCCGGTCGGCGCGACCCTGGGCAAGGACTGGATCTTCAAGAAGGTCTACTCGTCCATGGACCGGGTGCTCGTGCACTCCGCGAGCTTCGGTTCCAACGCCCAGGCCATGGCGGCGGGCCTCGCGGTCCTGTCCGTCATGGAGGACGAGGAGGTCGTGGCGAACGCCCGGGCCACGGGCGACCTGCTGCGCGGGCGGCTCGCCGCGCTGGTGGACGAGTACGAGCTGCTGCACGAGGTGCGCGGGCGCGGGCTGATGATCGGCATCGAGTTCGGCCGGCCGTCCTCGCTGGGCCTGCGCAGCCGGTGGACCATGCTGCAGGCGGCCCGCAAGGGGCTCTTCGCGCAGATGGTCGTGGTGCCGCTGCTGCAGAAGCACCGGATCCTCACCCAGGTCTCCGGGGACCACTTGGAGGTGATCAAGCTGATCCCGCCGCTGATCGTGGACGAGGCGGACGTGGACCGGTTCGTCGGGGCCTTCCGCGAGGTCATGGACGAGGCGCACGGCGGGTCGGGGCTGATCTGGGACTTCGGCAGGACGCTGGTGAAGCAGGCCGTCGCGGCGCGCTGACGGCCCGCCCACCCCGTGGGGGACGCCGGTCCCCGCCGCGTCAGACCAGGAGCCGGTCGCGCAGTCGGTCGAGGGTCTCGGGCGTCAGCCCGAGGCCCTCCGCCAGATAGCGCTCCACCCCGCCCCAGAGCTCGTCGATGGTGTCGAAGGCGGCCACCAGGTACTCGGCGCGGGCGTCGAAGAGCGGCGCGAGCAGCTCCATCACCTCGGGGGAGCGGGCGGCCGCCGACTCGTCGGTGCGGCGCACGCGGTAGCGGCGGTGCGGGGCGTTCGATTCCAGGTAGTCCGCCACGATCGCCTCCCGCTCGACGCCCAGCGCGAGCAGGGTGACGGCGATCGACAGGCCGGCCCGGTCCTTGCCGGCCGCGCAGTGCATCAGCGCGGGGACGCTGTCCTCGGCGAGGGCGTGCACGACCCGGCCGTGCTCGGCGGTGCGCTGCCGGATGATCCCGCGGTACGAGTTCGACATCCGGGCGGCCGCCTTGCCGTCGCCCAGGATCTCGCGCAGCTGCGCGAGGTCGCCGTCGCGGACCAGCCGCCAGAACTCCCGTCCGTCGGCCGGGTCCGAGAGCGGGATGTTGACGTTCCGGACACCGGGCAGCTCGACGTCCGGCCCCTCCAGGGCGTGGTCGGCGACGTTGCGGAAGTCGAAGATGGTGTGGAGACCGAGCGAGGCGAGGAACTCTGCATCGCTTTCGGTGGCATGTGCGAGATGTCCGCTTCGGAACAGTCGTCCCGTCCTGACCGTTCGTCCGTCAGAAGTCGGCAATCCGCCCACATCGCGGAAATTGCGCACTCCGGACAGCTCCGGCTCCTGTATCTGCTGGGTCAAAGCAACTCCTCCGCCACGTCCTGGGCCCTCTGTCCGAATTACACTACTTGGCGCCAACTTGCCATATCCGGAGGCGAGATCGGGCACGTCCCCGTGAGCCAGATCATACGGTGACCGTGAGTGCCTGATCGCTAAGGGCGAATGGCCCCGCCGGGGCGGTTGTTGGCGGTGGGGAATGGACACAGGGTGACGGTAATTCCGGCGGTCCCTCATGCCTGTTATTCCGTCAGGGAATTCACGGCTTGTTCCCCGTGGTCGCAAGGGATTACCTTCGCGATCGATCCGGGTGGACCGCCAAATCCTGCCGCCTCCCGGAAACCGCATCCGACCTATTCGCGCGGCAGGAGCGGGGGAACCAGGTAAGCCGCCGACCCGGAGATCCATTCGCCGGGACGGCTCGGGGTGAAGGCGTGCATGTCCCGTACATGTATGGCCGGACATCTCCAGTCCGAACCCGACAGCTCACCTCGCAGGCGCCGGAGAGGAATTCGTCATGCCTGCAAAGGGTAAGCACCGCCGCCCCAAGTCCCTTTCCCTTTCCCGCGGTTTCGCCGTCGCCGGAACCGGTGGCGCGGCCCTCGCGCTGCCGCTGATCGGTGCCGCCGGCGCCCACGCGGCCGGCGCCCCGGCCGCCGCCCCCGCGGTGACCCCCGCGGTGGCGCCGCAGGCCCCCGTCGCCCTGCGGGCGGCCCCCGTCGCCGCCGTGCAGGCCGCGCCGACCGTCTACACCGTCGTGCCGGGCGACTACCTCTCCAAGATCGCTGTCGAGCGCCACCTGTCCGGCGGCTGGGAGCAGCTGTACGCCGACAACCGCGAGGCCGTCGGGAGCAACCCGTCGCTGATCCACCCGGGCCTGAAGCTCACCCTCGGCGGTCCCGGCGAGGCGGCTCCCGCCGAGGCCGAGGCCGCCCCGGCCCCCGAAGCCGAAGCGGAGCCGGTCGCGCCGGTCGCGCCGAAGCCGGCCCGCAAGCAGGCCGAGCAGGCCGCCCCGGCGCAGCCGGAAGCCGCCGCCGAGCCCCAGGCCGAGGCCCCCGCCGCCGCGCCGCAGTCGGCCGCCGGCTTCGTGGCCCCGGTCAGCGGCGGCATCTCCACCCAGTACAAGGTCGCGGGCGCCATGTGGTCCTCCGGCTACCACACCGGCGTCGACTTCATCGCGGCCATGGGCACCACCGTCAAGGCCGTCGGAGCGGGCACCGTGGTCTCCGCCGGCTGGAGCGGCTCGTACGGCAACGAGATCGTCATCCGGCACGCGGACGGCAAGTACTCCCAGTACGCCCACCTGTCCCAGCTCTCCGTCTCCTCCGGCCAGAGCGTCACCGCGGGGCAGGCCATCGGCCTCTCCGGCTCCACGGGCAACTCCACCGGCCCGCACCTCCACTTCGAGATCCGCACGACCCCGTCCTACGGCTCGGACATGGACCCGATCGCCTACCTCCGCTCCAAGGGCGCGAGCCTCTGACGGCACCCGCCGCAGGAGCACCGACACGCGTGGGGCCGGGACCCGAGGGGGGTCCCGGCCCCACGTGTACTTATTCCTTATCTCCCGCGTGGTATAGATCACGGCCCGTCAACCCCTCGTTACGTTGGCGTAGGTTGGTTACGGGAGTGAAGGATGGGTTCTCGTGGCAGCGACGACGACGAAACTCAAGACCATCGGCTCGTACGCGGCGATCGGGGACAGCTTCACCGAGGGCGTGGGGGACCCGGGACCCGGGGATTCTTTTCTCGGCTGGGCGGACCGGCTCGCCGTGCTCCTGGCCGATCAGCGCGAAGAACACGACTTCCGGTATGCGAATCTGGCGGTGCGGGGGAAGCTCCTCGACCAGATCGTGGCCGACCAGCTCCCGAGGGCCAAGGCCCTCGCACCTGACCTGGTGACCTTCTGTGCGGGCGGCAACGACATCATCCGGCCCGGCACCGACCCGGACGACGTGGCGGAGCGGTTCGAGGCGGCGGTGGCCGACCTCACCGGGGCCGTGGGGCAGGTCATGATCACCACGGGCTTCGACACCCGGGGCGTACCGGTGCTCAAGCACCTGCGCGGCAAGGTGGCGACGTACAGCGCGCACGTCCGCGCCATCGCCGACCGCTACGACTGCCCGGTGCTCGACCTCTGGTCGCTGAAGTCCGTACAGGACCGGCGGGCCTGGGACACGGACCGGCTGCACCTCTCGCCCGAGGGACACACGCGGGTCGCGCTGCGCGCCGCGCAGGTGCTCGGGCTGGACGTGCCGGCCGACCCCGACCAGCCGTGGCCCCCGCAGCGGCCGCGCGGCTCGGTGGACGTGACCCGGGACAACATCCAGTGGGCGCGCGAGCACCTCGCGCCGTGGATCGGCCGACGGCTGCGCGGGGAGTCCTCCGGGGACCACGTGGAGGCGAAGCGGCCGGACCTGCTGCCGCTCTAGGCCTTGTCCGCAGGGCGCGGGAGCCGGAAGCGGAATCCTTCGGGGCCGGTGTGCGTTGGGATGGTCGTAGAACGACGACCATCCTGACCCCATCCTCCCTGGAGGCGCTTTGACCGGCTCCCGTCCCTTGCGTCCGCGGCTGCGTGCCCTGCGGCCCGAAGCCTTCGGTGCGGACCCGTCCGGTGCCCGGCTGGAGCGGATCCGCCGCTCGCCGAACTTCGCCGACGGCGTCTTCCAGAATCCGGTCGGGGCCCGGAACAGGCCTTCGGGGTCGATGGCGGAGTTCGCGAAGATCTACTTCCACCGGGAGCAGCGGGTGCGGCGCAGCCCCGCCGCACCGATCCCGGTCCACCCGACGACCCTCGCGGACCTGGCGAAGCCGCCCGCGAGCGGCCTGCGGCTGACCTGGATGGGGCACTCCAGCGTGCTCGCGGAGATCGACGGGCGCCGGGTGCTGTTCGATCCGGTGTGGGGCGAGCGGTGCTCCCCCTTCCCCTTCGCCGGCCCCAAGCGACTGCACCCGGTACCGGTCCCGCTGGCCTCGCTGGGCACGGTCGACGTCGTGGTCATCTCGCACGACCACTACGACCACCTCGACCTGCCGACGATCAAGGCGCTGGCCGGGACGGACACGGTCTTCGCCGTCCCGCTGGGCGTCGGCGCGCACCTGGAGCGCTGGGGCGTACCGGCCGACCGGCTGCGCGAGCTGGACTGGAACGAGAGCACCGAGATCGCCGGTCTCTCGCTCACGGCCACCCCCGCCCGGCACTTCTGCGGCCGCGGCCTGCGCAACCAGCAGCACACCCTGTGGGCGTCCTGGGTCGTCGCCGGCGACGAGCACCGGATCTACCACAGCGGGGACACCGGCTACTTCCCGGGCTTCGAGGAGATCGGTGCCGAGCACGGGCCCTTCGACGCCACCATGATCCAGATCGGCGCCTACTCGGAGTACTGGCCCGACATCCACATGACGCCGGAGGAGGGCATGCGCGCCCACCTCGACCTACAGGGCGGCACCCCCCGCGGGACGATGCTGCCGATCCACTGGGGCACCTTCAACCTGGCCCTGCACCCGTGGGACGAGCCGGGCGAGGGCACGCTGACCGCATCGGAGAACGCGGGCGCCGCCATCGCGCTCCCGATCCCGGGACAGCCCTTCGAGCCCGGCTCGGCGGATGCGCCCACCGCACCGTGGTGGAGACCGTTCGTCGGTGGAAGAGCGGCGGGCGGTTCCCTCGACGGCCCGGCGTCCGTGCCGCCGCTCGGGGCGGGCGCGGCGGCGACGGCTGCCCGGGTGGCGTCCGTGGCCGCCGACGGTCAGGAGAAGTCGGAGTCCGTCGGCTCGTAACGCACTGCATCGGGGCGGGAACCGGCCGTCCCGGCCCGACCGGGCGGCGGCAGCCCATGGAAGGACCCCCACGGGACGTAACCCATGGGGGTCCTCCGGGTTCAGAGCCCGCGGCGCTCCTCGGCTCCCGCCGGATGCCCTGATCCACCCGCCGCCGGCCGGTGCGCCCGTGCGCGAGAGGCGCCGCCGGAGCGGTCCCAGGGGTCCGAACGGCGCATTCGGGCTGCTGTACGAGCGCTCCACCGGGAGCGGGAAGCACCCCCTCGAAGTTCGCCAACTGGCGTTCCGGGGTGCTGCGATGGGGTCTAGCGTGGGTATTCGGTGATCAACACCGGGCCCCGGGATCGCTGGGGGCCGGGCCCCACGTACCGAGGACGCCCAGATGTCCGGACTCCGCGCCGCCCGCCATGCCCCGTCGAGACACGTCGTCTCCGGTCCCGCCCGGCAGATACGCCCCCAGCTGGTGCGCGCCGCCCTGCTGCCCACGCTCGCCGCCGGGCTCAGCGGCGCCGCCGCGGTCATCTTCACCCTCCAGCTCGGCGGGGGAGCCGGCGACCGCGACGCCCGGCTGTGGCCGGTCCTCACCGGCTGCGCCCTCCTGGTGGTCGGCGCCCTCGCCGCGGCACTGCTCGGGGCCCAGCGCGCCGCCAAGGCCGTACGGGACCGGTGCGAGGCGCTGCGCCGCTCCAGCGTGCGCGGCCGGGGTGAGCTGCGCACGGCCGCCGACCGGCTGGAACGGGGCGAGACCCCGCCGCGCCCGGTGCGCGGCGGACCGAGCTCGCCGCTGCCCGGCGGGGACCCGGCCGGGATGGACGAGTTCTGGCTGCTCTCCCAGGAGCTGCGGGGCGCCCGCGAACAGGCGCACACGACCCTGTTGCGGCTGGCCGGACCGGCGGCCCCGACCGACAGCGACCGCAAGGTCGAGGTCTTCGTCAACCTCGCGCGCCGGCTCCAGTCCCTCGTGCACCGCGAGATCTCGCTGCTGGACGAGCTGGAGGACACGGTCGAGGACCCGGACCTGCTCAAGGAGCTCTTCCACGTCGACCACCTCGCCACCCGCATCCGCCGCCACGCCGAGAACCTCGCCGTGCTGGGCGGCGCGGCGTCGCGCCGCCAGTGGACCAGGCCCATCGACCTCAGCGAGGTGCTCCGCTCCTCGGTCGCGGAGGTCGAGCAGTACACCCGGGTCAAGGTCGTGCCCCCGGCCGGCGGCAGCGTCCGCGGGCACGCCGTCGCGGACGTGGTGCACCTGCTGGCCGAACTCGTCGAGAACGCCACGGTCTTCTCCGCCCCCGACACCGATGTGGTGCTGCGCGCCGAGCGGGTCACCGCCGGGATCGCGGTCGAGGTGGAGGACCGGGGACTCGGCATGCCGGCCGAGGAGCAGCACCGGATGAACGCCCTGCTCGGCGACCCCGACCAGATCAGCGTCCGGCACCTGCTGGCGGACGGCCGGATCGGCCTGTTCGTGGTGTCGGCGCTGGCCCGCCGGCACGGGATCGCCGTCGAGCTCAAGTCCAACATCTACGGCGGTGTGCTCGCCGTGCTGGTGCTGCCGCAGGAGCTGCTGGGCGCGGAGGCGCCCACCGCGGCCGATGCGGCGGGCGGCTCGCGGGCCACCTCGTGGGGGACCGGGCAGGGGGCGGCGATGCCCCCGCTGGAGCCGGTACGGATGCCCCTGCCGACGCCCCGGCCGGAAGCTCGGCCGGCTTTCGGAGGCCCGGGCGCCGGAGCCCCGCACGACCCCGCGCCGCACCCCACCTCCCCGTCCCACTCCCCGTCCGCCCCCGTCCCCGCCTCCGCCCCTATCCCCGCCTCCGCCCCTGTGCCCGACCCCGTGCCCGTGCCCGTGGCCGGCACCACCCGGCCCGGGCCGGGGCCCGGAGCGGCGACCCCGTCGGAACCCGCGTCCCGGCCCGTGCCCCGGCCCCGGCCGGAGCCTCGGCCCCAGCCCCGTCCCGCGTCCCTGCCCGCGCCCCGGTCCGGGGCGACGGACGGGCCCGGGGCGGTGACCTGGTCGGCGCCCGCGGCCGACCC
This sequence comes from Streptomyces sp. NBC_00273, assembly GCF_036178145.1. Classification (NCBI taxonomy): domain Bacteria; kingdom Bacillati; phylum Actinomycetota; class Actinomycetes; order Kitasatosporales; family Streptomycetaceae; genus Streptomyces; species Streptomyces sp. NBC_00273. The sequence continues at coordinate 2,309,137 of NZ_CP108067.1, read as the reverse complement.
CCGGGTCGGGCCCGTGCCGGATTCACCGACCGGGGCGGTGGCCTGGTCGGCGCCCGAGCCGGCGCCCGGACCGGCGCCGGCGGTCGAGCCCGCACCGGACCGGCCCGCCCACGGTGACCGGCCGCGGCTGCCCCGGCGCCGCGCCCAGGAGCACCTCGCGCCCCAGCTGCGCGAGGCCCCCGCCCCCCGGCGGGCCGCGGACCCCGAGCAGCCGGTGCACGACCCGGGCCTGATGGCCGCCTTCCAACGGGGCTTCGGCCTGGCCCAGTCGGAGAACCAGGTATGACCCCGACCCCTCACCCCATCAGCAAGGAGCGCACCCCCATGGGCGGCGAAATGGCGACGAAGACCGGCGGCCGGCTCTCTGACCTCGACTGGCTGCTCAGCGGCCTGGTGCAGCGCGTGCCGTACACGCGAAGCGCCGTTCTCCTCACCGCCGACGGGCTCGTGACCTGCGTGCACGGGATGGACGCCGACAGCGCCGACCACATGGCCGCCCTCGCCTCCGGGTTGTACTCCCTGGGCCGCAGCGCCGGCGCCCGCTTCGCGGGCGGCGCCGAGGTGCGGCAGGTCGTGGTCGAACTCGACAGCGCGCTCGTCTTTGTCTCCGCGGCCGGATCCGGAACCTGTCTGGCCGTCCTCGCCGACCGGGAGGCGGACGCCGGGGTGCTCGGCTACGAGATGGCGATGCTGGTCAAGAGCGTCCGTCCGTACCTCGCGGCCCCGCCGCGGCGGCCCGTCGCCGACACGGAGCGATGAGGGCCCGCGGGGCGGGGGCGTGCGCGAAGGGGCGGGACACACCGTGGCTCGACGACTCGGCGGGCCGCGTGATGCGCCCGTACACCGCCAGCGGGGGGCGGACCAGGCCGGGCTTCACGCTCGACCTGCTCTCGCTGGTGACGGCGACGGGGGTGCGGCCGCACGTCCCGCTCGGGGCGGAGCACACGCTCGCCCTGCGGCTGTGCGCGGGCGCCACCACCGTCACCGTCGCCGAGGTGGCCGGGCAGCTGCGGCTGCCCGCCGTCGTGGTGAAGGTGCTGCTGTCCGATCTGATGGAACACGGGGCCGTCATGGCGCAGGCGCCGCGGTTCCCGGGCGGGAGCTCGTTCGCCGCCGACGACCGGTCCCTGCTCCTGGCGGTGCTCGATGGCCTACGTAAACGACTGTGACGCCCCCGCCCCCGCTCCGGCCCCGGTCCCGGCCGCCGGAGCTCCGCCCGCGACCTTGAAGATCCTGGTCGCGGGCGGGTTCGGGGCGGGCAAGACCACCTTCGTGGGCGCGGTGAGCGAGATCGAACCGCTGAGCACGGAGGAACTCCTCAGCGGACTCGGCGCGGGCTTCGACCCGCTGCACGGCGTCCAGGAGAAGACCACGACGACCGTCGCGCTCGACTTCGGCCGGATCACCCTGGACGAGCGCCACGTGCTCTACCTCTTCGGCACCCCGGGACAGCACCGCTTCTGGTTCCTCTGGGAGGAGTTGTGCGCGGGCGCGCTCGGGGCGGTGGTGCTCGCCGACACCCGCCGCCTGGACGACTGCTTCCCCGCCGTGGACTTCTTCGAGCGGCGCGGCATCGGTTTCATCGTCGCCGTCAACGAGTTCGACGGCGGTCACCGCTACGGGCCCGACGAGGTCCGCGAAGCGGTGGGGCTCGGGCCCGAGGTGCCCGTCGTACGGTGCGACGCGCGCCTGGCGAGCTCCGGGACGGGGGCGCTGGCCGCCCTGGTCCGGCACCTGCTCTGCATGTCCACGTTCAGCTCTTCGTCTTCGGAGTCGGGGGAACCGCCATGACGTACTACGAATCGAACGGACACCTGCTGCTCACGCCGGTGGACCGGGAGGCGCCCGCACGTGCCGTCCGGCTGCGCGAGCTGGGCCTGGGGGAGCGGACGGACGCCGAACTGGACGCCTTCGCGAGGCGCGTCGCCGACGCACTCGGCGCACCGTACGCGGGGGTGAACTTCATCGGCGAGGAACGGCAGTTCTTCGCCGGGCTGCACCACGCCGCCGAGGCCCCGGCGAGCGGGTACCCGGCGCGGGTGCTGGCCCGCGACCACGGCTACTGCCCGCACGTGGTGGTGCGGCGGCGGGCGCTGGTGCTTGAGGACGTACGGGACTTCGCGCGCTTCGCGGGCAACGCGGTGGTGGACGAGAGCGGCGTGCGGTCGTACGCGGGCGCGCCGCTCACGGACCGGCGGGGGATCGTCCTGGGCACGGTGTGCGCGGTGGACGTGGTGCCCCGCAAGTGGGGGACGGAGGGGCTCGCCACGGTGAAGGCGCTCGCGGCGGACCTGGTGGCGCTGGTGCACGAGCGGGAGGACCGGCGGGGGTGAGCGGGTCTGTCGGTGGCGGGGGCTACGGTCGTCGGACAAGGGTTCACCGGTGGCTGGAGAGGGAGAACCGGGATGGCCATGACCGCGCAGGACGTCCGCCTGATCGCGCTGTCGCTTCCGGACAGCAGCGAGAAGCTCGCCTGGGGCATGCCGACCTTCCGGGTGGGCGGGAAGATCTTCGTTTCGCTCGCCGACGACGACACCTCGATCGGGGTGAAGTGCCCCAAGGAGGACCGGGCCGAGCTGATCGCGGCGGAGCCGGAGAAGTTCTTCCTGCGCGCCGGCCACGACGACCATTACGCCTGGATCAGGGTCCGGCTCGCGGCCGTGCGGAACGAGGCCGAGCTGCGCGCCATCCTGACCGATTCCTGGCGCCAGGCGGCCCCCAAACGCCTGGTCGCCGCCCATCCGGAGCTGACCGCGGACACGGGCTGAGGGCGGCGACACGGCCGCGCGGACCCGGAGACGGAAAGGTGCGCGCAAGCACCCCACGAAGTGCGGTATCGTTCTCCTGCGCGTTCAACCAGGGGAAACCCCAGGTCAGCGCGCATCGGGACGTGGCGCAGCTTGGTAGCGCACTTGACTGGGGGTCAAGGGGTCGCAGGTTCAAATCCTGTCGTCCCGACTCGTGAGAGTCGTTGTCGAAGGGCCGCTTCGGAGCAATCCGGAGCGGCCCTTCGACCGTTTTCCGACCTCCCCGGGGTGTTCCGGCCGAGGTCAGGGGGTCAGGTGGTCATGCTCGCATCGGCCTCCCGTTGCATGCCCGCGCACAGCGCCCAGACCACGAACAGGTTGACGGCGATCAGGATCACGGCCCACCACGGGTAGTACGGCAGCCACAGGAAGTTGGCGATCGCGCCGAGGCCGGCGATGGCCACGCCGAAGAAGCGCGCCCACAGGGCTCCGGTGAACACGGCGCAGCCGGCGAAAACGAGGGCGATGCCCAGGATCAGGTGGACCCAGCCCCAGCCCGTCACGCTCCACTCGAACACGTAGTGCCGCGTCACGACGAACAGGTCGTCCCTGGCGAGGGCCGCGATCCCTTCGAAGATCGCCATGGCACCCGCGAAGACCATCAGGGCGCCTGCCGTGATGGTCGTACCCGATGTGGGTGCAGTCCAGGCGCTGGGCTGCGATTGGCTGGTCCGGGCGCTGCCGGCGTCACTGGCCATGTCGGTCTCCTCGGTGGCAGAGCCGACCCGGCGCGCCGGAGTCGGCGTTCCCCCGATTCAGCGTGGCACGGTCACCCTCCGTCGGCACTCCGGCCGCAGGAGGGGGCCGTTCCGGAAGGATCCGGAACGGCCCCCCGGCCCACCGGGACCTTGCCGACAGGGCCTAGTGCGGACCGGCCAGGACCGGGTGGGGGGCCCGGGGACCCGGAGGGCTGGCCGGCCGCTCGAGGTGCGCCCGGGCCCCGGTGGCCGGCCGTCGGGACAGGTTGGCGCTGATCATCGCCGCCGCCCGGGCCACGTACTCGCCCAGCGGCGCGATCTGCTTGGCGTCCGGGCTGGTCGCCGCCACGGCGGCGACCACCTGCCCGGACGCGGAGAGAACCGGAGCCGACACGCACGAGAGCGAGCTCACGCACTCCCCGTACTGGAAGGCCAGCCCCCGCTCCCTGGCCTGCGCGACCTCACGGGCCCAGGAGGCCGCCGTCCGCCCCTCGGGCGGCTCCGCCTCGGGGGCGGAGGCCGCCAGGATCAGCTCGGCCGCGCTCCCGGGCGGCAGTACGACGCCCGGTCTCAGTGGGAAGACGTCGTCCGTCTCGCCGCGCAGCCCTGCGACGACGATCGTCTGTCCCGCCTCCGCGACCGACAGGCTGAGGGTCAGCCGGCCGTTCGCCGAGGCGAGCTCACGCAGCGGCCGGGCCGATGCCGCGCGCAGCATCCGCGCCGGGTGCCATGCCTGCCCCAGGCGGAAGGCCCTCGCCCCGAGCCGGTAGCGGCCGGAGCGGCTCTGTACCGCGCCCAGCGACACCAGCTGACCCAGCAGCCGGTGGGCGGTGGCCTTGGGTAACTCCGCATCCGTCGCCAGGCGGGTCAGCCCGACTTCCTCGCCCTCCGCGAGCACCTCCATCAACGCGAACGCCCCTTCCAGTACGCCCCGCCCCTCTGCGCCGGATCTGGCCATGGGCGGTCCCCCTTTCACGCCTGGCTCCATCGGTCGGACGGAACCAGAACTCCCCGTTCGTACCGGATCGTTGGAGGTGTCGGTGGTGCCTTCCCCCGTTCACCGGTCCGTTGAATGGACCAGATCATTGCCCGTGAGATCCGTTCGCGCCATTGTCTTCTCGTCCAAGTGACGGAACGTTACGGCGACTTCCGAGGAGCCTGGGGGACCGTCCGCCCGGAACGATCAAGGAGGATCCGATGAGCGCGATCAAGTCGAGCGCCAAGCAGTTCAAGTACGTCATGGGCGCCATGACGGCGGTCTTCTTCGCCAACTGTTCCGCCAGCTGACGAAGGAGTGAGGGGTGGGGGCGGCGCGTCGCTCCCACCCCTCCGCCACACCCCAGGGAGGTATGAGTGCTCGAGACCGGTGTCCGCCAGGTACGGGTGGCCATGGCGATGGTGTTCGGCCGGCGGCTGAACGTACGGGCCGTCGAGCGACTGGTCGCCGACGCCCTCCTCACGTTGGAGGAGTTCGGCTCGCTGGGCGACGACGTCGACGAACTGGCCGACGGACCGTTCGCCGATCCCGACGAGCGCCGGGACCTGCAGGACCGCGCGCTCCGCCGGACCGTACGCAGACTCGCCGAGCGCTCCCCCTTCTACCGGGAGCGGCTCGCCGGCATCGACCTCGACGGCGTGACCGCCGCGACGCTCACCGGGATCCCGGTGACCCGCAAGGCCGACCTCATCGAAAGCCCCGCCGACTTCCTGTGCGGGACCCCCTACCTGGCGACCCAGACGACCGGAACCACCGGCCGCCCCGTGCAGATCTGGCTGTCCCGTTACGAGATGGAACTGTGGCCCGCGCTGATCGCGCTGTCCCTGGTGCTGCGCGGCGACCTCGGGCCCGGCGACCGGATGCAGATCAACCTCAGCTCCCGGGCGACGGCCGCAGTGCAGGAGGACGTCGAGGTGTGCCGGCTCGCCAACGCCTCGTGCCACGTCGTGGGACAGATCCCGCCGGAGGAGTCCGTCGAGCACCTGCTCGGCCCGGGCGGCGGAGCCCGGCCCACCGTCCTCACCGGCAACCCCAGCTACCTCGGCCAGATGGTCACCGCCGCCCGGCGACGCGGCTACGGACCCGAGGACTTCGCGCTGCGCGCGATCTACGCGGGCGGGGAGATGCTCTCGAGGCGCCTGTCGGACGCCCTGCGCGAGACCTTCGGCGCCCCTACCGTCGGCGACGCCTTCGGCATGACCGAACTGCTGCCGGTCAGCGGCCGCACCTGTAGCGCACGGCACCTCCACATCGACCCCAACATGGGCTACACCGAGGTGCTCGACCTGGCGACCGGCGAGCCCGCCGCCCCCGGCCGGCTCGGCGAACTGACGGTCACCCCCTACTTCCCCTACCGGGAGTGCATGCCGGTCCTGCGGTACAACACCGGTGACGTGGTCCGCACCCTGGAGGGCGAAGCGGACTGCGAACTGGCGGCCGTGCCCGCGGTCTCCCACATCCTCGGCAAGGCGGGCACCCTGCACCGCACCATCGACGGCATCGTGACCCCGCGCGACGTCCTGGAGGCGCTGGACGGCACGCCCGGCCTGCCGTTCCCGCTGCGCCACCGGGCGGAGGTCGGGGCCGACGGCCGGCTCCACGTGGAGGTCGCCTCCAAGGAGGTCACCGAGGCGGAGGTGGCCGAGCGGCTGCGGGCCCAGGACGTCGACGCCCGCGTCACGGTCCTCCCGGTGGACGAGGAGGAGGCCGCGCGCCTCTTCCCGCTCCGCTGCGACCTGTCGGAGCACACCTTCACCCGGAGCCACGCATGAGCGTCTTCTTCCAGCTCGCGGTCACCGTCGCCCTGGCGGTCGGGGTGTGCGCCGGGGCGATCGCCTACTTCCGTGCCGTACGCGCGCCGAGGCCGCCCGTCGGCGTCTTCAACGGCAGCGACATCTTCATGATGATGGGCTTCGTCCTGGCGCTGCCGTACGTCTACCTGGCGCTGCCCGGTGCGGTCCTTCCGGTGGTGCTCGCCCTCGTCTTCGCGGGCGGGCTGTCCGTCGGCTACCAGCCCCTGATCGGCAACGGCCGGCTGCGCTGGGCGCTGATCGCCGTGCTGATCGCGAGCGTCCTCGTCGCGCACCTGGCCTTCGGCGAGACCGCGCCGCCGTACTGGGTGGCGAACAGCACCGTCGTCGCGCTGATCGTCGTCTCCGCCACGAACCTCAACGTGCAGGGCGGCATGCGGCTGAAGAACGTCGCGTGGTTCCTGCTCGCGCTCACCGCGTACGACGCCTTCTTCGCCTGGGTCGTACCGCTGACCCAGCAGTTGTCCGACGCGGTCCAGGGGTATCCGTACGCCCCCGCCGCGGGGCTGCGCATCGGCGAGGAGTTGGGGGCGGTGGTCGGCATGGGCGACCTGCTGGCGTACGCCCTGTTCACCACCACCGCCTACAAGGCGTACGCGAAACGGGGGCTGCGGACCGGGATCGCGCTGGTCACCCTCTTCGGTGCGGTGGCCCCGGTCGCCGCGCTGCACGTCCTCGCCGCGGTCACCGACCACGCGCCGACCCTCATCCCGGCCCAGGTGTTCTTCGGCCCGGCGGCCTTCCTCGGCTACCGCTACCTGCGCCGGAGCGGCCCGGAGCGACGGATGGTCGACGTGGTCTTCCGCGGGACGCGCGGCGTGCGCGGGGGAGCCGTCCCGCACCCGCCGGCCGGCCGCGGCGCCTCCGTCGAACCCGTGGGATGAGGGCGCCGCGCCGTCCCGGAGGCTAGCCTGGAACCGGGGTGCACCAGCGTGATCGGAGGACCGGATGACCGCCGTCACTCCTGGTAGCGCGCGGCCGGGGAGCCGGTACCGTGACACACGCCGACTGGCTCCTGCTCCCCGCTGAGCGGGGCAACCCGGCGACGCGCCTGGACCGGCGCCGCCCCGGCGGCGCGGCCTGGTCCACGGGCAACGACGTACGGCCCCTGGTCCACGGCGCCGTCTACTTCGCGGAGCTCTTGGCGGCCGTCCGTGCGATGGGTCCGGGCGATCTGTTGCTGTTCACCGACTGGCGGGGCGATCCCGACGAGCGGCTCGACGGGCCCGGCACGGAGGTCGGCTCCGTCCTGTGCCGGGCGGCCGAGCGCGGAGTCCTCGTCAAGGGCCTGTTGTGGCGTTCCCACCTGGACGGTCTTCACTTCAGCCAAGAGGAGAACCTCCGCTTCGGCAAGGAGATCGCGCGGGCCGGCGGTGAGTGCCTGCTCGACATGAGGGTGCGGCCCGGCGGCTCCCACCACCAGAAACTGGTGGTGTTGCGCCACCGCGACCGCCCGGAGCTGGACGTCGCCTACGTCGGCGGGATCGACCTCTGTCGCAACCGCAACGACGACGCCTCGCACCGCGGTGACCGCCAGTCGCTGCCCCTGGCCGCCGCCTACGGGCCGCACCCGCCCTGGCACGACGTCCAGCTCGCCCTGCGCGGGCCGGTCGTCGGCGACGTCGAGGCCGTCTTCCGCGAGCGGTGGGAGGACCCGGCTCCGCTCAGCCGGAGCCCGCTCACCCGACTGCGGGAGCTGATGCACCGCGAGGACGTCAGCGCCGACCGGCTGCCACCGCAGACACCCGATCCACGGTCCTGCGGCACGCACACCGTCCAACTGCTGCGGACCTATCCGAACCGTCTGCTGTACGGCTACCCCTTCGCCCCCGACGGCGAGCGCAGCATCGCCCGCGGGTACACCAAGGCGCTGCGCCGGGCCAGGGCGCTGATCTACCTGGAGGACCAGTACCTGTGGTCCCCCCGGGTGGTGGACCGCTTCGCCCGGGCACTGGCCGCACACCCGGGGCTCCGGCTGATCGGGGTCGTCCCCACCGTCCCGGAGCAGGACGGCCGGCTCACGCTGCCCATGAACCTGATCGGACGGATCAACGCCCTGGAGGAACTGCGCCGGGCCGGCGGCGACCGGGTCGCGGTGTACGGGCTGGAGAACCGGGCGGGAACACCGGTCTACGTCCACGCCAAGGTGTGCGTGATCGACGACGTGTGGGCCTCGGTCGGTTCCGACAACGTCAACCTCCGCTCGTGGACGCACGATTCGGAGCTCGGCTGCGCCGTGTACGACGAGTGCCCGGACCCGAGGCGGCCGGCCGACCCGGGAGGTCTCGGGGACGGCGCACGCGCTTTCGCCCGGGAGCTGCGCCTGGAACTCATGCGCGAGCACACCGGGGCCGGGGCGGCGGACGAGCTGTGCGACCCGGTGTCCGCCTTCGCCGCCTTCGCCGCGAGCGCGCGGGCCCTGGACGCCTGGCACGAGAGCGGCCGCCCCGGCCCCCGGCCGCCCGGTCGGCTGCGCCGGTACGTGTCCCCGGACCTGTCCGTGACGCAGCGGGTCCTCGCCGCCCCCCTGCACCACCTGCTCGTCGACCCGGACGGCCGCCCGCTCGGGATGCGACTCCGCGGCAGGTTCTGAGGCACGTTCTCTCGGCAAACCATTGAAAAAACGTACAAATTGATGTCACATAGTGCCCGTTCCCGACACGGTGGGTACCGCTTAAGTGACCAAAATGGCGGCGGGTTAGCATATGAGCACCGCCTAGCTCGAAAGATAATCCTGTGACTGTCAATGAGGACTCGTTCACCAGCTGGAAGAACCGCGAGGAGATCGCGGAGTCGATGATCCCGATCATCGGGAAGCTGCACCGGGAGCGGGACGTCACGATCCTGCTCCACAGCCGCTCCCTGGTGAACAAGTCGGTGGTCAGCATCCTCAAGACCCACCGATTCGCCCGGCAGATCGACGGTGAGGAGCTCTCGGTCACCGAGACGCTGCCGTTCCTGCAGGTGCTCACCACGCTCGATCTCGGCCCGTCCCAGATCGACATCGGCATGCTCGCCGCGGACTACAAGAGCGACGACCGCGGCCTCTCGGTGGCCGAGTTCACCGCCGAGGCCGTCGCCGGTGCCACCGGCGCGAACAAGATCGAGCGCAGCGAGGGCCGCGACGTCGTCCTGTACGGCTTCGGCCGCATCGGCCGCCTCGTCGCCCGCCTGCTCATCGAGAAGGCCGGCTCCGGCAACGGCCTGCGCCTGCGCGCCATCGTCGTCCGTCAGGGCGGCGACCAGGACATCGTCAAGCGCGCCTCGCTGCTGCGCCGCGACTCGATCCACGGCCAGTTCCAGGGCACGATCACCGTCGACGAGGCGAGCAGCACGATCATCGCCAACGGCAACGCCATCAAGGTGATCTACGCGAACGACCCGTCCGAGGTGGACTACACCGAGCACGGCATCAAGGACGCCATCCTCATCGACAACACGGGCAAGTGGCGCGACCGCGAGGGTCTGTCCAAGCACCTGCGCCCCGGCATCGACAAGGTCGTGCTGACCGCCCCGGGCAAGGGCGACGTCCCGAACATCGTCCACGGCGTCAACCACGACACCATCAAGCCGGACGAGCAGATCCTGTCCTGCGCCTCCTGCACCACCAACGCGATCGTCCCGCCGCTCAAGGCCATGGACGACGAGTACGGTGTCCTGCGCGGTCACGTGGAGACCGTCCACTCGTTCACGAACGACCAGAACCTGCTGGACAACTACCACAAGGCCGACCGTCGTGGCCGCTCCGCGCCGCTGAACATGGTCATCACCGAGACCGGCGCCGCCTCCGCCGTCGCCAAGGCGCTGCCCGACCTCAAGGCGCCGATCACCGGCAGCTCGATCCGCGTCCCCGTCCCGGACGTCTCGATCGCCATCCTGAGCCTGCGCCTGGGCCGTGAGACCACCCGCGACGAGGTCCTCGACTACCTCCGCGACGTCTCGCTGCACTCGCCGCTCAAGCGCCAGATCGACTTCACCACGGCTCCCGACGCGGTCTCCATGGACTTCGTCGGCTCGCGCCACGCCTCGATCGTCGACGCGGGCGCCACCAAGGTGGACGGCGACAACGCCATCCTCTACCTCTGGTACGACAACGAGTTCGGCTACTCCTGCCAGGTCATCCGTGTGGTCCAGCACGTGTCCGGCGTCGAGTACCCGACCTACCCGGTTCCGGCGGTCTGATCCGTCGCACCACCGTCACACCGTTCGACCGGCTGAACCGACAGGCGGGGCGGCGGTGGGCGGGCCACCGATGCCGACCGGCACCGGGACGCCCCGCCCATCGCCCCCCGCCTGTCGTGCGTCGCGCCCGCGCCCGTGGTTGTGCCCGTGCGGCGCCACGAGGTGCCGGGCCAGGGCGATCACGGCGCACAGGGCCACGAGCGCGCACACGCCCCGCCAGCCGGCCCGGCCGTAGATCCGTACGCCCAGCCAGGACCCGCCGCTGCCGCCCAGGTAGGCGCAGGTCATGTACGCGGTGTTGAGCCGGCTGCGGGCATCGGGCCGCACGGCGTACACCCGGGCCAGGTTGGCGACCGTGCCGGACTGCATCGAGACGTCGAGCAGCAGCGTGCCGCCCGCAAGCGCGGCCAGTCCCGCCGCCCCGCCACCGGCGCCCGCGGCGAGGACCGCCGCCGAGACGAGGACCCCGAGCAGGCAGACGAGGTTCACCCGGTCCGCGCCCGTGCGGTCCACCAGGCGCCCGGCGTACGGGGTGCACAGCATGGTCACCGCGCCCACCAGGGCCAGCATCCCCACCGCGTGGGCGCCCAGGCCGTAGGCCGGGCCGGTCAGCAGCAGCGCCAGGCAGGTCCACACCGCCGAGAAGGCACCGAAGACCGCCGCCTGGTAGAGGCAGGAGCGGCGCAGTTCCGGCTCGGTGCGCAGCAGGCGCAACGGCTCGGCCAGCAGGGCCGGGTACGGCCGGCGCGAGGTCGGGGAGGTGACCGGAAGGGCGCGGGACAGGACGGCCGCCAGCACCAGGGCCACGGCCCCGGCCGCCAGGTAGGGGGCCCGCCACCCCAGCCACTCGCCGAGCGTCCCGCCGAAGGTGCGGGCCAGCAGCATGCCGCCGGTCGAACCGCTCAGCAGGGTGCCCAGTACGGCTCCCCGACGGTCGGCGGCCACCAGACCGGCCGCCAGCGGACTGATGACCTGCGCGGCCACGGTCGTCACACCGACGACGGCCGCGGCGGCGAGGAGCGGCGCCAGCCCCGGCGCGCAGCCCGCGGCCAACAGGCCGGTGCCGGTCAGGGCGAGCAGGGTGACGAGGAACGGGCGGTGCGGGAGCCGGTCGCCGAGCGGCACCAGCAGGAAGATCCCGGCCGTGTAGCCGATCTGGATCGCGGTCACCACGAGGCCGGCGGAGCCGGGCGACACGTGCAGGGCCGTACCGACCAGCGGGCTGACCGCCTGCGGGAAGTAGACGGTGCCCACGCCGACGGCGCAGGTCAAGGTGAGGAGCAGGAGCAACCGGCGGTTCATCCCGGACCCCCGGTGAACGACGCCCGTCATGCGGGGAGTTGTCATGGGGGGAGTTCACGGCACGTCCCCGCCCGCGACAATCGATGTAGCGTATGCCTTGATGATCAGCTTCGAGCTCGGCGTCGAAGACCTCGCCGACACCCGGTTCGCGCTCTCACCCCTGTACGAGACCGTGCTCAGCCTGCGCGTGCTGCGCGAGCCGGGGCTCTCCGCCCTGCACCTCCCGTGGCGCAGGTCGGTCCTCGGCGCGCTGGACTCGCTCGACTCGCCCGACGGGCTCGACACCGAGCTGCTGATGTCCGTGGTCGCGGTACGGCGCACCCTGCCCGACTTCCTCACGCCGCGCCCCGCGAGCTTCGCGCCGTCCTTCGAGGAGGAACTGGCCGCCGTCGGCCGGACGCCCCCGGACCTGGTCCGCCGCGACCTGCTGGCCGCGCACGCCCCGGACCCGCTCCCCACCCCGCTGCTCGCCGCCCTCGCCCCCGACGACGGGCCCGTCGTCGCCCTCCGCGACGCCCTCTGCGCGCTGCTGCGCCGGTACTGGGAGATCGCCGTCCAGCCGATGTGGCCGCGGATGCGCCTCCTGCTGGAGGCCGACATGACCTACCGCGCGCGGCAGCTGGCCATGGGCGGAGCCCGCCTCCTCTTCGCCGACATCCACCCGAACCTGCGGTGGCACGACGGCGTGCTGCACATCGGACAGATGATCAGCCGGCACCGCGTCGTGGCGTCCGGCCGCGGGCTGCTCCTCGTACCGTCCGTGTTCGCGCACAAGCCCGCACCCCCGGTCAGCCCCGAAGAGGCGCCGACGCTGGCGTACCCGAGCCGGGGCGTGGCGACCCTGTGGGTGCGCGAGCCCGTCGCAGGCACGGCCGCCCTGGTGTCCCTGCTGGGCGCGCCCAAGGCGAGACTGCTCGACCTGCTCGACGAGCCGCTGCCCACCGTGGAGCTGGCCCGGCGCCTCGGGGTCACCGCGAGCGCCGTCTCCCAGCACCTGGGCGTGCTGTACGCCACCGGCCTCCTCTCCCGGGCGCGCGACGGACGGCAGGTCCTCTACCGCCGCAGCCCGCTCGGCGACGAACTGAGCGGCCGGGGCCGGCCGGAGTGACCCGCGGCCGCCGTACGGGGATCCGGGTAGGCGCGTCCGCGCTCAGGCGCGCGCCTGAACGGGCCGACGCAGCAGGTAGCTGGCCGCGGCCGTGACCAGGAGGGCCATGCAGGCGATGAACACCAGCCCGGCGCCCTCCAGACCGATCGGGCCCACCAGCAGCCCCACCCCGATCACCGGCAGTGAGATGCCCGTGTACGCCACCACGAACAGCATCGAGATCACCGCCGCGCGTCGGTCCGGCGGCGAGGCCGCGGCCACCGTGGCCAGCGCCCCGCGGAACGCCAGGCCCTGCCCGGCCCCGCCGACGACGGCGCTCGCCACCACCAGGGCCAGCAGGTCCCACCACAGCGCGCCCGCGAGCAGCGCCAGCCCGGCGAGCAGCCCGGCGCAGCCCAGTGGCAGCGACCGGACCACCCCGACCCGGCCGACGGCCAGTTGCCCGGCGGTCGAGGCGAAGAAGGCCAGGGCGACGATCAGCCCGCTCACCGCGCGGTTGTGCACGTCCAGGGACTGCGCGAGGAAGGCGGGGCTGACCGAGGTGAACACCCCGAACAGGGCGAAGCCCACGAAGGAGGCGATCGCCGCGGGCACGAACACCGACCGCACCTGCGGGGGCAGGCCGGGCCGCTGCGGCCGTATGGTACGCAGCGGCTGCCGGTCGCGCACGGTCTCGGGGAGCCGCGCCAGGACGGCGGCCGAGACGGCCACCAGCGCGAGGTGCACGACGAACGGCAGGTACAGCGGCCAGGCGGCGTACTGCGCGAGCACTCCGGCGAGCAGCGGGCCGCAGCCCAGCCCGCCCATGTTGGCGGCCGTCGCCACGAACGTGGCCCGCGTGGCGCCGCCCCTCGGCGCCAGTTCCATCACGTAGGCCGTGGCGGCCCCGGTGAACAGCCCAGCGGACAGTCCCGACAGCAGCCGGCCCGCGTACAGCCAGCCCATGCCGGTGGCGCACAGGAAAGAGACGGCGCTGGCCGCCGAGAAGGCGAGGCCGGCCAGCAGTACGGGCCGCCTACCGACGGTGTCCGAGGCGTTGCCCGCCAGCAGCAGCACGCCGATCACCCCGAAGGCGTACACGGCGTACACGACGGTCACCACCAACTCGGAGAACCCGAACTTCTCCTGGTAGAGCCCGTACAGGGGGGTGGGCAGCGTGGTGCCCGCCATGCACACGGCGAACACCGCCCCGCCGAGCAAGCACTGGCGCCACCGTCGGCGATCACCGTCCATGCCGCCGACGGTAACCCCGCCGCCGCGGCCCGGCGCGGCGGCGGCCGGGCCCGCCGGTCAGGGGCGGCCCGCGTGGAGTTCCAGCGGGCCGGCGCCCGTGGCGCGGGCGGTCAGGCAGGCGGTGATCTGGCGCCGCAGGGCGGGTTTGACCAGGCCGGGGAGTTCCGCGGGGGTGACGGTGCGCCACTGGAGCAGCTCGGTCCGGTCCAGCCGGATCCGGGCGAGGGCGGGGGCGTCGAGCACGCCGCCGTCGTAGAGGAAGCGGATGCGGGCCGGACGGCCGGGCTTGTGGGACCAGTTGACGGCGAGCAGCCGGCCCGGGGCGAGGTCGAGGCCGAGCTCCTCGTGGACCTCCCGCCGGGCGGCGGCGCGCGGGATCTCGCCGAGGTCGCTGTCGATGCCGCCGCCGGGCAGGTTCCAGCGGTCGGACCTGCCGTACGCGGGCTGCACCAGCAGGATCCGGCCGTCGGAGCCGGTGAACAGCACGCTCGCCGCGGTCACCGCCTTGGGGCGGCTGGCCCGGTGGCTGGCCGGGTCGAGGGTGCCCGAGTGCTCGAGGGCCACGCGCCGTGCCGGGTCCAGACCGGCCGGTGAGCCCGGCTGGGGCACCCCGTCGACGAGGTGGGCGAAGGAGCCGGTGTGCAGGGCGGCGAGTGCGGCGCGCAGCCGGGGCGCGACACGGTCGGACAGCAGCGCGCAGGCCGCCTCCGGCGGGAGCCAGTGCGCCTCGGCCGTCTCCCCGACGGGCAAGGAGATCGCCGCGGCCTCCGCCGCCGGGAGCGGGCCGACGAGGTGGACGTGCACGATCAGGGAGCGGCCGGGCGTGCCGGGCGTGCCGGGCGGCCGGGAGTCCACCGCCAGCAGCCGGCCTGCCGGCCGGGCGAGGTTCAGCCCTTCCCGCAGCGCCCGGGCGAGCCCTTCCTCCGGGGTCTGGGTGTCATCGACCGCGCCGCCCGGCAGTTGCGGGTCCGTCCGGCCCGGGGTGGTCAGTACGAGGACCCGCCCGCGCGCGTCCAGGACGACCCCGGTGGCGGCCACGAGCGGGGAGGGACGGTCGGGCACGGCGGGCTCCTGTGGATCGGGTCGGCGGCCACGAGCACTATGCCCCGGCCGCGACGGGTGCCCGGCGCCGACATGCGGACTCAGGCGCGGGCCAGCAGCAGGCCGCCCATGGTGACCATGGTCGCAGCCACGAGCCCGTCCAGGACCCGCCAGGCGGCCGGGCGGGCGAGCAGGCCGCTCAGCAGCCGGGCTCCGTAGCCCAGACCGGCGAACCAGGTCAGGCTGGCCAGCACGGCCCCGATGGCGAAGGCCCAGCGCAGGTCGCCGCGGTCGGCGGCGAGGGAGCCGAGGAGCAGCACGGTGTCCAGGTAGACGTGCGGGTTGAGCCAGGTCATGGCCAGAGCGGTCAGCACGGCCCGGCGGGCGGACCGGCTCGTCGCCCCCTCCGTGGTGAGGGCGGCGCCGGGGGCGGGCCGCAGCACCCGGCGGGCGGCCAGGACCCCGTAGCAGATCAGGAACCCGCCCCCGGCCAGCCCGACGACCGTCAGGGCGGTCGGCCAAGCGGTGACGAAGGCGCCGACGCCGGCGACGCCGAGGGTGATGAGGACCGCGTCGGAGACGGCGCAGATGGCGACCACGGCGAGGACCGCGTGGCGGCGCGCGCCCTGGCGCAGGACGAAGGCGTTCTGCGCGCCGATGGCGACGATGAGGGAGAGTCCGCTGCCGAAGCCGGCCAGGGCCGCGGTGGTGATGCCGTAGTTCATGACGCCGACGGTAGGCAGCCGGATCGGTTCAGTACAGCTAAAGATTTTTACGTACCATTAGCGCTCGTGATGGACGAGCTTCCGCTGGACCAGGTACGCACGCTGCTCGCCGTGGTGGACGAGGGCACCTTCGACGCGGCGGCGGCCGCCCTGCACGTGACCCCCTCCGCCGTCAGCCAACGGGTCAAGGCGCTGGAGCAGCGGACCGGGCGGGTGCTGCTGATGCGGACGAAGCCGGTGCGGGCGACCGAATCCGGGGAGGTGGTGGTCCGCTTCGCCCGGCAGTTGGCCCGCCTGGAGCGCGACGCGCGTGCGGAGCTGGGCATGGCCGACGGGATGGGCCCGGTGCGGCTGCCGATCGCGGTGAACGCGGACTCCCTCGCGACCTGGTTCCTGCCCGCGCTCGCACGGGTGCCGCAGGATCCACCGGTCTCCATCGAGCTCCACCGCGAGGACGAGTCCCACACGACGGCGCTGCTGCGGGAGGGGCAGGTGATGGCGGCGGTGACCTCCTCGCCCGACCCGGTGGCCGGGTGCAGCGTACGGATGCTGGGACTGGTCCGGTACCTGCCGACGGCGAGCCCGGCGTTCGCGGCCCGGTACCTGACGGGGGAGCCGGAGCGGGACCTGCGCGAGGCGCCGACGATCGTCTTCGACCGGAAGGACGACCTCCAGGACGCCTTCGTCCGGGCGCTGACGGGGGACCCGGCGGCTGGTGCGGGGTCGGTACGGCACTACATACCGACGTCGGAGGGGTTCCGTGACGCGGTGGTTGCGGGGCTCGGGTGGGGTCTGGTGCCGGAGCAGCAGTCGAGACCGCTGGTGCGGACGGGGCAGCTGGTGCTGCTGGAGCCGTTGCGGCCGATGGACGTCCCCCTGTACTGGCAGCAGTGGAGGCTCGACTCGCCCGCTCTGTCGATGGTCGCGGAAGTGATCGCGGCGGCGGCCCGGGAGTCGCTCCGGCCCCCGGCGCCCTGACCGGTCCGGGCTCGCGGTCCGGCCCGACCGCCAAGACACCCCCTAAGCTGCGACCCATGGAGTCCTACACGATCGGCCAGGCGGCCCGGTTGCTCGGCGTCAGCGTCGACACGGCCCGGCGCTGGGCGGATGCCGAGCGGTTCCCCACCCACCGCGAGGGCACGCGGCGGATGGTGGACGGGCCCGACCTGGCCGCCTTCTGCGTCCAGGCCGCGCAGGAGGGCGCCGAGGGCGAGGAGGCCCCGTACACCTCGGCCCGCAACGCCTTCCCCGGCATCGTCACCGGGGTGAAGCTGGGCACGGTCGACGCGCAGGTGGAGATCCAGGCCGGGCCGCACCGGATCGTGTCGCTGCTGACGCGGGAGGCGGTGGAGGAGCTCGGACTGGAGGTGGGCGCGCGGGCCACGGCACGGGTGAAGTCGACCAGCGTGTTCATCGACCGGGTCTGACGCGGGCGGCGGGTGCCGCCGGCGCGGTGAGCCCGGACGCGGGCGTTCCGGCGGCGATGGCAGACTGGCCGTTGATCCGCCGAAGGGGAGTACGCCGTTGTCCATGTTCAGCAACCTGCGCCGGGTCGTGCGGCGCAGCTACCGGCGGGCCGTCGACCTCAGCCACCCGGCCCGCTCCCCGCTCGGCAGTGCGGTGGTCAACTGCGTGGTCTACCGGGACGGCGTACGGCAGGAGGACTGTGCCGAGGTCGAGGAGGCGCTGCGCCGGGTCCGCAAGACCGGTGACGGCTTCGTCTGGATCGGCCTGCACGAGCCGACGCGGTCGGAGCTGGCCGGGCTGGCCGAGCTGTTCGGCCTGCACCCCCTCGCCGTCGAGGACGCCGTCAACGCGCACCAGCGACCCAAGGTGGAGCGCTACGACGACACGCTGTTCTCCGTCTTCAAGACCGTGCGCTACGTGGAGCACGAGGAGCTGACCGCGACCAGCGAGGTGGTGGAGACCGGCGAGCTGATGGCCTTCACCGGCCAGGACTTCATCATCACGATCCGGCACGGCGGCCGTGGCACGTTGGGCCCGGTTCGCGAGGAGCTGGAGCGCGCCCCGGACCAACTGGCCAACGGGCCCGCGGCCGTTCTGCACGCCATGGCCGACCACGTGGTCGACGACTACGTGGCCGTGACGGACGCGGTGCAGAACGACATCGACGCCGTCGAGACCGCGGTCTTCAGCGAAGACGGCGGCCGCGGCGACGCGGGGCGGATCTACCAGCTCAAGCGCGAACTCCTGGAACTGCGGCGGGCGGTGGCGCCGCTGGGCCGCCCGCTCCAGCAGCTGGCCACGCAGCCGATACCGGTCATCCCGCCGGAGACCCGCGCGTACTTCCGGAACGTGGCGGACCACCTGACCCGGGCCACGGAACAGATCGGCGCCTACGACAACCTCCTCGACTCCATCCTGCAGGCCCACTTGGCGCAGGTGACCGTCGCCCAGAACGAGGACATGCGCAAGATCACGGCATGGGCGGCGATCGTCGCCGTCCCCACCATGGTCTGCGGCGTGTACGGCATGAACTTCGACCACATGCCCGAACTGCACTGGACCTACGGCTACCCGCTGGTCCTCGGCGTCATGGTGCTCGCCTGCGTCGTCATCCACCGGGGCTTCAGGCGTAACGGCTGGCTCTGACCGGACGGGTCCATTCCTTGGGGTGCGCCTGGGTATTGAGCTGCCGTCAGCTCTGGTAGTAAAGTTTCCTAACGAAGCTGGGACGCCTCAACTACCAGATGGAGGCCTTGTGTTCACCCCCCGCCGCAAGATGCTGGCGATCGGAGCACTGCTCGGCAGTGCACTGATCGCCGCCCCCGTCGCCGCCCACGCCACCACGGCTCCCGCCCCCGCGGCGGAGACCGCGGCGGCAGCGGCCGTAGGACTCGACGATCCGGCGAAGAAGGAGATCGCCATGAAGATCGTCTCCAGTGCGGAGAACTCCTCGCTGGACTGGAAGGCCCAGTACAAGTACATCGAGGACATAGACGACGGCCGCGGTTATACGGCCGGCATCATCGGATTCTGTTCCGGCACCGGCGACATGCTCGACCTCGTCGAGTACTACACGCAGATCAAGCCGGGCAACGTCCTCGCCAAGTACCTCCCCGCCCTGCGCAAGGTCGACGGCAGCGACTCGCACGCCGGCCTCGATCCGAACTTCACCAAGGACTGGGCCAAGGCGGCTCAGGACGCCGACTTCCGCAAGGCCCAGGACCACGAGCGCGACCGGGTCTACTTCAACCCGTCCGTGAACCAGGGCAAGGCCGACGGGGTCGGCGTGCTCGGTCAGTTCATCTACTACGACGCCATCGTCATGCACGGCGACGGCGGCGACTCCACCAGCTTCCGCAACATCCGCAAGCGCGCCCTGTCCAAGGCCAAGCCCCCGTCCCAGGGCGGCAACGAGACCGCTTACCTCAATGCCTTCCTCGATGCCCGGGTCTGGGCGATGAAGCAGGAGGAGGCGCACAGCGACACCAGCCGGGTCGACACCGCGCAGCGGGTCTTCCTGAAGAAGGGCAATCTGAACCTCAATACGCCGCTCGACTGGAAGGTCTACGGGGACTCCTTCCACATCGGCTGACGGCCGCCCCGCCGTTGCGACCCGGGTCGGAATATCACCTTCTGTCCCGGGCCGCGACGGCTCAGGCTGCGGTGAGGTAACGATCCGTGAGTGGATCAAGCCAGGTTCCGCGGGGCGGGCGCGTGAACACGTCGGACATTGAGGGCTTTTCGCCGCCCCCGGGCGACTCGGCACTCCCGAGCGGGACCCCTGCCCTTCCTGAACACGGGCCATTTCGCCACGCCTTGTGCTCAAAGGTGATCCGTGGGGCTCAAGTAACGCCAGATACCACCGCGTTTGGCCGGAGAAGCGAAGGAAAGTTCCCATTCCGGCCGGTTGTGAAGTGGCTTGACCGCGACGTAAGGGGGGCATAAGTTCTGCCCCGGCTTGCTCCAGCAGGACGGGCCCGAACGATCGTCCTCTGGGGGGACCCTCATGAACCACTACACCGATGTCCTGAAGAAGTACGCCGTCTTCTCCGGCCGCGCGCGCCGCCAGGAGTACTGGATGTTCTTCCTCTTCAACCTGGGTGCCGCGATCATCGTCGCGATCCTCGACGGCGTGCTGGGCACCTCCCCGCTGCTCTACAGCCTCTACGCGCTCGCCATCCTCCTGCCGGCCCTGGGTGTCACCATCCGCCGCCTGCACGACACCGGCAAGTCCGGCTGGTGGATCTTCATCAACCTGGTGCCCCTCGTCGGCTTCATCTGGTTCATCGTCCTCCTGGCCACCGCCGGTCAGACGCAGCCGAACGAGTACGGCGCGGACCCGAAGGCCTACGCCGCCTGATCTGCCGTACGGGCCTGATCGAGGCCTGAACGCCTGAGCGCCGCCCCCGGCCGGGAACAGTCGGGGGCGGCGCTTTCGCCATTTCCGGGGCCCGCCGGAGCCCGCGTGACACGCGTCTCCCGGACTGGCGGCAGGGGGCTGTCCAGAGCGGCCCGATCACGAGATATCTTGATGTCGAGCAATGTTGCAGACGAGAGACGCAGACTGTGGAGCGGAGCATCCGGTGACTGACTCGACCATCATCTACACGCACACTGACGAGGCCCCGGCCCTCGCGACGTATTCCTTCCTGCCTGTGATCCAGGCGTACGCGTCGACGGCCGGTGTGAATGTCGAGACCCGTGACATCTCCCTGGCCGGTCGGATCATCGCCGTCTTCCCGGAGTACCTCCAGGAGAGCCAGCGGATCGCCGACGCCCTCGCCGAGCTCGGCGAGCTGGCGAAGACCCCGGAAGCCAACATCATCAAGCTTCCGAACATCTCGGCCTCGATCCCGCAGCTGAAGGCCGCGGTCGCCGAGCTCCAGGGCCAGGGCTACGCCCTCCCGGACTACCCGGACGACCCGAAGACCGACGAGGAGCGCGACATCCGCGCCCGCTACGACAAGGTCAAGGGCAGCGCCGTCAACCCGGTCCTGCGCGAGGGCAACTCCGACCGCCGCGCCCCCGCCTCGGTCAAGAACTACGCCAAGACGCACCCGCACCGCATGGGCGCCTGGACCACCGAGTCGAAGACGAACGTCGCCACCATGGGCGAGAACGACTTCCGCTCCACCGAGAAGTCCACCGTCATCGCCGAGGCCGGCACCCTGCGCATCGAGCACGTCGCCGCCGACGGCGCCACCACCGTGCTGCGCGAGTCCGTACCGGTCCTCGCCGGTGAGGTCGTGGACGCGTCCGTCCTGCACGTCGACGCGCTGCGCACCTTCCTGAACGACCAGATCGAGCGTGCCAAGGCCGAGGACGTGCTGTTCTCCGTGCACCTCAAGGCCACGATGATGAAGGTCTCCGACCCGATCATCTTCGGCCACGTGGTCCGCGCCTTCCTCCCGAAGACCTTCGCCCGCTACGGCGAGACCCTGGCCGCCGCCGGCCTGTCGCCCAACGACGGCCTCGGCGCCGTCCTGAACGGCCTGGGCGCGCTGCCCGACGGCGACGCGATCAAGGCCTCGATCGACGCCGAGATCGCCGAGGGCCCGGCCCTCGCGATGGTCGACTCCGACAAGGGCATCACCAACCTGCACGTGCCGTCCGACGTCATCGTCGACGCCTCGATGCCGGCCATGATCCGCACCTCCGGCCACATGTGGGGCCCGGACGGCGCCGAGGCCGACACCCTCGCCGTCCTCCCGGACAGCAGCTACGCCGGCGTCTACCAGGTCGTCGTCGACGACTGCCGCACCCACGGCGCCTTCGACCCGTCCACCATGGGCTCGGTCCCGAACGTCGGTCTCATGGCGCAGAAGGCCGAGGAGTACGGCAGCCACGACAAGACCTTCGAGATCGCCACCGCGGGCACCGTCCGCCTGGTCGACGCCGCGGGCAACACGGTCCTGGAGCAGGAGGTCGCCGCCGGTGACATCTTCCGCGCCTGCCAGACCAAGGACCTGCCGATCCAGGACTGGGTCAAGCTCGCCGTCACCCGCGCCCGCGCCACCGGCGTCCCGGCCGTCTTCTGGCTGGACGAGAACCGCGCCCACGACGCGCAGCTGATCGCCAAGGTCAAGACGTACCTCGCCGAGCACGACACCGAGGGCCTGACCATCAAGATCCTCTCCCCGGTCGAGGCCACCGCCTTCTCCCTGGAGCGCATCCGCCGCGGCGAGGACACCATCTCGGTGACCGGCAACGTGCTGCGCGACTACCTGACCGACCTCTTCCCCATCCTGGAGCTGGGCACCAGCGCCAAGATGCTGTCGGTCGTCCCGCTGATGAACGGCGGCGGCCTCTTCGAGACGGGCGCCGGCGGCTCCGCCCCGAAGCACGTCCAGCAGCTGGTCAAGGAGAACTACCTGCGCTGGGACAGCCTGGGCGAGTTCTTCGCGCTGGCCGCCAGCTTCGAGCACCTCGCGACCACCACCGGCAACGCCCGCGCCCAGGTGCTGGCCGACACCCTGGACCGCGCGACCGGCACCTTCCTCAACGAGGACAAGTCGCCGAGCCGCAAGCTGGGCGGCATCGACAACCGCGGCAGCCACTTCTACCTCGCCACCTACTGGGCGCAGGAGCTGGCCAAGCAGACCGACGACGCCGAGCTGGCCAAGGCCTTCGAGCCGGTCGCCAAGACCCTGTCGGAGCAGGAGGAGACCATCGTCGCCGAGCTCGTCGCGGTGCAGGGCTCCCCGGCCGACATCGGCGGCTACTACCAGCCCGACGCCACGAAGGCCGCGGCGATCATGCGCCCGTCCGCGACCCTCAACGAGGCGCTCGCCCTCCTGGGCTGATGTCGACAGCCGTACCACCGCGTCCCTGACGACGTGATCCGCTCCGCCCCGGCCGGCCCCGTGCCCGGCCGGGGCGGAGCCGTATCCGGGGCTGCACCGCCAGGGACTCCTGGCCGCGCAGTGGGCCCTGCGCTAGCGTTCGGGGTCGGTGCCGCCGGGGGGCTTCACCGCATACGCTCTGGGGGTTCTGTGGCACGTCGTTCCGACACGTCCTGCGGCGGCATCGGCTGCCTGGGACTCCTGCTCGTGCTGTTCGTCCTGCCCACCGTCGGCTACCTGCTGGCGGTGCCGGTGGCGCTGCCCGATCTGCTGGCCGAGCAGTCACCGCCGCAGCAGCTGCAGGGCTTCGGCCAGTACCTCATCGTCTACGCCATTCCGGCCGTCGTGGCCCTGCTGCTGGCCCTGTTCGCGTCGCGCCGCCGGACCGGCGCCCGGTGGCTGGTCCCGGCCCGGGCGGCGGCCCTGCTCGCGCTCGTCGCCGCGGCGCTGTGGTGGACGCAGAGCAAGGTCGGGGAGTACCCGGTGTGGAACGTCCGGGCCACGGCCGAGAGCATGGCCGCCGGACTGGTGGCGCTCGCCTTCGTCGTGGCGGTCCGCCGGTGGGACGCCTCCCGCGGCGACACGCGCACCGCCGTCCGCACCCACCGGCCGGCGCCGGGAGAGATCTGGCTGGCCATGGTCCCGCTGCGGGAGGACCCGGCGCGGCAGTTGCGGCACTACTGCGTGGTGCTGGCCGTCCATCCCGGCCACGCGGAGGTCGCCCAGATCACCACCAAGGACAAGGACGGGCGCACCGACCACATCCGGATGCCCAACGACGGCTGGGACAGGGCCTCCGGCCGCGCGCACTGGGTGGAGTTCGGCCGTCCGCCGCGCCGGGTCGAATACGGGATGTTCCTCAAGTCCCGGCCGCAGGGGCGCTGCCCGGCCCCGGTGTGGCGCCAGCTCAGCCGGCAGCTCGGCTGATCCCGGCGGCCCCGCCCACGGGTAGGTCCGCGGCCACCCGGAAGCCGATGCTCCCGGCGGAACCGTCCGGGGTGTTGCGGGTGCGCGCCGCGACCCGGTAGCGGTTGCAGTACGAGTCGTGGCACATGTGCCGCCCGCCGGGGCGCAGCTCGTCGCCCCACGGGTAGCGCTTCTGCTCCAGCCCGCCGCGCGCCGCGAACTCCCACTCCGCCTCCGTGAACAGCCGGGTCCCGGACCAGGCGCAGTACGCCCGGGGGGTCCCGGCCACCGCGGGTGAGACGGTCGCGAGCGCGTCGGTGAGGAAGCCCGCGAAGATGAAGCTGAAGCCGAAGGACTCCGCCTCCGTGACGTGGCCGGTGGCCTTCACGAAGGACGCGAACTGGGCGTTGGTGACGGCGGTCGGGGCGATGCGGAACGCCCCGACCACCTCCTGACGTACCGGACCCTCACCGTCCGCAGGGAACCCGTCCGGGTCCTCCGTCCCCATCAGGAACCGTCCGCCCGCGAGGGTGAGGAGGTCGCGTACTGCCCGTGCCGCCGCCGGGGTCCACAGCAGGATCCACCGCCGGGGCCCCCACGGGCGCGGGCTCCGCCCGGGGGTTCGCAGCGGTGCTCGTGCACCACCGAACCCGCAGGCCAGACCCTGGAACCGGGGTGCGGCAGCCCCGTGGCAGGGCTGTGGCGGCTCCATGGCGGCGCTGTGCCGCGCACGCAACGGGGGCTGGGCGTGGCTGGAGCCCTCGGATCAGAGCCGGTGGATCCGCTCCTGCTCGAAGGCCAGCGGGGACCGCCCGGCCGCCAGGATCCGCAGCCCCGGCGCCACGGTCAGCAGGTTCCGCAGCCAGGCCAGGGCGTCCGGGCCGAGCTGCTCCGCGCCGTCCAGGACGAGCAGCATGTCCCGTTCGGCCAGCCACGAGGCGGTGTTCACCGTCCCGCAGGCCGGTGCGGGCATACCAGGTACGCAGCCCAGTTCGGCCGTCAACTCACGGACTCCGTAGCCACCGTGCTGCGGGTTCATGGCGACGACGGCCACCCCGTCGTAGAAGTTGGACGCGATCCGCCGCGCGATCTCCCGTACCAGCAGGCTCCGCGGCTCGCGGAAGGCTCCCGCCACGGTCAGGACGCGCCCCCGCCGCACGGCGGTGAGCAGCCGGGACATTTCGGCGGACGTCGCCGGCAGCGTTCCGGATAACCCTTTTTCCCTCATCGACCCGGCTTCCCCCATGGCCCCGGATTCCCTCATCGGCACGATGCCCCCCATTGCATGCGTGACCAAGTGCGGCAAGAGGGTTTTTTCGAGCCGCGTGACGACGATTATGCGCCACTTGCGCCGTAAGGCTAGGGGAATGTCGCATTCCGACGAATGCGTTCGCTGCGCCCCAGGTGGGGACTCCGTCCGGGTCGCCGGACGGGCGGCGTAGTTCCCGTGGTCCGTGTGACGTACGCACCCGAACTCCGGCTCCTGGGAACGGTTGTCCGGAAGCCGGGATTGGGCTCTACTGCTGTGCAGCCCCTCGTAGGGGCATATTCGCGGGAGGAACCAGAATGACAGCGGACCGGCGAACGGACCGGCGAGCACAGCATCGTGCCGGAAGGCGGGCACCGCGCCCGGGCCGGGCGGCCGGACCCGTGTCGCACCGGCGCCGGCCGGCCTTCCGCGGCCGCAGGTCGCTACTCGCCATGCTGCTCTCCGGCTTCCTCCTGGTCGGTGTCTGCGCGGCCACCGGAATCGCCTGGGACCCCCGCGACGCGGGTTCCGTACAGGACGCCTCGGCTCCCGGCGGGGGCCCGCCGGCGGCCACCGCGACCGGCAGCGCTCCCGTCACACCCGGCGAGGCCACGCCCTCGCCCACCGGGCCCCCGGCGCCCACCGAGGGCGCGGCCGCCAAGGGCAACCCCAAGGAGGCGGTGGACTCCGGGGCCGAACGCCCCACCGGAGCCCTGCCCTTCGACATGCCCCAGCCGGCGGCCCTGCGCTCCGGCGGGGCGGGCAAGAAGTTGGTCTTCGCCCACTACTTCACCCCCTACCCCCTCTCCCTCGACAACGCGGCCGCGGACCGGGACTACTACACCCGCAACTACCTGAACCCCGACGGCGAGAACGGGAAGCACGACCGCTACGGCGGCCTGCTGCGCGACCGGCCGCTGCCCGTGACCCCGAAGAGCGGCGACTGGGAGTACGCCAACCTCCAGCAGGAGGTGCGCACGGCCCGCGCGGCGGGCATCGACGGCTTCACCCTCGACCTGCTCTCCCTCTCCGGCAAGAACTGGGACCGCTGCAACCTGCTGATGGCGGCCGCCCGTTCGGTGGACCCGGCCTTCAAGATCATGCTGATGCCGGACATGACCTCGCTGAAGACCGACGACCCCGCGGTGCTCGCCGAGGCGATCGCCACGCTCGCCGACGCCTCCGCCGCGCACCGGCTCCCCGACGGCCGCCTCGTGGTCTCCCCCTTCAAGGCGGAGGAGAAGAGCGTGGCCTGGTGGACCGAGGTCATCGCCCGCCTGAAGTCCGAGCACGGCATCCGCACCGCCTTCGTCCCGCTCTTCCTCGACTTCGGCGCCCACAGCGGCGAGTTCGCCCCGATCAGCCACGGCTTCTCCGAGTGGGGCAGCCGCAGCTACGTCGGCCAGGAGAGCTCCACGCGCGACGTCCAGCGGGCCCACGACATGGGCAAGATCTGGATGCAGCCCGTGTCGGTCCAGGACGCGCGCCCCAACCAGGGCATCTACGACGAGGCGGGCAACACCGCGACCCTGCGCTCGACCTGGACGCACGCCATCGAGGACGGCGCCGACTGGGTGCAGCTCACCACCTGGAACGACTACTCGGAGGGGAGCCAGTTCGCCCCCTCCCTGCACAACGGCTACGCGTACCTGGACCTGACCTCGTACTACCTGACCAGGTTCAAGACGGGCGACTGGCCGAAAATCGTCCGGGACACCCTCTACCTCTCCGCGCGCACGCAGTTCGCTGACGCCGACCCGACGGGCGACCAGTCGCTGGTGATGTCGCTCCGCAAGGGGAGCGCCCCGCCCCGGGACAAGGTGGAGGTGCTCAGCTTCCTCACCGGGGCCGCAGCCGTCCGGACGGCCGTCGGCGCCGCGGACGGCCGTCACGAGGCCCCCGCCGGGATCCACTCGCAGCTGCTGCCGCTGAAGCCGGGCACCAGCTCGGCACAGGTCGTCCGGGACGGGAAGGCCGGCGTGAAGGTCGACCTGCCGTACCGGGTGGACCACAAGGTGGAGGTGCAGGACCTCCAGTACTACGCGGCCACCAGCGGACGCGACTGACCCCTAGGCCCTGTGTTGACGACGGTGCTCCTGCCGCACCTGGCAGCAGGTGGGGCCGATCCGTCCCGTACGGTCGGCCCGTGATGATCGAAGCGGGCAGACCGCGCAGCAGACGCTGTCGCTGAACGGCGTCGGGGAACACCTCGCCGGCCCACTGGCCGATCCCGACGACGGCGGTGTGATCGCCGCGTTCGGTGCGCTGCTGCCGGAGGGCGAGTACCTCCCGCTGCTGCTGCGGGTGGAACCCCGCCGGGTCGTCCCCGGCGGGGACGGCGACTACTTCGGCGGCGAGCAGGTGGGCACCTGGGGGCTCGACCAGTTCTGGGGCCTCCCGGAGTACCCGCACACGCCGTACTACCGCACCTTCGATACCGCGGTCGACGCGTCCGCCCACCTCTACGAGTTCGTCGTGCCCATGGTGCCCCCGACGTGGAACGACCGGGAGCGCGTCGCGGAGTACGTCGATCTGATGGAGCGGGGAACGGTCCCGACGGCCGTGGCGGTCTCGACCCTCGACGTGTGCGAGCCCGCGATCGGGCCGGGGACCGACCACTACCGGCACTGGGGCCTGACGCACTTCCTGCTCGACGGCCACCACGAACTGGAGGCCGCGGCCACGGCCGGCCGCCCGGTGCAGCTCCTTTCGCTCCTGGCCCTGGGCGAGGGCCTGGCCGAATCCGGAGACTGCGCCCGACTGCCCGACCTGCGCGCGCAACCCCGCTCGGCCCGGTCGGCCCGCTCCGCGCGCTCGGCCTAGCCGGCCGGAGGGGCGAATTCGGGCTGGTCGAGCAGGCGCAGCCAGCTGCCGTCGTGCTGGCGCCGGACGACCTGCGCGCGGGCGCCGGAGCCGTCCTTCGGCGGGGTCGAGGTGAGGGCGATGTCACCGCTGACCAGCGTCGGCAGCGGCTCCTCGGGTTCGAACACCGGGCGGTGGGCCAGCACCTGCTCCCACAGGGCCTGGATGGCCTTGCGGCCCACGGTCCGCTCCCCGGGCGGGTACGCCATCACCGCGTCCTCCTCGTAGAGCGCGGCGACCCCGGCCGCGTCGCCGGCGTTGGAACGCTCGACGAACAGGCGGGTGATGTCCTCGGGGTGCATCGCCTTCTCGTACACGACTTCCTCCACGGGTCGTTCCCTCCACTGCGCTTCGTACCTCCAGGCTGACCCGACCCGCATCAGAAGTCCAACAGATGGATCTTCTGGTAACTAGAATCTCCAGTCATGGAACTGAGGCAGCTCGCATACTTCGTCGCCGTCGCCGAAGAACAGAACTTCACCCGGGCGGCCGAGCGGGTACACATCAGCCAGTCCGGGGTCAGCGCCCAGATCCGCCGGCTGGAGCGGGAACTGGGCGCCGAGCTGTTCGACCGCGCGGCCCGCACCGCCACCCTCACCCCCGCCGGAGCGGCCGCGCTCGCACCCGCCCGGGCCGCGCTCGCCGCCGCCGAGGCGGTCGGCCAGGCGGTGGGGGACGTGGCGGGCGTCATCCGGGGCCGACTCACGGTCGGCATGGTCGTCGGCTGCACCGTCACCCCGCTGTTCGACGCCCTCGCCGCCTTCCACCGGGCCCATCCCGGCGTGGAGATCGCCCTGTTGGAGGACGACTCCGACCGGCTCGTCCAGGCGGTCCGCGCCGGTACCGTCGACGTGGCGCTCATCGGGGCGGCGACCGCCGCCCCGGCCGGGCTGGAGGCCCTGACGATCGTCAGCGAGCGGCTCGTCATCGCCGTCCCGCCCGGCCACCCGCTGGCGCACCGGCCCCGCGTCACCCTGCGCGACCTGGGCGACCATCCGGTGATCTGCATGCCCGCCGGCACCGGCCTGCGCGCGGTCTTCGACCAGGCCTGCGCCGCACAGGGCCTCCAGCCCGCCATCGCCCTGCAGGCCGGGGCCGCCGACGCGATGGCCGACCTCGCGGCGCGCGGGCTGGGCGTCGCCGTCCTCAGCGCATCCATGGCCGAGGCCTACCGCGACCGGCTCACCGCCCGCGTGATCGACGACATCGACATCCCGGCCCTGCTCTGCCTGGTCTGGCGCGCCGCGCCCGGCCCCGCTGCGCGCGAGCTGCTCGCGTACGGGCGCCGCGCCTTCGGCGGTGCCCATGGCCGTGCCCACGGCGGTGCCCACGGCCGTGCCCGCGCTGACGTCCCCCACGCGCCGCACGACGGCGGTCTACCGGAGCCGGCGGCGGCGGGAGATGATCCGAAGGACAGCCGCGCCGCATCCCCGGAGGAGCAGTGACCGAGCCGATACGTCCCGCCGGGTCCGCCCAGGAGTTCCCCGGCGGGCCCGCCCTGTTCCGCCTCGACCCCCGCGTCGCCCACCTGAACCACGGCTCCTTCGGCGCGGTGCCCGTCCCGGTCCAGGAGGCCCAGGCCGCGCTCCGCGCCGAGGTCCACGCCGACCCCGACGCCTTCTTCATCGCCGTCCCGGACCGCCTCGCCGAGGCCCGTACCCGGATCGCCGCACACCTCGGCGCCGACCCCGACGGCATCGCCTTCATCGCCAACGCCACCGAGGGCGCCAACCTCGCCCTGGACGCCGTCCCGCTCGCCGACGGCGACGAGGTCCTGGTCACCGACCACGGCTACGGCACCGTCGTCGCGGCCGCCGCCCGCCGCGCCCCGGTCACCACCGTGGCCCTGGACCCGCACCTGCCCGACGAGGACGCCGTGCGCGAGACGGTGCTGGCCGCGCTGACACCCCGTACGAGGGTGGCCGTGCTCGACCACGTCAGCTCGCCCACCGCCCGCGTCATCGCCTCCCCCCGGCTCCTCGCCGACCTGCGCGAACGCGGGATCACCACCGTCGTCGACGGCGCCCACGCCCTGGGCATGCTGGCCGACCCCCTCGCGGGCGGCGCCGACTTCTGGTTCGGCAACCTCCACAAATGGGGCTATGCGCCCTCCGGCAGTGCGGTCCTGGCCGTCGCCCCGCACCACCGCCCCCGGATCAGGGCGCTCGTACCGTCCTGGGAGGACCAGCACGGATTCCCGCGTTCCGTCGAGAACCGCGCCACCGCCGACTACACCGGCTGGCTCGCCGCCCCCGAGGGGCTGGACCTCCTCGAACGCCTCGACGCGGCCAAGGTCCGGGCCCACAACAGCGTGCTGGCCGCCCACGGAGCGGCCCTGCTCGCCGAGCTCCCCGGCCTCACCCCGCTCCCGCACGACGAAGCCCTCGCCATGCGCACCCTGCGCCTGCCGCCCGGGGTCGCCGACACCCCGGAGCGGGCCCGCGAGCTGCGCGAACGGATCGCGGCCGAGCAGGGCATCCGGGTGCTGATCTGGCCCTGGCCGGGCGGCGGCGGCATCCGCGTCTGCGGCCAGATCTACAACCGGCCCGAGGAGTACGCACGCCTCGCCGCCGTCCTCCCGTCCTACCTCAGCCGCGCCTGAGCAGGTACGTGTCCATGATCCAGCCCTTGCGGGCGCGGGCCTCGGTGCGCAGCTCCTCGATCCGCCCGGCGACCTCCGCGAGCTTGCCCGAGACCAGGATCTCGTCCGGGGTGCCCACGTAGGCCCCCCAGTAGATGAAGAGGTCCTGGTCCAGGTGGGCGGTGAAGGCGTGCCGCGCGTCCAGCATCACCACCACGTCGTCCACGTCCTGCGGCCAGCCCTCCGCCAGCCGGCGGCCGGTGGTGATCTGGACCGGGCGCCCGACCCGGTTCAGGTTGGTCCGGTGCCGCGCCAGCAGCGCCGAGATGCTGCTGATGCCGGGCACGACCTCGTGCTCGAAGGCCACCCGGCCGCGCTCCTGCACCTCGTCGAGGATCGCGAGCGTGGAGTCGTAGAGGGAGGGATCGCCCCAGACCAGGAACGCCCCGGTCTCGCCGTCCGCCAGGTCCTCCGCGATGAAGCGCTCGAAGAGCTCGGCCCGCGCGCTGCGCCAGCCGTCCACCGTCGGGGCGTAGTCGGCGGGCGTCCGGTCCCGGTCCGGGTCGCGGCCCTCCACCAGCCGGTGGCCGGGACGGGCGTGCGCGTCGAGCATCGCGCGCCGCAGCCCGGTCAGATCCGCCTTCTCCTCGCCCTTCTCCAGGATGAGGAATGCGTCCGCCGCGCCGATCGCCCTGACCGCCTGGAGGGTCAGATGGTCCGGGTCGCCCGCGCCTATGCCGATCACTGAGAACTTCTTCACCGGGCTATTGTGCCCATCATGCGAGCCGCGCTGTTCGTCACCTGCGTCAATGACGCGCTCTACCCGGGAACCGGGATCGCCGTCGTACGCCTCCTGGAGCGGCTCGGGGTCGGCGTGGACTTCCCGAAGGCCCAGAGCTGCTGCGGGCAGCCGCAGTACAACACCGGCTACCGCCACGAGACCGAACCACTGGTGCGGCGTACCGCGCGGGCCTTCGCGGAACACGAGTACGTGGTCACCCCCTCCGGATCCTGCGCCGCGATGATCCGCGAGCACTACCCCCGCATCGGCCGGAAGGCGGCGGCCGAGGGGCGCGGCAACGAGCTCGCCGAGGCGGCCGCCACGCTCGCGCCGCGCGTGTACGAGCTGACCGAGTTCCTGGTCGACGTGCTCGGGGTGACCGACGTCGGCGCGTACTTCCCGCACACCGTCACCTACCACCCCTCCTGTCACGGCCTGCGCGGTCTGGGGCTCGGGGACCGGCCGCGACGGCTGCTGGCCGCGGTCAAGGGCCTGGACCTGGTCGAGCTGCCGGGCGCCGAGGAGTGCTGCGGCTTCGGCGGCACCTTCGCCCTCAAGAACCCGGACGTCTCGACCGCCATGGGCACCGACAAGATCACGGCGGCGGCCGGCACCGGCGCCCAGGTGCTGTGCGGCGCCGACAACTCCTGCCTCGCCCACCTGGACGGCCTGCTGCGCCGTGCGGACAGCCCGCTGCGGACCCTGCACCTCGCCGAGATCCTGGCCGCGACCGAGGAGGAACCGCTGTCGTGACCGGTACGTACCTGGGCATGCCCGCCTTCCCTGCCGTCCCCGACCTTCCCGCTTTCCCAGCCGCCGCGCGGGAGGCCGTACGGGACGAGGTGCTGCGCGCCAACCTCCGGCACGCCACGCACACCATCCGCGACAAACGGGCGCGGGCCGTCGCCGAACTCGCCGACTGGGACCGGCTGCGCGCCGCGGGCAAGGCCGTCAAGGACCACACCCTGCGCCATCTCGACCGCTACCTGCTGCAGTTGGAGGAAGCGGTCACGGCGGCCGGCGGCACCGTCCACTGGGCCGCCGACGCGGACGAGGCCAACCGGATCGTCACGGAGCTGGTCCGCGCGACCGGCGAGCGCGAGGTCGTCAAGGTCAAGTCCATGGCCACCCAGGAGATCGGGCTCAACGAGGCCCTGGAGGCCGCCGGGATCGCCGCGTACGAGACCGACCTCGCCGAACTCATCGTGCAGCTCGGTCACGACCGCCCCTCCCACATCCTGGTCCCGGCCATCCACCGCAACCGGGCCGAGATCCGCGACGTCTTCCGTGCCGAGATGGCCGGCTGGGGCCGGCCGGCGCCCGAACCGCTCGGCGACGACCCGCGGGAACTCGCCGAGGCGGCGCGCCTGCACCTGCGCGAGAAGTTCCTGCGCGCCAAGGTCGCCGTGTCCGGGGCCAACTTCATGGTGGCCGAGACCGGCACGATGGTCGTCCTGGAGTCCGAGGGGAACGGCCGGATGTGCCTGACCCTGCCCGAGACCCTGATCTCCGTCGTCGGCATCGAGAAGGTCGTCCCGACCTTCCGCGACCTGGAGATCTTCCTCCAGACCCTGCCGCGCTCCTCGACGGCCGAGCGGATGAACCCGTACACGACGATGTGGACCGGACTGGGCCCGTCAAGAGGGGCGGACGGCGACGGGCCCACCGCCTTCCACCTCGTCCTCCTCGACAACGGCCGTACCGACACCCTCGCCGACGAGACCGGCCGCCAGGCCCTGCGCTGCATCCGCTGCTCCGCCTGCCTCAACGTCTGCCCGGTCTACGAGCGCGCCGGCGGCCACGCCTACGGCTCCGTCTACCCTGGCCCCATCGGCGCGATCCTCAGCCCCCAACTCCGCGGCACCCGCAGCGCGATCGACGCCTCGCTGCCCTACGCGTCCACCCTGTGCGGGGCCTGCTACGAGGTCTGCCCGGTCGCCATCGACATCCCCGAAGTCCTCGTCCACCTCCGCGAACGGGTCGCCCAGGGCGGCCCGGTGACCCGCGCCGGCGTCCGCGTCACGCTCCGCCCCGCCGACGGCCACACCGCCGAACGGGCCGCCATGCGTGCCGCCCGGCTGCTCCTGGACCACCCGGGGGCCCTGCGCGCGGGGGAGCGCCTGCTGGCCAGGGCCCGACGGCTGGCCCCCCGCCGGCTCCCCGGAGCAGGGCGGGCCTGGACCGACAGCCGCGAACTGCCCACCGTGGCCGCGCAGTCCTTCCGTGACTGGTGGGACCGGGAACGGAGCAACCCGCGATGAGCAGCAAGGACCGCATCTTGGGCCGGATCCGCCGGGCGCTGCGCGACGACGCGCCCGCGGTGGCGATCCCCCGCGACTACCTCCCCGTCCACGGCGCCCGGACCCCGGCGGAGCGGGTGGACCTGCTCGCCGCCCACCTCGCCGAGTACCGGGCCCTGGTCCACCGCACGGACGAGGAGGCGCTGCCCGCGCTGCTGGCGCGGCTCCTGGGCGCGCGGGGCGCCCGGTCGGTGCTCGTCCCGACCGGCCTGCCCCCGCACTGGCTCCCGGCCGGCGGCCCCACCCGCGTACCCGACCGGGCGGCCTCCACCCCGTACGAGCTGGACCGGGTCGACAGCGTGGTCACCGGCTGCGCCCTGGCCATCGCCGAGACCGGCACGATCGTCCTCGACGCCGGTCCCGGCCAGGGCCGGCGGCGCATCACCCTGATCCCGGACCACCACATCTGCGTGGTCCGGGTCCCGGACCAGGTGGTGGACTCCGTCCCGCAGGCCCTGCCGCTCCTCGACCCGGCCCGCCCGCTGACGTGGATCTCCGGCCCCTCCGCCACCAGCGACATCGAACTCGACCGGGTGGAGGGCGTCCACGGCCCCCGCACCCTGGAAGTGGTCCTCGTGGGCACACAATGAGGGCATGCCCTCGCACATCGCCCTCACGGCCCTCCTCGTCAACGACTACGACGAGGCCATCGACTTCTACACCCGAGCCCTCGGCTTCGACCTCGCCGAGGACACCGCCCGCCCGGACGGCTCCCGCTGGGTCGTGGTCCGCCCGCCCGGCGCCACCGAATCCGCGCTCCTCCTGGCCCGGGCCAAGGACGAGGCCCAGCGCTCCCGGGTCGGAGACCAGACGGGCGGCCGCGTCGGCCACTTCCTGTACACCGACGACTTCGCGCGCGACCACGCCCGGATGACCGCCGAGGGCGTCCGCTTCCTGGAGGCGCCGCGCCACGAGCCGTACGGCTCCGTCGCCGTCTTCGAAGACCTGTACGGCAACCGCTGGGACCTCCTCCAGCCCGCCGCCTAGCGTCCCAGCCTCGGCGCCTCGCGCGCGGCATCGACGGCCGGGCCACCGTCCGCCACCCGGCCGGCCAGCTCCCCGGCCCACCGGACCAGGCCCGGCACGTCGACCCCGTACGGCCGCCCGTCCAGCCCCTCGATCCCGGCGGCCCCGCGCCGCAGCAGCCGGGCCCCGCCCACGGCGTTGCCGCGCGCGGCGTGCGTCAACCCGACGGCGAGCTGCGCGAGCCCCCGCCACAGCGGGGCCGCGGCCTCGGGACCGGACTTCCAGGCGTCCTCGAACACCTCGTGCGCATGGAACGGCATCCCGGCGTCCAACAGGCGCTGCGCCTCCCGCACGGTCTCCCCGGGGGAGCGCACCACCCCCTCGGGCTGCCGTTCCACTCCGGCCACTCCGTAGGCGAGCGGCCGCCCCAGCCCATCCCTGGGCCGCGCACTGCGCGCCCGCCCGTCGACGTCCCGATCCCGTGCGTTCACCACCCCATCCTCCCCCCCCTCACCGATTACCCGTGCATGCACACCCCTCGCCGTGGGGTAATGTTCTGCATGTGCCGCCGAGCAGGGGGAAACCCCAGGTCGCAGGCACAACGGGACGTGGCGCAGCTTGGTAGCGCACTTGACTGGGGGTCAAGGGGTCGCAGGTTCAAATCCTGTCGTCCCGACTAGAGGTTCGCCTCGTGGTCGCATCTCGGAGCCCTGTCTCACTTCGGTGAGGCAGGGCTCTTGTGCTCTCTCTGGGCCTGTCGTGTCACTTTCCCTCACAGACGCTGACGATCACGCCGCACCGGCCA
Source organism: Streptomyces sp. NBC_00273 (assembly GCF_036178145.1). Classification (NCBI taxonomy): domain Bacteria; kingdom Bacillati; phylum Actinomycetota; class Actinomycetes; order Kitasatosporales; family Streptomycetaceae; genus Streptomyces; species Streptomyces sp. NBC_00273. Next base: position 2,273,974 of record NZ_CP108067.1, on the reverse strand, counting down.
GCAGCTCGCCAAGCTTGTCCGAGTCGACCTTGACCTTGCGCATGTCGGCCTTTAAGGGGCAGCCCAGCTCGTCAACGACCACCTCCCCCCAGCGAATCCTGCACCCCTCGGCGGGTCGCTCCGGCAATGAGGGTCAGCAGCATCACGCCGAACAAACGGTCACCTTTCATCGCCTCGATGAGCGCTTTGACTTCAGCCTCGTCCCAAGGGTCTTCGCCCTGCGGCAGCTTGCCGCCGAACATCTCGATGCGAGCGTTCTCGGTGCTGATGTGAGAAACGCCAGAGTCAGGGAACGCATCGAGACCGAGGAAAGCCTTCTCAGAGCCTTGAAAGGCCGCTGGTGCCGTCTTGGGGACTGTCTTCCCGTCGAATGGAGATCTTGCTCGTTCTCCCGTATGAGGGCGGATGTGATGTGAGTGGGGAGTCAGAGCGTGACATGTGCGCAAATGCGGGACGCGCCCCAAGAGGTGGACTATCGTCCACCCAGTTTCCCGCCTTGAGTACCCTGCCCACCACCAGAATGAACTCCTGCAGTTACAGCGGATTGAGCTGTATTTGCGGCCGCTCTAATCCCAAAGTACGCCGAAGTCATCGCAGTTATTGCGGTAAATGCGCTGGTGAGAATGGCTACGGCCTCGGAGCCTGTCTTGATGTGTAGTGCAACCAGAATCGCGGCTAGCGCGATGCCGATATCACCGAAGAGTACGACGAGAAGACCAGCCTAGGCCCGAGTGGTTTGAATCGCTTTGTTGTCGTTGCTGTTCGGCATTGCGATCCTCCAGTGCCACTAGTAGCGGTCGTAATGTTTGCTTTAGGGCACCCCGTGAAGTTACAACGCGTCACTTCCAGGTTTACACGGCGACACCAAGCGCACATCTCGGCGATGGTGTTCATGAAACTCGGACCGTTGAAATGGGCACTAAGCTGGCTCTTCAGTCCGTGCCGGAATGGAGTGTGCGGGATAGGTTCTGGTGCCCCTCAAGGGATGCAGTGCGACCGGGGCCGCCGAAGTCCTGGATGGCCATCGCTCGAGTGGGGGAGCCCTGCGCGCCAATGAGTGCCCGTGCCGGGACGAGGCTGGCGGGTTCGGGCTACAGCCAGCCCCGTTGGGCGGCCTTGAGGCCCGCTTCGAAGCGGCTGGTGGCGCCGAGGCGTTCCATGATCGAGGCCATGTGGCGGCTGACGGTGCGTGACGAGATGCCGAGGCGTTGGCCGGCGGCGTCGTCGGTGAGGCCGCCGGCCAGTAGGCGCAGGAGTTGGCGTTCGGTGTCGGTCAGGCCGGTCGCGGGATCGTCGGACCTCAGGGCGCCGAGCGGGACGGCGGTGGCCCAGGCCTGGTCGAAGAGGTCGAGGAGGGCGGTGACGAGGCCGGGTTCCGTGACGTGCAGGGCACCCTTGCGGGTGTCGGCGGGATCGATGGGGACCAGTGCGTGGGCCCGGTCGAAGATGACGAGGCGCTGGGGGAGGACGGGGGCGGTGCGCACCTCGCTGCCGCGGCTGAGGAGCCAGTGGGCGTGGGCGGTGGTGTGCGGGTCGTTGCGGGTGGTGTCCTGGTAGAGGGTCTTCATGACGACCCCGCGCGCCAGCGGTTCCTCGTCGGCGGCCCGTGCCGCCGCGAGGTCCTCGGGGCGGTGGCTGGCGCCGGGGTGGACGCCCAGGCACTCCTGCCCCATGCCGTGGGCCAGTTGCTCGATGCGGCGCTGGATGGCGTCCATCCCCAGGAGGCGTTCGCCGTGGGTGGCGCGGGAGCCGGCGCGTTCGGCGACCAGGCGTGTGACGGCCGCCCGGGAGGCGGCGAGCTGGGCCTGACGGGTGGCCAGGTCCGCTTCTTGGCGGGCGAGCATGTCCGCCAGGCCGACATCGGGGGAGACGGCACGCATGTGGCCGGGGTGGTCGGCGGAGGCCCGCACCAGCATCAGGCGCGCGAGTTCGTCCAGGCAGTCGTGGACCTGGGCGGGGGAGGCCCCGCACAGTTCGGCCAGCCGAGCGACACCGTGGTCGGCATGGTCGAGCATGGCCTGGTAGACCCTGCTTCCGAGCACACTTAGGCCCAGCGCTTCCAGCATCGTGCTCCCCCCCGGGTTTGGCGTCCGAACCGTCTGCGGTCCGCACGCGCACCGCATCTTCGCACTTCGGGCACCAACCCTTCAAGATCTTTTAACCCATTGATTTGACGTGGTCATGACAGTACGTCCGGAGGGTGCCAGGCGAGTTGACGACAGTCGCAGGTTCTTCCCGGGCAGCCCATCCACCGGCGAAGCTGTTCATCGCCGGCAGGGAACACCCCGCCGGCCACGAGAAGGCACCGGAACGAGCGTCAACCGCGGGACGTGAAACCGGCACCGATCCACCGTCATATCTCTAGCGAAGGACCGAACGCCATGCCCCGCACCCGTCTCCGTCTGGCCACCGCGATCGCCGCCCTCGCCGCCGGAGTCATCGCCCTGCTGCCCGTCGCGGCCGGCGGAGCCCACGGCACTGCCACTGCCGCGACGGCGACCGGCGTCACCACCTTCCCCGCCAATAACGCGCAATGGGGATAGACGCGGGATGGACTGCGTCTACACCAGCCTGCGACGCCGCCCGGAGGCGCCGCCCGCACCGGCAGGCGAGGTAGCCGAGGTCCTCGGCATCCTGTGGGCGCACGCCACGCCGAAGGACGGCCTGGAGCACATCTCCGGCTCCCTCGACAGCGATCGGGTCGATCTCCTCCTGTACTTCCTTTCGCCCGATCCGACCTCGCCCGCAGCCCACGGCCCGCTGCACCGGGCTGCCGCACTGCTCGCCCGTGGCCACCAGAGGTCTCCCACGCTGCAGCGGCGCTACCTGCCGCCCGCCGGGGCGCCGGGTCCGCAAGCCGACGGCCCGCGACGCGCGACGGCCTGACCGGCCGCCACACCCGCCTTGCCGAATCGCGCCGCCGGCAGATCCGGTGGCCGCGGCTCCTCCGCGCCATCTGCTGCCCGCATGCCAGGCCGGCGTGCTCCTGCGCCGCCCACTGCGCCAGTCGCGCATGGGCCGGCCAGGACCCTCACCCACGCTTTCCCGCTTTTAGGAGTCAGTTCGCCATGCCAGCCATCAAGTTCTCCATACGAGGTTCCCGACGGGCTGCAGCGGTGACGGCCGGCGCCGTCCTCAGCGCCGGTGCGCTGGGCCTGGCGATGTTGGGCAGTGGTACGCACACGCTGGCCACGGACCAGGTCAAGGCGACCGCCCCGGTGACGGCGCCGGCCGTCGACATGTCGTCTGCGTCTGCGTCTACGTCTGCGACGCCGCCGAAGCCGCCGACGCCCGTGCCGAGCGCGTCGCCCGGGGCGCCGAGCGCCGCTGCGACGCCGAGCGCTGCCGGGTCGCCGGCGAAGCGCCCCACGGGGAAGCCCGCTGCCCCATCGGGCAACTCCGGGACGGCGTCGCCCGCACTCGACCCCGCGACCAGCGCCAAGGTCCCGTCCGACCTCGCTGCCGTCACCGCCCAGTCGTGGACCGCGCGTACCCCGGGGCCGGTGCGCCCGATCACCGGGCACGACATCGCGCTGAACGAGTGCGCGAGCGTACGCGGCGCCGCGACCTGGCAGCAGCAGCCGTACCTGAGCAGCGGTGGCAACTCCGCAGTGCTGGAGATCTACACCTTCGGTACCGAGGCCGCAGCCGGCGCCGCGTACGAGGGGGTCCGCTCCGGCATGAGCTCATGCCAGGCCACGTCCAGGGCTCTGCAGAGCGCGAACCGCCTCAAGGCCGATGCTGTCGCGCGGCAGACCGCCACCGCCACGGACGCTGTGGCGTTCGAACGCACCTGGACCGGGGTCCAGGGCATCTCGGCTCCCGGCGCGCAGACCAACCACCTCTACCTCGCGGCGCACGGCACGCGGGTGCTGGTCCTGCACTTCGACGAACTGGCCGGGGGATCTCCGGCGGCCGCTCCGTACGACGTGCAGCAGGACCCGAACGTGCTGTCGCTGCTCACGAACTTGCTGGCCAGCCCGGCCGGCACCCGCTGATTCGCTCAACACGCAGACCACCGAAGGAAAACAATGTCTTCCACACCCAAGAAGCGGGGCGTCGCCGCCTTCGCGGCCGCATCGTTGCTCGGCGCGATGGCCGCGCTGATACCAACCGGCAACGCCTTCGCCGGAACCGTTCCCATAGGCCCCGCCACCTCGAGCGGAAGCCTCGGTCCGGCCCTCGGCAGCCCGATCACCCAGGAGCAGATCATCACCCGGGCGCACGACTGGATCAACAACGCCGTTCCGTACAGCATGTATGACGCTTGGAAGGACAGCGCGGTCGGCGGCCCGTACCGCGCGGACTGCTCCGGCTTCATCTCCATGGCGTGGGGCCTGAAGGACAGCCTGGTCACCCAGACCCTCCCGGACGTCTCGATCGTCACCGCCACCAACGTCATCGGCTATACCGGCCTGCAGCCGGGCGACGCACTGGACTTCACCAAGGAACACGTCGTGCTGTTCGACTCCTGGATCGACAAGTCCGCCGGGACGTTCTACTACGACGCCGAACACCGCCCCGGCACGGTGGCTGACCAGCGGCAGGGCAGCGTCTACGCGAGCACGCTCGACGGCCACGCGCTCACCACCTACGAGGCCCTGCGCTACAAGAACGTCGTCGCCGGTTCGTCCGGCGCTGTGAAGTCGCCGGTGTCGATGGATGCGGGTGCGACGCATGTGGCGTTCGTGGACGGTAATGGGAATGTTGCGAATAGCTGGGTGAGCAACGGTGCTTGGCAGGGTCCGTCGGGGATCGGTGGTAAGGCTCGGGCGGATTCGCCGGTGGTCTTGAATGCCAATGCCGATCATGCGTTCTTCATCGATGCCGATGGCAATGTGATGAACGATTGGGTGAGCAACGGGGCTTGGCAGGGTCCGTCTGCGATCGGTGGGAAGGCGCGGCCGGGTTCGCCGATCGCGACCAATGCGGCGGGCACGATGGTGGCGTTCGTCGACACGAACGGGAACCTGGTCAATGACTGGGTGAGTAATGGTGCGTGGCAGGGTCCGTCGGGTATGGGTGGTCAGCCGCGTGGGGATTCGCCGTTGGCGTTCAATGCGGCTGGTGATCACATCTTCTTCATCGACGGCAATGGCAGTGTTGCGAATGACTGGGTGAGCAATGGTGCGTGGCAGGGTCCGTCGGGGGTGGGTGGTAAGGCTCGGGCTGGTTCTGGTCTGGCCACTGATGCTTCGGGCACGCACGTTGCGTTCGTCGACACGAATGGGAACCTCGCCAATGACTGGGTGAGTAATGGTGCGTGGCAGGGTCCGTCGGGTATGGGTGGTCAGCCGCGTGGGGATTCGCCGTTGGCGTTCAATGCGGCTGGTGATCACATCTTCTTCATCGACGGTGACGGCAGTGTTGCGAATGACTGGGTGAGTAACGGTGCGTGGCAGGGTCCGTCGGGGGTTGGTGGTAAGGCTCGGGCTGGTTCTGGTCTGGCCACTGATGCTTCGGGCACGCACGTTGCGTTCGTCGACACGAACGGGAGCCTCGCCAATGACTGGGTGAGCAACGGTGCGTGGCAGGGTCCGTCCGGCCTCGGCGGCACCAGCCGCTGACCCGGGGATGGGAAGGGCCTTGTTCCACTTCGGTGGAGCAAGGCCTTTCACTGCGTGAAGGGGGCGCCGGGCCATCCGCAAGCGGTGAGCTCGTCTTGCCAGGAGGGGGCCGGGAACGCCTGGGGGTAGAGCCGGGCGCAGGTGGTCAGGTGCTCCTGGAACGCGGTCCGCAGACGGGCGGCGTAGTACGCGCAGAGCAGGTCGGGGGGTGTGGCGGCTGCCGCTGATCCGATGAGGGCCGCCGCCAGGATGGCCGTACGCAGGGCCTGCGCCGTGCCGGTGCCGCTGAGCGGGTCGTAGCGGATGGCGCCCGCGCCGATTAGGAGCGTGCCCGGGGTGCAGGTGCTCGGGGCCGTGGCCGGGAGGAGGTGCAGGCGGGGGGCGGCGGGCAGCGCCACCGCGGTCTCGGGCGGGTGCGAGAGGCGTGGGGCCAGTTCGGATGTGGCGAGGAGCCGTCCGAGCAGCTCGGCGGGGCGCGCGACGGGGCCCGGAACCATCGCCTGGAGCAGGGCGCGGCCGTTGCCGAGCGGGGTGAGGTGGAGCCAGGCGAGGTCGGTGCGGTCGAGGCGGGCCGTGGTGGCGTCCTGGCCCGGGGCGAGCGGGGCCTCGCCCGCCAGCAGGTGCCGGCGGCCGGCGGTCCAGTGCTCGCCGGGGTGTCCTGTCGGCGGTTCGGCCGTGACCGTCCAGTGCGGCGGGCCGGCGGGATCGGGTTCGGGCTCGGGATCGGGGTCGGGATCGGGTTCGGGATCGGGTTCGGCGGGTTCGCGTTCGGGGCGGGCGGTGTCGGGGTGATGGGCGCAGAGCCGGTCGAGGAGTCGGCGGCACAGCAGGGCGCCGTCCAAGACCACCGCCGGGTGAGCGAGGGGCGGATCGGGAGGTCCCGGGGCCCAGCGGACGTGGCGGTGGGTCAGCCGGTGGCCGTCGGCCGGCGACGCGACGCCCCAGAGGGACCGCAGGAGGGCGAGGGTGTCGTCGCCCAGCAGCAGTGGGCGGGGACCGTACGAGGGGCGGCGGGGCCGGAGCCGGACCCGGTGGCCGCGCGAGGCGAGCAGCCAGGCGCAGGTGAGTTCGGCCAGTCCGGATCCGGCGATGGTGACGGTCACGGCGTGAGGGCGTCGATCAGCGCCTGCATGTCGGCCCGGTGGCGGGTCATCATGGCACCGAGGGCGGGTCCGTCCAGTGAGCTGATGGTCTGCTGCAACGTCATGGCGGACCGTGCGGCGGCCAGGGTGGCCTGACCGTTGCCGAGCGGCCCGGGCCCGTTGAAGCGGGGGGCGACCCCGCGCGCTGCCAGCAGGTGGTTGACCTCGTGGAAGTTGGCCATCGCCTGCCGGGAATGTTCGATCTCGATCCCGCCCGATGTGTCGCCGCCGCCCAGGCTGTCCTTCAGCGTGCCCAGCAGCACGGCGTAGTTCAGGTCGCCGAGTTCGAGCAGTCGCTGGTCCAGCGGATCGGTTGGGTCCTGCGTCAGTGTCCTCAGGTACTCGGTCTCGCTGAATCCGGCGAGGTGTGCCTTGACCTTCTTAAACCGCTCGAAGTGGTCGACGCCCTCGTCGATGATCAGTTTGATGAGGTGCGAGAGCCGGTCGGCCTGGGGGTACGGATCTTCCTTCTCGTCCAGGATGGTTTGGTGCAGTCGGACGTACATCCCGTCGATGCCCTGGGGATTGAGATCGGCGCTGGTCTCCTCCACCTTGATGAACCAGTCCAGCTGGGCCTGATTGAGCGGTTCCAACCTGAACGTCGTCCGGGTCTCTTCCTGGATGACGAGCTCCTCGGTGGGCGGGTCGAGGACGATCGGCCGCCCCAGTACGCCGAGGATCTCGTTGACCCATCGGAGGTGCCGCATTTCGTCCTGTGCGACGGCGAACACCTCCTGGGCCGCCGCGAAGAACTTCCGTTCGGGTGCGTCCGCCTCCGTGGCCGGGTCGATTTCGCGCGGTGCGTTCAGCGAATAGTGCGCGTAGAGGTACTCCACGCACAGCGCGTGCTCGACGCGGGCGAGGTGCTCCAGCCTCTGCTCCACTTCGGGGCGGGTCTTCGGATCCAGCACGAGCGGGGCGGGGAGTCCGAGGCTGTCGTCCTCACGGCCGTTGAGTACGACGGGCAGCACGTTCCAGTTCGTGATCAGCGCCGGATGGTCGAGCTCCTGAGCATTGCGCGGGAAGTAGCTGGGCCCGTCCAGCTCTGGCGGGACAGCGGTGCGGTTGCTGCGCTGGAAGTTGAGGGGGTGGAACTTCCCGTCGTGGCTCGCGGAGATATCGGGTTTGGAGGCGGCCCAGTAGAAGCAGCCGCATTCGCGGAAGTCGTACTGCCAGGGTGCGCACAGGCTCCGGGTGAGGTCGCCCGGGAGGTACACCGCGGGGTCGATGACACCGTCTTCGGTGAGGTAGTCGGCCCGGTCAGCGACCAGGACGGCACTGGTCACCCTCCCGGCCGCGTCGCGCACGACCCTGCTCTCGTTCGCCATCCGCAAGGCGTTGAGGCTTCCGCCGGGCACTCCTGATTCGCCCGGGGAGATCCGGCCAGGCCTCGGCCCGAGGCGGATCGCGATCCGGCCCGGCAGCAGATCGTGGACGAAGCGCCACATCGACATGCCGTCGAGGCGTCTGGCGGAGAGGACGGGGGCCTGCGCCTCCGACTGGTCCACGGCGGTCCGTCCGCATACCGCCCAGAGATGGAGCCGCCACGGCGACTGCTCCGTCACCTGCAGGTCTTCGCTCGTGAGGTCCGAAACGGTGGCGGCGCCTTCGGCGACGGCGATCACCCGCGATCCGCTGCCGTGGTGGAAGTCGACGGTCAGGCCGGGGAAGAAGCACTTGTCCAGGTTGCGCTGGTCGAATTCCAGGCCGGGGAAGCAGTTGTCGACACCGCTCTCCGGGCGGGAGCCGGCCGGGTTGCCGCGGACGACGTGGTCGGCGCGGGCCGTGAGGTTGCGGGCGAAGACCTTCCCGTGGGGTACGGGGAGGTCGACGCTTCCGGGAGTGGGGTCGTTCATGGCGGCTCCTTCGGCCGGATGGGGCGGAGGGCGGGTCAGCGGGCGAGGGCGGCCGGATCGGCCGGCAGGTCGGACACCGCCGTCTGCCGGAAGAACTCCGGTGCGGCCTCGCCGAGTTCGACGTAGGCGCGCAGGCAGAAGGCCAGCCAGCCGCGGATGTAGTCGCAGCCGGGCCGGCCGCGCCGGGTGACCTCGTGGTAGCAGCCGCCGCCGCACAGGTAGCGGGCCCAGCAGGACCGGCAGGGCTCGGCCCGGTCCACGTGGCGGGCCGCCAGATGGGCCGCTCTGGCGCCGTGGTCGGGTCCTTGGCTGAGCGAGCCCATGGCGAAGGCCGGATCGTCGACCAGCCGGTGGCAGGCGTAGAGGCCGCCCTCGGCGGAGGCGCTGAGGTATCCGGCGCCGGCGCCGCAGGGGTACGGGCGATGGCCGCCCGAGTGCAGTTCGTACATCGCGGTCTGGAAGTTGCCGAAGGGGTACCGGCGGCCCGCCGCCAACTCGCGCAGCGCCGTTTCCCCGCACTCGATCATCTGTTCAAGGAAGCCGGTGAAGGCGGCGGTGTCGATCTCGTACGCGGCGTCCGGGGCGCTGACCACGGCGGCGAAGCCGACCTCGTCGAAGCCGAGTCCGATGCCGTGCTCCAGGATGTCGATCAGCCGTCCGGTGTACGGGGTCACGCTGACGCGTGCCGAGAGGTGGCGCGGTCTTCCGTGCCGCTCCAGCACCTCCAGCCCGGCCCGCAGCCGGTCGTACGCGCTGCCCCCGCCCGGAGCCCGGCGCAGTGCGTCGTGGCCGGTCCGGTCGCCGTCCAGGCTGACGGCCACGGTGAACGGGTGGGCGGCGAACAGCTCCGCGTCCGCGGGCCGGACCGTGGTGAGGTTGGTGGTGAGCGCGAAGCGGACGGCGTGTCCGGCGGCGGCTCCGGCCCGGGTCGCGTACCTGACGACCTCGTGCACCAGGTCGCGGGCGAGCAGTGGTTCACCGCCCATGAAACCGACGACGACGCCGGCTCCGGGCGCGGCCTCCGCGAGGAGCCGGTCCACGGCGGCGAACGCGGTCTCGCGGGGCATGGTCCGGGCGGAGCCGCCGAACCGGCCCTCGTCGGCGTAGCAGTGGCCGCAGCTGAGGTTGCAGGCCTGCATCACGTTGAGCGAGAGGGAGGACAGGGGTGGCACCTCGGCCGGGGTGCCGTCGATCCGGGGGCCCGGGAGGCCCTCCCCGCCCCACATCGGCAGGCCGAGTTCCGCGGCCAGGGCGGCGTCCTGCGCGGGGTCCCGGGAGGCCGCCTGCCAAGCGTCCAAGCGGTCCGCGGCCGCCTCCGGGAGGTCGTAGATCCGGCTGCCGTCGGCGACGAACAGGTGGGCCCCGTGGGCGCTGCGGAACACCTTGGCCTCGGCTCCGAGTCCGAGCGGTCCGGCTCCGGCGTCGGACCGCGGTTCGCGCTCCGGCGGGCGGCGGCCGATCTGCAGCAGTACGCTCACGTCCCCTCCTCGACCGTGGCCCGCAGCGAGTTGGCCCAGGTCACCAGCAGGTCGTACTGGCGGCGGGTCAGGTGCATGGGCAAGCCGTCGGACCCCCGCACCGCGACCGGCATCCGGCGGTCGAAGTAGTCCGGCTCCGCGTACGGATTCCTGATGAACCGTTCGATGAGGTCCGGCTGTTCGCGGAGCATGTCTTCCAGGACCTCCAGCGCCACGAAACGGCGGTGTTTGCGCCGGCCCCGTTCGGTCAGCGGCAGTCGGACGCCGTCCAGGGCCTCCGGTACCGGGAACATGCGGTCAGGCTCTTCCGGCGGCAGGCCGAGGGACTCGTTCTCGCTGACGGCGCGCTCGTTCTGGGCATCCACGTTGACGGCGTCCATGGCTTCCAGGACGCGTTCGAACAGGTCCCGTACCTCGAGCGCCGTCAGCTTCGGATTCTTGGTGACGTACGTGGGATCCCCGACCTCCGCACGGCTCACCCGGTCCTTGAGACCGTCGGCCAGCGAGGTGAAGGGTCTGCGGTCGGGTGCGAAATCGGGCGGCGTGACGACGACCCGCGCGCGGGCGGTCAGCCCGCCGACCTCGACCGTGACCAGGCCGTCGCAGACGTCGTCCACGAGACCGAACGAGACCCCGCCGTCAATGTTCTCGGCCGCCCCGGCGAACAGGCCGCCGGGCACGGTCCGCGGATCGCCCGCGCCGGTGAAGGAGCACCAGGGGGAGTTCGGCGAGAGGATCAGCCTTTCGGCGGGCAGGGGATACCTGTTGGTGCGCCGGAGGAGGTTCGTGGGCCCGTAGACCAGGCCCGCGGCGGGGGTGAAGCGCAGTCGCAGCTCGGGGAAGGCCGCGCTCGGCCGCGGGATCTGGACGGAGCCGAGGGGTACGTACTGTCCTTGCGGTACCAGGCGCTGGGCGGCCCCCTGGGGAGAACGTCCCCGCAGGGGGTGCCGGGTGTGCTGGTTGCCCAGGAGCTTGGCCTTGGCCTCGATGCGGTCGCCGAGTGCGCCGGTGCAGTGGTGTGCCTTGAGGTTGGCGACCTCCACCGTCCATTGCACGTCGCCGGGTTCCAGGTCGAAGGCGTCCAGCACCTCGGTGGTGATCGCTCCGGAATCGGGCTGTCCGTCGATGGTCCAACTGCCGTGGACCTCGAAGAAGGGGCAGATGGGTCGGAACACTTGGGCGGAGTTCGCGGCGGGCTCGGCGTTTTCGGAGTGCACGGCGTCCTTGAACCGCACCCGGTTCCCCTGGGGCCGTGTTTCCGTCAGGGTGCCGTCCTCAGCCACGTGGAGCGAGGGTTCGGGCAGGACGACGGTCTTGCCGGTGCCCCGGGGACTGAGGTCGCTGTCGCCGTAGCGGTAGTTCTCGCAGGGTTCGGGGGACGGGCCCAGCCGGGCGAAGGCCAGGGGCGGGTAGAGCCAGATCTTCTCGATCACCGTGAGTCTCCGTTCTCGTCGCAATGATCGGAATGATCGGAATGATCGGAGGGATCGGAAGGAAGCAACGCGGTCACGCGAAGACCTCGGATCCTGGGGAGGGGGCGGCAGCCCTCGGCGTGGCAGATGCCGTCTTGGAGGGTGGTCATCGCCGACCTCGGGGGTCGACCGCGGGACCTGATACCTCGGTCAGCGCATCGGGCCGAATTCCAGCCGTCGGGCCGACCCCTGCTGGCCGCTCCCGGAGGCGAACTGCCGGACGGAGGCCCCGAGCGGGTCGGCGAAGGGGACCGTCGGCCCTTTGCAGGGCGTTGACGGCGTCGAGCGAACCGCGCGGGTCCCCCCGGACACCGGCCCCGGTCAGGTCGGCTGCTTCCCGTGGTCGGTCGTCCGGCGGGCGAAGGCCACCCGCCGTTGCGCGGGCGGCAGCAGCTTCGGGCCGGCGACCTCGGGTCCGTACGGTTTCTGCCGGGCGGCCGTGTTGCCGAACCGGGGAGCGGGGTGCCGGAGGGCGGTCGAACTCGGTGTCGATCACCGCGTGCCGGCAGTTGCGGAGGTCGGGGTTCAGGTCGTCGGCGAATCCGGGTGCGGAGAACGTTGGAGACATGACGGCGCCTCCCGGTGGGTCGCGCGACCCACAGGTGGATGGACGCGAACGGGATCGTGACGCAGAGTATAGGAATGAACACGCTAAGTCATCGAAGTCGCGCCCGAGGGTGTCGGGGCGGGGTCGCATGGCGGGGCCCGGTCCCGTGCGGCGGGACGCCGATGGGCGCAAGCCGCGTCGTCACGGTACGGGCCACCGTCCCGGCCCGGGGCTGGACCTCGCGGCCGCCGGCCGGGAGGCGCCCCCGGTGTGCTGGTGACCACCCGGCCCCCGGCGGCCGGAGATCACGCCTGCGCCGTCGACGGGGGATCGCACAGGGCCTTCGCGGGCTCCCCGTCCGGACTCCCGGCCGTCCAGGACGGCCGGGAGGTACCGCTACCGGCCGACGGGCCGAACGGCATGACGGTTCATTCACTCGCCGCCGGTGCGAGGGAGGCGTTCCAGAAATCGGCGTAGCGGCCGCCGCGGCGCAGCAGCGCGTCGTGGCTGCCTTCCTCCACGATCCGGCCGCCGGCCAGGAAGACGACGCGGTCGGCGCGTCGGACGGTCCGCATCCGGTGCGCGACCATCACCACCGTCCGTCCGGCCATCAGGTGCTCGATGCCCTCGTGGACGGCTGCCTCGTTCACCGGGTCCAGCGCCGAGGTCACCTCGTCCAGCAGGACGACGGGCGCGTCCTTCAACAGCGCTCGCGCGATCGAGACGCGCTGGCGTTCGCCGCCCGACAGCCTTGCGCCGCCCTCGCCGACATGCGTCCCCCACCCGCCGGGCAGCCGCTCGATCACCTCGTCCAGCCGCGCCGCGCTGGCTGCCGCCCGCACCTCGGCTTCGTCGGCATCGGGACGGCCGAGGCGCACGTTCTCCTCGATCGTGCCGTCGAAGAGGTGGACGTCCTGGAAGACGATGGCGAACTGCGCCATCAGCACCTCCGTGTCGATCGCGCGCACGTCCACGCCTCCCACCCGCACCGCGCCGGAGTCCACGTCGTAGAACCGTGCGAGCAGGTGCAGCAGCGTGCTCTTGCCCGCGCCCGACGGTCCGACGACGGCGAGCCGCTGTCCCTCCGGTACGGACAGCGAGGTGTCGGCGATCACGGTGCGGTCGCCGTGCCGGAAGGTGACGGAGTCGAACTCCAGGTCATGGCGCACCGGCTGGATCGGTTCGGTCGGCTCCGGCAGCGGCTCGGTGTGCAATACCGTGTCGAGCCGCGCCAGTTCCTCACGTGCACCGCGGAGCCGGCCGCCGATGTCCGACAGCGACAGCAGCGGGTCCGCGCAGCGGGCGGCCAGGACCAGGATCGCCAGGACCTCCGCCGCGCCGGTGCTCCCGCCGAGCGCGAGGTACGCGCCCAGGGCCAGCACGACGGTGAACACCGTCTGCACCGCGAGTGCCAGACCGACCACGCCGGGCAGCGCCGCCAGCGCGGTCCGGCGGGAGGCGCGCTGGACTTCCCGCAGCGAGTCGTCGAGCATCCGGAAGCGTTCCGCGGTCCGGCCGCCCGCGCGCAACACCGGCTGGGCCCGGAGGTATTCGACGACCCGCCCGGTGGCTTCGTGGTCGCGTTCGTGGCGCTCGGCGTCCGTAGCGGCCATCGAGCGTCCCGTCCGGACCTGGATCGCCGCCACGATCGGTACGGCAGCCAACGCCGCCAGGCCCATCTGCCAGTTGAAGGCCAGCATGACCGCGAGAATGGTCAGCGGGGTCACACAGGCGGAGATGAACGGTGCCAGCAGGTGCGCGATCACGCTCATCGCCTGGAGGATGCCGCGGCCGGCGAGGACGGACACCTCCCCGATGCGGCCCGCGTCGTACCAGCCGATCGGCAGTCGGGCCAGATGGTCGCCGAGCCGGTGGTACGTGCCGCGCAACAGCGTGCTGCCGGCATGGAAGCCGGACCGGTCGCTGACGTAACGCAGCACCGCGTAGACCGCGACCGCGGCCCCGAACGCGATCAGCCAGGGCCAGGCGTCTTCGGGCGTGCCCCCGAACAGCGCCCGCAGCACGGGAACCAGCAGGGCGTAGGACGAACCCTCGACCACGGCGGTCGTCGTCATCAGGGCCACGGTGCGACGCACCGGCCGGGCGTACTCGTGCCCCAGCACGCGCAGCAGCATGCGAATCATCGGGGACCGCCTCCTTGTGGTACGCCGCTGTGGGCTTCGGTCCGGTCGGCGAACGCCGACCGGCGGGCTTGCCAGAACGCCGCGAACCTCCCTTGCCGTGCCAGCAGTTCGGCCGGTGTGCCGCGTTCGACGACCACCCCGTCGTCCAGCATCACGACGGTGTCGGCGTCGGCGATCGTCTCCGGGCGATGGGCGACGACCAGGATCGTCCGGTCGCCGCCCAGCGTCGCCAGGGCCCGGCGCACCGCCCGTTCGGTCTGCGGGTCCGCGAAGGCGGTCGCCTCGTCGAGCACGAGGACCGGCGTGTCGGCGAGCAGGGCGCGCGCGAGCGCGATCCGCTGTGCCTCGCCACCCGACAGCCCCGCGTCTTCACCGATCACCGACTCGTATCCGCGGGGCAGTTCGAGGATCCGATCGTGAACGTTCGCGAGCCGGGCGGCGCGCACCACGTCGTCGAGGTCGGCGTGCGGTACCGCCAGCGCGATGTTGTCCGCGACCGACGCGCGCAGCAGCCGGACGTCCTGGAAGACGAAGGAGACGTTCTGGTAGAGCTCCCGGCTGCCGAGTTCGCGCAGGTCGACACCGCCCAGGGTGACCGAACCGTGGGTCGGGTCGAAGAACCGCGGCAACAGCTGGACCAGCGTGGACTTTCCGCTTCCCGACGGCCCGACCAGTGCGGTGGTCGTTCCCGGTTCGAGCACCAGGTCGACCCCGCGCAGGACCTCGTGATCGGCTTCGTAGCCGAATCGGACGTCACGCAGTTCCAGCCGGTGCCCCTGCGGTGCGACCGGGTGCGCGGGCTCCGGCAGCGACCGCACCGTGAGCACCTCCCGGATCCGGCCGACCGCACGCCGGGCGGCCTGTACGTCGTCGAACCCGTGGCCCAGGGCCGCCACGGGAGCGGTCAGGCCCAGTCCGAGCAGCAGGAAGGGCAGCAGGTCGGCCGGAGCCATGCCACCGGTGGTGATCAGAGCCGTACCGCCGATCAGGACGGCCAACAGCACGAACGGCGGCGACAGGGCCACTTGCATGCCGGCGGCGATCCCGGCGAGACCGCGCACCATCCGCAGGAAGCTGCCGACGAAATCGTCCACCGCCGTGCGGAAGCCGCGGTGGGCGCGCCCGGATCCGCCGAACGCCTTGACCACCGAGATGCCCTGGACGAACTCGACGACTGAGCTCGAGATCCGTCCCATGGCCGCGTCGAAATCCTCCTGCTCGCGCAGCCGGGTCGGGGTCATCATCAGGGGGACGAGCGCCACGGCCAGGGCGACCGGTATCAGCGTGATGAGCGTGAGCCGCCAGTCGACGGTGAACAAGTAGATCAGCGACGCCAGCGGCACCACGAAGGCGGAGACGAGTTCGCCGGGGGTGTGGGCGATGAACGGGTGCACGGCGCTGACGTCCTCCCCCACCACCTTCGCCAGCTCGCCGGTCCGGCGCCGGGAGAACCACCCGATCGGTACGCGCCCCAGTTGCGCGGCCAGTTGCCGGCGGAACGTCAGTTGTACCTGGCCGTCGACGACGTGTCCTATCCCTGACGACGCGGCCGTGAACAGCAGTCGGAGGAACAGGCCGGCGGCACCCGCGATCACGACGATCCGGACATGACCGTGATCGACCGGGCCGGGCGCCAGCAGCGTGCGCCCCAGTTCGGCGACCGCCAGCAGCGGCATCAGACCCGCCAATGCGCCGATGACCTGCAGGGTCACCACGGCGGCGAAGCGTGCGTAGTAGGGGCGCAGCAGTCCCGCCACGTTCGCTCCTGCATCCTTCGCTCCTGCCGCGCCCGCTCCTGCCGCGCCCGCTCCTGCCGCGCCCGCTCCTGCCGCGCCCGCTCCTGCCGCGCCCTCGACATCGCTCTGCCCGGCTCGTGGCGGTGGACCGGTTCGGCGCAGGACGGCGAGGGCCACGAGGACCGCGGCGGTCACGAGCGCGGCGCCGAGGGCCAGCCCGAAGGCGTATCCGTCGTTGAGCGTCCCGGGTGTGACCGTCCCGCCGGTGCGGTGGTGCGCCGCGGCGCCGAGGACGGCGAGTCCGAGTGAGGCGCCGATCTGGCGCGAGCTGTTGAGCAGGCCCGCGGCGGCGCCGCTCTCGTGGGGCGCGACGCCGGCGGTGGCGAGGGAGGCGACCGGTCCGAGACAGAGCCCGAAGCCGCCGCCGGCGAGGAGCGCGGGCCCGAGGACGTCGGTGGTGAAGCCGCCGTCGGGGCTGATCAGGCCGAACCAGGCGAGCCCGGCCGCAGCCAGGAGTCCGCCGGTGACCACGAGCGTGCGGGGCGCAAGGCGGTAGCCGAGCTTGACGGCGAGCACGGAGCCGGCGACCAGGGCGAGGGCGAACGGCAGGAACATCATCCCGGTCCGCGCGGGCCCCGTTCCGAGGACTTGTTGGAGGTAGAGGGACACGAAGTAGAAGGCGGAGGTCATGGCCGCGCCGATCAGGAGCACGGAGGCGTTCGCGCCCGCCACCGAGCGGTTGGCGAACAGGCCGAGCCTGATCAGCGGTTCGCGGGAGGTGGTCAGTTCGACACGGACGAACGCGGCCAGCAGTGCGGCGGCGACCGCCAGGGTCGTCAGGGTGACCGGCGAGGTCCAGGCGTACCGATCCGTGCGGACGACGCCGAACACGAGCAGGGTCGTGCCCGCCGTGACCAGGACGGCACCGAGCACGTCCGGACGGCCACCGCGAGCGGTCGGCGGTCCTCCGGCGATGCCGCGCCAGGCCAGGGCCAGCGCGCACGCCGCCATCGGCACGTTCACGAACATGACCCACCGCCAGTTCGCGTACTCGGTGAGCACGCCGCCCATGAGGACACCGAGGGCGCCTCCGGCCGCGTTCGCCGCACTCCATGCCCCGAAGGCCTTGATACGGGCCCGGCCCGCCGGGAACGTCGACGTCAGCAGTGCCAGGGCGGCCGGAGCCAGCGCTGCGGCCCCCACGCCCTGTGCCGCTCGGGCGGCGACGAGGTGGCCGGGTTCCTGGGCGAATCCGCCGAGGAGGGAGGAAAGCCCGAACAGGCCGAGCCCGAGCAGCAGGATCCGTTTGCGGCCGTACCGGTCGGCGGCCTTGCCGCCCAGCAGGAGCAACCCGCCGAAGGTGAGGGCGTAGGCGTGGATCACCCAGGTCAAGCCCACCGCGCTGAAGCCGAGGCCGGCAGCGATCTGGGGGAGTCCCACGTTCACGACCGATAGGTCCAGCGACACCATGAACTGCACCAGCGCCACCGCAGCGAGCGTCAGCCCTGGCCGGGCACCCGAACTACTCGTCATCACGAACTCCACTCCCGGCGCTGTCAGTTAACTTTCGGAACATGTTCCGAAAGTATCATCGGGCAGGCCGTTGTGAAACCGCGAAGGGCTGGAACCGCACCCGTTTCGAAGCGGAGGGCGGCGGGGCGGCATGATGGGACGATGTCCCGAGCGCCCGCGTCGCACGGCCGCACCGGCCGGCCGCCCCTGACCTCCCGTGCGCAGATCCTGGTGGCCGCCCGTCGGCTCATCGACCAGGACGGCTGGGAGAAGCTGACGATCCGCCGCCTGGCCGCCGAGCTCGGCATCGGGGCGACGACCTTGTACCACCACATCCGGAACAAGGAAGACCTGCTGCTCCTCCTGCTCAATCAACACATCGAGCAGATCGAGCGCCCCCAACTGCCCGATGACCCGCGCGAGCGCATCGTCACGGCCGCCACCGCGATGCACGACGCCCTCACGGCCTGGCCGTGGGCCGCGGAGGTCCTTTCGGCAGACGGTTTCGTCGGCCTCCTCGACGAATCGGCGATGTGGATGGTCGAAGCCATCGTGGCCGGCGCCGACGACCACGGATGCACACCCGAACAGACCGTCGACGTCTTCCGCAGCATCTGGTACTACACCGTCGGCGAGGTCCTCGTCCGCGCCCACTCCGCCCGCCGACGGGACGAAGGGCGGCCCTTCGCCTACCGCGAGGACCTGGACCCGTCGCAGGTGCCCCACCTGGCCGCCATCGGCGTCCGATGGGCCGCGCTGGCCGCACGGGACATCTACCCCCAGGGACTGCGCACGTTCGTCGACGGGCTGCTCGCACGAGCCGCCCCCCGCGGCACCGGCTGAGCTCGGACCGGACGCGGCGCGCACGCCCCCGGGTCCGGGTGCGGGTCGGCCCTGACGCACGTGTCACCCTGGTTCCGGGGCGCGGACGGGTGAGGGCGCGCGTCGGGATAGGGATAGGGCTCGGGGTCGGGGTCGGGGTCGGGGGAGGAACGAGGAACGTGGCGGACCGGGAAGCGCCGGAGGACCGTCTCGGCGAGTACGTCGACATGCTGCGGCACGCGTGTGCCACGGGGCGCCGCCTCACCCGTGCCGAGCTCGACTCCCGCCGCTGCGAGGGGCAGCGGGCGGCGGAGGCGGGTCTGCCGTTGCGCGGGCTCATACGGGACCACCTGGCCGCAGCCCAGCGCGTCCTGACGCGATCGCAGGCGCCACTGCTCGCCGCGGTCGAGCAGGCGGTCGACGCGTTCGTCGAGGGGTACGAGCGGTCCCAGCGCCAGGCGGTCCGTCAGGAGGAGGCGGCTCGACGCGAGTTCATCGACGACCTGCTGTACGGGCGCAGCGGGCTGGGCCTGCTGGCGGAACGGGCCGAACGGTTCGGGCTGCGCCTGTCGCAGGCCCACGCGGTGGCGGTGGCCGCCGGCCCCGAGCCGTACGGCGACGGCTACCCAGTGGCGCGCCGCATCGAGGAGGCGGTCCTCGGCCGGTTCGGGAACCGGCAGATCCTGCTGGCCACCAAGGACGGCAGCCTCATCTGCGTGGCGCCCGGCGATCAGCCCGATGTCCTGGCCTACTTCGCCCAGCAGGCCCACGCGGCGACGGACGGCGGACGGGTCGCCATCGGACGCTCCCATCCGGGCCCGGGCGGGGTCGTCCACTCCTACGAAGAAGCCCTCAACGCCCTTAACCTCGCTGAGCGGATGAGGCTGGAGGGGCCGGTGCTGCACGCGTCCGACCTGCTGGTCTACCCGGTCCTCAGCCGCGACCGGCAAGCCTTGGTCGACCTCGTGGAGAGCGTCCTGGGCCCGCTCCACCGGGCGCGCGGCGGCCCCGGGCCCCTACTGGATACCCTGACCGCCTACTTCGACAGCGGCTGCGTGGCGACGGAGACCGCCCGCCGCCTCTCGCTGAGCGTGCGCGCCCTGACGTACCGGCTGGGGCGCATCCACACCCTCACCGGTGCGGACCCGGCGGACCCGGCGGACCGGTACACGCTCCAGACCGCGGTGATCGGATCACGGCTGCTGGGCTGGCCCGACGCCACGGCGTGACCGGGGGCACCCTGCCGGACCGCAGCGTCAAAGAGTCGTAAAGGTTGCCGGAGGCTGGCAATGTGCGGCACCTTCGCGCGCTGGCACGATGCGGTTGTCCGGCAGAAACGCCGGCCGGGCGGGGGAGGTGCTCATGGGCTTGTTTCTAGGTCTCGGCATCGGGGGAATCGTCCTGCTGGCCG
Source organism: Streptomyces sp. NBC_00273 (assembly GCF_036178145.1). Classification (NCBI taxonomy): domain Bacteria; kingdom Bacillati; phylum Actinomycetota; class Actinomycetes; order Kitasatosporales; family Streptomycetaceae; genus Streptomyces; species Streptomyces sp. NBC_00273. The sequence goes on along the minus strand of NZ_CP108067.1, from coordinate 2,254,287 downwards.
GCTCGCTGGTGTTCGACGGGGTCCTCGAGGGTGTCTTCGACGGTGCCCTGGACGGATGGTTCGACGGATGGCTGTCGCTCCCGGTGGTCGCGGGCTTCGTCTCGATGCTCGGTTTCACGGGGGCGATCGTGCTCGGGACCACGGGTCTCGGGCCGGGAGCGGCAGCCGCCGCCGGGGCCGCGGCCGGTGCGGGGGCCGGTTGGTCGACGTACCGACTGGGCCTGGCCCTCGCCCGGGGCGGCAGCGGGGCCGCCCCGCGCCACGGCGAGCTCGTCGGGTCGGCCGGGACCGTGGTCACCGCCATTCCGGAGGGCGGCGGGTACGGGGAGGTCCTGCTGACGCTGGGCGGCCAGCCGGTGAAGTACGCCGCGACCGCCGACGGCCCGGTGGCCCTCGGCGCCGAGGTGTGGGTGACGGCGACGCCGTCGTCCACCTCAGTCGGCGTGCGCGCCGTCGAGCGCTGACCCGGCCGCTGACCCCCGCCCTGACCCGAGCGCCGCTCCGAGCGCCGCTCCGAGCCGCTGACCCGGGCGCGCCTCATCTTCTCGTCCACCACCGATCTGCCCTCGCGAGAGCGGGCAGGGGGGATCCACCATGAGTTCAGTCGTCGTTGCGGTCGTGGGAGTGGTCGTGCTCCTCGCGCTGCTCGCCCTCGTCGTCGTCACCCGTTACAAGGTCGCCGGTCCCAGCGAGGCGTTCCTGATCACCGGCCGGCGCGGCAAGAAGTCCACCGACCCGGCCACCGGACAGGTCTTCACGGACACCAGCGGCCAGAAGGTCGTGGTCGGCGGCGGAGTGTTCGTCGTGCCCTTCGTCCAGCAGCGCTACACCCTCGACCTGTCCAGCCGGCACATCCCGGTAGCCGTCCGCGGAGCGGTCACGCTGCGCGGCATCAAGGCGCACCTCGAGGGCGTGGCGATCGTCAAGGTCGGCGGCAACGAGGACGCCATCCGCGCCGCCGCCCAGCGTTTCCTCCAGCAGCAGGACGGCATCGTCGGCTTCACCCAGGAGGTGCTGTCCGGCGCACTGCGGGCCATCGTCGGACGGATGTCGGTCGAGGACATCATCCGCGACCGGGCCGCCTTCGCCGGGCAGGTCGCGGAGGAAGCGGAGGCCAGCCTCTCCGGCCAGGGCCTCGTCCTGGACGCCTTCCAGATCCAGGACATCACCACCGAGGGCTCCTACCTGGAGGATCTCGGCCGTCCCGAGGCCGCCCGCGCCAAGCAGGAGGCCGACATCGCCGAGGCCAACGCCCGTCGGGCCGCCGAACAGGCCCGGCTGAAGGCCGAGGAGGAGATCGCGGTCGCGCAGCGCACCCTGTACCTGCGCCAGGCCGAGATCAAGGCCGAGACCGACGCCGCCACCGCCCAGGCGAACGCCGCCGGACCGTTGGCCGACGCCGACCGGCAGCAGCAGATCCTGGCCGAGCAGGAAAAGGTGGCCGAGCGGCAGGCAGCACTGACCGACCGACAGCTCGACACCGAGGTGCGCAAGCCCGCCGACGCCCGCCGCTACCAGGCGGAGCAGGAGGCCGAAGCGCTGCGGGTGGCCCGGGTGAAGCAGGCCGAGGCCGAGCGCCTCGCCGCCATCGCCGCCGCCCAGGCGGAGGCCGAGCGGGCCCGCCTGACGGGTGAGGGCGAGAAGCAGCGCCGCTCCGCCCTCGCCGAGGCCGAAGCCATCGAGGGTGCCAAGCGCGGTGAGGCCGAACGTGCCCGCCGCGCGGCCATCGCCGACGCGGTCCGCCTGGAGGGCGACGCGGAAGCGGCGGCGATCGCCGCCAAGGGAGCGGCCGAGGCCGAGGCGATGCAGAAGAAGGCCGACGCCTTCGAGAGCTACGGCGATGCGGCGATGGTCCAGATGCTGGTCGAGGTGCTCCCGCAGGTGGTCGCCAAGGCGGCCGAACCGCTCAGCGCCATCGACAGGATGACCGTCATCTCCACCGACGGCGCGAGCAAGCTGTCCCGCACCGTCGCCGAGAACGTCGCCCAGGGCATGGAGCTGCTCGGCTCCACCACGGGGGTCGACCTCGCCCAGCTCCTCAAGGGACTCACCGCGACCGTGACCGAGCCGGCGACGCCCGCAGGGTCCGTCCCGGCCAACGGCAAGATCGCGATCACCGACTGACGTCAGGTGCCGCCCGCCGGGGCGTCGTCCGATCGCATTTTCCGGTCAGGTAACGCACCCTCGATCAATCAAACCTACCCACTCCGTTAACATGTCCGGTCTGACAATGTTCACGTTGGACCACGATAAGCGGCCGGAAATTGACATCTTCGATATCGCGGGTTCTTTCTCGAATAGGCGACGGCGCCAGGTCCGCCGTGCGTCCCCGACCCCGCGGCGTGCTGTGGGCCGCGGTGGGCGTCGTCGGCCTCGGATTCCTCGTCGCACTGGAGCTGGCCGCGCGCCAGTACGGCGTGCCGGGTCCGATCACCGTCCAGACCCGAGAAGTGATCTTCGCCCCCCAGTCGGGGACGGTGCTGTACGCCAGCATGGCGCTGATGATGGTCGTGCTCACCTGGCGGCAGCGCTTCATCGGGCTCGCCGCCGCGATCGGCATCGACCTCGTCTTCTGGCTCGTGCGGTGGGTGGTCGGCGCCCAGATGATGTTCGGCAACGGCGCGCTGCTGGTGACCTTGGCCTGGGCCGTCATCGCCGTCACGCGTCGCACCGGACGGGAGCGTCTCCTCCTGCTGAAGGGCGTGGGACTGGCCCTGCTGCTGGTGACCGGCCGCAAGACCGGCTACACCTGGCTGCTGATCACCTCGAAGTCCCGCCCGATGGTGCTCGACCAGTACGTGGCGACCGCCGATCACGCGCTGGGCAACCCGTCGTGGGTGGCGGGCCGGATCGTCGAGGCCACCGGCACGGTCGGCTTCCGCGTCCTCGAATTCGTCTACATCCAGCTCGCGGTCGCGGCGGTCGCCGTCGCGCTGTACCAGCTGCGCCACGTGGCGGCCCTGCGCCGCTTCCCGAGCCACCACCTGGTGCGCACCTTCCTGGTCATCGGGCTGCTCGGACCGGGCATCTACATGATCTTCCCGGTGGTCGGGCCGATCTTCGCCTACGGCGCGGACGGCGCGCACTGGGCGGTGGCCGACCTGTGGCCGAACACGCCGCCGCCGCTCGGTACCCCCGCACCGATGCCCTTCGACGAGTTCACCCCGCGCAACTGCATGCCCAGCCTGCACACGGCGTGGGCCACCGCGATCTTCATCCATTCCCGCAGGGCCCCGCGGGCGCTGCGCTACGCGGGCACGTTCTGGCTGATCGCCACGCTCGGCGCCACCCTGGGCTTCGGCTACCACTACGGCGCGGACATCATCGCCGGCGTGGTGTTCACGGTCACGATCGAGACGGCGCTGCGCTCGCTCGCCCGCGGCTGGGACCGGCCCGGCGTCCTGCTGACCACCTACGGCACCGCGGTGTTCGTCGCGTACCTGGCCTCGTACCGCTACCTGTCGATGCAGCTGGCCGCGTACCCGTGGGTGTTCGGGCCGCTGCTCCTCCTCGCCATGGGCTCGGTGATCTACGGCTTCGTACGGATCACCAAGAAGTGGGAACGGGAGGCCGCCGCGGAGGCGACGGTGCGCGTGCCGGAACCGCGACGGGAACCGCAGCCCGAACTGGTCTGAGCGCGCGGGGCGCTGCGGCCGGTCGGCCCGGTCGCCGCGCCGGGCGAATTCCGGTGGGGCCGGTGAGCGGCGCCGAGTATGGTCGGCCCGTCGTGATGGATCCGGGGGACGGGCAGGTCGGACATGGAGCAGGCGAAGGCGTCGGCGTCGGTGGAGCTGGTGGAACTCGTGGGGGAGCGGGTCCGGCTGGAGCCGCTGGAGCTGCGGCACCACGACGGGCTGTGCGCGGCGGTGCGCGACGGCAGCCTGTGGGAGCTCGCCGTGACGCTCGTCCCCCACCCGGACGACGTCCGCGGCTTCATCGAAGAGGCGAGGGCGGCCCGTGCCGAGGGCACGCAGATCCCGTACGCGACGGTGGACGCGGCGACGGGGGAGGTCCTCGGCTCCACCCGGCTGATGATGATCAACACCGCGCAGCGGCGGCTGGAGATCGGCTGGACCTTCCTCGCGGAGTCCCGTCAGCGGACCGGGGTGAACACCGAGGCGAAGCTGCTGATGCTGACGCATGCCTTCGAGGCGCTGGGGATGAACCGGGTCGAGCTGCTGACGGACGTACGGAACGCGAAGTCGAGGGCGGCGATCGCCGGGCTGGGCGCGACGCACGAGGGCGTGCTGCGGCACCACATGGTCATGCGGGACGGATGGATCCGCGATACGGCGGTGTACAGCATCACCCGGCCGGAATGGCCGGCAGCGAAGCGCGCACTGGAGGCGCGCAGGGCGGGCCGCCCCGCAGTACGCGCCGGGACGTGAGCGCCGGGCGGTAAGCGCCGGGGGTGAGCGCGGGGGGTGAGCGCGGGGGGTGAGCGCCACGACGCCCGTCCGGGGCCGGTCCGGCCCTCGGGGCCCGGCCCGGCCGGCGGCGGTTCGTCCGTCGGGCACCGCAAGGGCGACGTCGCCACGGGTGACGCGCGCCGCTTCGTGGGAGCGGCCAGGACCCCGCCGTCCACGTCCACGCACGTCAGCGCACGTCAGCGGCGCGTGCCCCTCGTCGTACGCCGGCGCTGACGCCTGTGATGCGCCGGCCGCGCTGCCCGCCGGTGCCTCCGGCGACGCGAGGCCGACACCACCCGCAGCCGACCCGTCACGGACCGGCCGCGGCAGCGAGCCCGCTCGCGGGACCGCTACTCGCCAGGTGCCCGGTACCGGACCTGCTCGGCTCTGCGCAGGGCGTCCAGCGTTTCGTCAACGCTGATGAGAACGGTCGTCTCGAACGAGCTGAGCGCGCCACCTCCGCTGATCGCCAGCGCGACGGAGGCCATGGACACGTTGTCCGGAGCTTCCCAGAGGTTGTAGCCGTCGTGCGTGCCGAAGGCGTACCAGAATCCGTGGAGCTTCCCGCCCACGGACTCGATGTACGACCGCGCGGCCTGCGCGCGGTCCTCGGGGTGGCCGATCAGCCTCGCCCACGTCTCCGGTGTGTAGCTGAACCTCGACAGGTAGAGCGGCATCGTGTGTCCCCTTCGTCCCACCGATCCATGCCCGCAGTCGGTCGGAGAGGATCGGGGCGGCCGACGGTTCCCCCGAACAGCCGGGGACACCGACCGCTACGGCCCACACGGGTCCGGCAGCGCTGCACCTTCCGGTACGCCGTGGAGGCGCGATGCGCAGGGGGCAGGTGCCGGCCTCCGCGTTGCGGAGTCGGTACGTGTTCTGCCGCGCGGGCAGCCGTTGCCATGCCTGCCCGGCCTTCCCGGTGCACCTCTCCGTCCCCGGCCAGCCGCGTACGGGCCCCCGCGCGCGCCCAGGTGGTCGCCGGGCGGCGTACGCAGGTCAGCAGGTACACCTCGTCCGCGACGTCACGTCGCTGACCTCGGCGTCGGAAACCGAGCCGTACCCACGCAGCAGGGCACGGGGTTCCCCGTCGCTGAGGTTCGGCTCCGACCGCCGGTGAGAGCCGGGCGCACGGGTCCGCCCCCCACCTGCGACCAGACGCCCCGTCATACGTCAACCGCCTTGTGGCACCGGCATGTTGCCTCCCCCGTCCGGTATCCGAGGACGGGCCGGCAATGACGCCGGTGAACGCGGCCGCCGCACCGTGTCGGGCGGCAAGCCCCCCAGAAGTGGGCCCGAGTTCGGGAGTCTCCTCCCTTCCCGGCCTCCGGGTCGGACGTTTCGCCGTGGATGTCTGTCTGCGCGGTGTGGCGGAAGGTATTGACGGTGATGTTGGGAGCAATGGGGCTGGTGGTACGCAAGGTGTTTCCCGACATCCATCACGTTGAGTAGCCGGATGCTCGATTTCTGTAACCATGGTGTCGGGCGGTCGCGGGCTTGCGATGACGGCACAACGCGACCGGCCCTTCGGTGAACCCGTGAACTGCGCAAGGAGTCAGCTGATCATGTCCACCCCTGTCGTCGACGTCTGGGGACCGGTCGCCCCCGGGACCCGCTCCTCGTACCCGCCCGCGCCGGAGCCGCATGACGAATGGAACCTCGCCGGAGGCACGGCCTGGGTCTACTACAGTCCGCTGAACCGCAGGCAGCTCATCAGGCCCGTCATCCTCTCCGACGGCTTCTCCGGCGGGTCGAGCGACCTCGACCAGCTCTGGCACGGCCTGGAGGAGAACAGCGAATACCGCTTCGTCTCCGAACTCCACGCGACCGGCCGGGACGTGATCATCCTGGGCTACGACGACCGGACGGCATCGATCACGGCCAACGCCGACACCGCCATCGACTGCATCCGCCGCGCCATTGCCGAGCGGGTCGGTCGGGCGAAGCTGGCCGTGGGTGGATTCAGCATGGGCGGAATGGTCACCCGCTACGCGCTCGCCAAGATGGAGCAGGACCCCGCGCTGCCCGACCACGAGACGTCCCTCTACTTCTCCTACGACTCTCCCCACCACGGCGGATGGTTCCCCGTCGCCCTGCAAGCCTTCACGCACTTCGCGACGGACAAGTGGGGAGACGCGGACGGCATCGGCCCCGTCCTGCGCCAGTTCTCCGGCCTGCTCAACAGCCCCGCCGCGAAGCAGATGGCGCGGTGGCACATCGGAAAGGCCACGGAGACCCCCAACCAGGCTCCGGAGCGGGTGGAGTTCCTGAAGGAGCTCGACGCACTCGGCGGGTGGCCGCGCCAGGTCCGGAAGATCGGTGTCGCCAACGGAGTGGACACCGGCGTCGGCAACGGCGTCCGGCCCGATGCGACCGCGGTGAGGTGCGACGGTGAAACGCTGCACGACACGTGGCTCAAGACCCAGGCGCAGGGGGACCAGGTGGTCGCACGCCTGCAGAAGACGGGCGAGGAGCCGATCTCGGTCCGCACCAGCGGGCTGCCCGACGTCGACGGCGCTCCCGGCGGCCTGTTCACCATGCCGTCCCCCGCCGGCGACCCGGGCAGCTTCGGCTTGGCCGCCCTCCTCATGGGTCTCCTCGGCAACGCCGTGGACCCGGAGGTCATCCGCACGTCCTGCTTCATCCCCAGCATCAGTGCCGTCGCGGCCGGTGAGATCGACGACCCGAAGGTGCTCCACCGTCCGATCGCACCGGAGCACAGCGCGCTCGACGCCTTCGTGTGTGCCAGCCGCAACGAGGGACACACCACCATGACCGAAGAACTCGGCGCATGGATCGTGAACGAGATCGTGGCGGTCGGCTGACCGTCGGGGTGGGCGGGCCGCACCGGGCGGGCCCGCCCACCCCGAACCTCCACCCGTCGACGTCCTGTTCGGCTTCGGCCATCGCATCCGTTCACGGAACCCGGACCGGGGTCAGGACTTCGGCACGGTGTTGATGTGGTTGATGCCGGAACTGTAGAAGCCGTCCACCGTTCTCTGGACATCCGCCTGGGAAACGACCTCACCGGCTTTGTAGTAGAACCAGTTGACTTTCATGTCCCACGTCCGCGGACCGCCGGTGAAGGGAAGGTCGATGAACCAATTGCTGAAGTGGACGTCCATCTCTTCGCGCGCGACGTACTTTCCGGAACTGGTGAACAGCTCCTTGCCGTCGAGGGAGTAGGTGGCCTTTCCGTTCATGGCGGTGATCATCAAGAGGTGCCAGCCCGCAACGCGCTTTTTGAGTGCGTGAGTTACCCGGTCCGGCGGATCGGCCTTGAACCAGCTCGTGGTGTCGAGTTGTGGTCCCACCGAACCCCAGCCGCCGTTCGGCAGGTACTCGTAGTCGAGTTCGCTGTAGTTCGTCGAAGCGTCCGAGGCGGAAATCGGAAAGAAGGTCTCGACGACGTGGTCGCCGTCGCGACCGCTCGTGGGCTTGTCGCTGAGGTAGACGCGAGCGGCGTACGTCCCCGTGAAGAGGCCGGTGCCGGTGCTCTGCACCTCGACCTGCCGAGTGCCCTCCTTGGTGCCGTCGGTGGAGGACCGTAGCTGCAGGACCCTGCCCCCCTGGGCCGTCGTGTCGGAGGGGAAGCCGGCACCGGTGGTGGACCAGGTGTCCTTGATCCCCGGGCCACCCCCGTCGGTACGGACCTGCCAACCGTGGGCGGCGAGCGAGGGGTCGTCGGGGCCGCTGTAGTGGAAGTTGTCGAACAGGGTTCCCGGCGGTCCGGACGGGGTCGGCGCGGCGCTCGGGGCGGCGTCATCGGCCCCCTCGCCGGACGGGGAGCCGCCGGAACACGCGGCGACTGCGCACAGCAGGGCGGGCAGCGTGAGCACGGTCCACGCGCGGCGACGAGGGGTGCGACGGGGCTGGCTCACACAGGCTCCTGAGGGCGTAAAGGCGGTACCTGGACACGCTCTTTAGAAAAGGATCAACGACCATTACCGGTCGCACGAAGGGGTCATCCTAACGACGGCCCGGACGGCGTTGCGCACGCGGTCACGGCGGTGGTGATGGTGTCGGGAGAAAGCGAATGTCACCGGCCGGACACGTGCGATCAGTACGCGGATTGTGCGGGGGCCCGTGAGTAGGTACCTATCGGTAGGCATTTCAATCTGATTACGGCACCTGAGCAGATCCCATCAAATTCGCACATCGTGCACCAATTGAATGTGGCCGGTGCACTAGCGTTCGCTCTGCGGTTCCGCGGTCTACGTACCCTGCACTGAAAGGCCTCGCAAGGTGCGCCCTGTCATCACTTCCGTCGAACGCGAATCGGCGCGCGAGGCACCGTCTGGCATGTACAAGTCGAGTTTCGAGGAGCCGGCGTGCGCACCGGTCTTCGTCGACCAGTCGGGGTCGCGCGGCCGTCTGCTGCGGTGCGTCGGCTGGCCGGTCTCCGTGGTCGGCGCGATCCTGGCGGTCGCCATGGGCAGCAGCCTGATCGGTGTGCAGGCGGACGCCCCGGCGATGGGCATACCCGCGCAACCCTCGCGGCCGCCCGCCCCGTCGCCCCCACCCGCGCCGTCGCCCACCCCGTCGTCCGCTTCAGTCGCTTCGACCGCCTCGTCCGCACCCCGGACGGTCGCGCGGTCCGCGACCCCCCAGGCGAAGCACTCGGCCGCCACCTCGAAGGTCGCGGCCACCACCTCGAAGACCGGTGCGACACCGAAGACCGGTGCGACGCCGAAGCCCGGAGCCACTGCGGCACGCGGGGCGAAGCCTTCCGGCCGGCCGGCCAAGCAACCCTGATCACCCGCACCGCCATCTCCAGGAGCGTCATTGTCCCGCCACCAGCGCCGCCGGCAGTCCCTGCTCAGGCCGCGCCGACTGGCCGCGCCGCCGCTGCGCTTCTTCATGCCGCTGTCACTGCTGGCCTGCCTGCTGGCGCTCCTCGTCCTGCGCGGCCTCGCTACCAACGAGGCGTTCCACGACTCCCGGATCGCGGTCTCGGTCGACAAGACGACCGTGCCGGAGGAGCTGCTCAAGGGCGGTCCGGTCATCGACGCGCGCGGAGCCAAGAACGAGCACCCGGTGAGCCACCACATCCCCGACCGGACCGCGGTGCTGAGCTTCGACGACGGCCCCTCGCCGGAGTGGACCCCGAAGATCCTGGAGGTGCTCGCCGCCCGCAAGGTGCGGGCTGACTTCTTCGTGACCGGCGCGATGACCACGCGCAATCCCGAGCTGATCCGCCGGATCGTCGCGGGCGGCCACGAACTCGGCGTGCACACCTTCACCCACCCCGACCTGGTGTACCAGTCCCATGCCCGGATCAGCTGGGAGCTGGCGCAGACGCAGCTGGCACTCGCCGGGGTCGCGGGCGTCCACTCCGCGCTGTTCCGCCCGCCGTACTCCTCCGACGCCACTGCGATGGACGACTGGAACTATCCGGTCATCAAGTACGTCGGTGCGCGCGGCTACCTCACCGCGTTCATCGACCGCGACACCGACGACTGGAAGCGCCCCGGCGTGGACGCCATCGTCAAGGCGGCGATGCCGGCCAAGCCCGGTGCCGGTGCGCTGATCCTGCTGCACGACGCGGGTGGCGACCGTACCCAGACCCTCGCCGCGCTCGTGCAGATCATCGACCGTCTGCAGGCCCAGGGCTACCGCTTCACCACCATCTCCGAGGCGCTCGGCGCCTCCAGCGCGACGGTGCCGGTGAGCGGATTCCAGCTGTGGGCGGGCAAGGGGTTCATCTGGGCCACCCAGGTCGCCGTGCACACCCTGCCGGTGCTGGTCTGGCTGCTGGCCCTCGTCGGCTTCCTCAACTTCGGCCGCTTCGCGCTGATGATCGTTCTTGCACCGATCCACGCCCGCCGCTCCAAGCGGCGCGACGCCTGGGGACCACCGGTGACCGAACGGGTCACCGTACTGGTCCCGGCCTACAACGAACGCGAGTGCATAGCCAACACCCTCCACTCCCTGGCCGCCAGCGACCATCCGATCGAGGTGATCGTCATCGACGACGGCTCCACGGACGGCACGGCGGACATGGTCGAGGAGATGGCCATGCCGTTCGTCCGGTTGATCCGCCAGGTCAACGGCGGCAAGTCCAGCGCGCTCAACACCGGTATCGCGGCGGCCTCGCACGACATCATCGTGATGATGGACGGCGACACCGTCTTCGAGCCGTCCACCGTCCGCGAGCTGGTCCAGCCCTTCGGCGATCCGGCGATCGGTGCGGTCGCGGGCAACGCCAAGGTCGGCAACCGCGAGAGCCTGATCGGCGCCTGGCAGCACATCGAGTACGTCCTCGGCCACAACCTGGACCGCCGGATGTACGACATGCTGGGTGTCATCCCGACCATCCCCGGTGCGGTCGGCGCCTTCCGCAAGGAGGCCCTGCGCCGGGTCGGCGGGATGAGCGACGACACCCTCGCCGAGGACACCGACATCACCATCGCGATGCTCTGCGACGGCTGGCGGGTCGTCTACGCCGAGCACGCCCGCGCCTGGACCGAGGCGCCCACCAGCCTCCCGCAGCTCTGGTCCCAGCGCTACCGCTGGAGCTACGGCAGCATGCAGGCGATGTGGAAGCACCGGGGCGCGGTGACCTCCCGCGGTCCGGCCGGCCGCTTCGGGCGACTCGGGCTGCCGCTCGTCGTGCTGTTCGGCGTGGTTGCCCCGCTCCTGGCACCGCTCGTCGACATGTTCCTGCTGTACGGCGTGCTGTTCGGGGACGCCCCGATCACCCTCACCAGCTGGGGTGGCTTCATCCTGCTCCAGGCCGCCCTGTCCTGGTACGCCTTCCGGCTCGACCGCGAGAAGCCCTGGCACCTGATCAGCCTGCCGATCCAGCAACTGGTCTACCGGCAGCTCATGTACATCGTCCTGTTGCAGTCCGCGATCACGGCGCTGACCGGTGGCCGGCTGCGCTGGCAGAAGCTCCGGCGCACCGGCGAGGTCGTCGTACCGGTGGAGGCCAGAGCGTGACCGCATCCTTCGACCTCGGTCGCACCAGGGACACCGTGCAGTTGCGAGTTCCGGCCGCACTGCGAGCCGAGCCGGGGCGGGAGCCCGACCCGGAGCCGATACCTGCACCGGAGCTGCGGGCGCAGCCGCCAGCCGAACGCAACGGCGGCCGGGACCGCTATCTCGACCTGCTGCGCGCGCTGGCACTGGGCCGCGTGGTGCTCTACCACAACTTCGTCTGGTTCTGGCTGCCCCTCGCCTTCCCGTCGATGGGCGTGATGTTCGCGCTGGCCGGCTCGCTGATGGCCCGCTCGCTCAGCCGCCCCGCCCTCGGCGTGGTCCGCGGCCGACTGCGCCGCCTGCTGCCGCCGATGTGGCTGTTCGGCGCCATCGTGATCGGCCTCCAGATCCATGCCGGCTGGGGCCCCCGGTCCGAGGGCCACCCCACCTGGTGGTGGGCCAAGCTGGCCTTCTGGATCCTGCCGCTGAGCACCCCGCCGTACGCGGAGGAGCTGGCCGGCTTCCCGTTCGTGGAAGACACCTGGGCGGCGCAGGTCATCGTCCCGCTCTGGTACCTGCGCGCGTACCTGTGGTACGTCCTTCTCTCGCCGCTGCTGCTCCGGGCACTGCGACGGTTCCCGGTGGCGGCGCTGGCCGCTCCGCTGGCGATGGTGATCGTCATGAACGTGTTCTTCGCCGACCAGGAGTTCGTCTACGGCCGGCTCTGGGAGACCGCCAACGACTTCGCCACCTTCGGCGCCTGCTGGATCCTCGGCATGGCCCACCAGGAGGGGCTGCTGAAGAAGATCCCGCAGTACGTGCTGCCGTCCGTCGCACCGCTGATCATGGTGGCCGGCTTCTGGTACCTGCAGACCCGTCCGGCCGATCCGACCGTGTCGACCGACATCGAGGCCTGGCCCATTGCCCAGGCCCTGTGGTCCTTCGGCTTCGTCGCCCTCCTGCTCCACGTCAGCCCGTACTGGGAGCGCTGGCCCAGGCCGCTGGAACGCTGGAACGGCCTGATCAGCCTGCTCAACGCGCGCGCCGTCAGCGTCTACCTCTGGCACGAAGTCGCCCTGGTGGCCGCCGTCCCGCTGATCGACCCGCTCTGGAGCGTCCCCTTCGTCTACGCGCACTTCCAGTGGCTGCTGGCCAGCCAATGGTTCACGCTGCTGGTGGCGCTCCCGCTGCTCGTGGTGCTCGTGCTGGCCTTCGGCTGGGTGGAGGACGTGGCCGCCAAGCGTTCGCCGCGGCTCTTCCCCTATCCGCGCCGCGGACGGGGCAGGCGCCGTGCCGCCGACTGACGGGGCCGCCCGCGTCCCACCCGCACCTACGAGGGCGCGTCCGTGGGGGGCGTCGCCGGGGGTTCGGCGCGGATGCCCGTGATGACCACCGTGATGAGGCAGAACGCGATGACCGTCTCCGCCCAGAGGAAGGCGATGTAGTCGAGCAGGCACCCGATGGGCGGGGTGCCCGGGGCCGTGTTGCGGAAGGCGGCCAGCGCGAAGAGGGTCGCGGCCATCCAGCCGAGGGCGGGCCAGGTCAGGCCCTTGCGGCGGGTGACCAGGTACCAGCCGCCGATCAGGACCGAGACGGCGAGCGCCCACATGGCGAGCATCATGAAGACCGCGAAGATGAAGACGCTGTTGGACCGCGCCAGCCCGATGTCGAGGACCGCGATGCCCTGCACCGTGGAGGCGTCGACCGTCGCCGAGAACAGGACGTCGTTGTTGGAGAGCGTGACGCGGACCGGGACCTTCTCGCCGCCGAACACCGCACCGAATTCGACGTCCGCCCCGTAGGCGTCGAACGGGTAGTCCGTGATCGAACCGCCCGTGAGGGCCACGGGCAGGTCCGTCGTGGCGATGCGCTGGTGCGCCTTGAACGTCAGGTCGCCCCGGGTGGCCGTCGAGGTCTGGACGGTGAGGTCCTCGGCGGGGGAGACCCCGTCGGGGTCGGCCAGGGCGCCCCGGGGAGTGACCAGGACGCGCAGCGTCATCTCGCGGCCCGCGGCGTCGACGCGCTGGATCGTGGCGTCGATGTCGATGCGGTCCCGGTCGGCGCGCCCCGCCGTGTACACCGTGTCCAGCGCCTGGCGTTCCCCGAACTGGAGCCACGCTCCCACGGTGACCGCCGCGACGATGGCGATCAGGACCAGGCCCGGCAGCAGCGGGACCCGGCGTGCGGGGCGGTGGGAGTTCGACACGGTGTCTCCGGTGGTGCGGGGCGCGGGCGCGGGGCGCGTGCGGGGCGGATCAGGCAGCGGGCTTGCCGGGCTGGTCGTGGGTGGAGCAGTGGATGCCGCCGCCGCCCGAGGCGATGGTGTCGATCTTCACCATGACGACGTCCCGCTTGGGGAAGTGCTCCCGCAGGATGCCGCGGGCGCGGTCGTCCGCCTTGCGGTCGCCGAACTGGGGCATGAACACGGAGTCGTTGGCGACGTAGAAGTTGGCGTAGGTGGAGACGAAGTCGTCTCCCTCGCCCGTGATCCGGTTCAGGTCGGGCTGCGGCAGGTCGATGACCTCGAACCGGCGGCCGCGGGCGTCCGTCGCGTTCGACAGGACGGACTTCGCCTGGTCGGCGGAGCGGGACCAGGAGTCCGGCGGGGTGCTGGGGTGGGCGCGGTCCAGCAGGACCACACCGGGAGCGGTGAAGCGTACGAGGCTGTCCACGTGCGCGTCGGTGATGTCCTCGCCGCGCACGCCGGCCAGCCAGATGACCTTCTGGACGCCCAGGGTCTGCTTGAGCTCGGTCTCGATGGTGTCCCGGGACTTCCCCTTGTTGCGGTTGTCGTTGACGATCGAGCTCTCGGTGACCATCAGGGTGCCCTCGCCGTCGGTCTCGAAGGAACCGCCCTCGGCGACGAGCGGGGCCTGCACCCTGGGGATCTGGTACTTCTGCAGCAGCAGGCGCCCGACCTGGGCGTCGTTGGTGTGCTCCTGCTTGTTGCCCCAGCCGTTGAAGTTGAAGTCGACGCCGACGACCTTGGTGCCCTCCTCGACGAACACGGGGACGGTGTCGCGGGCCCACAGGTCGTCGACGGCCAGGGGGATCACCTCGACCTGCGAGCCGACGGCCTTCTGGGCCGCGGCCACCTGGTCGGGCCGGGCCATCATGATCACTTCTTCGTAGTCGCCGACGGCCCGCGCGATCCGCGCGATGTCCTCGCGTACGTAGGGCAGGTCCTGCTCCCAGACCGAGGCGAGGGCCGGCCAGGACATGAAGGTGCGGGTGTGGCTCTCCCACTCGGCGCCGAACCGGCGCTTTCCGTCCGCGCTGGGCCGGGAGGAACCGGTGGCGCCGGGGCGCGTACCGGACTCGGCGGGACCGCAGGCCGCCGCACCGAAGACGGCGGCGCCGATTCCGGCGAAGGTACGGAGGACGGACCGGCGGGTGGGGGGAGTGAACGACACGGGGGACTCCGATCGTGTGCTGGCGGAGCGAGAGGCGTCCGGCCAGGGCGGGCACGGGAGGCGTGGCAAGACCGGCGGGCCGGGCCCTATCCAAAGGGTGCACGCTTTGCACCGAGAACGTCCGGTACGCACGGGAAAGTGGTGCGGCCGGATGTCGTCCACTGTTGCACTGACTGGAATTTCAGTCAATTTACGTGGTGAGGGAACCGAGTCGGCCGATCTCGACTCCGATCGCCCCGCGCATCAGGTCGCGGGCGTGCGCCACGGGCAGGAGGCCGCTCAGCCAGCGGCTGCTCAGGCCCTCCAGAAGGGCGGTCAGCCGCTCGGCGGCGGCGCCGACGGCGGCACCCGGCGCGGCCGGGCATGCGGCGGCCAGCAGGTCGGAGACCTCCTGCACCCAGGCCGCGCCGGCCGCGGTGAGTTCCTCGCGCAGTTCCGGGTCGAAGATCGTGTGGGCCCGCAGCTCCCCCCAGGCCGTACTGTTCTCGCGCACTTCGGGCAGGTCCTGGAACTCGAGCAGCAGGATCCGCTCCAGGAGCCGGCGCGGGTCCGTCGCGGGGAGTGGGGCGCCCACCTCGTCGGCGGCGCCCGTGTAGCGGTCGGCCCGGTCACTGATGAAGGCCAGGGCGTGCCGCAGGATGCCGGTCCGGTCCTTGAAGTGGTAATAGATCAAGGCGGTCGACACGCCGGCCTCGGCGGCCAGGTCGCTCACCCGCAGCCCGCGGACCCCGCGCCTGGCGATGACCCGGGCGGCGCCCTCCAGGATGGCCCTTCTTCGATCCGACACCGGTCGATCCTCCCTTCTGGCGGTGTGCGTCTCGCATTGTCACACATTGACTGAAACTTTAGTTAGCGGCACGATGCGCCCCAGGTCATTGCCGCATCGTTGAAAGAGCCACCGCATGTTCGCTCAGCTTCCCGGCGTACAGTCCGCCCTCACGGCCCTGTCCGCCGACGACCCCCACGAGATCGGTGGCTACCGCCTCCACGCCCGGCTCGGCTCCGGCGGCATGGGGGTGGTCTACCTGGCGTACACGCCGGGCGGCCGGCCCATCGCGCTGAAGGCCGTCCGGCGGGAGTTCGCCGCGGACCCGGAGTTCCGCGAGCGCTTCGCCCAGGAGGTGGCGAGCGCCCGCCGGATCCACGGCCTCTTCACGGCGCAGGTGGTCGACTCGGGCGAGGACGACCACACCCCGTGGCTGGCCACGGCGTACGTGCCCGGCCCCTCGCTGCACCAGGTCGTCCAGCGGCACGGGCCGCTACCGGTGCGCACGGTGCTGCTGCTGGTCGCCGGCATCGCCGAGGCCCTGCAGGAGATCCACCGGGTGGGCGTCGTCCACCGGGACCTCAAGCCGGCGAACGTGCTCATCGCGGGGGACGGGCCGCGAGTGATCGACTTCGGTATCGCGCGCGCCGCCGACGCCGCCGCCCTGACCGGCGTGGGCCTGCGGATCGGCACCGCCGCCTTCATGGCGCCGGAGCAGGCGCTGGGCCACCCGGTGACGCCGGCGACCGACGTGTTCGCCCTCGGGGCACTTGCCGGGTTCGTGGCGGCCGGGGTCCCGCCCTTCGGGAACGGGCCGGAGTCCGGCGCCCTGTACCGGGTGGTCCACGAGCACCCCGACCTCGACCGGATCCCGCGCGAGCTGCACGACCTGCTGTCGTGGTGCCTGGCCAAGTCCCCGCAGGACCGTCCCACGACCGCCGATCTGATCGCGGCCGTCCATGCGCACCCCCTCGTGGGTCCGCGGCCGGAGTTCACCGACGGCTGGCTGCCCCGGCCGGTGCTGGAGGAGGTCGGGGGCCGGGGGGACGCCTCCCCGGCCGCGGGGTCCGCGGGGTCCGGCCCGTCCGCGGGGTCCGGTCGGCCGGGCCGGCCCGGACCCGTACCGGAGCACCTCCAGGCGACCAGGGCGGCGGCCGCGTACCCCGCCGCCGGCCCGGGCGGGACCATGCCGTACGCCCCGGCCCCGGCTCCGGCCCCGAGCACGGCTCCGGCCCCGGCCGCGAGCCCTGCCCCGGCAGTCCCCGTGACCCCGGCGGCCCCCGTGACCCCGGCAGTCCCCGTGACCCCGGCGGCCCCCGGGGCCCCTGCGCGCCGTGACCGTCGGCGCGATCGGAACCGGCTGCCCGCGGTCGCCCTGGCCGCCGCTGCGCTGCTGGCCTGCGGAGGCGGCGCGTACTGGTTCGGCTTCCCCCCGGAGGAGGGCGACACCCCCGCCGCGGAACCCGTCGCCGCCCCGCCCCGACCGGCGGCCTCCGCGTACGTGCCCGGATACGCGCAGCCCGAGCTCACCGCCCCGGATTCCGGTTACGAGTTCGACCTCCGCGCCGGAAAGGTGGTTCCCGTCGAGACGGCCGCTTGGTACCTCGCACGCGGATCCGACGCCTTCCTGCTCTCCGAGGAGTCCGACGCCTTCGTAGCCGACGGAAGCGGAGAGCTGACCCCGGACGACTGTGTGCGGGGCATCGAGACCCGGCCCGTGACGACCCTGCCCTTCAAGGCGCTCGCGAAGGAGCGCCCCTTCTGCGTACGAAGCCCTGACCAGCGGGAAGTCGTGATCGTACGGCTCGTCGAGGCGACCTCCGCAGGGTCCGTGACGATCGCCGTCGACCACTTCCGCAAGAGCTGATCCGCGGAAGCGGAACCGGGTCTGAGCGGTAGGTCGACACGCAGGAAAGGTTGACTGAATTTTCAGTTAAGGCAAGGATGCCGTCCATCCCGCCCCTCCTCATCAGGGAGTCACCATGGATATGAACCCCCGTACCTCTCGCCGCCGAGTGCTCCAGTTCGGCGCGGCGGCGGTGCCGCTGGCGGCCCTCGGCTCCAGCCTTCCCTCGCTGGTGCAGACGGCCTCGGCCGCCCAGAACGGCACCGCCACGCTCCGCATGCCCGCCGAGACCGACCGGCACGTACGGACGTACATGGCCTGGCCGGCCCTCTCCTCGGTGTGGGGCAGCGGCCTCGCGGCGGTACGCAGGGACATCGCCGAGGTGGCCCATGCGATCTCGCGCTACGAGCCGGTGGTGGTGCTGGCCCGTCCCGGCCAGGTCGCCGAGGCCCGCTACCAGTGCGGACTGGGCGCCTACTACGGCATCCAGGTCGTCGACATCCCCAACGACGACCTCTGGATCCGGGACTTCGGCCCCACCTTCGTCGTCGCCCCGGGCGCCGTCGCTGGCGTGGACACCAACTTCAACGGCTGGGGCAAGGCCAGCACGAAGTACGCGCAGCCCTTCGCCAACGACGCGGCGGCGGCCCGCACGCTCCTCGCCGAGTACGAGGTGAACCGGATCAGGGCCGGCTTCGTCGGCGAGGGCGGCTCGCTGGAGACCGACGGCGAAGGCACCCTGCTGGCCACGGTCAGTTCGATGGTGAACGCCAACCGGAATCCGGGCATGGGCCAGGCCCAGGTCGAGCAGGCCATGAAGACGGCGCTCGGCATCGACAAGGTGATCTGGGTGCCGGGCCTCGCCGGCGAGGACATCACCGACTGCCACATCGACTGTCTGGCCCGCTTCGTCGCTCCCGGCCGCGTCATCCTCGACAAGCCCGGCCCCGTCGCGGACAAGAAGTGGGTGGCCGTCTACGAGGAGACCAAGCGGGCCCTGCAGAGCGCCACCGACGCCCGGGGCCGCCGCCTGTCCATCACCGAGCTGCCCGGCCCGGACCGGCGCGAGATCACCGGCCGGGGCGACGAGTTCCTGTCCAGCTACACCAACTACTACACGGCGAACGGTGCGGTGATCGCGCCGCGGTTCGGTGACGGCTATGCCGACGGCGTCGCCTACGCCATCCTCCAGGCCGCCTACCCGGGTTACCGCGTCGAGCAGCTCCGGATCGACGGCATCGCCTCCGGTGGCGGCGGGATCCACTGCGCCACCCAGTCCCACCCGGCCGTGCCGCCGGCCGTCTGATGGCCGGGCCGCCCCGGCCGGCACGGACGGTCCCGCCGGCCGGGGCGGCCCGCGCGCCGTCCGGCACTCCTGGTGATGGGCCGCGTACGTACGCACCCGATCATCCCGGTAAGGTGCGGAGCATGTCGTCTCGTAGTACTCAGATCCTCGAAGCCGCCGCCAGGGTGATCGCCCGCCGCGGTGTGCGCGGGCTGCGCGTGGAGGAACTCGCGGCCGAGGCCGGCGTCTCCACCGCCCTGATCTACTACCACTTCAAGGACCGTACGGGCGTCCTGCGCCAGACGCTGGAGTTCATCAACGACCGCGCCGAGCGCTACACCACCGACCGCGATCCGGACGACCCGCCGCTGACCCCGCGCGAAGAGCTGGAGGAGACCCTCCTGCTGGAGCTCCAGGACACCGTGGAGGTGCGGGAGAACAGCTCGGCCTGGGGCGAACTGCGGGCGAGCGCCGTCTTCGACGAGGTCCTGCGCGAGGACCTGGCGCGGGCCACCCTGGTGTGGGTCCAGGAGGTGGCCGCGCTACTGGGTCAGGTCCAGCCGATGGTGCCGGCCTCCGCGCTGGCCGGGGCCGCCGAGCGGCTCACCGCCCTGCTGGAGGGGCTGAGCATGCGCTGGCTGAGCGGCGGCATCAAGATCGACCACGCCCGTGAGCTGATGCGGGGCGCCATCGACGCCGAACTTTCGGGGCTCGGGCAGCGCTGACGTCCGCCGGTCGGGGCCGTTCCACGCCCCGGCCTTGCCCGAGCACTGCCCCGGCCCTGGCGCCCGCGTGCGCCTCACACAGGTCCTGTGCCCGACCCCGTGCGACGCCCACTCGTCCCCTACTCGACTTCCGAGTGTCCTTGCGGACCCGGGCCCGTTCAGCCTCTT
The DNA here is from genome assembly GCF_036178145.1 of Streptomyces sp. NBC_00273. Taxonomy (NCBI): domain Bacteria; kingdom Bacillati; phylum Actinomycetota; class Actinomycetes; order Kitasatosporales; family Streptomycetaceae; genus Streptomyces; species Streptomyces sp. NBC_00273. The sequence goes on along the minus strand of NZ_CP108067.1, from coordinate 2,234,754 downwards.
GACTGAATTTTCAGTCAATGCCAGAGTGAGGATTCCGAGCAGGGCGGACCGAATCTCCCGCCCCACCGGACCGCCGACCGACCCGTGTCACCTCACGGCCCGCGCCCGGCCCGCACTCCCCGACGTACCCCTCGACGTACCCCTTGAGGCGTCCCCGGCGCGCCGCCGGCCCTCGGTCGCCGCCTCGCGCACCACGCGTCCGGACGGCGATGCCCCCGGCTCCGGCCGTACCCTCGCCCGCCTTCCGGAGGAAGGAATGACCATGAGCGTTTCGATCGGCCCTGCCGCCGGGCGGGACGGCCGGGGGGCCTCATGTCCCTGATCCCCGCCGGACGTGACCGGCTGTCGCCCCTCACCGCCGCCGCACCGGCCCGCGCCCGGCGCGCCCGGGGCCTGCGGCTCGACGTCCCCGAGGCGACCGCGCCGCCCGCGGACACGGTGAGCTCCGGTGTCACCGTCGAGGTCGGCCCGGTCCCCGTCGGCGGAGACCGGATCGCGATCGGCTTCGCGGGCCTGCCGCAGCTGGTGCTGAAGTCCGGCTCCCCGGTCTACGGGGTCCCGGCCGCCCCGTGCCGCCGGTCGGCGTACGCGGTACGTGCGGCATCGGGTCGAAGGGCGTGGTCGGCAACGCTCGCCCGGGCGATGTCGACGTGAACGCCCGGACCGGGCTCGTGACGCTCGACGGCGAGCCCCGTCCCTCCGGGCCGGCCCGGCATGCCTCCCCGAGCCGCCCCTCCTGCCTCTAGTCGCTTCCTCCAGTCCTCCCGCGCTCCCGCCCTGCCCCACCCCCTCGCTCTTGACTGAATTTTCAGTCGAGTGGAAGACTCCACCCACGCAAGAAATGAGACATCTGATGACCGAATTCCGTATGCCCGCCGAGTGGTCCCAGCACGACGGCTGTCTGATGGCCTGGCCCACCCGCGAGGAGCTGTGGGGCAGCGTGCTCACCGACGTGAAGGAGGAGTACGCGAACGTCGCCCGCGCCATCGCCGCGTTCGAGCCCGTGACGATGGTGGCCCCGCCCGGTTTCGGAGAGGACGCCCGTACCCTGTGTGGCGACGGCGTCACCGTCATCGAGCTGCCGCTCGACGACTCCTGGTTCCGCGACTCCGCCCCCCTCTTCGTCCTCGACGGCAACGGCAACCGAGCCGGAGTGGACTTCCGCTTCAACGCCTGGGGCCGCAAGCACCACCCGTTCGACGCCGACGACCGGATCAGCGGCCTGCTGCTGGACCACCTCGGGGTCGACCGGATCCCCTCCGGCATGATCCTCGAGGGCGGGGCCGTCACCGTCGACGGCGAGGGCACCCTGATCACCACCGAGCAGTGCCTCCTGCACCCGAACCGCAACCCCGGCATGACCCGCGACCAGATCGAGGCCGAGCTCAAGGCCCGGCTCGGCGTCACCAAGGTCATCTGGCTCCCGTACGGCGGCCTGCTCGACACCGAGACCGACGGTCACGTCGACGGCGTCTGCGCCTTCGCCGCCCCGGGCACGGTCGTCATCTCCCTGCCGTCCGACCCGGACCACCCGGACCACGCCCGCATGCGCGCCAACCGCGCCGTGCTCGAGGCCACCACCGACGCCCGCGGCCGCCGCCTGGAGATCATCGAGGTGCCGCAGACCGCCTTCGCCGACCTGGCCGACGGCGAGATCGAGGTGTCGTACCTCAACTACTACGTGGCCAACGGCGGCGTAGTCGTCCCGGTGGCCGGCGTGCCCCAGGACGAGGAAGCCCTCGCCGTGATCGCCACGGCCTACCCGGGCCGCAAGGTCGTCGGGGTACGGGCGCTCGCCATCGCGTTCGGCGGCGGCGGAGTCCACTGCATCACCCAGCAGATCCCCGCAGTGCGGACCACCGCCTGACCCGGGAAACCGGCCGCTCCCGGCGGACCGCTCCGGCGGTCCGCCCGCTCCTCCCCCCGCAACCCTCACGGAATAGAGAGCGCGACGATGACCACCACCCCGCCCCGCACCGGCAGACGCCTCCGCGGCCGGCGCGGCCGGCTCAGCCCCGTTGCCGCGGCCGCCACCGCCGCCCTGACGTCCGTCTCCCTGCTCGCGGCCTGCTCCGGCCCGCCGAAGGAGAACGCCGGCGGTGTCACGGACGTCAAGCTGTCGGCCTCCACGCCCGAGGCCCGCGGCGAGATCGACTCCTTCACCTGGGCCGTCTACGCCGAACCGCCCACCCTCGACTACACGGTGGCCTTCGACTACCCGCAGAACACCGTGCTGTCCAACGTGTGCGAGAGCCTGATGCGCTGGACCCCGGGCCTCACCACGGAGCCCGGTCTCGCCCAGAAGGCGTCCAACCCGGACCCCACCACCTGGGTCTACGACCTGCGCCCCGGCGTCCGCTTCCACGACGGCAAGGAGATGACCGCCGACGACGTGGTCTTCAGCCTCGGCCGCCAGACGGACCCCGACAACGCCGCCGCCTGGGCCCAGGTCTTCCAGAACGTCGCCTCGGTCACCAAGAGCGGCCCGCTGCAGGTCACCGTCAAGCTCAACAAGCCCGACTCGCAGTTCCCCCAGTACATGGCCACCGCCGCCGGAGTGGTCGCCTCCAAGGCCGCCGTCGAGGCGGCCGGCAAGGACTACGGCACCACGGGCGGCCTCGGCTGCAGCGGCCCCTTCAAGCTCGGCACGTGGAACAAGGGCCAGTCGATCGAGCTGGAGCGCTTCGACAACTACTGGGGCACCAAGGCCAAGTCGAAGAAGGCCGTCTTCCGCATCCTGACCGACCCCTCCGCCCGGACGAACGCCATGCTCAGCGGGGAGGCCGACGGCGGCTACCTGATCCCCACCGAGAGCTACGCCCGCCTCAAGAGCAGCGGCACCGGCACCCTCTACTTCGGCGAGGGCCTCAGCACGGTCAACGTCAACGTCACCAACATGCAGGGCCCCCTCGGCGACGTCCGCGTCCGCCGGGCGCTGTCCCTGGCGCTGGACCGCTCCGGCTTCGTCAAGGCCGGCCTCGGCGGGGCCGGCACCGTCACCAACTCCCTCACCACCCGCGCCGCCTGGGCCGCCGCCCCCGAGCGCACCCTGAAGACCGCCTTCGACAGCCTGCCGCCCACCGACCAGGACGTCGAGAAGGCCAAGGCCCTGGTCAAGGAGGCCGGCGCCACCGGCAAGACGCTGACCGTGGCCACCAGTTCCATAGGCCAGGACGTCTCCCTCCTCGCCACCGCCGTCCAGGCGGTCGGCACCCAGATCGGTCTGGACATCCAGCTGAAGACGATCGCCCCGAACGCCTTCACCGCGCTGTTCACCGACCCCCAGGCGCGCGAGGGCATCGACATGTTCCCGCTCACCTACTACGACTCGATCACCGACCCGCTCGACCTGCTGCAGAACTTCAAGACCGGCGCGTACATGAACTTCGCCGGCTACAGCGACCCCGAGTACGACAAGCTCGTCGACGAGGCGAGCGCCGTCTACCCGACCGAGCAGCGGATGGACGTCGAGGCGAAGCTCCAGCACCACGCCTCGGAGCAGCTGCTGTGGATCCCGGTCGCCGAGTGGCCCACCGCACTGTTCATGAACAAGCGGATCACCGGCGCCCCCACCACCATCTCGTACATGTACTACCCGTGGGCCGCCGACGTGGGGGCCGCGCAGTGAGTTTCGTCAGATTCGCGGTGCGGCGGGCGGCGGAGATGGCCGCCACCCTGCTGACCGCCTCGTTCGTGGTCTTCGGGGCCATGTACCTGGCACCGGGCAACCCGGCGAGCTTCCTGCTCGCCGGCCGCTCGGCCTCCCCGGAGGCCCTCGCCTCGATCAATGCCCAGTACCACCTGGACGACCCCTTCTTCGTGCGGTACTTCCGGTGGCTGGGCGACGTAGTGCAGGGCGACTTCGGGCGGTCGATCACCTACCGCACCGATGTCTCGCGGCTGCTGGTGGACCGCCTGCCCACCACTTTGCTGCTCATCGCGATGTCGCTCGTCGTGGTCGTCGCCGTCGGCCTGTTCCTCGGCCGTATCGCCGCCGTCCGCGGCGGGGCCACCGACTCCGCCATCCTCGTCACCACGACGTTCGCCGTCGGCACCCCGTCCTTCGTCGCGGCGGTCCTGCTCCAGGGCCTCTTCGCCGTCAACCTCGGCTGGTTCCCCAGCAGCGGGGCGGGGGACGGCGGCTTCGGCGACATGCTCTGGCACCTCACGCTCCCCTCCGTCGCCCTTGCGCTCTACCTGATCGGCATGCTCGCCCGGGTCACCCGCTCCGCCATGCTCGAAGCCCTCGACAGCGACCACGTCACCGTCGCCCGCAGCCGGGGCGTCCCCGAACGCCAGGTCATCAGGCGCCACGTCTTCCGCAACTCGCTCGGCACCGTCCTGACCACCGGCGGCCTCATCGTCTCCACGCTGCTGGTGTGCACCATCCTCGTGGAGACGGCCTTCAGCATCGGCGGCATCGGCCAGCTCCTCGAACTGTCCACCACCACCAAGGACTTCCCGACCGTCCAGGCGATCTCCCTGATCATCGTCGCCCTCTTCATGATCGTGAACCTGATCGTGGACCTGCTGTTGCCCTTGGTCGACCCCAGGGTCACCCTCGGAACGAGGAGCGCCGCCGTATGACCGCCGTCCTGACCCGCCGGCCCGGCCTCTCCCGGATCCGCGCCACCGGCTCCCCGCTCCACCTGGTCTGTCTGGTGCTCGTCGCCGTCGTCGTCCTGGCCGCCCTGCTCGCACCCTGGGTCGTACCCCACGACCCCAACGCCGTCGACCTCGGCAACGCGCTGGCAGCACCGTCGGCCGCGCACCCGCTCGGCGTGGACGCGGCCGGCCGTGACACCCTCTCCCGGCTGCTGCTCGGCGCCCGCACCTCGCTGCTCGGACCGCTCGGCGTCGTCGCCTTCTCCACCGTCGCCGGCATCGCCATCGGTACCGCGGCGGCCTGGCGGGGCGGCTGGATCGACTCCGTGCTCTCCCGCAGCACGGAGCTCGTCTTCGCCTTTCCCGGCATGCTGCTGGCCATCCTGATCATCTCGGTCTACGGAGAGGGACTGCTCGCCCCGGTCATCGCCCTCGCCGTGGCCTACCTGCCCTACGTCAGCCGCCTCACCCGGTCCCTGGTCCTGGCCGAACGGGCCCGCCCGTACGTCAGCGCCTACCAGGTCCAGGGCCATTCGGCGCTGCAGATCTGCCTGCGCCACATCCTGCCCAACATCGCCCCCGTCGTCCTCGCCCAGTCCACCATCAACTTCGGCTACGCCCTGATGGACCTGGCCGGACTGTCCTTCCTCGGACTCGGCGTCCCCGCCCTCACCCCCGACTGGGGCCGCATGGTCTTCGACGGCCAGACCGCCATCCAGCACGGCTACCCGCTGTCCGCGATCCTGCCCTGCGCCTTCATCGTGCTGACCGTGGTCGCCTTCAACGTGGTCGGCGAACGCTGGGCCGACCGCATAGCCAGGAGGGCCCGATGACACCGCCCCGACCGCCGCAACCCCCGCACCCCACCTCACCGGCGCCCACCCTCGACGTCCAAGGCCTGCGGATCACGCTCCCCGGGACCGCCCGGCCCGTCCTCGACGGCGTCGACCTCACCGTCTCCACCGGTGAGACCGTCGCCCTCGTCGGAGAGTCCGGCTCCGGCAAGAGCCTCACCTCGCGCAGCGCGCTGAACCTGCTGCCGCCCGGAGCCGTCGTCGAAGGAGCCGTGCGGGTCGGCGGCGAGGACGTCCTCACCATGAACGCCGACCGGCTGCGCACGGTACGCGCCAGTGCCGTGGCCATGGTCTTCCAGGACCCGCGGGCCGCCGTCAACCCACTGCGCCGCATCGGGGACTTCCTCACCGAGAGCGCCACCCTGACCGGGGCCATGGGCCGGACCGGGGCGACCGCGCGCGCCACCGAGCTCCTGGAGGCCGTGGGCCTGGATGCGGCGGTGCTGCGCAAGTACCCCGGCCAGGTCTCCGGCGGCATGCTCCAGCGCGTGGTGATCGCGGCGGCGCTCATGGGGGACCCCGTCCTCCTGCTGGCCGACGAACCCACCACCGCGCTGGACGTCACCTCCCAGGCCGAGGTCATCTCCCTGCTCGCCGGGCTCCGCGCCCGCTTCGGGACCGGCCTGCTGTTCGTCACGCACGACCTCGACCTCGCGGCGGCCATCAGCGACCGCGTCTACGTCATGTACGCCGGCCGGATCGCCGAGAGCGGGCCCGCCGAGGCCCTCTTCGCGCGCCCCCGGCACCCGTACACGGCCGCCCTGCTGGCCTCCACCCCGCGGATGGACGGACCGCGCGGCCGGCTCTCCGCCATCGAGGGCCAGCCGCCGGACCTGCGCCAGGCCCTCCACGGCTGCGCCTTCGCCGCCCGCTGCCCGCTCGCCACGGAGGTCTGCGACCAGCAGGTCCCGCTGCCGGTGGCCGCCCCGGGTCGGCCGGGACACCTGGCCGCCTGCCACCACAGCGACCGGCTCGAAGGGAGCACCGTCGATGCCCGATAACGGACTTCCCGACAACGTCCTGGAGGTCACGGGCCTGCGCCGCTCCTACGGAGCCGTGCGCGCCGTGGACGACGTGTCCTTCGTCCTCCCCGAGGGCGGCTCGCTGGGGATCGTGGGGGAGTCCGGCTCCGGCAAGACCACCACCGCGCGGATCGTCGTCGGCCTGGAACGCGCCGACGAGGGCCACGTCCTGGTCGGCGGCCGGAACCGGACCGCGCGGGGCGAGGGCCGTGGCCGTGCGCGGCGCCTGGCCCGTGCCCGCGAGGTCCAGATGGTCTTCCAGGACCCGTACCTCTCCCTCGATCCGCGGACCAGCGTCGAGGCGGCCCTGCGCGAGACCCTGCGCCTGCACTTCCCGGGCCGGGACCACGCGGCACGGATACGGGAGCTGCTCGATCAGGTGGGTCTGGGCACCCGGGCCGCCGACGCCCTGCCGCGCCAGCTGTCCGGCGGCCAGCGCCAGCGCGTCGCCATCGCCCGGGCCCTGGCCGTCGAGCCGTCCGTCCTCGTCCTGGACGAGGCGGTCGCCGCGCTCGACGTCTCCGTACAGGCGCAGATCCTGAACCTCCTCGCGGACATCAGGGAGCAGACCCGCATCGGGTACCTCTTCATCACCCACGACCTGGGCGTCGTACGGTGCGTCACCGACGAGGTCGTCGTGATGCGCCACGGCAGGATCGTCGAGGCGGGCGCCACGGCCGAGGTGCTGGCCGCGCCCCAGCACCCTTACACCCGGCTGCTCCTGGAGTCGGTGCCCCGCCCGGGGTGGGATCCGGAGGCGATCGCCGCGGCCCGCCGGGCGCTGTAGCGGGGGCCGGTCACGGCCCGGATCCGGCTCCCGCAGCTCCTGCGGCTCCCGCAGCGAGGGTACGGATCAAGGTCCGCAGGACCGGCCCCGTACCGGCTTCGGCGCCGAGGGAGTCCATGGCCGCCAGGCCGTCCACGGCGGCGGCCACGGCCAGTCCCAGGGGGCGCGGGTCGAGGTCGCCGTCGTGTTCGTCGGCCAGGACCTGGAAGAGGGCGACGAAGCAGGCGCGCCAGCGCCGGTACTCGGCTTCCAGGCCCTCCCGGACCCGGGCGTCGTTCAACGCCTGCCAGTGCAGGGCGGAATGGAGGTGGGAGAGCTCGGCGCCCTCGGGCCGGCCGAGCAACTGGACGACCCGTTCGGCGCGCTCGGCGAAGGGGCCGGGGCCCGACACCGCCGCTTCCAGGGGCGTGATCCATTCCGGACGGATGTCCTGGACGACCGCCAGGACGAGATCGGTCCGGTCCTGGAAGTGGTAGTGGCACATTCCGTGCGAAACGCCGGACAGCGCGGCGACGTTGCGGGTGGTGAAGCCCTCGCTCATCTCGCCCGCGAGCAGGGTCCGCGCGGCGGCGATCAGTCGCGCGCGGGTCTGTTCGCCCTTCGCCGAGGCCCGAGGCCGGCCGGCCCTTGCAGGGGGAGCGGCCGGCCGGCCCCCGGAGTCCTTCGCGACAGCTGCCATGACGTCACTCTAACCAGCCTTCGGTCCGCGACCTGGGGCTTTCCACGATCCACCGGAATGACCTCGTCCAAGCTATTGACCGAGCGCTTGGCCAGTTTTAGCTTTCCGGTCAACCCCGCTGTCCCCGCGGGGAGTTGAGCCATCGGAGGACCCCCACATGAACGATCACGCAATGAACCGGCCCGCAAGCGAGGGCATGGGGAGGCGCAGGTTCCTGGCGGCGGCGGGACTCACCGCCGCCGCGGCCGCCCTGGCCGCGACCGAAGGGCGGGCCGGCGCCGCCGCCGCGATCCGCCCCGCGGCCGCGGGCGCCTTCCGCGTGCCGATCGAGGACGTCCGGCACACCCGCACCTGGATGGCCTGGCCGGACTCCACCTCGATCTGGGGCAACACGCTCAGCGGCGTCCAGCAGGACATCGCGCTCATCGCACGGACCATCGCCAAGTACGAGCCGGTCTACATCTGCGCCAACTCCGGCAGCGCGGCCAAGGCCCGCTCGATGTGCGGCTCCACCGTCACCGTCATCAGCACCATCCCCGTCGACGACTGTTGGATGCGCGACACGGGTCCCGTCTTCCGCACCAACGGATCCGGCGGTCTGGACGCCGTCGGCCTCAACTTCAACGGCTGGGGCAAGAAGCAGGCCCACTCCCGGGACAACCTGGTCGCCGGCCGGATCGCCTCCTACGTCGGGGTCCCCTTCACCGCAGCCGCGCTGGTCGGCGAGGGCGGCGCGATCGAACAGGACGGCGCCGGCACCCTGATGGCCACCCGCAGCAGCCTGGTGAACAAGAACCGCAACCCCAACAAGACGGAGGCGCAGATCGAGGCCGCCGTGCTCGCCGCCTACGGCGCCTCCAAGGTCATCTGGTTCGACGGGGTCAAGAGCCAGGACATCACCGACGACCACGTCGATGCGACCTCGCGCTTCCTCACCCCCGGCCGAGCCGCCGTCCAGATGCCCCTGGCCTCCGACAACGACGTGTACGCCAAGGACGCCCGCCAGCAGTACCAGATCCTCTCCGCGTCCACCGCCGCCGACGGCACGCGCATGACGGTCGACCAGATCCAGGGCCCCGACTACAACAAGATCCGCTCCTCCAACCCGGACTTCCTCGCCTCCTACGCCAACTACTACCTGTGCAACGGCGCCGTCATCAGCGCCCACTTCGGCGACAGCCGCGCCGACACCGCGGTCAAGGCCACCCTCGCCCGGCTCTACCCCGGCCGCACCATCGAGCAGCTCAACATCGACCGGCTCGGCACCGGCGGCGGCGGGATCCACTGCGTCACCCAGCAGCAGCCCGTCCCGTAACCGGCAGCCGCACACCACAGCGCAAGGTCTACGCGGGGCCGTTCCGGAGCGATCCGGAACGGCCCTCCGCCGTTCCCGGGCGCGAACGGGTACGAGATACCGCCATCCGGGAAAACCCTTGGACCGCGCGGACACCGCCACGGGACACTTCCAGTTCCTGCAAACCGCCCGCACACGACAGCACAGGGTTGCAATGGGAACGCCTGAACCGCCCGAAAATCCACCGGGCAAAGGCCCGGTCATCCTCGCACTTCGCTACTACGGACGGGAGTTGGTCCGCCTTCGATGGCTGACCGCACCCGCGATGCTGCTCCCGGCGCTGGGCAACATCGGCATCAACTACATCGCGCCGCTGATCGTCGCCAAACTCGTCGGCCGCATCGCCGGGGGCGGCAGCACCACCGTCGACGCGATGCTGCCGTACGTCCTCGGCTTCGCCGGGGTCCTGCTCCTCGCGGAGGCGCTGTGGCGCCTCGGCCTGCACTGCCTCAACCGCCTCGACGCCCGCGGCATCGAGCACCTGTACGTGGTCGGCATGGACGAACTGTTCGCCAAGGACGCCGCGTTCTTCCACGACAACTTCGCCGGGTCGCTGACCAAACGGGTGCTCAGCTTCGCCTCCCGCTTCGAGGAGTTCGTCGACACCCTGACCTTCTCGGTGATGGGCAGCTTCGTACCGCTGGTGTTCGCCTCCGTGGTGCTGTGGCAGTACGACCCGCTGCTCGTGGCCGGACTCCTGATCATGATCGCCGTGACGGCGCTGGGCGTGGCGCCGCTGATCCGGCGCCGCCAAGGACTCGTCGCCCAGCGCGAGGAGGCCATCGCCCGGGTGTCGGGCCACGTCGCCGACAGCCTGATGAACATGGACACCGTCCGGGCCTTCGCCGCCGAAGAACGCGAGGCGGCCGAGCACCGCTCGCGCGTCGCGGAGTCGCGCCGCCTCACCCTGCGCTCCTGGGACTACGGCAACCTGCGCATCGACACGCTGGTCGCACCGATGTCCGTACTGACCAACGCGCTGGGCCTGCTGCTCGCCGTCACGCTCGGCGGGGGAGAACACGGCGTGGAGGCGGTCATCGTCGCCTTCACCTACTACGCCAGCGCGACACGGATCATGTTCGAGTTCAACCAGATCTACCGCCGGCTGGAGAGCTCGATGACGGAGGCCGCACAGTTCACCGAACTGCTGCTCACGCCGCCGACCGTACTCGACCCGGCATCCCCCGAACCGCTGCGGCCCGGGTCCTCCGCCGTCCGCTTCGAGCGGGTCACCTTCGCCCACGGCGGCGGCAAGCCGCTCTTCGACAGCCTCGACCTGGATGTGCCCGGCGGAACGAAGATCGGCCTCGTCGGCCGGTCCGGCGGGGGCAAGACCACGCTCACCCGGCTGCTGATGCGGATGACGGACATCGAATCCGGCCGGATCACGATCGGCGGCCAGGACATCACCCGCCTGCGCCAGGCCGACCTGCGCAGCCTGATCGCCTACGTCCCGCAGGACCCGGCGATGTTCCACCGCACCCTGCGGGAGAACATCGCCTTCGCCCGGCCGGACGCCACCGAGGCCGAGATCCGCCGTGCGGCCGAGGCGGCGCACGTCACGGAGTTCACCGAAGCCCTGCCCGACGGCTTCGACACGATGGTGGGCGAGCGCGGCGTCAAGCTGTCCGGCGGACAGCGCCAGCGCGTCGCGCTCGCCCGGGCGATCCTGCGCGACGCGCCGATCCTGCTGCTCGACGAGGCGACCAGCGCCCTGGACTCGGAGAGCGAGATCCTCGTCCAAGAGGCGCTGTGGCGGCTCATGGAGGGCCGCACGGCCCTCGTGGTGGCGCACCGGCTGAGTACGGTCGCGACCATGGACCAGCTCGTCGTCCTCGACCGCGGACACATCGTCGAACGCGGCACGCACGAGGAGTTGCTCGCCTCGGAGGGCGCCTACGCGAAGCTGTGGCAGCACCAGTCGGGGGGCTTCCTCGACGACGCCTCCGCCGCGCGCTCGGACCTCAGCTGACGGCGGGCCCGGCCGGCCGGGCCCGCCCCGCTGCGCGACGTCCTCGTCGCGCAGCGGATCACGCAGCGGGGACGAACTCGTTCACCAGCCGCACGAACTCGTCCTCCTTCTCGAAGAACGCGACGTGCCCGGCGTCGATCTCGGCGTAGCGGCTGTTGCCGATCGCCGCGTGCAGGGCGCGGCTGTTCTCCACCGGGACGGTGATGTCCTGGGTGCAACCGATCACCAGCGTCTCGGCCTGGATGCGCGGCAGCAGGTCGCGGATGTCGATGCGGGTGTCGAGGTCGACGTGGCGCAGGGTGCCGGGGGTGGGCGGCATGTTGGGGATCAGCAGCTCCACCTGCTCGCGGCCGATCGCGTTGAGGAACCCGCGGCTGAAGCCGGTCATGGCGACGGCGCGGCCGAAGGCGGCCGGGTCGGAGGTGCCGAGCTGCTTCCACAGGGTGAAGAGGTTGCGCAGGTACTCGTCGCTGTCGGTGTGGGCCCATCCGGCGACCAGGACCAGACGGCGTACGAGGTCGGGGCGCAGGGCCGCGACGGCGGCGGACACCGGCGCGCCCATGGAGAAGCCCAGCAGGTCAACCGGACCGGCGTCCGCGTCCTCGATGACGGCGATGACCTGGGCGGCCAGACCCTCCACGGTCAGCGGCGCCCCGTCGTCCACGGCGCGCTCGGTGCCCGAGAGGTCCGGGGTGATGACGGTGCGGTCGTCGGTGAAACGCGGCAGCAGCCGGCTCCAGTTCACGGCGGAGCCGCCCGATCCGGTGCCGTGGACGAGCACCAGCGCGGGGCCCGAGCCGGCGCGGTCGTAGGGGACCCGGGCGTCGGCGACCTGCACGGTCGCGGTACGGGGGGCGGTGGTGGTGGCGGTGAGGGTGGCACGGGCGGACATGGCGGCTGCTCCTTCTGGGGCGGTGGGCGCCGGGCCCTTCGCTCCGGCTCCGCCCACATTGCCGCCGCCGTCCTGCGGGCGGCAGAGCCCGCTCGAACCTAGGACCGGGGATCCCAGGTGCGCCCGGTCCGGCGCGCAACCCCGTCCCGCGCGCAGCCCCGTCCGGCAGAATGATCAATATGACGATCGATCGCCGGGAACTCGCCGATTTCCTCCGCCGCTCGCGTGACCGCGTGCGTCCGTCGGACGTGGGGCTGGCCGCGGGGCCGAGGCGGCGGACGGCGGGGCTGCGGCGCGAGGAGGTCGCCCAGCTCGCCGGGATGTCGGCCGACTACTACATGCGGATGGAGCAGGCCCGCGGCCCGCAGCCGTCACCGCAGATCCTTTCCTCGCTGGCCCGCGCCCTGCGGCTCAGCGACGACGAACGCGACCACCTCCACCTGCTCGCCGGGCACCGCCCGCCCGCCGGGCGGGTCGGAGGCGACCGGGTCGGCGCGGGCCTGCTCCACCTGCTGGACCAACTGCCCGGCACCGCGGCCCAGGTACTCAGCGACCTGGGCGACGTCCTGGCCCAGAACGACCTGGCACGGTCCCTGCTGGGCGGCGTGTGCACGGTCTCCGAGCACGGGCGCAACGTGATCTGGCGCTGGTTCGCCGACCCCGCCGCGCGGGGGGCGTACCCGGCCGAAGAGCACGACCACTACAGCCGGCTGCACGTCGCGGACCTGCGCGCCGCCGTCGCCCGCCGGGGCGCCGCCGATCCGGTGGCCGGCCGGCTGGTCGACCGCCTGCGGGAGGCCAGCGAGGACTTCGCCGGTCTGTGGGACCTGCACGAGGTCGCCGTCCGGCGCCGCAGCCGGATGCGGGTCATCCACCCGGCCGTCGGTCCCGTCGACCTCGACTGCCAGGTGCTCCTCGCCCAGGAGGAAGACCAGCGCCTCGTGCTCTTCACCCCGCCGCCCGGCTCGGACACGGCCGACCGTCTCGCCCTGCTCCGGGTACTCGGCACCGAACGGTTCCCCTCGGAAGTAGGTTGACCGGATGTCCACACCGCCCCTGATCCTCCTGCTGTCCGGCAGCCTGCGGACCGGATCCTCCAACGAGGCCGTGCTGCGCACCGCGCGGGCCGTGGCCCCCGCGCAGGTGCGCACCGTGCTCTACGGGGGCCTGGCCGCCCTGCCGCACTTCAATCCCGACGACGACACCGACCCGCTGCCGGCCCCGGTCGCGGAGCTGCGCGCGGCGATCGCTGCGTCGGCGGCGATCCTGATCTGCACCCCGGAGTACGCGGGCACCCTGCCGGGCTCGTTCAAAAACCTGCTGGACTGGACGGTCGGCGGCACCGAGATCTGCGACAAGCCCGTGGCCTGGGTCAACGCGGCCGCCGCCGGCCGGGGCCGGGGCGCGGAGACCACGCTGCGGACGGTACTGGGCTACACCGGTGCGGACATCGTGGAGTCGGCGTGCGTGCGCGTCCCCGTGGACCGGGGCACGGTCGGCGCGGACGGGGTCATCACCGACGAAGGGGTGCGCGAGCAGCTCGGCGCCGTACTCGTACGGTTGCTGGCGCCCCGCTGAGGGGTCCCGCCCGAGAGCGGCACCCACCCTTCAGGAGCGGATGTGCATATTTTGTTCTGATATGAGCATCCCTGTAGAAAGTCGCGGCGGCCCGGGGCGGCGCCGGCTGCTCCGGGTGGTACTGACCGGCACGGTGGCCCTGGGGGCCGGCCTGGTGGCCGGTTCCCCCCGCACCCCGGACACCCCCGTTGCCGGAGGCCCCGGACGGACCCGGCCCGCCACCCCCGCGTCCGCGCTGCGGGAACTGGAGACGGGCAACGCGCGCTGGCGGACCCTGCACGAGCGGCACCCCGACGAGACGCGGACCGTGCGGCAGACGCTGGTCGGCGGCCAGCACCCCTTCGCCGTCGTCCTCGGCTGCGTCGACTCCCGCGTTCCCCCGGAACTGGTCTTCGACCAGGGCCTGGGCGATCTGCTGACCGTACGGTCGGCGGGCGAGGTCCTGGACGAGGCGGTGCTCGGCAGCATCGCCTACGGGGTCCTCGAGCTGGGCATCCCCCTGGTCGTCGTCCTCGGCCACCAGTCGTGCGGGGCGGTCGCCGCGGCCGTCCGGGCCGCCGAGGACGGGGCCCCGCTGCCCGGCCACATGCAGTACCTCGTCGATCAGATCCGCCCGGCGATCGATCGCTCGCTGCGCGGGGCCGCGCTGATCGACGCCGCGATCACCGCGAACGTAGGGCTGGTGCGGGCACGGCTCGCCGCGGAACCGGAGCTCGCCGCCAAGATCGCGGCCGGGGACCTGGCCGTGATCGGAGCCCGGTACGAACTGACCAATCAGCGGGTGCGCCGGCTCGGCTGATCCGTGGTGCCGGATCGGCCGCCCCGCCGCGTCCGGCCCGGTACGAATCCCAGTTCGTCAGCCTCGGGGGCCCACACCGCACGTCCGGGTGGTTGTTCCCCGCAGAGGTGCCTTTGGGCGCTCAAGACGCCGGAGGGCCGGGAGAGTTGATACATGATCATCGAACCCGTGCCCGCGCCCGATCCCACGCCCGGACCCTCCGGCGAGCCCGCCCCGACGCCCTCCCGCCGCCCCTCCCGCCGCAAGGTCATCGCCGGCGCGGCCGCCGTCGCAGGAGTCGGAGCCCTGTCGGTCGCCGCCGCCTCCGGGACCCCGCAGGCCCCGTCCGGCTCGGCCCGCCCCGACTGGGAGACCTGCCTCACCATCGCCCGGGCCGTCCTCGTGCGCGACGAGGACGACGAGCCCCTGGTGCCCCGTTACTCCGACATCCTGCTGAAGAACGGCCTGCCCCGGTCCCGTACCCGCAAGAAGGTACTGATCGTCGGCGCCGGGCCCGCCGGGCTCACCGCCGCCCACCTGCTGCGCGAGGCCGGACACCAGGTCACCGTCATCGAGGCGAACGGCAACCGGGTGGGCGGCCGGATCAAGACCTTCCGCACCGGCGGCCACGAGAAGTCCGCGGCCCCCTTCGCCGACCCCAAGCAGTACGCCGAGGCCGGCGCGATGCGCATTCCCGACAGCCACCCCCTGGTCACCGGGCTGATCGACAGTCTCGGGCTGAAGCGCCGGCGCTTCCACCTGGTCGACGTCGACGGGTCCGGCCGCCCCGCCTACCGTACGTGGATCTTCGTCAACGGCGTCCGCGTCCGCCGCGCCGATTACGCGCGCAGCCCGCAGGCCCTCAACAAGTCCTTCGGGGTCCCGGCGGCCTACGAGGCCCTGCCCGCCGCGCAGATCGTCCGCAACGCCTTCGCCCCCGTACGGCGGGAGATCGAGGGCAAGAAGGACAAGCAGCTCGTCGAGGGCTGGGCCCGCGTGATCCAGCGCTACGGCCACATGTCGATGTACCGCTATCTGACGGAGGAAGCGAAGCTCGACGAGCGGACGATCGACCTGATCGGCACCGTCGAGAACCTCACCTCCCGCCTGCACCTCGCCTTCGTGCACAGCTTCATCGGGGCCTCGCTGATCAGCCCGGACACCGCCTTCTTCGAACTGCCCGGCGGCACCGCCACCCTGGCCGACGCCCTCTACGCCCGCGTCGACGACCTCGTCCGGCTCGACCGCCGCGCCACCCGGATCACCCACGGGGAGGGCGGGGTCAGCATCGAGACCGTCTCCGAGGGCCGCGGCGGCAGCCCCGTACGGCGCGAGACCTTCACCGGCGACACCGCGATCATCACCGTGCCCTTCTCCGGGCTGCGCCACATCCCGGTCGCGCCCGCGCTCTCGTACGGCAAGCGGCGCGCGATCACCGAGCTGCACTACGACGCGGCGACCAAGGTGCTGCTGGAATTCAGCCGCCGCTGGTGGGAGTTCGACGAGGCCGACTGGAAGCGCGAGCTGGAGGCGGTCCGGCCGGGCCTGTACCGCACGTACCAGCTCGGGAAGACCCCGGCCGACGGCACCCTGCTGGGCGCGCACCCGTCCGTCGCCGACCGCGGCATCTCCAGCGGGCAGCGCGCGCACTACGCGGCCTGCCGAGCGGTCACCCGTGACCAGCCCGAGGCGGCCCACGTCATCGGCGGCGGCTCGGCCACCGACAACCCCAACCGCTTCATGTTCCAGCCCTCCTACCCCGTCGAGGGCAGCGCGGGCGGGGTCGTGCTCGCCTCCTACAGCTGGTCGGACGACGCCCTGAAGTGGGACTCCCTGGACGACGAGGAGCGCTACCCGCGCGCGCTCGCCGGGGTGCAGGAGGTGTTCGGGCAGCGGATCGAGGTCTTCTACACCGGCGTCGGGCGCACCCAGTCCTGGATGCGCGACCCGTACGCCTACGGCGAGGCCTCCGTGCTGCTGCCCGGCCAGCACACCGAACTCTTCCCCCACGTCCGCAAGGCCGAAGGGAACCTGCACTTCGCCGGGTGCCACACCTCCATCAAGCCGGCGTGGATCGAGGGAGCCCTGGAGTCCGCGGTGCGCACCGCCCTGGAGGTCCACTCGACCCTCTGACCGGCCGGCGGAGGCCTGCGCCTGCGGCCCCCGCCTGCGGCCCCCGCCTCAGCTCTCGGCGAGCACGATCAGCCAGTCGTGCTCGCCGAAGCGGACCCGCTGCCGCTTGTCCGGATTGAGCCGCACACCGTACGCGGGGCCCGTGGCGGCCCCGGCGCGCAGCCGGTAGCCGACCGCGCATTCGCGGCGCCGCCGCGCCGACTCGACGAGGGTCGCGAACGTCACCTCGCGATCGGTGCGCACGTAGTCCGCGACCGGCTTCAGGTGGAGCTCGTTCCCCTCCGCCTCGAACAACTCCTCGAAGACGGCGGCGAGATAGGGGCTCTCCGAGATCTGGGTCATGAGGAGACTGATCAGCCGGCCGCTGACGATGAAGTCGGCGCCCTCCCGGGCGGGCGCCAGCAGCCGGTTGCCGTCGTCGGACATCTCCGTGGTGAGCGACGGCTCCCGTCCCGCCGCCTCCCCGATGGCCCGCAGGTGCAGCAGGGTCACCAGCGTCCGGTCGTCCGTCTCCGTCCCGGTCTCCGGAGCGAGGCCGAGGTCGATCGCACGGGCGGGCGGCGGTGCCGCCGCGTGGGGGACGGGCTCGTGGCCCGTCTCGCCGATGACGATCACACGGTCGTACGCGGGCACGTCGAGCTTGGCCAGCAGCCCGGGATCGGTGATGTCCCCCCTGCGGAAGGCCACTTCGAGGTGGCTGCACGCCTGGGTGACGCCCGAGGCGGCGCGCGTGCGCACCTCGTCGGCGAGCGATACGACGTCCAGCGTGCTCCCGGGGCCGACGAACCGGTCGAGCTGCTCCACGACGAGCGGCGCGCGCCGGTTCCAGCCGAGGAGGAGCAGCCGTTCGGCCTCGGGCGCCCCGGAGCGGGCCGTGACGATCGCGTCCTCGTCGACGCACGAGGACGCGTCCGCCGGTACGGCCGTGTCGTCGTCCTCGGAGATGAGGATGATCCGGTCGCCCGCGCCGATCGTCGTCCTGGGGTCCGGGTTGAGCGCGACACCGCCGTCGGCGTGCAGCAGGCCGACCACCGAGGACGTGCTGAACGCCAGCAGGGCCTCGCCGAAGGTGCGTCCGGCGAGGCCCTGGTCGGCGGTGGTGTAGAACTCGTCGCCCGCGAAGTCGAGCAGTTCCTGGTAGACGAGCGACAGACCCGGCTCGCGAGCGGTTTGGACGAGGAGTCGGGCGATGATGTCGTCGACGCACAGGACGTGCCCGCCGGGCCCGGCGGCCAGCCGGGCGGTGAGGTGGCTGCGGGTGTCGCGCACGGCGGCGACCACCACCGCCCCGCCCGGCTCGGGGACCGCCGCGTCGAGGGCGAGCAGCGTCTTCACCACCTGGGCGTCACCGGTGTCCCCCTCGGGGGGCAGTACGAGCACGGCCTTCGCGGTCCGCGGACTCACCCGGGCCAGCGCCGTGGGGTCGGTGGTGCGGCCGTTGCGGCAGATGATCCGCGTCGTGCCGGTGCCGATGCCGGTACCGGCGGCGGTAGCGGCGATGGAGGTCGAGATCTCCTCCTCCATCTCCACCTTGTCCTTCGGCGCGAGGACGGCGATGGCGGACCTGCGCTGGTTGGCGTTCGCGGCCACGAGCTCCGCGATCACCGGGAAGATCTGGTCCGACCAGCCCAACAGGACGGTGTGCCCGGATTCCAGCACGGTGGAGTGGCCACGCCGCAGCAGCATGATGCGCCGGTTGATGCCGGTGGTGATCAGGCCGACCAGCGTGGATACGAACAGCAGGGCGACCAGGGCGAGCGCCACGGAGGCCAGGACGTAGAGGGGGGACCCGACCGCGCCCCCGATCTTGAGCGTCTGTCCGACGCTGACCCATACGGCGGCGAGCCGGCCGGAGAGGGTCGCCGGGGCGGCCCTGTCGGCCCAGACGAGCACCGTGCTCGCCGGGACCACGACCGCGAGACAGGCCAGGGCGAACCAGCCGATGAGCGCGGTGGTTCCCCCCGCCATCAGGTTGTCGAACCGGTACCGCAGGCGCAGCGCCAAGGACGTGGTGTGCCGCTGCGCCATGAGAACCCCCTCGCCTTCCTCGCTGCTAACCCGCGGGCGCCCGCTCGGTTACGGGTGAACCGCCCCCGGTCGCGGGGCCGCTTCGGGCGGGCCACCCGGAGTTCGCCCGGTCAGGAGTCCAGGGCCGCGATGATCTCGTCGGTCGTGCTGACCTTGCCGATGCGCGGGAAGATCTTGCCGAAGGTGTGGGCGTGGGAGTCGGGGTCGGTGTCGGCGGTGGCGTCCTCCGCGAAGACCAGGTCGTAGCTGAGCTCCCACGCCGTACGGGCGGTGGACTCGACGCCGACGCTGGTGGAGATGCCGGCCAGCACGATCCGGTGGATGCCGCGGCGGCGCAGCTGGAGGTCGAGTTCGGTACCGGTGAAGGCGCCCCAGTGGCGTTTGGTGACGACCACGTCCCCGAGGGCGGCCAGCTCGGCCGGGATCTCGGAGAAGGCGGCGGGCGGGGCGGCGGCCGGGCCGGGGCGGTCGACGTTCGCGGTGGGCAGGTCGCCGCCGTCCGGGGACCACGCCACCTTGACCAGGACCACGGGCAGCCGGTGGGCGCGGAAGGCCTCGGCGAGCGCGATTCCCTTCCCCAGGATCTCGGGGGTGGGCTTCGCGGCGGGCCGGCCGAGGATGCCCGTCTGGAGGTCGATGAGAACCAGGGCGGTGTCCCCGCCGAGGGTGAGGCGCTGGGGTTCGGCGGTCATGGAATCTCCTCCGGCAAAGTGGGGCGTAGGGTGCAATTTACAAGGTGGCCCGTCGATTTCCCCGGCCCTCCTGGCACTCCCGCCGGATTCCCGCACCCCTATTATGGGAACGTGAGTACGAATACGGGGGAATCCCGGCCCGCCCTGACGCCCGCGCTGACCGGGACCGAGCTGCTGCGCTGGTACTGGACACTGGCCGAACTGAGTTCCCTCGCACGGGAGATGGGCCTCCCGACCGGCGGCGGCAAGGCAGCCGTCACCGCGCGGCTCGCCGCAGCCCTCGACGGACGTCCCGCGCCCGCCGCCCCGGCGGCCCCAGCACCCCGGCGCGCCGGGCGCCAACTCACCGCCCCCGTCACCGGCGCGACCGTGATCCCGCCGGGCCAGCGCTGTAGCCAGGTGCTGCGCGCGTACTTCGTCCGCGAGATCGGACCCGGCTTCCACTTCGACGCCTTCATGCGCGACTACGTCGCCGAGCACGCGGGGCACACCCTCGCCGAGGCCGTCGCGCACTGGCACGCGACCCGAGCCCGGGCGGCCGAACCCCAGGAGGTGGGCGCACAGTTCGAGTTCAACCGGTTCCTGCGCGCCTGGCATGCCGGGCACCCGGACGGGGCCCGCGCCGAGGCCCTGGCCGCGTGGCAGGCCCACCGGGCCCGCCCCCGGGACCGGGCCGCTGCGGGCTAAGCGCGCTCGTAGCGCAGCAGGACGACGCCGTTGCCGAAGGTGTGGGTGTCCGTATGCCGCAGGGCCGCCGGAGCGTAGTCGAGGGTGGGGAAGAGCGGCGTGCCGCGTCCGATCCGCACCGGGTGCACGTAGATCCGGTACGCGTCCACCAGGTCCTGGCGCAGGAAGGAGGCGGCGAGATCCGCACCGCTCAGCGTCAGGTCGCCGCCCGGGGCCGCCTTGAGCGCGGCGACCTCCTCGGGCACGACGTCACGCACGACCGTCGTGTTCCACTCGGCCGACCGCAGGGTGCGCGAGTACACGTACTTGGGCATGGACCGCCAGATCTCGGCGAACTCGGCCACCGTGCCGGCGTTCGCGGGATCGGCGTCGGCGGTCGGCCAGTAGTCCGCCATCAACTCGTGCGTGACGCGTCCGCTGAGGAAACCGCCCATCGGGCGGAGGGTGTCGTTCATGTGCTGGTGCAGCTCTTCGTCGACGCAGTGCCAGTCGATCTGCCGGTCCGGCCCCTCGATGTACCCGTCGAGCGACACCCCGGCCATCAGCACGATCTTCCGCATGACAGCCCACCGTACTCCCCGGGAGCGCCCCGCGGCGGGAGCGGCGCGGGCCGCGGTGATACTGGCCGGTGTGAAGACCGAAGACGCACAGGCCGAAGATCCGCGGGCCGAAGACGCGAACACCGTGCTGTTCCACACCGACGGCCGGACCGGGGTGGTCACCCTCAACCGCCCCAAGGCCCTCAACGCCCTCACCCACCCCATGGTGATCCGCATCGACGGGGCCCTCGCCGCATGGGCGGCCGATCCCGCCGTCCAGCAGGTCCTGATCCGCGGAGCCGGTGAGCGCGGCCTGTGCGCGGGCGGGGACATCCGGGCCATCCACGACGACGCCAAGGCCGGGAACACCGCCTCCGCCGACTTCTGGCGCGACGAGTACCGGCTCAACGCCCGCATCGCCCGCTACCCCAAGCCGTACGTCGCCCTCATGGACGGCATCACCATGGGCGGCGGCGTCGGCGTCTCCGCCCACGGCTCGGTCCGGATCGTCACCGAACGCTCCCGCGTCGCCATGCCCGAGACGGGCATCGGCTTCGTCCCCGACGTCGGCGGCACCTACCTGCTCGGCCGCGCGCCCGGCGAACTCGGCACCCACCTCGCCCTCACCGGCACGGCGGTCGGCGCGGCCGACGCGCTGCTGTGCGGGCTCGCCGACCACTTCGTACCGGCCGACCGGCTCCCGGAGCTGACCGCCGCCCTCGCCGAGGCGCCCGTCCACGAGGTGCTCCCGCGCTACGCCGCCACCCCCGGGCCCGGTGAACTCGCCGACCGGCGCGGCTGGATCGACCACTGCTACGCGGCCGCCACCGTCGAGGAGATCGTGGAGCGGCTGCTCGGCCAGGGGGAGCCCGCCGCAAAGGAGGCCGCCGAGACGATCCTGGCCAAGTCTCCGACCGCCCTCAAGGTCACCCTCGCCGCACTGCGCCGGGCCGCGGAGCTCGGCCCGCTGGAGCGGGTGCTGGCCCAGGAGTTCCGGGTCTCCTGCAACGGGCTGACCGCGCCCGACCTGGTCGAGGGCATCCGGGCGCAGGTCATCGACAAGGACCGCGATCCCCGCTGGTCCCCGGCGACCCTGGCCGAGGTGACCGCCGCCGACGTGGAGCGCTTCTTCGCCCCGCTCGGGGACGACCAGGAGCTGCGCCTGTCGCCGCCGCAGGACCTCAGGCGCGGCTGAGCCGCGCCTCCAGGCCGTCCAGGATCCGCTGGAGGCCGTAGTCGAAGTGCTCCTCGCGCAGCTGCCAGGGGTCCGGGCCCCCCTTCGCCACGTGCTCCCCGGCCGGGCGCGGGCCCTTCGGCCCCTCCTGCCCGTTCCGCCCGCGGCGGGCGAGCAGCGAGAGGTGGGCGGCCTCGCCGGCCGAGGCGCCGACCACGTAGGAGAGGACCGCCTTCATGGCCGGGGCCGCCTCGGCCGCCGGGAAGCCGGCCGTCTTGAAGAGCGCGAGCATCCGCTCCGACACCCGCACCAGGTTCGGGCCGAGGTGCGCCGGCCCCACCTGGCCGAGCACCGAGGCCACCCAGGGGTGGCGCAGGGCCATCGCGCGCAGGCCGTGCCCGCTGCGGGAGACGGCATCGCGCCATTCGGCCGCGCTCGCCGCGCCGGGCACCTCCAGCTCGCCGTAGACCTCGTCCACGACCAGCTCGATCAGCTCGTCCTTGCCCGTCACGTGCCGGTACAGGGAGGTGGCGGCGGCGCCCATCCCGGTGCCGAGCTTGCGCATGCTCAGTGCCTCGATGCCCTCGGCGTCGAGCAGCCGGATCGCCGCCGCGACGATCTGGGCCCGGCTGAGCACGGGCTGCTGCTCCTTGCGACGCGGGCGCGTCCGCTCGTCTGCTGGCATGCGGCCAGCCTAACCGACGCTGCGAACGCCGTACGCGCCGTGCGTACGGCGTCCGGTGCCGGGCTACGAGCCGACGTACTCCCGCAGATGACGGGCGGTCAGGGTGTCCGCCCCGGCCACCAGGTCCGCCGGAGTGCCCTCGAAGACGACCTCGCCGCCCGCGTGGCCGCCGCCCGGGCCGATGTCGATCAGCCAGTCGGCGTGCGCCATCACCGCTTGGTGGTGCTCGATGACGATCACCGAGTTCCCGTCGTCGACCAGCCGGTCCAGCAGGGCCAGCAGCTTGTCCACGTCGGCCATGTGCAGGCCGGTCGTCGGCTCGTCCAGGATGTACGTCGAGGACTTCTCGGCCATGCTGATGGCGAGCTTGAGCCGCTGCCGCTCGCCGCCCGACAGGGTGTTGAGCGGCTGCCCGAGCCGCAGGTACGAGAGTCCGACGTCGGCCAACCGGCCGAGGACCGCGCGCGCCTGCCCGGTGGGGAAGAACGCGTGCGCCTCCGCGACCGGCATGTCCAGCACCTCGCTGATGTTCTTGCCGCGCAGCCGGTACGTCAGCACCTCGGGCGTGAACCGCCGGCCCTCGCACTCCTCGCAGACCGAGGCCACCGCGGCCATCATCGCCAGGTCCGTGTAGACCATCCCGAGGCCGTTGCACTTCGGGCAGGCGCCCTCCGAATTCGCGCTGAACAGCGCCGCCTTGACCCCGTTGGCCTTGGCGAAGGCCGTCCGGATCGGCCCCAGCAGCCCCGTGTAGGTGGCCGGATTGGACCGGCGCGAGCCGCGGATCGGCGACTGGTCGGCCACCACCACTGCGTCCCGCCGGGCCAGGTACCCGTGGATCAGCGAGCTCTTGCCCGATCCGGCGACCCCGGTCACCACCGTCAGCACTCCCAGCGGCACCTCCACGTTGACGTCCTTCAGGTTGTGCAGATCGGCGTCCTTGATCGACAGGTGCCCGCGCGGGGTGCGCACCGACTCCCGCAGCCGCGCCCGGTGTCCGAGATGGCGCCCGGTGAGGGTGCCGGAGGCGCGCAACCCGGCTACGTCCCCGCTGTAGCAGAGCTGCCCGCCGGCCGTGCCCGCGCCCGGGCCGAGGTCGACGACGTGGTCGGCGATCGCGATGACCTCGGGCTTGTGTTCCACCACCAGCACCGTGTTGCCCTTGTCGCGCAGCCGCAGCAGGAGGTCGTTCATGCGCTGGATGTCGTGCGGGTGCAGGCCGGTGGTCGGCTCGTCGAAGACGTACGTGACGTCCGTGAGCGAGGATCCCAGGTGCCGCACCATCTTGACCCGCTGGGCCTCGCCGCCGGACAGGGTGCCGGACGGCCGGTCCAGGCTGAGGTATCCCAGGCCGATCTCCACGAGGGAGTCGAGCAGGCCCCGTAGGCCCGCGAGCAGCGGGGCCACGCCGGGGTCGTCGATCCGGCGGACGAACGAGGCCAGGTCGCTGATCTGCATCGCCGAGCACTCGGCGATGTTCACCCCGTCGATGCGCGAGGAGAGCGCCGCCGCGGACAGGCGCGTGCCGCCGCAGTCGGGGCAGTCCGTGAAGACCACGGCGCGGTCGACGAAGGCCCTGATGTGGGCCTGCATCGCCTCGCGGTCCTTGGACAGGTACGTCCGCTGGATCTTCGTGACCAGACCCTCGTAGGTGTAGTTGGTGGAGCCGGACTTCACCTTGACCGGGCCCATGTGCAGGAAGTCGGCCCACTCCTGCTCCGTGAAGTCCTTGAGCTTGACATGGGCGGAGTAGAAGCCGGAGTTGACCATGTTCTGCCAGTACCAGGTGTCCACGGCGAAGCCGGGGACGGTGATCGCGCCCTCGTTGAGGGAGAGTTCACGGTCCACCAACTGGTCCACGTCGATGTCGGAGACCTGCCCGATCCCCTCGCAGCGCGGGCACATGCCGTCAGGCGCGTTGAAGCTGAAGGCGCTGGACGCGCCGATGTGCGGGACGCCGAGGCGGGAGAAGACGATCCGCAACATGGTGGAGGCGTCGGTGGCGGTCCCGACCGTGGAGCGTGAGTTCGCGCCCATCCGCTCCTGGTCGACGACGATGGCGGCGCTCAGATTGTGCAGCCCGTCCACGTCGGGCCGGCCCTGACTCGGCAGGAAGGACTGGATGAAGGCCGTGTACGTCTCGTTGATCATCCGCTGCGACTCGGCGGCGATGGTGCCGAAGACGAGGGAGGACTTGCCGGAGCCGGAGACACCGGTGAAGACGGTGAGCCGGCGCTTGGGGATGTCGAGGGAGATGTCCGTCAGGTTGTTCTCCCGCGCTCCGCGGACCTGGATGACCTGATGGCTGTCGGCGGCGATCTGCACGGAACTCCTCGCGTGGCGGTGTCTGGAGCTTACTTTCTACACTGTACTCTATACGGCGTACAGTGAATTGTTGGCCGGACGCTCGGAGGACCGCACATGGCGAAGGACCGCAGCGGGGCGGGCGACCCCGTCCGTACGCTGGAGCTGCTGTGGCGGGAGCGGGGGCAACAGCCGGCCCGGCCGGGCCGCCGCGGCCCGCGGCAGGGCCTCACCGTCGACGCCGTGGTCGGGGCCGCGACCGAACTCGCCGACGAGTCCGGACTGACCGCGCTCACCATGCGGGCCCTGGCCCAGCGGTTGGCCGTGACGCCCATGACCCTCTACACGTACGTCCCCGGCAAGGCCGAACTCCTCGACCTCATGCTGGACGAGGCGTACGAGCGCATGGAGCGCCGGCCGCCCGGCGCGCGGGACCCGTGGCGGACCAAGGTCACCCGCGTGGCCGAGGACAACCGCGACCTGCTCGCCCGCCACCCCTGGATCGCGGACCTGGCGGTCACCCGTCCACCGCTGGGGCCCGGGGTCATCGGGAAGTACGAGTACGAACTGGCGGCCTTCGAGGGCATCGGCCTCACCGACGTCGAGATGGACGCGGGCCTGGCCCACCTCCTCGGCTTCGTCCACGCGCACGCCCTCGGGGTCGCCGACGACGCGGCGCACAACAGCCGCCAGAGCCAGGAGGACTGGTGGGCCGTCAGCGAGCCGCTGCTGGCCCGGGCGCTGGACCCCGAGCGCTACCCGCTCGCCGGCCGCGTGGGCGCCACGGTCGCCGGATACCACCCGCAGACGCTCTGGACCTTCGGTCTGCAGTGCGTCCTCGACGGCCTGACCCGCCTGATCGACTCCCGTCCGGCGCGCTGACCCGGCGCCCAGCCCGCCCCGGGCCGGCAGGGCCGGGACGGGCAGGGCGGACCCGTCAGCGGTAGCCCGTGGTGTCCGCGGGGCGGTCCGGGTCCTGGACCTCGACCATGTAGCGCCAGGCGTCCGGGCTGCTGCCGTCGAGGTCCGTGAAGCCGTACTCCCGGGCGAGCTGCCCGCTGGAGAGGGACCGGCCGTTCCAGCGGGCCACCTCCGGGTCCGCGGCGAGGGCCGCGACCGCCCGGCCCACGTACGACGGGGTCTCGGAGATGGCGAAGTGCGGGACCTTGGCCAACGCGTCCCGCCAGTTCGCCTCCGTCACCCCGAAGGTGTCGAGCATCATCTCCGAGCGCAGCCAACCCGGCGTCAGCGCCACCGCCGTGGCCCCCCGCGGCCCCAGCTCGTGCCCCAGCGCGAACGCCATGCGCAGCACCGAGGACTTGGCGATGTCGTAGAAGAAGGACACCCGGTAGCGGCTGGCGTTGTACTCGGCGGTTCCGTCCGTCATCTCCACCACCAGACCGCCCGGCTCGCGCAGCAGCAACGGCACCGCGAAATGGCTCGTGACGGCGTGGGTCTCCACGGCCAGCCGCATCAGCCGCAACCCCTTGTCCAGGTCGTGCTCCCAGACCGTGCTCTCCCACTCGAAGAGCAGCTCCCCGCCCCAGATGTCATTGACCAGGACGTCCAGACGGCCCTGTTCCGCGTCGATCCGCCCGACCAGGGCCTCGACCTCCGCCGGCACCAGATGGTCGGCGACCACGGGGATGCCCCGCCCGCCCGCGGCGGTAACCAGCTCGGCCGTCTCCTCGATCGTCTCGGGCCGGTCGTACTCCGAGCGTCTGCCCCGGGTGCTGCGCCCCGACACGTACACGGTCGCACCCTGCGCGCCCAACTGGACCGCGATGCCCCGGCCCGCGCCGCGCGTCGCCCCGGCCACGAGGGCCACCCTGCCTTCAAGAGTCCGCTGTGTTTCCGGCATGCACCGACCCTATGACGGCGACCGCCGCCAGCGACAGCAACAGCCCGGCCGCCGCCAGGGCGAGCGCCGGGCCCGGCCCCCACAGGGTCCAGGCCGACCCGAACAGCAGGGAACCCGCGAACCGGGCCAGCGCCTGGGCCGTCTGGAGCACCGCGAGCCCGGTCGTGCGCAGCTCCGGGGGCAGCAGCGGCCCGGCGGCCGCCATCAGCACCCCGTCGGTGGCCGCGTAGAACAGGCCGAGCGGCGCGAGCACACCGACCACCAGCAGCGCCCCGGCCGGCAGCGGGGCCAGGAGCAGCAGGCAGGCACCGAGCAACAGCACGTGCCCGCCGAGGAAGACCCGGCGCCGGCCCAGCCGGTCGGCGAGCCGGCCCACGGGCAGGGCGGCCAGCAGGAAGACGGCCGCCGTGCCGACGGGCAGCAGCGGGAAGTACGCGGCCGACAGGTCGAGCCGGCGCTGGAGCAGCAAGTAGAGGAATGCGTCGCCGACGGTGAACAGGCCGAGCACGACGGCGGTCAGGCAGAGCCCCCGCAGGCCGGGCAGGCGCAGCAGGGTGCGTACGGGCGGCAGCGCAGGACGGGCCCGGGCCGGCGCAGGGGCGGGGGCGGGCGCCGGGGCCTCCCGGACGAAGAGCGCGAGCAGCACCACGCCCAGGATGGCGACGCAAGCGCTCACGGTGAACACGGCTTCGTACCCGTCCACCGCCACCCACAACACCCCGAACGCGGCCAGCGGCCCCAGCAGGGCGCCCGCCGTGTCCAGTGCGCGGTGCACCCCGAAGGCGCGGCCCTGCTCCCCGGGCGGCACGGACAGCGAGATCAGCGCATCGCGCGGGGCGGTGCGCAGGCCCTTGCCGGTCCGGTCGGCGGCGAGCACCGCCGCCACCGACCAGGGGGTGGCGACGGCGAGCAGGGCCGCCTTGCAGGCGGCGGAGAGCGCGTAGCCGGCGCCCGCGACGAGCTTGTGGCGCCGGGTGCGGTCGGCGATCCGCCCGCCCGCGAGGCGGAGCACCGCGGTGGCGCCCTGGTGCAGACCGTCCAGGGCGCCGAACGCGAGCGGGGACATGCCGAGTCCGGCCATCAGGTACAACGGCAGGACGGCGGTGACCATTTCCGCGGAGACGTCCGTGACCAGGCTGACCAGCCCGAGCGCGAACACCGTGCCGGGGACGGCCCGCAGGGGGCCCTTCGGGGCCGGGGTGCCCCCGGCGATGTCCGAGGCCCGGCTGGTCGACAGGTACACCGATGCCTCCAGGGCCGGCCGGGTCTAGAACCAGTTGACGGTGAGCGGGAACGCGGTGGTGACGGTGGTGCCCGCGGAGTCGGTGGCGGTCGCCGTGACCTGGACCGTGCCGCTGCCCCACGGTTTGCCACTGATCCGGCCGGAGCCGGCGTCGACGCTCAGACCCCAGGGCAGGCCGGTGGCCGCGTACCGCACCGGGGGTCTGCCGCCGGTGGCGCTGAGCTGGATGGTGCAGGACTGGTTGAACTTGCAGGTCTGGGGGCCGGGGTTGGTCAGTTGCAGACCGCCCGCGGTGGGGGTGGGCGTCGGGGTCGGCGTGGGTGTCGGAGTCGGGGTGGGCGTGGGAGTGGGGGTGGGCGTCGGGTTCGTGGAAGTGTCGAACACCTCGGTGATCGGCTGGACGTTGGCCGCGTTGCCCGCGTGCGTCGCCGTGCCGAAGAGGTCCTCGAAGGTCCGCAGCAGGTGGTGGTGGTTGAAGGCCGTGGCGTACTTGCCCGTCTTGACCTTCGCGCCGTGGAAGACGGTGGCGATCTGGTTCGAGCCCAAGTAGTTGTCCTCGTCCCAGGTCAGCACCAGGAGACTGTTGTTGGCCTTCGCCCACTGCGCGTAGGCGTCGAGGTTGTTCCTGGTCCAGGTGTCACCCGTGGCGACCGAACACGAGTGCATGTCGTTGCACTGGTTGGGGACCACGAAGGACAGGCTCGGCAGCGCCGCGAAGTCGTTCTGCGGGAACTGCGCCCAGGTCTTGCCCGTGTTCAGCGGCACGTTCTTGAAGGCGAACCACGGGTTGTGCTTCTGCGCGTACTGGCCGTTCGTGCAGGCCGTGGACCCCTCGCCCGGCAGGTCCTCGTTGTACGTCGCGAAGGTCTTGCCGGCCGCGATCAGCTCCTGGCCGAGGTTGGCCGCAGTCATCGACTGCGGGGTGTAGCAGCCGTCGCCCGTGATGCCCTGCGTGGCACCGGAGAAGAGGTTGAAGTAGTTCGGCTGGCTGGGGTGGGTCAACGCCTTCATCCCGGTCAGGCTCGCGCCGCCGTTCGCCAGCTGGTTGATGTACGGGGCGTTCGCGCTGCCGATGATCTCCCCGTACTGCTTGTTCTCGTAGACGACGACCACCACGTGGTCGTACGTCGGCAACGCGGCGGCCGCGGTCGGTGCGGTGGCGGAACCGGGCACGGCCGCCACGGAGTTGGCCACGGTGAAGGCGCCCAGCAGGCCGAGTGCGCCGATCCCGGCCACGAGCGCCGGCCAGCGGGCCCCGCGTCTCGCGCGCGCCGTCGGTGAGGGTCGAAGGGTGGGCATGGGTGTTCTCCTCCTCGGTGTCGCCCGGGTCCGGCCCCGGGGCGTGGTCATTCCTCGCGCCGGGCCGCACCGGCCACGGCGATGTTCAGGAACCGCGGTACGGGCCGCCCCCGGTCGCGGAAGTCCTCCGCCACCGCGGCCCGCACCGCCGCCAGCCGCGCCTCGGGCAGCAGCACCAGTACGCTCCGCCCCGGCTCCCGCCCCTGCCCGGGCGGCCAGGCGCTCAGCGCCCCGGCCCGGCGGGCACAGGCCACGGCCCGCGCCAGCTCCCGCGGCCGGTCCGCGGCCTCCCCGCGGACGGCGACCAGCACCAGCCGCGCTCCCGACGCCGCCGGGTCGAAGGCGACGTACCGCTGGCGCCGTCGGGGCTCCGCGCTCAGCAGCAGCGCCCTGCCGGCCCGGGCGAAGAGCACCGCCCGGCGCAGTCCGTCGTCCCCGTCCGGGAGCGCTCCGGCCAGCAGCCGGGCCAGCTGTTCGCGGTCCGGCCGCTCACCCGCCCCCGCGTGCACGTCGGCCACCGCCAGCGCCACCGCGCACTCGGCGGGCTCCGCCGTGGCCAGCCCGGCGGCGCCCGTGAGCGAGCCCTGGACGTGCAGGTCGGTTCCGCCGGAGCCGTACCCGGCCCGGGCCAGGGCCCGCAGTACGGCGTACGGCCGGACCGCCCAGGCGGGGGCGGCGGGCGGCGGCCCCGACAGGGTCAGCGGCAGATCGCAGCCGTCCGCGGGATGACCGAGCGAGCTGAGCCGCACCAGGCCGTCGGTGCGCGGGGCCGCGGCCGCGGCCGTGGGCCAGCCGGCCGCCGCGACCAGGCCGGGAGAGCCCAAGTGGAAGGCGTACGGGGCGCTCCACACGGCGGCCGGGGGCCGCCCGTGCGCGGCCTCGAGGGCGTAGGCCACGAGCCGGAACAGCGGATCGGCCGTCGCCCGCCGGGCCAGGTCGCCTCCGGCGCGGTCAGCGGTCGCGGTGGCGCCGGCCGAGACGGCGGGCCGCTTCCCCGTGGGCGGTCCGACGTGGCCGGCCGCCCCCGTCACGGCGCGTCCTTGCGGGCCAGCATCCGGTAGGCGTTCCCGCCGTCCGTGCGCCGGGCCACCGCCGTGCGCAGCGTGTCGAGCACCGCCGCGGCGGCGAAGCACGGCAGTGCCGCCACCCGTACGGCGTGGGCGAGGAGCCGGGCGCGCGGCGTGGGCCCGGGGCCCCACGGCCGGTCCGGATCCGGGGCCAACCGCGTCGCCGCGAGCGCCACCGCGCCGAAGAAGTCGTTGCCCTGGTGGGCCGGTCCGTGCTCCTCGGCGACGACGGTGAACCCCCGGTCGGCGAGCGCCTCGCGCAGATTGGCGGCGGGCATCAGGTGCTGGTGCTGCGGCTGGAACCAGGGCAGCCAGAACGGGCCGAGGAGCCGGGCCATCCGCGATTGCGGATCGGGCAGTTCGATGGCCAGGAACCCGCCGGGGGCCAGCACGGTGGCCGCCGCATCCAGCTCGGCGAACGGCTCCCGGGTGTGCTCCAAGTAGTGGTACATGCTGACCACCTCGTACTGGCCCGCCAGCTTCGACGCGAAGTCCGGGAACTGGCCCAGGTATCCGGTCTCCACCCAGCCGCGGCGCTCGGCCTCCCGCACCCCTTCGCCCATGTCGAGCCCGTCGAAGCGGGTCTGCGGCCAGACCTCCCGCGCCGCGTTGCAGAAGTGTCCGTGCCCGGTGCCGACGTCCAGCCAGGACACCGGGTCGGCGTGCGGGACGAGCATCTCGGCGCGCCCCCGGTAGGCGTCGCCCAGCCTGCCGAAGACCGTGCCCGCGCCCTCGCCGCCGCGCCCGTCGTAGAAGTCCCGGTAGTAGAACTCCAGCCCCTGCGAGGTCAGCCGGGGGTTCTGGAAGACGTGCCGGCAGTCCCCGCACCGCTCCAGCGCGAAACGGCCCGGCTTGCCCTGGAGCAGGTCGGACACCCGGACCCGGACGGCGAGCCGGCCGGAGCCGCACCACGGGCAGTCCGTGCGGCGCGGTTCGAAGAACCGCCCGGTCCCCGCCGCCAGGTCCTCCCGGTAGGCGGCGGCCCGCGCCGCCTCCGCCGCGCCGTCCGGCGGGGTGTCCCGGCGGGCTGCCGCGGCCGTACGCAGCCCCGCGCCGAGGGAGCGCACCGGCCGGGCCGCCGTGGCCCGGCCCAGACCGGCGGGGCGCAGCGGGGAGCCCGGCCCGCCCAGGACCAGGTACGGCTGGAGCCAGTACAGCCCGGCCGCGGCCGCGCCCCACCGGCCCTGGCGTACGGCGACGCCCGCGAGCAGCGCCAATCCGCCGAGCTGCGCGGCGGCCAGCGCCCCCGCGGGCAGCCCCTGGGCCCGCAACTCGGCGGCCCGTGCCGGCCCCCCGGGCTCACCGACCCCACCACAGCGCAGGCCGGGGGCGATGGCCAGCCCGGTGGCGTCGGCCGCGTACTCCTTCAACCGGCGTGTCAGCGCGAGGAGTTCCGCGGGATCCCGGCGCGGCCCACCCGGATCCACCCCGGCCCGGGCCAGCACCTCCTCGGTGACGAGCACGGCGAACCCGGCCCCGCGGCCCGTCGCGAGCCGGTCCTGCCGGTACCGGGCCGGATCGACCAGGCGCAGCAGCCCCAGCGCCCGCTCGGCGGCCAGGTCCACGGGCAGCACGTCCAGTACCCGTAGCCCCTCCCCTTCGGCGAACGCGCAGGCGGCGAGGAAGGTGGCCGCATCCGGCTCGACCCCCCGGGCGGTGAGCAGCCGCCACCCGGCGGCGCGCGGCACCCCGGCCGCCGCGGCCGGGGTGACCGGCAGCACCGGGATCGCCCGCAGCCGGCGCCCGGCGCGTACGGTGCCCGCGCCGAGGGCGGCCAGTAACAGGACGGAGGTCCACGGGACCCGGGAGAGCGGGGGTGGCGTCATAGCAGTTTCTCCAACCGGTCGGCCGCGGCGGCGGCTCCGCCCGCCGCGGCGAATGAGGCCTGGATCCGCCGGGCGGCCCGGCGCGGGCCGGGGTCGTCCAGCACGGCCGTGAGCGCGTCGCGCAGTTCTTCGGCCCGGGTCCGGCCGAACCGCACCCGGACGCCGGCCCCGGCCAGGACCACCTGCCGGGCCACGATCGGCTGGTCGTCCCGGATCGGGGCGACGACCAGCGGCAGCCCGTGCGCGAGGGCCTCGCAGACGGTGTTGTGGCCGGCGTGGCAGACCACCGCGTCCAGGTGCGGCAGCAGCTCCAACTGCGGGACGCTCTCCTGGACCAGGAGGTGGTCCGGTACGTCCCCGATCAGTGCGGCGGGCGCCGCGAGGACGAACTGGACCTCCCCGGCGAGCCGTTCGGCGGCGCCCAGCACCGCGCCGTAGAAGCGGGCCCCGGCCGCCTGGTTGAGGGTGCCCAGGGACACCAGCACCCGCCGCCGCGCCGGGTCCAGCCGCTGCCAGGGGAAGGCTGGTGCCGGCGGACGGGCCCCGAACGCCGGTCCCACGAAGGCGTAGTGGGGCGGGAAGTCCACCTCCGTGCCCACGAGTTCGGGAGTGGAGAAGACCAGCACCAGCCGCTCGGAGAACCGCGGGTCCCAGCCCGCGCGGCCCCCCGGATCCCGCGCCGCACCGACCTCCGCGAGCAGGCCCGAGATCTGCCCGGCCACCCACTCCCCGACCTTCGGGAAGTCCGCGAAGGGCCGGGTCAGTTCGGCCGAGGTGCTGGCCGACGTCACCCACGGGACCCCAAGCCGCCGGGCCACCAGCGGCCCGGCCAGGGCCTGCTGGTCGGCGACCAGCACGTCCGGCCCGAAGGCGCGCACGGCCCGGGCCACCCCCGGCACCATCGCCCGGGCCAGCGGCACCAGCGCCTCCTCCCACAGGAACCGCAGCGCACCGACCCCGCGCAGATCGCGCCAGCTCTCGTGCAGCGCCGCGTACCCGCCGGAGCCCAGCTCCTCCCCGGCGGGCAGGATCCGGGCCTGCGCGGGCAGCAGCCGGGCCAGCGCCGGCCCCGGTCCCGTCCAGGCGATCTCGTGCCCCCGGGCGGCCAGTTCGGCCCCGACGGCCACCGTCGGATTGACGTGCCCAGCCAGCGGCGGCACGGTGAACAACACCCTCACGGGACCAGCGCTCCCACCCGCGGCCCCGCCGCCGTCGTCGCACCGGCCGTCGCGTCGAGATGGGCGAGCACGGTCTCCCGCAGGACCCCGCTGCTCTCCTTCAGGACGTCGTGCCCCAGGCCCGGCAGGATCCGCAGCGCACCCCGCGGGGCGTGGTGCGCCAGCTCCCGCCCGCCCGCGAGCAGTTCGGAGTGTTCGCCGCAGACGACCAGGACCGGGCAGCGCAGCCGGGCGTGGTCGGCCGGGGTGAAGACGCGGCTCGCGGCGATGTCGTCGATGAGCGTGGTCCGGTTGAGGAGGGCGTCGGCGATGGCGGTCAGGTTGGCGGCCTTGCGCAGGCGCAGGGCGAGCAGCTCGGTGGGGACCGTGCTGTCCTCCAGGCTCAGCGCGGCGGCCGACAGGGTGTCCACCATGTTCTCCACCCAGGCGCCGCCGAGCGGCGGTTCGAGGAGGGTGAGCCCGGTGACCAGGTCCGGCCGGGCCAGGGCGGCGTGCAGGGCGAGGGTGCCGCCGTAGCTGTTGCCGACCAGGTGGACCGGGCGCCGCCCGAGGTCCAGCGCGCCGAGCAGGGCGAAGAGGTCCCGTACGGCGGTGCGGCTGTCGTAGCCGGAGCCCGGACGCTCGGTGCGGCCGTGGCCGCGCAGGTCGTAGAGGACGGCCTCGTGGCCGGCCCGGGCCACGGGCAGGGCCAGGGGGCAGTAGAAGGAGGACAGGTTGTCGACGACCAGCCCGTGCAGGAACACCACGACGGGCCGGTCGGGGGCGGCGGCGGTGGCCGGGAGCCGCTGGACGTGGAAGCGCAGGGAGCCCGCGCGGACGAAGGCCATGGCCGGCTCAGCCGGCCGACGCGGGGGAGTTCCCCGCGGCGGCCCGGGCCAGGGAGGTGTGGGTGATCCGGCCGATGTGGGCGACGAGCTCGCCGACGGACATGGCCAAGATGGCGTCCATGTCCTTCTCGGCCAGGAAGCCCATCAGGTCCACGTCGGCGCCGTAGCGGTGGTGGAGCAGCTCGGCGAGGGCGACGAACTCGATGCTCTCCAGGGCGAGGTCCTCGTTGAAGGTCGTCTTCATCGTGACCTCCTCGGCGAGCAGGTACTCGTCGCCGACGATCTCCACGAGCATTCCGGTGATCTCGGCGAGGATGTCAGGTGCCATGACGGGCCTCCGTGAGGGGAAGGGGAAGGGGGACGGGTACGGGGGAGGGCGCCGCGAGGTGGACGGTCCAGGCGACGACGTGATCGGGCACGGTGTCGGTGAGCGGGGTGGCGAGCGGGCTGCTGAGCGGGGTGGTGCGGATCGGGTACGGGTCCCCCTCGGGGGAGGTCACGAGCAGGGCGCCGGAATCCGGGTCCCCGGCCACCCGCCAGTCCCGCGGCCGGCCGCCCAGCCCGCCCCCGGCCGCCTTCGCCGCGGCCTCCTTGGCGCACCACAGGGAGGTGAGCGCGGCGGGCAGGCCGGTGCCCCCGCGGGCGGCCAGCCCTTCGGCGAGACGGAGTTCGCCCGGGCCGAGGGCGATCCGGATCAGCGCGTCCGGGTCCGCGGTCACCTGCTCCACATCGATGCCGACCGGCCGGGCCGGGTGGGCCAGCGCGACCGCGAGCCGGTCCTTGTGCGCGATCGACAGCCGGAAGCCGCCGGTCAGCGGCGACACGGCCACCGGCCGGCCCGCCGGGTCGTTGCCGATCGGCACCTCCGCGGGGAACACCGGCCCGGCCCCGCCGTCCCACAGCAGCTGCCGCAGCGCGTCCTTGGCCGCGATCCGGCCCAGCAACCAGGGCGCCCGGGCACGCGGCGACAGCCGCTCGTAGGCCGCCCGCTCGGCGGCACCGAGGTAGCGGCGCATCACCAGTTCCTGCGAGGCGGGATCGTTCCAGCGGCGCCGGGCCAGGCACCAGCCCTCGGGCCGGGCTTCGCCGATCCCGCACACCTCCGGGGTGAACTTCATCGGCCAGACCCGCTCGTCGGCGCCGAACCGGCGGTACGTCCATCCCTCGATCCGGGCCCACACCCCGCCGCCCGCCCCGCGCAGCTCGACGTCACCGCGCACGGTGACGTCCTGCACCGCGCGGATCCGGGCCGTGGCGGTCACCAGCTCCCGCGGGGCGGGCGGGGGACCGTAGAACCGGATGCGGTCCACGGTGGCCGGGAACACCAGTCGGTCGACCGGCAGGCGCAGTTGCATCCAGTGTCCGAAGAGCTGCCCGGCGGCGTCGAGCAGCGCGCCCGGGTCGGGCAGTGCCCGCAGGACCCCCCGGATGCCGTCCGAGCCGACGGACCGGACCACGTGCACCCCGGCGAAGCGCGGGCCGTGGAACATCCACCGGTCCCGGTACAGGGCCTCGGCGCTGACCGGGGCGGGGCCGGGGTCGCGCAGGGGCGTGCCGTCGGGCGCGGGCGGCTGCCCGTACCGCTCGCCGAGCAGCACGACCACCGAGGCGTACTCCCCGAGGTCGACCCGCATCCGACCCGGCCCGTCACCGCGGACGGTGACCTCGACGTCGACGGCCGGCTCGACCGCCAGCCACCGCAGGGCGCGTACGTCCTCGTACCCGATGACGGAGAGGCCGGGAGGGGCGTGCCGCCGGACGGCCCCGGCCGCCAGCTCCAGCATGGTGGTCATGGGCACGACGGGGAACCGGTCGGAGTCCTCCGGCCAGCCGTCGGGCTGGAGGTACACGCAGTGGTCCCGTACGTAGGGGAGCGCGGCGAGTGACAGCCGCAGGAGCTGCTTCCCCGTGGCCCTTCCCGAATCCTCGGGGTCGTGGGCCGGCGGCGGTGCCGGTGCCGGCGCCTTCGGCGGTCCTACGGTCGACCAGGCGTCGGTGACGGCCCGGGCGGCCGAGCCCGCGTCGGCCAGTACCGCGTCCAGGGCGGAGAGCAGCACCGGGCGGGTCGCTCCGGCCGCCGCGGACAAGGGCGCCGGGGGCTCCGTCGGTCGGTCCGGGGCCGGGGGCGAGCTCGGGGCGGCGGCCCCGGCCGGGGCCGGGGCGAGGAGGCCGCGCAGGGAGGTGCGGGCCGTCTCGCTCAGGTGGACCAGCGGGGACCCCAGGTGCAGGGGCACGCGCAGTCCCGGTCCGGCGGGTGCCGGCTGCCGCGCGGCCGGGCCGGGTCGCGGCGTCGGACCGGCCGCCGGGGCCGTCCCGGCCAGGAGCCCCCACCGCGGCGCGTACCCCTCCGCCCAGAGCGCCGCGCAGGTGCGGCGGAGCGCCGCCAGGCCCGGCAGGCGCGGGGCGGAGGTGGAAACCGAGAGGTGCGGGCGGTCGCGCAGGGTGTCCTCGACGAAACCCGGCAGGCTGCCCGGGCCCAACGTGACGAAGGCGCGCACGCCCTCGTCCTCGTACAGCCGCAGGACCAGCTCGCGGAAGCGGACCGGCTCCAGCAGGTGCCGTACGACCAGGTCGCGGACGTCCCGCGGAGCCGACGGGAACGGCGCGCACGTGGTGGCCGACCACACCGGGAGCCCTCCGGGCCGCAGCGGCAGCCGGTCGAAGGCGGCGCGGACCTGCCCGAGGTACGGCTCCCACATCGGGGTGTGGAAACCCGAACGGAACGGCAGCTCCTGACCGAGCACCCCGTCACCGCGCAACCGCGCCACGGCCGCGGCCACTTGTGCCGGTTCCCCGCAGATCACCGACTGGTGCGGGCAGTTGTCGTGGCTGACCACCACCCGGTCCAGGTCGTGCAGCGCGGCCCCGGCCCGCGCCGCGCCGCAGCCCAGCGCCGCGTACACGAGGTCCGGGACCCGGACGTCCCCCGGTCGCAGCGAGCCGAGGAAGGTGTCCGCCGCCTCCTGCGGGTACATGCCGGCGGCCACCATCGCCGCCCACTCGCCCAGGCTGTGACCCGCCAGCACATCGGCCTCGACGCCCAGTTCGGGCAGGACGCGGGCGAAGAAGCGGCCCGTCGCGATCGCGTCGAGGGCCCGCTCCACGAGGGACGCGCCGCGGGTCAGCCGGGGCGCCTCCCGCGCGAACCGCTCCGCCACGTCGTCCACCACCGGGGCGAACTCCGGCTCCAGGCCGGGGAACAGGAACGCCGTGCGGCCGCCCAGCGGCTCCGGGGCGAACCACACGTCCCCGCGCCCCCGCCACGGCCGGCCGCGCGCCACCGCCTTGGCGGCCAGCGCCAGCCGCTGGGGCGTGGGCCCGACCACCGCGACCCGGCAGGGCCCGTCGCCGCCGGACACCGGGACGGCGGCCGCCAGCCGGGCCGACAGCTGCGCCGCAGTGTCCGCACCGATGAGGAGCACGTCGTCCCCCGCGACCGGCCCCACCGGCGCGGCCGGCGCTCCCAGCGGCAGGAACCGGCGCACCGGAGCCACCCGGGCCGGGCCGGGGGTCGAGACGGGGGCCGGGTCGGGGGCGGCCGCAGCGGTCGAGCGCGAGGCCGTCGGAGCCTCCTCCAGCACCACATGGGCGTTGATCCCGCCGAAGCCGAACGCGTTGACCCCGGCCCGGCGCGGCCGCGGCCCCTGCTCCCACGGCTCGGCCGCGCGCACCGGCCGCATCCGCGTCCGGGCCAGGTCCGGGTGCGGCTCCTCGAGGTGCAGCGTCGGCGGCAGCACCCCCTCGTACACGGCGAGCGCGGCCTTGATCAGCCCGGCCATGCCCGAGGCCTGCATGGTGTGCCCGAGCATCGACTTCACCGACCCGAAGCCGATCCCGCCTCCGATCCCGCGTCCGTTCCCGGGCTCGGGCGGGCCGAACACCTGCGCCAGAGTCTGCAGTTCGGCCGCGTCCCCGACCGGTGTGCCCGTGCCGTGCGCCTCCAGCAGGCCCAGCGCGCCCGGCGCCCGCGGATCCAGCCCGGCCTCCCGCCAGGCCCGTTCCAGGGCCTGCACCTGGCCCGCGACCAGCGGGCTCATCAGGCTCGCCGCGCGGCCGTCCCCGGCCACGCCCGTGCCGCGGACCACCGCGTACACGCGATCGCCGTCGCGCTCCGCGTCCGCCAGCCGCTTCAGCAGCACCACCCCGGTGCCCTCGGACAGCAGGGTTCCGTCGGCCCGGCGGTCGAAGGGCCGGATCCGCTCGCTCGGGCTGAGCGCCCGCAGCTGCGTGAACACGCTCCACAGCGTCGCGACGTGACAGTGGTGGACCGCCCCGGCGACCACCGCGTCGCAGCGCCCGGCGGCCAGCAGCCCCACCGCCTGGTCCACCGCCAGCAGGGAGGAGGCGCAGGCCGCGTCCAGGGTGTAGGCGGGCCCGCGGAAGTCCAGCCGGTTCGCGGTCCGGGCGGCGGTGAAGCTCGGCACCAGCCCGATCGACGCGTCCGGCTGCTCCGGCCCCAGCGCGTCCTGGAACGCGGAGCGCACCGCCGCGATCCGCCGCTCACCCAACTCCGGCGCCAGATCCCGCAGGGTCTGCGCCAACTGGTGTGCGGTGCGCACCCGTTGGTCGAGCCGCGCGGTGGCCACCCCCATGAACCCGCCGCGCCCCAGCACCACCCCGATCCGTGACCGGTCGGCGGGCAGCCGGGCCTCGCCGCCCGCGTCGGCGATCGCTTCGGCCGTCGCGTGCAGGGCCAGCATCTGGTCCGGTTCGGCCCCGTCCACGGCAGCTGGCATGATCCCGAACCGGGTCGGGTCGAAGGCGGCGAGACCGTCGACGAATCCGCCGCGCCGGCAGTAGAACCGGTCGCCCGCCGCCGGTCCGGTGGCGCCCCGCGGGTCGTAGTACACCTCGGGGTCCCAGCGTTCCGGCGGGACCTCGCCGATGCAGTCCGTACCGGCGAGCAGGTTGCGCCGGTACGCGGCCAGGTCGGCGGCCCCCGGGAAGACCGCGCCCATCCCCACGATCGCGGCGTCGGTCGGGCGGGGGCCGCACCGCTCTCCGTCACGCATCGCCCCGGCCCTCCTCCGCCATCAGGACCACCTGCACGTCGCTCCCGTACGCCAGTTCGTCGAGGAACGCGGCGGTCCCCGCGTCCGGTGCGATGAGCGGGATGCCGCGCCGGACGTACGCACGCTCCAGCTCGGGGGTGACCATCCCGCCCGC
This sequence comes from Streptomyces sp. NBC_00273, assembly GCF_036178145.1. NCBI lineage: Bacteria > Bacillati > Actinomycetota > Actinomycetes > Kitasatosporales > Streptomycetaceae > Streptomyces > Streptomyces sp. NBC_00273. The sequence continues at coordinate 2,195,524 of NZ_CP108067.1, read as the reverse complement.
CTCCGCCGCCCAGGGGCCCCAGTCGACGGACAGCACCCGACCGGGGAAGGACTCGGCCCAGACGTGCGCGAGGCCGTCGAGGGCGTCGTTGGCCGCGGCGTAGTCGCACTGGCCGCGGTTGCCGTACACCCCGGCGACGCTGCCGAACAGGGCGAGGAACCGGGGCGCGGGAAGATCCCCGTGCTCGGCCGCCGCGGCGGCCAGGTGGCGGGCCCCGGTCACCTTCGTGGCGAACACCGCGGCGAAATCGTCCGGCCGCTTGTCGCGCAGCAGCCCGTCCCGCAGCACCCCGGCGCCGTGCACGATGCCGTCGAGGCGGCCGTGGCGCTCCCGTACGTCGGCCACGACCGCCCGGACGGCCCGCTCGTCGGTGACGTCCGCGCAGTGGTAACGGACGGACGCCGCTGCGGCGCCGAGGGCGGTCAGGGTGGCCCGCACCTCGCGCTCGGCGAGGATCCGCGAGGCCGCCGCCTCGATCTCCGCGGGCGTGCGCAGCCCGGCGGCGATCAGGGCCGCGCGCAGCGCGACCCGGTCCTGCGCCGGCCCGAACCCGTCGGCTTCGGCGGCGGGTTCGGGGGTGCGCCCGACCAGTTCCACGTGGCATCCGGTGGCGCGGGCCAGCGCGAGCGCGGTGCGGGCGGTGATCCCGCGGGCCCCGCCCGTCAGCAGGACCACCGAGCCGCGGTCCAGGGGCGGTGGGCCGTCGGGGGCGGAGGGAGCCGGCAGGGGGGCCGGCACGGGGCGGCGGGCGACGCGGGTCCCCTCGGCGGTGTATCCGACGGAGGCGGGGGCGTCGGGGGCGTCGGGGGCATCGGGGGCATCGAGGGCATCGGGAGTGTCGGGGGTGCTTGCTCCGCTGCTCAGTTCCGCGACGAGCTGCGCCGCGATGCGTTCCGGGTCCTCCTTGGGGTGGACGTCCACGGCCCGCACCAGCGTGCCGGGGAACTCGAGGGCCGCGCTGCGGGCGAAGCCGTGCAGACCGGCGCCGGGGGTGCCGGGCCCGGTGATGAGCAGCAGCCGTGGGGTTCCGGTCGTCAGGGCCTCCCGCAGCCCCGGGAAGGCGTCGGGCAGCACCGGCCCGGCGGTGGCCCGCAGCGCGGAGAGGTCGACGAGGCCGTCGAAGCCGGGCCCGGCCGCGCGCAGTCGTGTCGGCTCGGCGCCGAGCTCCTCCAGGGCCGCCGCGAGGGCGGGGGCGATGCCCTGGCCGTCCCCGACGAGGCCGATCCGCAGGCCGCGCAGGGTCTCGGGGGCACCGTCGGCCGCCGGTACGGGCACCAGGTCCACCCGGAGCCGCCCGATGGGCGGTGCCACCGGGGCGCCGTCGGGCGTGGTGGGTGCGGCGGGTGCGGCGGGTGCGCGGGCGGTGATCCAGTCGACGATGCCGCGCAGGGTCTTGATCCGGGACAGCTCCTCGACCGCGGACTCGGCGGAGCCGCTGCCGCCCGGGTCCTGGGGGAGGCCGATCCGGTCGGCGAGGGCGCCGATGATCTCCACCCGCTTGATGGAGTCGATGGAGAGGTCCGCCTCCAGGTCCAGTTCGGGGTCGAGCATGTCGCGGGGGTATCCGGTGCGGGTGTGGACGATCTCCAGGACGAGGTCCATGACCTCTTCGGCGGTGCGGGGGCCCGGCGGTGCGGGGGCGGGGCGGGCGGGGTCGGTGGGATCGGTGGTGAGGGCGGTTCCGGCGGGGTCGGGCGTGCGCCGGGGTGCTTCCTCGGGCGCCGAACGGGGCGAGGGGGCGGAGGGCGCGGCGCCCAGGAAGCCGAGGAGGACGTCCCGTTGGGCCTCGACCAGTTCGCGGGTGCTCCGGAGGTATTCCAGTACGGCCTCCTCCCGGCGGTCGGTCTTCGGAGCCGGTGCGGCTTCGGAGGTCATGACCCGGCGGGCCGGGCGGAGGCCGCCCGGGACCGGGGCGCCGTCCGCGGTGCGGACGAGGTGGCCGTCCACCAGCCAGCCCGGTCGCCGCGGCGCGTGCTCCGGGAGGCGGGAGGTGCGGCCGCGGAAGAGGGCGTGCGGTGCCACCGGCACGCCCGCCGCCACCAACTCGGCGAGCGCATTGACCAGTCGGACCAGGCCGTGCTCGCCCGGTACGTCCAGCGGGACCACCGTGTGCGGTCGCCCCTGCAGGATCCGGCCGACCAGACCGGAGAGGACCCGGCCGGGCCCCGCTTCCACGAAGGTCCGGACACCGGCCGCGTACATGGCCTCCACCTGCTCGACGAACCGGACCGGCTCCGCCACCTGGCGCGCGGCAAGGCTCCGTACCTCTTGTGCCGTCGCCGGATACCGGTCCGCCGTGGTGTTCGACCAGACCGGGGTGTGGGGGGTCGACATCCGGGTCGCCGCCAGTTCGGCGGTCAGGGACGCCACTGCTCCTGCCACCACCTCGCTGTGGAAGGCGCAGGAGACGGGGAGGGGGTCCACCGTGAGTCCCGCCTCGCGCAGGGCCGTCACCGCCGTGGACACGGCCGCCGTCGGGCCCGAGATCACGCACTGCCGGGGCGCGTTGTGGTTCGCCACCACGCAGCCGGCGCGGGCCGCGATCTCCCGTACCTCCTGCGGCGCGGCCGACACCGCCGCCATGGATCCCGGATCCGCGCCGGCAGCCGCCACGATCGCCTCGGCCCGGCGTGCGCTCAACCGCAGCAGGCTCTGCGTGTCGTAGGCCCCGGCCGCCCACAGCGCGGTGAGCTCCCCGTACGAGTGCCCGGCGACGCAGTCCGGCCGTACGCCTAGCTCGCCGAGCAGCAGGTGCGCCGCCGCCCCCGCGAGGCCGAGGGCCGGCTGCGCCACGCGGGTGTCGGTGACGGCCGCCCGCTGCGCGGCCCGTGCCTCGGCGGTGAACGCCGCCGGTGGGAACAGCGTAGACACCACCGGGGGCGGGGCCGAGTCCAGCAGGCCGCGCAGGGCGGGGAAGGCGGTGAACAACGCGCCCAACATGCGCGGGCGTTGGCTGCCCTGGCCGGGGAAGAGGAACGCCACCCCGCCCGGCTCCGCCGACTCCTCCCGTACGTGGACCCCCGCGCCCGGGGTGAACGTGCGGGCCCGTTCCAGGCGGGCCGCCAGCTCGTCCAGGTCGGCCGCCACCACCGCCACCTCGATCCGGCCGGGGGCCGCGGCGGTCTCCGCCGCGAGGTCCCGCAGGGCCCAGGGCCGCCCGGCCGCGTCGTTCTCCTCCAGCCGCGCCGCGAGCCGGGCCATTGCGCGGCCCGCCGCCCGCCGGTCCTCGCCGCGGAAGCAGAACAGCTCCGCCGGCCACTCCTCCAGTCCGTGCCGGGGCTCTGCCGAGCCGCCGTGACCGGCGAGCACCGCGTGGTAGTTGGTGCCGCCGAAACCGAAGGCGCTGACCCCGGCGATCCGCCGCTCCGCGGGCACCGGCCAGGGTCGGGCCTCGCTGTCGAAGGAGAACGGGCTGGTCTGCGCCCGCCAGGCCGGGTTGGGCGTGTCGATGTGCAGGGTCGGGGGCCGGACGCCCGTGTGGACCGCGCGGGCCGCCTTGATCAGCCCGGCCAGCCCGGCGGCACACTTGGTGTGCCCGAGCTGCGATTTCACGGAGCCCAGCGCGCAGGCTCCCGGTTCGGCCCCGGACGCGGTGAACAGCTCGCTCAGCACGGCGAGTTCGGTGCTGTCCCCGACGACGGTTCCGGTGCCGTGCGCCTCGATCAGGCCCACCTCGCCGGGCGTGATGCCGGCCCGCGCGTACGCCCGCTCCAGGGCCCGCCGCTGTCCTTCCGGCCGGGGCGCGGTCAGGCCGAGGGAGCGGCCGTCGCTGGCGGCGCCCACCGCCTTGATCACGGCGTACACGCGGTCGCCGTCGCGTTCCGCGTCGGCGAGCCGCTTCAGGACGAGCGCGCCCACGCCCTCGCCGAGCGCGATCCCGTCGGCGGCCGCGTCGAAGGGCCGGCAGCGGCCGCCGGGCGACAGGGCGCGGACGGAGGCGAACATCAGGTAGTCGTTGATTCCGTTGTGCACGTCGGCGCCTCCGCACAGCACCATGTCGCTGTCGTGGTCGCGCAGTTGGCGGCAGGCGAGGTCCAGTGCGGCGAGCGAGGAGGCGCAGGCGGCGTCGACCGTGCAGTTCGCGCCGCCCAGGTCGAGACGGTTGGCGACCCGCCCGGCGATGACGTTGGCGAGGATCCCGGGGAAGGAGTCCTCGGTGAGGCGCGGCAGTTGCTCGTCCAGCTCGGCCGGGAGCTCCCCCAGGTAGGCGGGGTGCAGGGCGCGCAGCCCGTAGGCGCCCGCGAGTTCCGTACCGGCCTCCGCGCCGAAGACCACCGACGTCCGGGACCGGTCGAAGGCGCGGTCCTTGCCGTAGCCCGCGTCCCCGAGGGCCCGCGCCGAGATCTCCAGGGCCAGCAGCTGCACCGGCTCGATCCCGGCGAGCGAGGCCGGCGGGATGCCGTGCGCGAGGGCGTCGAAGGGCACCGGGTCGAGGAAGCCGCCCCAGCGGGAGGGGGTGCGCTCACCGGCCCGGGCCGGGTCGGCGTCGTAGTAGAGCGCAGGGTCCCAGCGTTCGGCCGGCACCTCGGTGACGGCGTCGGTCCCGGCGAGGACCATGGCCCAGTAGGCGGAGAGGTCGGGGGCGCCCGGATAGGCGCAGGCCATCCCGACGATCGCGATGTCGAGCGCGTCGGCCGCCCGGGGGGCCCGCTCGGCCGACGGCCCGGCGCCGGCGAGTTCCCGGGCCCGCCGCTCCAGCAGGGCGGTGGCCCCCTCGGTGACCTGCGCGTGCAGCGCCGCGATCGTCGTGGTGCCCGTGCGCAGGGTGGCGGCCTGGCCCAGCATGAACAGTCCGTCGGCCCGCTGCTGTTCCTCGGCGACGGGCTCCAGCCCGCTCCCGTCGGGGCTCCTGCGCAGGCCCTTGCTGGCGATCCGCAGTCGCCCCAGGTTCAGTCGCTCCAGCTCCTCCCACATCGTGCGCGGCTCGATGCCGCTCTGTGCGAGCCGCCGCCGGGTCGCCTCGAAGGTGTCGGCGTACGGGGTGGCCGCGCACCGGGTGGCGTGTCCGGGCGCGGTGTGCAGCAGTACGGTGTCCGCGCACTCCACCGCCGCCCGCTGGAAGCCCGGTAGGACCGCGCCCGCCGCCACGGCCTCCTCGGTGAACAGGTAGGCGGTGCCCATCAGCACCCCGACCCGTGCGCCCCGGGCGGCCAGCGGGGCCGCCGCCGCCACCGCCATCGCGGCGGACCGCTCGTCGTGGATCCCGCCCGCGAACAACACGTCCAGAGATCCTGGTTCGGGGCAGGTGAGCAGCCGCTCGATCTGCTCCTCCCACAGCGGGAACGAGGCGCGCGGCCCGACGTGTCCGCCGCACTCCGACCCCTCGAAGACGAACCGCCGGGCGCCTTCGGCGAGATACCGCTCCAGCAGACCGGGCGAAGGCACGTGCAGATGGGTCCGGATCCCCACCGCCTCCAGCGGGGCCGCCTGCGCCGGGGTGCCGCCGGCGACGATCGCGTACGGCGGGCGGGCCTCGGTCACGGCCGCCAGCTGCTCCCGGCGCAGCCCGGGCGGGGCGAAGCCGAGCAGCCCCACGCCCCAGGGGAGGTCCCCGAGCCGCTCGGCCGTCTCCGCCAGCAGCCGGCGTACGGCGGGGCCCTCCATGACCGCGAGCGCGAGGTAGGGGACCCCGCCCGCGGCGGCCACCGCCGCGGCGAAGGCCGCCTGGTCGCTCACCCGTGTCATCGGGCCCTGCGCGACGGGGTGCGGCCGCCCGAGGGGCCGGGCCCGCACAGCCGCTTCCAGGTGCCCGGCGACGGCCGCCCGTACGGCCTGCAGGACGCCGCCCGTGGTCCGGTAGCGCGTGGCCAGCCGGGCCGCCGAGGCCCCGTCCTGACCGACGGGCAGTAGCTGGGTCCGCAGGTCGCGGGCACCGAGCAGGGTGGGTACGGGCCCCTCGGGCGGGGTCAGGTCGGGCCGCGCGAACACCCGGTGCCCCTCCGCCGTCCGGGTCTCGGAGCCGTCCATCGCCCGCAGCGCGGCGATGACTTCCTCCGGGAGCCCGGCCTCGCCCTCCGTGGTCAGGGCCAGTTGTACGTCGAGCAGTACCCCGGCGGCCCCGCCCGCGACGGCCGCGGCCGCCGTGTGCGGGCCGATCCCGCCACAGGCCCGTACGGGCACCCGGACCGCGGGGTCGCCGAGGAGCTGCTGGAGCAGGACGAAGGTGGTGGCCGGGCCCACCCGGCCGCCCCCCTCATGCCCCTTGGCCACCAGCGCGTCCGCCCCGGCGGCCACGGCCGTCCCGGCCTCGGCCGCGCCCGTGACCTCGGCCCACACCCGGGGCCGCCCGGCCGCCGCGGCCCATGCGGCCACCCGCTCGGGGGTGTGCGAGGCGGGGTCGGCGAGGAGCACGGTGTCCACCGCGGCGGGCAGCTCCCCGGGGCCGAGCGGGCAGCCGGCCGGCACCCGCACCCCGTACCGGGCGCCGCCGTCGAGCCGGCGGCCCAGCTCTACGAAACCTCGCCGCGCGGCATCGGCGTCCCGGCCGAGGTCGAGCAGGCCGAGGGCCCCGGCGCGCTCGGCGGCGGTCACAATGGCCGGTTGTGGCTCCTCGAAGGGGCTGACCGCGACGACGAGGTCACGGGTGAGGGCGGGCTGCGGGTGGGGGGTCACGGGCGCTCCTCTTCCAATGCTGGGTGACATGGCGGAGTGCGGGACGGAAGAACGGACGAGCAGGCGAGCGGGCGAACCGACGAGCCGACGAGCCGTGCAACGGCGGTGCGGGGCGGGCCGGAAGACGGGGGAGTGCGGTGGTCGCGCGCACCGGCCGGGGCACCCACCGCGGGTACGGCGGGCTTGAACCGTGGTCAAACACCCGCAATGCCGCGTTGCATCGTGCGGTGGCCGCCGTGCACTGTCAACAGCCTTGCGGAATACGGTGCTTCGTTCCGGCGGCATACACGTGCCACCCGCGATTCCGCCCGGGCGGGCCCACGACACCCCCCGGCCGGCCCGGTGGCCTGCGGCGTTTCCCGCCGGGCCGGGCCGACCCCGCCGCGCGGGCCGGCGTACCGCACCCGCGTGGGCATGCCGCACCGGCATGCGCACGCGCCGACCGGGCATGACCGGCACCCGGGACCCGGCCAGTTGTTCATCCGACGAGCCCTTACAGGTGCGGCCCCGCGCGGTTACCGTCCGGTCATGACCCCCACCCTCGCGCAGCTCCGCTACCTCGTCGCCGTCGCCGACTGCCGTTCCATCACCGGAGCGGCCGCCTCGGTCTTCGTCGCCCAGTCCGCGCTGTCCCGGGCCGTGCAGGCCATGGAGCGCGACCTCGGCGTCGAGCTCCTGGCACGGCGGGGAAGGGGGGTGGACCTCACGCCGGAGGGGGCCCGGGTCGTCCGGCTGGCCCGAACCGTACTCAATGCGGTGGAGGCCATCGACGACATCGGGACCCCGCACGGCGGGGGCGCCCGGGCGGTCCTGACCCTGGTCACCACCCCCACCCTCGCCCTCGACCTGGCCACCGACCTGATCGCGGCCTTCACCGGACGGCACCCCACCGTCGACGTCCGGCTCCAGCAGCACGGCAGCAGGGAGGCCCTGGTCGAGGAGGTGAACCAGGGGCGCTCGGAGCTGGCCCTGGTCGACCTGCCCGTCGACAAGGAGCTCTCCAGCCACTTCATCCAGGAACGGGAGGTGGTGCTGATATCACCGCCGGGCTCCCGGCTGCCCCACCCGATGCCCCTGCGCATGCTCGACGGGCTGCCGATGGTGCTGCCCTCGCCGGGGACCGGCCGGCGCACCGAGATGGAGGCCATGTTCAGTTGCCTCGGAGTGCGGCCCGTCCCGACCCTGGAGGTCGACGAACGACTCGCCTGGGTGACGGGCGTGACGGACGGCCGGGGCTCCCTCATCTGGTACCGGGACGTGGTGCTGAGGGCCTTCGGGAGCCGGGCCGAGATCCGCTCCTTCACGCCGCCGCTGCTGCGCCCGGTGGGCATCGCCCACGCCCGGCGGCCGCTCAGCCGGGCGGCCCGCGCGTTCATCGCGCAGGCCGGGCACAAGGCACCCGTACGGGAGCCGGCGCGCTGACCGGACATGCCCCCGCGGCATTGAACGATGCTCGAACGGGAGGGAACCGGGTCTGGCACGTCCGCTGACGTCCCCTCACATTGTGCGCATATCCCGACTCCTGACACCCCCACACCGACTCCGACGCCCACACCGACCTTGACGCCCACGCCCACGCCGACCCCCACCCCGGGCGGGCTGAAGTTCACCGACCCCGGCCCGCAGTCGTGCACGTTCAACAGGCCCTGCACCGTTCAGCTCCCCACCACCGGGGCGAAGCCCCCCGTCCGGTACGCCGCCACCGGCCTGCCCCGGGGCCTCGCGCTCGACGCCGCCTCCGGGCGGATCACCGGCAAGCCCTGGGGCAGCGGCGCCTTCCAGGTCACCGCCACCGCGAGCGATGCCACCGGAGCCACCGCGGGCACCACCTTCACCCTGACCCTCAGCTGGTTCTGAGACGGGACGGGAGCGGACTTGTCCAACCCGCCCCCGAGGCCGCACTGTTGACCGAGTTTCGTCCATCAGGTCAGGAGAACCGGCTTGTCGTCCCACATCTCACCCGTCCCGCAGGGCCAGAGCACCCCGTACGTGATCGACCCCGCCGGCGGCTGCCCGCACGCCCTCAACGCCCGGCTGCGCGCCGAGCACGGCGCGGTGGCGGAGGTCGTGCTCCCCGGCGGGGTCCCCGGAGCGGTCGTCCTGGGGCACGACGCGCTGAAGGAGTTCCTCGCCCACCCCGACGTGGCCAAGAACGCCAAGCACTTCCCCGCCCTGCACGACGGCACCATCCCCGCCGACTGGCCGCTGCGGGTCTTCTCCAACGCCCAGGGCATGCACACCGCGGACGACGCCGACCACCGCCGCCTGCGCGCTCTGGTCGGCAAGGCCTTCACCATCCGCCAGGTGGAACGGCTGCGGCCGCGCATCGAGGAGCTGACCGCCGGACTCCTCGACGACCTCGGGCGGGCCGCGGCCGGCTCCCCGGACGGGACCGCCGACCTGTACGAGCACTTCGCCCTCCCGCTCCCGATGAACGTCATCTGCGAGTTGCTCGGCGTGGACCCCGAGCACCGGGGCCGGCTGCACGAACTGACCAACAAGGTGATCATCGCCACCGACCTCACCCCGGCCGAGAAGATGGCCGCCCTGCAGGAACTCATGGCCCTGACCGCAACGATCGCGGCCGCCCGCGCCGCGAACCCCGGCGAGGACCTCACCAGTGCCCTGATAGCCGCCCGCGAGGACGACGGGGACCGGCTCACCGAAGTCGAACTCATCGGCACCATGCGGCTGATGCTCGTCGCGGGCCACGAGACCACCCTCAACCTCATCGTCAACGCGGTCCGCGCCCTGTGCGCCCACCGCGACCAGCTCGCGCTGGTCCTGGACGCCAAGGCGACCTGGTCGGACGTGGTGGACGAGACCCTGCGCTGGGACACCCCGGTCAGCTGGTTCCCGTTCCGCTACCCCACCCGCGACCTGACCGTCGACGGGACCGTGATCGCGCAGGGCACCCCGGTGCTCGCCGGATACAGCGCCGCGGGCCGCGACGAGTCCTTCCACGGGCCGGACGCCGACCGCTTCGACATCACCCGCCCCACCGCCGCCCGCAGCCTCGCCTTCGGCCACGGCGCCCACTACTGCACCGGGGCCCCGCTGGCCCGGCTGGAGGCCACGATCGCCCTGGAGCGGCTCTTCACCCGCTTCCCCGACCTCGACCTCGCGGTCCCGGACGCCGAACTCCCGTACCAGAACAGTTTCATCAGCAACAACGTCCGCTCACTGCCGGTCCGCCCCGGCCGACGGGCCACCGCCGCTTCCTAGCGCCCGGACGCGTACGTCCACCGCGTGCCACCCCGTCGCCCCGTCCGGCACGGTCCCGGTGCGGACCCCCGTCTGCACCGCGCCCGTGCCGTCCGTGGCGCGGACCTCCAGGGTGTGCGGGCCGGGGGTCGCCTCCCACGGCCACACCCATTGGCGCCAGGTGTCGAGGCCGTCCGCCGTCCCGAGCCGCGCCTCCTGCCAGGGGCCGCCGTCCACCCGGACCTGGACCCGCTCGATCCCTCGGTGCTGGGCCCAGGCCACCCCGGCTACGGGTACCCGGCCCGGCGCCAGGTCGGCGTACGGGCGCGGGGTGTCGATCCGCGACTGCGTCTTGACCGTGGCCTGCTGGGCCCAGGACCTGCGCACCCAGTAGGCGTCGTACGCGGCGAAGGTGGTCAGCCGCAGCTCGGTGAGCCATTTGCAGGCGGAGACGTACCCGTACAGGCCCGGTACGACCATCCGGACCGGGAACCCGTGGGCGAAGGGCAACGGTCGGCCGTTCATGCCGACGGCCAGGAGCGCCGCCCGGCCGTCCATGACGGTCTCGACCGGTGTGCCGATGGTCATGCCGTCCACCGAACGCGCCACCAGCTGGTCGGCGGGCCCGCCCTCGGACGGCGGCCGCACCCCCGCTTCGCGCAGCACGTCCCCGAGGCGCACGCCGAGCCAGCGGGCGTTACCCGCGTACGGGCCGCCGACCTCGTTGGACACGCAGGTGAGGGTGATGTCGTGCTCGACCACCGGGCGGGCGAGGAGCTGGCGCAGATCCAGGGTCAGGGGCCGGGCCACCCCCTCCCCGTGGATGCGCAGCCGCCAGGTGTCCGCGTCCACGCGCGGGACCACCAGCGCGGTGTCCACCCGGTAGAAGTCCTGGTCCGGGGTGAGGAAGGGGCCGAGCCCCGGCACCCGCAGGTCAGCCCCGGCGGGCACCGGCGGTGCGGGCACGGTGGGCCGGGGGAGGACGAAGCGGGCCCGGGAGGCGGTGGCGTCGGCGCTGCCGTGCGCACCCAGCCGTCGTGCCCCGAGTCCGACCCCGGCCGACGCCGCCAGGACGGCGACCACCAGTCGGCCGAAGCCGCGCCGGTCCATCGACCCGGCCCCGCCCGGCGGAGCTCCGGTCGGGCGGGTCCGCTTCCCGGCCGTGACCAGCAGGTACAGCACCCCGGCCGAGACGAGTGCGCCCACCAGGGAGGGCAGCGCGTCCTGCCAGGAGGCCTCCGGCCGGCTGAGCGCGGCCAGTGCCCCCACCAGCCCGAATCCGCCCGTGACGGCGATCGCGGCGGGGAGGTGGCGTACGGCGAGCAGCCCGGTGCCGACGGCGACCGCGGCCAGGGCCACGAGGATGCCGAGGCCCAGCACCAGTTTGTCGGAGGTGCCGAACAGTCGGATGGCCCATTCCCGGACGGCCACCGGCGTCAGGTCCACCACGGCCCCGCCGACCGCCGTGACCGGCGAGGCCTCGGGCCGGCCGGCCGCTGCGGCGGCCAGCTGCGCTGACGCCAGTCCGGCCACGGCCGCGACGATCCCGCTGACGGCGCCCGTCGTGCGCCGCAGCCGCGCGGAACGGCTCGGGTCTGACTCCACACGGCCAGTGTCCCGCGCTCGGGCGGCTCCGCGTCGGCGCCGTGCCGCCGGGCCCGACCTCGCTTGCGCCCAGGGTGAAAGGACCGTGCCCGGAGCGAACGGGCCGCGGCGAAGGCCGGGTGCGCGGCAACGATGACGTCATGTCCCTTCCCGTTCCCCGTTCCCCGAAAGCGTGGACACCGTGCCCCTGAAACCCGACCGGACCATCCGCGCCTCGCCCTACCGGCCCGTACTCACCCACTCGACGCTGCGCCGCCTGTTACCGGGGTTCACCGTCTCGTCCCTCGGCGACGGCATGGCGGTGGTCGCCGTGAGCTGGCTGGCGATCGAGATCGCACCGGCGGCGGAACGCGGCACGTGGGTGGCCCTGGCCGCCGCGGCCCACACGCTCTCGGGCGCCGCGGGAGCCGTCCTCCTCGGCCGGTTCCTGCGCCGCCGCTCCCCGGCCCGACTGGTCGCCTGCGACGCCCTGCTGCGCGCCACCGCCCTGGGCGCGATCCCCGTGTGTCACGCCCTGGGGACGCTGAGCATCGAGCTGTACGTCGCCCTGCTCGCCCTGTCCTGCGTCCTCCACTCGTGGGGCCAGGCCGGCGTCTACACCTTGCTGGCCCGGCTGCTGCCGGAGCGCGACCACCTGGCCGGCAACGCCGTCCTGTCCGGCATCGGCTCGCTCTCCACCGTCCTCGGCCCGCCCCTCGCCGGCGCCCTGATCCTGTGGGGTGGCGCCGCGACCGTGATCGCCGTCGACGCGGCGACCTTCCTCGTCCTGGCCGCCACCTTCCTCTTCGGCGTGCCGCACGACGACGCGCCCGCACCCGAGGAGGGCGCCTCCCGGACCGCGGGCTTCGCCGTCATCCGCCGCACCCCGGCCCTGCTGGGCCTGCTCGCCCTGAGCTTCGCCTTCTTCTGCCTCTTCGGTCCCGTGTACGTCGCCCTGCCGCTGTACGTATCGGACGGTCTGGGCGCTTCGGCGGGCCTGCTGGCCGCCTTCTACACCGCGTTCGGTGTCGGTGCCGTCCTCGGCTCGATCCTGACCGGATACCTGAACCGCCTGCCGGTGTGGCCGGTCACGACCGGCATCGTCGCCGCCTTCGGGGTCTTCCTGCTGCCGACGGGGCTGGGGGCGCCGACGGCGTTCGCCGTCGCCGGGTTCGCCGTAGCCGGGCTGCTCTGGCCCCCGTACGCCTCGCTGTCCACCGCCCTCTTCCAGCGTTCGGCCCCGCCGGAACTGCTTCCCCAGACCCTGGCCGCGAGCTCTGCGGTCCGGGTGCTCGCGGTGCCGCTCGGTACCGCGCTGGGCGGCCCGCTGGTGGCCGGGCTCGGAGCCCGGCAGACCCTGCTGGCCTCGGCCGCCTCGATCGCCGTCCTCGGCCTGGCGGCCGCCGGGGCCGCACGGGCGGGGCAGAAACGGAACCCGTGAATCCGCGCCGGGGGGCCGCCCGGGGTCCGGACGGGCCCCCGGCACGGGTCAGCGGGCGGCAGCCGCCGGCAGGGCGGCGGCGATCCGTGCGGCCAGCCGGTACGGGTCACCGTTCGGCCGGTTCGGATGGCGCGTGGTGCGTCCCGCCCACTCCGCCTCGAAGGCGTGCCAGTCGATCGCCCGCGGCGCGGCCTTCTTCACCAGCGCCTCGTCCAGCGAAGCGAAGTAGCGCGCCCACCGGGGTGCGTACAACTCCGAGATCAGGCCGCTCCATTCGCGGTTCGCGTAGTCGTGCAGGAAACCGCCCTCGCTGGTGCTGTGGCGGCCCCACACGCTCAGCAGCGAGCGGGCGTCGTACTCGTACCGGTCCCGTTCGGCCTGGTCGGCGCCCCAGGAGCGGGCCCCGGCGAGCCAGGTGCCGAGGAGGAAGGCCGGGTCGGATCCGGTGACCGCCTCCAACATGCGCTCGTCGTCTTGCCATTCGGCCGTCAGGGTCCGGAAGCGGGTCAGGTCCTTGGCCTCGTAGGCCGTCTTGATCTTCGGCAGCAGCACCCGCGAGTGGTTGGCGAGGGCCTGCCGGGCGGTGTCCACCAGGTCGAAGCGGTAGGCGCTGGATCCGCGCAGCGCCGGATCCACCTCCAGCAGGTGGTCCAGGGCCTTGCGCACCGAGCCGGCCGGATAGCGCATGGACTTCGGGCTCCAGTACGCCGCCCCGGCCGCGGTCAGGCTCGGTCGGGCGGTGAACAGGCTGTCCTGCGACTCCGACCACAGCCCCGAGGAGGTGCTGTACGGCCCCTTGCGGAGCTCCTCCCAGGCCGCGGCCGCCGCGGCGTCCGGGCGGCCGTAGCGGCGGGCGGCGAAGTCGGCGAACCACCGGCGCTGGTCGATCGGCCCGCGCTCCCAGGCCAGATCGGTGAACAGGTCGAAGGCGGCCGGATTGGTCCCGGTGGCCTCCGGCAGGTACGCGATCCCGGCGAGGGCGCTGTTCGCCTTGTCCCGCCAGGGGCCGAACCGCTCGATCCACACGGAGCTGTTCGCACCGACCGTGGTGTGCCCGCCGAAGTTGTAGATGGTGCCCATCGCGTACGGGACCCCACCCCAACGCGCCTCGCGGTCGAGCCGGTTGTACCGGTCGGACAGCCCGTCCAGGATCAGCAGCTTCGAGGTGTCCACCCCGGCCAGCAGCTCCGCGGTGGGGTCGTCCTGCCAGCCCAGCACCGCCCACAGCGCCCCGGGGTGCGCGGCGTGCAGTGCGCGCTGGATGGCGCCCGCGGCCGCGCCGACGTCGACGGAGCCGCTCTGCCCGCCCTCGTGCAGCGGGCTCATCCGGTACATCGTGCTGTCCCCGAACACCGCGCGCTGCTCGGCGTAGTACGCGGCGGCCAGCCTCCCGAACACGGGCGAGGCGGGGTCGAGCCAGTCCGGGCGGTCGAAGCCCGCCCAGTCGCCCTGCGCCACCGTCGCCGCCCCCGGGTTGCGGGCGGCGAAGCCGGGCGGCACGGTGCCGAAGAAGCCCGGCAGCACCGGGGTCATGCCGAGCCCGCGCAGCTGCTCGGTGATCCGCCCGCCCAGCTCGGCGCGCTCGCGCATCAGCCGCTCGGTGACCGGACCGCCGAATCCGCTCAGGTTCTGCAGCAGCCACCAGCTCTGGTGGCCGGGGCCGGGGATCCACTGCCGCAGCTCCTCGGGGGAGTAGCCGAACCCCTGGAGCGCCCGGTAGTACGGGTACTCGGCGCCGACCTGCACGAACACCTCGTTGATGCCGTGCAGGGCGAGCAGGTCGATCTGCCGCTGGTGCTCCTCGAAGGAGCGGTACGGGCCCGAGTACCCGTCGTCGGTGTCGTTCAGCGCGTACCGGTGCGGGACCTGCGCGCCGCGGGTGACCGGCGCCGGGACCGCCGGCAGCCGGCCGGGCAGCATGCCGATGCTGTCGCCGGGCCAGCCGATGTCGACCCCGGCGACGTGCTGGAGGTACCAGCCGACGCCGGTGAGCAGGGTGGCCCCGGTGCTGCCGCGCACGGTGATCGCGCCGGCGGTGCCGGACACGGTGAAGGTGTCGGAGGCGGCGGTGGTGTCGGGTACCAGGGTGAACTGCCCCCAGTGGCGCGGAAGCAGCCGCTGGAGGGCGGCCCGCGCGGGCGCGACGTCGAAGGTGCGGGCCAGGCCCGGACCCCGGGCGGCACCCGGGTGCGCGTCCGTCCTCACGTCGGCCCGTGCGGGCGACCCCGCGCCCGGGGCGGTGGCCCCGGGCGCGGGGCCCGCGCAGATCAGTGCCAGCAGCGCCGCGGGAAGCGCGGCGAGGGCGAGCGGGCGCCGGGTCCTCGGCCTGCGCCCGCTGCGATGCGTCGGGTTCCTCATCCGTTCGCCCGGCCGTCAGACCGGCAGGGCCCAGGCCTGGTCGACCCGGTGGTCGCCGCAGTCGGTCAGCCGCAGCCGCTCGGCCGGGGCGGCAGCCGCGGGAGCCGTCAGGCACATCCCGCTGACCTCCTCCACGAGGGCTCCGTCGCGACGCTGCGACCAGCTCTGGCCGGGCTGTTCCTGCGGACGGTTCGAGCAGTCGGCCAGTTCCACGATCCGGTCGGCGCCCGCCGACAGGCACTCGCCGGCCAGCCGCAGGGTCGCGTCCTTGCCCACGGTCCAGCGCTGGTCGGGGGCTCCGGTGCAGGCGGCCATCACCACGGCGCCGACGCCGGTGGTGTTGGCGCCGTCGGCACACCGGGCGCCGTCACCGACGACCTGCCCGGTGGGTACGGCCTCGGCGCAGCCGCGCGGGGTGAGCCGCCACACGCCGGTGTCGTGTCCGGCGACCTTCCCGGTCAGCGCTGCGGAGACCGTGCGGCGCGTACCGGTCCACAGGTCCTGGGCGTCGGCGCCGACGGTGCAGTCGGCCAGGCCGATCTCGTCGAGCGGCACGTTGATGTCCCGGGTGGCGGCGGAGCGGTTGAGCACGGCCACCGCGCGGTCGCCGTTCGCGAGCGGCCGTACGAGGATCTCGAAGGTGGCGTTGGAGGAGACCACCGAGCCCTGACGGCCCATCGGGTCCTGGTCCAGCTGGATCATCCGGGTGTTGCCGAGGGCCGTGAGGCCCGCCGGGGTGAGCTTCGAGACGTCGGACGAGAGGATGAAGGGGGCGGCCATCATGGCCCACAGGGCGACTTGGCTGCGGCTCTCGGTGGCCGTGAGGCCGGGGGCGCCCGCGATCAGGAAGTCGGGGTCGTTCCAGTTGCCGGGGCCCGCGTACCGGCCGAGCCAGCGGTTGTAACCGTAGTTGCCCAGCACCGCGCTCCACCGCGAAGTGGCGGGTGCGGCGGGGTTGTAGACCTTGATGTCCTTGCCCTCGCGCCACAGCTGGCCGGTCTCGCCGACCCAGCCGAGGACCTTGTGCCAGTCGGAGCCGCCCCACTCGCCCTGCTGGAAGTAGGCGGGCGCCGAGGCCGACAGGACCATGTCCCGGCCGCTCTCGCGCAGTGCCTTCGCGACGGCGTTGTAGGCGTCGCGGTAGGCCTCCTCCTTGGTCGCGCCCTCCGGGACCCAGAGGTTGCAGCCGTCCATCTTGACGTAGTCCACCTTCCAGGAGGCGAACTGGCGGGCGTCCTGCGCGTAGTGGTCCGCGCCGCCGCCCTGGGGGGCGCCGCTGCCCGGGTACTTCTCGCAGGTGAGGGAGCCCGCGTCCTGGTAGATGCCGAACTTCAGGCCCTTGGCGTGCAGGTGTTCGCCGAGCCAGGCCATGCCGTGCGGGAACTTCTTCGTGTCGACGACCAGACTGCCCTGCGCGTCGCGGCTCTTGGTCATCCAGCAGTCGTCGACGGTCACCGTGTCGTAGCCCTTGGCGGCGAGCCCGGTGGACACGAGTGCGTCGGCGTTGGCCACCACCTTGGCCTCGTCGATGTCGCACATGTAGTGCGCCCAGTTGTTCCAGCCCATGGGAGGGGTGAGCGCGAGCGGGGTGTCCGAGGTCGCCCGGGGCTCGGCCGCCACCGGGGCGGGGGAGAGCGCCAGGGCGAACAGGGCGGCCGCGGTCAGGCAGGGGAGCGTTGCACGCAGGCGAGGCGGCACGGAGTCTCCTTGACGTGGGGGCAGTCGTGCGCCCAGTGCAGCGAGGCGATTACCCACTGTCAACAGAAGTCGCTGATTGTCGGCTGATGACCAGCAATATGGCTGCAATCGACGTCACACGAAAGTGCAGATACGTCGTATGTTACGGTGTATCTCATGCCGCGAAGATCAGCCGCCCTGGACCGTGCGACCCCGGAGGTCATCGCCGTCGCCGCCCTGCGGATCCTCGACGAGCAAGGGCCCGGCCACCTGAGCTTCCGCACCCTCGCCGACCGGCTCGAGGTCTCCCACGCCACGGTGCAGCGCCGCTGCAGCGACCTCGCCGGCCTGCTCGACCTCTGCACCGAGCACCTCGCCGGGCAGCTCCCCGAGATCCCCGCCGGCACGGACTGGGCGCAGGCCGCCGAGCAGCGGTTCCGCGCCCTGTACCTGCTGCTCGTCGCCCACCCGGGACTGCTGGCGCTGCGCGGCAGCCGGCCCTGGCTCGGGCGCCAGCTGCTGGCCCGGCTCGTCGAGCCCGCCCTCGCCGACAGCGTGGCCGCCGGGATGACCGCCGCCGAGGCGATGACCGCCTACCGCCGCATGTACCTGCTCACCCTGGGTAGCGCGGCCTTCGTCGACCACCGGGACCCGGGCGCGGCCACCGCCGCCTCGCGGGCGGCCCTGGCCGCGCTGGATCCCGAGGAGTTCCCCGTGCTCTCCGGTGGACTGCCCGACGTACTGCCCGCCCTGACGGACCACGAGGTCTACTACGGGGCCCTGCGCCAGCTGATCGAAGCCGCCCGGCCCGCCCGGCCCACCACCCGCACCTGATGGGGAGACAGTCCATGCACGCAGCAACGGCCCAGCAGCTCGACCACGCCGCCGTCCGCGCCGCCGCCGACCGCATCGCGGGCGGCGTACGCCCCGTCACGGTGGCGCCCGCGGCCGAAGCGGGGGTCTGGTACGCGCTGGAGTACCTCCAGCACACCGGCTCCTTCAAGGCGCGCGGCGCGCGCAACTTCCTCGCCGCACACCACGAGGCCGGCGCCCTCCCGGCCGCCGGAGTAACCATCGCCTCCGGCGGCAACGCCGGGCTCGCCTGCGCCTGGGCGGCCCGCGCCCTGGCCGTGCCCGCGACCGTGTTCCTGCCCGCCAACGCCCCGCGGGTGAAGGTGGACAGGCTGCGCGGGTACGGGGCCGAGGTGCGGCTCGTAGGCGACCGGTACGCGGACGCCCTGGCCGCCTGCGAGGAGTTCGCCGCCGCGAGCGGGGCGCTGAGCAGCCACGCCTACGACCACCCGCTCATCGCGGCGGGCGCCGGCACCCTGCTGGAGGAGATCCGGACCGCCCTGCCCGGGCTGGACACGGTGGTCGTCGCGGTCGGCGGCGGCGGACTGTTCGCCGGGGTCGCCACGGCCGCGCGCGAACACGGCGTACGGGTGGTCGCGGTCGAGCCGGAGAACTGCCGGGCGCTGAACGCGGCCCTGGCGGCGGGCCGGGTCGTGGACGTGGCCGTCGAATCCGTCGCCGCCGATTCCCTGGGGGCCACCCGGGTCTCGGCGGACGCGCTGGCCGCCGCGCAGCAGGAGAACGTGACGTCGGTCCTCGTGCCCGACACGGAGATCACGGCCGCCCGGCGTGCGCTCTGGGAGGAGCACCGGATCGTGGTCGAGGCGGGCGCGGCCACCGCCGCGGCGGCGCTGCGCGTCGCGCCGCAGCCCCTGGGCGACCGGGTCGCGGTCATCCTCTGCGGCGCCAACACGGACCCCCGGGACCTGGTGGACCCGGGCGAGATGCGGTAGGCGCGATCGCGGGCGGCGGGTTGGGGCGTCAGTCGTTCTCGTCCGCGCCCTCGCGGACGATCACGACCGTGCTGGCGGAGTACTGCACGACCTGCTGGCTCACCGACCCCAGCAGCGCGCCCTTGAAGCCCCCGTACCCGCGGGTGCCGACCACCGTGAGGTCCGCCTCCTTCGAGGCGTCGACCAGGACCTGCGCCGGGGAGCCCTGCTCGACGCGCCGGAACACCGGTACGCCGGGCGAGGTGCCGACGGCCGAGGCGACCGTGTCCGCCAGCTTCCGGCGGGCGGTCTCCTCGGCCGTCACCGCCTCCGCGTCGGCGGTCTCGGCGGCCGTCGGGCCGATGGCGAACGGATTGCGGTTCCACTCCCAGGCCATGACGGCGTGCACCCGGGCGCCCGTCATCGCGGCCTGCGCGACCGCCCAGCGCAGCGCCTCCTTGGAATGGTCCGACCCGTCCACGCCGACGACGATCAGCGGCTCGATGGTGTGCTCGCTCACGGTGGGTCCTCTCGCTTCGCCCGGAGGGTCGATCTCTTCCCTGTATACACGGGTCGACGGGTCTGACCTCGAACGACGATCGTTGCGACGGCCGACGACTTTCGAGGACAGCCCGCGGCCCCCGTCCCTTGCGAGGGTGTGAGTGTCCAGGCGATCGCCGCCGGACACGAACGACATGGAGGAACGGGCGTGGCTCAGCGCAAGGGTTGTCTGATCGGGTGCGCGGTGGCGCTGGTGGTCGGCGTGGGCCTCCTCATCGCGGTGGTCTTCGGCATGGGGAAGGTCCTCGACATGGCCGACAAGACCCTGGTCGACCCCGCGGTCTACGAAGCCGTGAAGACCGGGGACGCGGAGAGCGAGGTCCGCGGCAAGCTCCCGTCCGGCGAGAGCTTCGTCAAGAGCGCCCTCAAGGAGGGCGGACCGATCGAGCCCGAAGGAAGCACCTGCTCCTGGTACATATCCAGCGGCGAGACCAAGAACGGCGAAGAGACCGTGCTCCGCTTCTGCTTCAAGGACGGCAAGCTCGCGGAGAAGACCCAGTACCCCATGAAGTGACCGGATCGGCCGCCGACGCGGGCTTCGGCCGCCGACGCGGACTTCGGGCGCCGGGCGCGGGTCAGTTGCCCGCGTCGGCGCCCATCGGCGTTGCCGTGGCGCCCGCTTCGTTGCGGATGTCGCGAGGAGCCCGTCCCTCCCAGCGGCGGACCGCCCGGCGCAGCGCGCGCATGTCGCTGTAGCCGACCCGGGCCGCGACCGAGCGGAGCGGTAGATCGGTGGCGCGCAGGAGTTCCATGGTGTGCTCCTGGCGCACGGCCTCGACCTCATCACGCCAGGTCGTGCCGTGCTCGCCCAGTCGTCGCTGGAGGGTGCGCGGGCTCATCGCCAGCCGCTGTGCGACCTGCTCCAGGCTCACCGCGTCCTCCCGGAAGGCGGAGTCGAGGACCATCCGGAAGCGGTCCTGCCAGAGCAGGGCCGGCTGCGCGGACGCGATCGTCAGCGCCGCCTGCTGGGCCAGGATGCGGTCCAGCCCCGGCTGCGCCTTGGGCAGCGGCGCGCGCACGTCGTTGTCGTGGAAGGTGATCGAGTTGTACGCGGCTCCGAAGTCGATGCGGGTGGTCCCGAAGAACTCCGTCAGCTGTCGGAAGCGGCCGGACGCGCCGTGCGTCACGGAGACGCGCAGCGGGACGACGGGCCGCCCGGTCGCGGCCCGGGCCCGCGTCAGGAACATGCCCAGGGCGAAGAAGTCGATCGCCTCCACCACATCGGGTCCCCAACTGCCGGTCGCATGACGGATGGTGAAGGACCGTCCGTCCTCCTCCACGAGGAGCTTCTCCTGGGCCGCGTCACCGATGACGGCTTTGTACTCCACCGCCTGCTTCAGGGTTTCCCGAAGGTCGGGTCCGGTGGTCACCAGGTAGTCCCACAGGCCGAACGTACCGATCGGAGCCTCGGCGGTGATCAGTGCGCCGATGGCCGTACCCGGCTCGGCGAGCGTCAACTGTTCCCACACGGCCAGCGCCGACGCGGTCGAGACCCGGGCCAGATCGTTGTCCAGCACCTCGGGTCCGAGGTCGGGCAACCGGGCCACCCTGCCCGGGCGCACACCCGAGCGGTGCAAGGCGTCGACGACGAACCGCGCGAGGTGGACGGAGACGGTGCCGTCGGTGCCGGGAGAGCGCATAGGACCGACGACGCTAGCAGCCGATCGCTCGAACTGGCGTGCCACGTTCCTTCTTTGGCGCGCAGGATTCCCCTGGTGGCGCGAACGTTTCCCTCCCGGCGCGCGGTGTTCCGCAGTGGCGCCGGGGGTCCCCTCGTTGGCGCCCGCGGGTCCTTATGGGCGCCTCGGGGACCGACCTACGGTGGCGTGGATCCCGGTATGTGGATCAAGAAGCGTGCGGCGATCCGTACGGGACCACCGAGTCGAAGGAATCGATGTGACGTTCTCCCCGGCCCACTGGCAGAGCCGCCTCGACGCACTGCGCGCCGCCCATCACGTGCCCGGCGCCACCCTCGCGGTGTTCGCCGAGGGGAAGCTGCACGAGCTGGCGAGCGGCGTCCTGCATCGTGGCACCGGGGTGGAGGCGACCACCGACTCGGTGTTCCAGCTCGGATCGATCGCGAAGCTCTACACGGCGACCCTGGTCATGCAGCTCGCCGCCGCGGGCCAACTGGACCTCGACGCGCCCGTGATCGAGGTGCTCCCGGAGTTCTCCGTGTCCGACCCCGTGGCCACCAAGGCGATCACCACCCGCCAACTCCTCAGTCATACCAGCGGCCTGACCTGTGACTTCACCTACGACAGCGGCCGCGGGGACGACTGCGTGGCCAAGTACGTGGCGGCCGCCCGGAACGTGGCGCTGGACTGCCCGCCCGGCACCGCGGTCTCGTACAGCAGCGTCGGCTACAACGTCCTCGGCCGCATCGTCGAGGTCCTCACCGGACGCACCTGGGACCAGGCCCTCAAGGAGCGGCTCCTCGCCCCCCTGAGCCTGACCCACACCATGACCCTGCCCGAGGAGGCACTGGCCTTCCGCACCGCGATGGGGCACCTTCCGGGCGACGGGCCGGACCCGGAGCCCGCGCCGGCCTGGGACATGATGCCCCGTTCGGCGGGGCCGTACGGACGCGTCCTGGCCACCGCCGCGGACGTGCTCCGGCTGGCCAAGCTGCACCTCGACGGCGGCTCCGCCCCGGACGGCACACAGATCCTCGGCGCCCGGGCCGTCGCGGAGATGCAGCGGTGGGCGGTCGACGTACCGGACAAGTGGACGGTGAGCGCGGACGGCTGGGGGCTGGGCTGGTCGCTCTACGACTGGAACGGGGTCCCGGGATACGGCCACGACGGCGCCTCTATCGGCCAGTACGGCTACGTGCGCGTGGTTCCCGGCGCCGATCTCATCGCCGTCCTGCTCACCAACGGGGGCGCCTCCCGCTTCCTCTACGCCGACCTGATGCGCGAACTGCTCCGCGAGCTCGCCGGGGTCCACATGCCGCCCGCCTTCGCCCCGCCCGCACGGCCCCCGGTCGTCGACGTGGTCCCGCTGGTCGGCACCTACCGCCGGGAAGGGGTGGTCATCACCGTCAGCGTGCGGCCCGACGGGGCCGCCCGCCTGGTGTACGAGTTCGTCGACGGGATGCGGGACTTCTCACCGCCGTTGGAGATGGACCTCACGCCGCTCAGCGCCACGGTCTTCGCCGCCTCCGGCGCCGGAACCTCCTTCAGCGGTGACTGGATGCCCGTCGTCTTCGCCACCCTCGTGGACGGCACCCCCTGCTGCTACATCGGCATGCGCTGCGCACCCAAGGTGGACGCCGGCTGAGGGCGCGGGCCTCCGGCGCGGCGCGCCGCCCCGAAGGCCGCCAGACGTCAGACCAGGGTCAGGCAGAACGGGTGCCCGGCCGGGTCGGTGAGGACCCGCCACCTGTCACCGCCCGGCTGGTGCTCCGGCTTGCCCGCGCCCAGCTCCAGCAGCACGGCCTCGGCCTCGTCGAGGTCGTCGACCGCGAAGTCGAGGTGCGACTGCCCCGGCGCGGACCGGTCGGGCCACTGCGGCGCCCGGTAGTGGTCCACCCGCTGGAATCCGAGGAACAGCCCGTCCTCGCGGGTGAGTCCGGCGAAGTCGGCGTCCGACGCGGGGTGCGGCTCGAACCCGGTGGCCCGCGCGTAGAAGTCGGCCAGCGCCCGGGGATCGGCGCAGTCGAGGGTGATCGCGGTGAGCCTCATCCGAAGGGGCACTGCAACTCCTCACTTCCCCTTGAGCAGTTGGTCGACCCGGGGCACGGACAGCCCGATCAGTTCCGACACTTCCCTGAGGGTGCGCCCCTGACGCAGCTCGCCCACGGCGGCGGTGCGTATGTCCTTGACCGTCTTCGCCACTGCGGGCAACAGCTGATCGGTGAACAGCCGCGCGGCCTGTTCGCGCGCGACGGGGGCCTCGATGTCGGCGAGTCGCGCCCGGATCGCGCTCAGGTACTCGACGGTCAAGATGCGCAGGTCATCGGGCACGTGCTGGTCGGAAGCGGTGGTGTCGGTCATGGGGACAGCGTACGCAGACGTGGTAGGAATTTAAGATGACCTTCCTTATCTGTGCGTATCGCGCCGGGCGGAGACGGGTCAAGTGGGCGCCCTGGAGCAGTGGTTCGGGGCGCCGCGTACCGGCGTGGCGGTCAAGTACCCCGGGCGGGGCTTCCGTTGCGAGGAGCGGGTCGACGGGCGACCGTCCGCCCGCAGCCATCACACACCAGGAGCGCCAGCATGATCCTCGAACTCGCCGTGATCTACACGACCCGGCTCGACGCCTGCCGCGACTTCTACCGGGGCATCGGGCTCGACCTCGTGCGCGAGCGGCACGGCAGCGGGCCGGAGCACTACGCGACGACGCTCGCCGACGGCGGCGTCCTGGAGCTCTACCCGGCCGCGGGCCGCCCGGAGACCGGGTACCTGCGCCTCGGCCTCACCGCCCCACCGAAGGGCGCCGGGTTCCTGCCGCCGGGCCGGCACACGCTGACCGACCCGGACGGCCGTACGGTCGTCCTCACCGTGGGGGAGGCCGGCTCGGGCCGGGTCCCGCCGGCGGCGCGCACCGGCGAGCGGCCCCGGCCGGCCAGCGCCCCCTCCCGTGCGTCGAACGGCGCGCCCGTACCTCCCGAGGGCCGCACGGGCGTCACGTACGCCGAGATAGCCGAGCACTACGGCATGAGCGCCCGCTACCTGTCGGAGAACCCCCGATGGGGACGGCACCCCGGGTGGCCGCCCGCCGTCGGCAAGCGCGGCAGGACCATCGAGTTCGACCCGGAGGCCATCGCCCGGTTCTTCGGCGAGCACCACACCCGGGAGGCCACCGCGCTCGAACCGTCCCGCCACTACACCGTCGTCGAGATCGCCGAGGCGTCCGGCCTGCAGCCCGACAGCATCCGGTCGGACATCAGCCGCGGCCGGTGGCCCGCTCCGGACGAGATGGACGGCGACCGGAAGCTGTGGCGGGGCGAGACCGTCGCCACGCACCTGGCCGGCCGTCGCATCTACCGCAACAAGCCCAAGTGACTACGGGACGGCGACGGCGAGGTGGAGGTCGATCAGCGGCAGGGCGATCCGTGCGGCGGTGCGTGCCGGCAGCCGGGCGGCCCGCGCGTCGATCCAGGTGAGTACGCGGGCCTGCTCGTCCGCGTCGCACAGCGCGAGGTGGAACAGCAGCTGCCGCCAGGCGCGCGCGGTGCTCTTCGCGGTGGCCGCCGGTCCGGTCGCTGCGGCGAACGCGCCCCGGGCCGAGCCGTCCCAGCCGCCCCGCGGGACGACGCCCGCGTGCACGACCAAGGTGGCGAGGTTGGACGTGGTGAGGATCCGGGCCTGCTCCATGACCGCCGGGTCGCTCGCCAGCGGCTGCCCCGGACGCCCGGCGCGCTCGGCGCACAACCGGGCGAAACCGTACCGGTCCTCCGAGTCCGCCAGCTCCTGCACCGCCGCGTAGTCGATGCCGTGGCAGCGCTCGTACACCGTGCCGCGCAGCAGCCCGGCGGCGGTCCGCGCGGCCGCGAGGACGGCGGGATCGGCCATCCCGCTGTACGCGTCGGCCAGGGGTTCCGCGGCGAACGGCACGGGCAGCTCG
This sequence comes from Streptomyces sp. NBC_00273, assembly GCF_036178145.1. NCBI lineage: Bacteria > Bacillati > Actinomycetota > Actinomycetes > Kitasatosporales > Streptomycetaceae > Streptomyces > Streptomyces sp. NBC_00273. The sequence goes on along the minus strand of NZ_CP108067.1, from coordinate 2,170,735 downwards.
GCGAGCTGCGCGAGCCCGGACAGCGCCCGTACGTGCAGATTGGGCAGCCCGGTGCCCGGGAAGGCCCGTACGCAGGCCTCGCCGAGCATCCGCAGCGTCGAACGGGCCTCCTCCACCGGGTCGGCGGCCCACGGGGCGACCGCGCGGACCCAGGGCAGTTCGGTGATCCGGGCGTGGTGTTCCGGGCTCCACCACAACGGGTACCGGCGACCGCGCCGGGCCCGGTAGGTCGCCGCGATCAGCGTGCGCAGCGACGCGTCGGCGTATCCCCAGGCGGTGTGCGTGGCGATCAGCTGTTCCGCCACCTCGCCCAGCACCTCCGCGGAGGGGATCAGTCCGTGTTCCAGCAGCGTGTCCAGGGGCGCGCTGCGGGCCGCGGTGACGGTGGCCCGCACCGACGCCGGGACGACCGTCCCGGCGGGCAGCCCGCACTCCTCGGCCTCCTCGGCGGTCACCGGGCCGATCAGCGGTCCGACGTCCTCCAGCCCCCGGCTCACGTCGAGCGGGGCGAGGCGGCGTAGGACGACGGCGGCCAGGGCTTCGTGCGCGGGCCGGTCCGCCTGCCGGGCCTGGGCCCGGCGCAGCCGGGCGTGTTCGGCGGAACCGGGCCGTCCGCGCTTGGCGACCATCGAGGCGACGGCATGGCGCAGCAGTCCGGCGAGGCGGGGCGACAGCTCGCGCCCGGCGACCCGCTCCTCCAGCGCGCGGCGCAGGACGGCCGGATTGGACTTGGGGTCGAGGTGCTTGGTGCAGCGGGTGTGCGCGGCCGCGAGCCGCCGGTACCGCGCGAGCAGGGCGGCGCCCTCCTCGGCGTCCGCGCCGGCGCGCAGCCAGTGGTCGAGCAGCTCGTCCTCGAACGGTCGCCAGACGGTCAGCGCCTCGTGCTGCGCCTCGATGCCGGGACGGGGCGTGCGGCGCCTGAGCGCCCCGGCGACCTCGCCGACGGTCCGCACGTGTACGGCGCCCGCATCCGGTACGGGCCGCTCCGCGGGCTGCGGTGTGAACCGCACCTCGCCGGTGAAGGGGCGCAACTCCTCGACGAGGGCGGCCGCCGCGCCGCTCTCCCCGGCACGCACCAGCCACGCGACGCAGAGCAGCGCGGCCTCCTCCGGCGCGAGCACCTCGTAGCGCCCGCTGTCGAGCATCGACCACAGCCGGGCGAGGCCCTCGTCGGTGAGGTAGTGGTCGAAGAGGCCGGCGGTGGAGAGCCCCGGGGAGGGGAGTCCTGGGGCCGGGAACTGTTTTCCGGTGTTCTCGTCCATGGCCGGCGTGGCAGGTCCTGCCCCTGCGCCCTCCGACTGTGCAGGTCGGTGCTCTGGCTACTGAGCTACACGCCGTTCGAGGCGAAATCTAGACGCGCGCCCGACGCGCGCACAAGCCGGGGCCGGATAAAGCGGTTTCGCGACGTACGGGTAAAGCGCATTAGTGGAGACCCGCCGTGAACCATCGATAAGAGGTCAAGTCTTGACGCACAAGCAGCTTCGTTATCGAATCGATACCATCCTCAACAGCCTTTGTGCTAAAGCGCATTAGTCCAGCTCGGGGCGGTGGCGATCGAGGCCTCCTAGAGACGTCCGGCCAGGTCGTGCCATTCGGCAGCAATGCGTCACCGGCCAGCCGTCCTCCTGCCTCATTGACGAGGTCTTGCTTTCGGGCGACCGTGGGCACCGCCTCCGGCGATGAGGCCGGACTTCTGAAAAGGCGGCGACGATGACCCGTTCGAACCCGACCCGTATCGCTGTAGCCCTGCTGGCCACGGGAGCCCTCCTGACGACCGCCGCGTGCGGCCTGGGCGGCGGCGCCGCCGACGCGAAGGAGGCGCAGCGGACGGGCAGGGTGGCCGGTGAGATCACCTTCCGGACCCTCCAACTGAAGCCCACCTTCACGGCCTACGTCCAAGGGGTCATCGACGCCTTCGAGAAGCAGTACCCCGACGTCAAGGTCACCTGGGAGGACGTCCCCGGCGACGGCTACAACGAGAAGCTCGTCGCGGACGCCCAGGCCGGAGCCCTCCCCGACGTGGTCAACCTCTCCACCGACTCCTTCCAGCTCCTCGGCGACCGGGGCATGCTCGCCGACGTGGCCGCCCTCGACGGCGCGTCGGCCAAGGAGTACGTGCCGGGCGCCTGGGAGCAGTTCAAGCTGCCCGGCAAGGGCGACAGCGTGTACGCCTACCCCTGGTACGTGACCCCGGAGATCCTCACCTACAACAGAGAGCTCTTCGAGGAGGCCGGTCTGGATCCGGCCGCGCCGCCGACCAGTGTGGAGCAGTTCTTCGACTACGCCGAGCGGATCGCCGCCTCCTCGGGCGGCCGGTACGCCGCCTTCATGGCCGACCCCAAGGGCCGGCTGCCCGGGGACTGGCAGAAGATGGGCGTCCCGATCCTCAGTGCGGAGCGGGACCGCTTCGCCTTCGACACCGACCAGGCCGTCCGGTGGGTGGAGCGGATGAAGGACCTCTACACCAAGGGCGCCATGCCCAAGGAGTCCCTCCTCAAGTCGGACGACATCAACCAGCTCTACGGCGGGGGCAAGCTCGTCTTCGGGCCGGGATCCCCGGGCTTCGTCAAGGACATCAAGCAGAACGCCCCGCAGATCTACGCCAAGACCCAGGTCGCCGGGGCCGTCACCGGCATGCTCGGCCACATCGGCATCTACGCCCAGTCGCTCGGCATCAGGAAGGACACCCGGCACGTGGACGCGGCGTCCGAGTTCGCCAAGTGGGTCACCAACGGCCCCAACCAGGTGGAGTTCTCCAGGAAGGCCACCATCTACCCGTCCAACGCCCGGGGCCTGGCCGACCCGTTCTTCTCCGACAAGGGCGACGGCAAGGACGCGGAGACCCTCGCCCGCGCGGTCGGCGCCGACCAGCTGAGGACCGCCGCGCTCGACGCCAACACCCCCGTCCAGTGGACCAACCAGGTCGGCGACGCCGTCGTGCGCGAGGTGCAGAAGGCCATCAAGGGCGAACAGGACCCCCGGACCGCCGTGCAGAAGGCGCAGGAGGCGGCGAACAAGCTCCTCGCCGCCGCGGCCGCGAAGTGACCGGCGGCGCCGCTGCCGGCGAGCCGCGGGGCGTCGGTACGGTGGACGGACGAGGCCGCGGTACACACGGACGGCGTTGCGCCACGACGCACGAACGGCGTCGCGGAGCGGCTCGCCGGCGGCGCGCCCTGCGGGCCATGGAGACCGAGACCGGACTGCCCCACCGCAGCTGGTGGGCTCCCTACCTGTTCCTCGCGCCCGGCCTCGCAATGGTGGCGCTGTTCAGCCTCTGGCCGTTCGTTAACACCGTCGTCCTCTCCCTCACCGACGCACAGATCCTGCGCGGCGGCAGCTTCGTCGGCCTCGACAACTACCGGCGCGCCTTCGCCGACCCCGACTTCTGGGTCGCGACCGGCAACAGCGTGCTGTACCTCGTGGTCGTCGTCCCCTGCCTGGTCCTCCTGCCGCTGGCCCTCGCGGTCCTCGTACAGGCGAAGATCCCCGGCATCGGCTTCTTCCGCTCCGCCTTCTACACCCCGGTGATCGCCTCCGCCGTGGTCGTCGGGCTGATCTGGCAGTGGGTGCTGCGCAGCGACGGTCTGGTCAACACCGTCTTCCAGCGGCTGCACCTCGTCTCCGAGCCGATCCCGTTCCTGACCGACTCCGCGATGCTGCTGGTCTCCGCGATGATCGTGACCGTGTGGAAGGGCCTCGGCTACTACATGGTCTTCTACCTGGCGGCCCTCGGGAACGTCTCCGCCACCCTCCACGAGGCGGCCGCGATCGACGGCGCCGGCCCCGTCCGCCGCTTCTTCAGCATCACCGTGCCCCAGGTGAAGCCGATGATGCTGCTGGTCGGCACCCTCTCCGCCATCTCGGCGCTGCGCGTGTTCACCGAGATCTACATACTCGGCGGCGAGAGCGGGGGCCCCGGCGGCGGCGCCCGCACCCTGCCCTTCCTGATCCGGCAGGTCGGGCTCGGCTTCTCCGGCGAGACCGGCTACGCCTCCGCCATCTCCATCCTGCTGTTCCTCCTGACCCTGGTCTTCAGCCTGTTGGGCCGCCGCCTGTCGAAGGGGGACGAGAGATGAACGCACCGTCCTCCTCCGGGAGCGGGCAGCGGCCCCGGCGCACCGCCGCCGCCCGCAGGCGCCACCGGATCGGCCTGGCCGGGCGTTACGCCACGCTGGTGCTGATGCTCGTGGTCATGCTGGGACCGATCGCCTGGCAGTTCCTGACCTCGATCCGCGGCCGCACCGAGAACGTGTACGACGGCGTGCTGCCCGCGCAGCCCACCCTTGACAACTACGTCCGGGTCGCCGAGTCCTTCCCGCTGCTCCAGTACGTCGGCAACACCCTCACCGTCGCCGCCCTCGCGATCACCTCGAACGTGCTCTTCTCGGCGATGGGCGGCTACGCCCTCTCCCGGGCCGGCTGGAAGGGCCGGCAGGTCGTCTTCACCGTGCTGGTGGCGACCCTGATGTTCCCCTTCGAGTCCGTGATGATCTCGATGTTCCTCACCGTCCGCGAGATGGGCCTGGTCGACACCCTCATAGGCGTCTGGCTGCCCGGAGCGGTCTCGGTGCTCAACGTCATGATCATGCGGGCGGCCTTCCTCGCCGTGCCCCGGGAGGTCGAGGAGGCCGCGGTCCTGGACGGGGCGGGCGAATGGACCCGCTTCACCCGGGTCTTCCTCCCCGCCGCCAAGGGCGCCCTCGCCGTCGTCTGCATCACCAGCTTCATGGGCGCCTGGGACGACTTCCTGTGGCCCCTGTTGGTCCTCACGAACAGCGACCACTACACCCTCCAGCTCGGCCTGAAGACCCTGGCCGGCACCACCACCGTCAACGACCAGCGGCTCGTCGCCGCCGGCGCGATGGCCGCGCTCGTCCCGATGATGCTGCTCTTCTTCGCCCTCCAGCGTTTCTTCTTCAAGGGCGTGGGCGAGGGAGCCGTCAAGACCTGAGCCGTGACCCGAGCCCGCCCGTCGCCCGTACCGACACGGCCCCACCGACATGTCCGTACCGACACGTCCGTACCGACCACCCTCCCTGGAGCAGCAGTCATGCATGACGACCGCAGCATCACCGAACACCGCCTCCGCCGGGTCCTCAAGGAGCGCGTCAAGCCCGCCGTCCGCTCCCGCGCGGTCCCGCTGACCGTCGAGCGCTGGGAGGCCCCCGGCGAGCCCGTCCCCGTCGCCGAAGGACTCGCGGCGCACTACGAGCCCTGCGCGATCGGCGACCCGTGGGGCCCGGCCTGGGGCACCACCTGGTTCAAGGTCACCGGTACGGTCCCCGCGGACTGGGCCGGCCGCACCGTGGAAGCCGTCCTCGACCTCGGCTTCGACCGGATGATGCCCGGATTCCAGTGCGAAGGCCTGGTCCACCGGGCCGACGGCGGCGAGGTCAAGGCCCTCAACCCGTACAACGACTGGGTGCGCGTGGCCGACCGGGCCGAGGGCGGCGAACACGTCGAGTGGTACGTCGAGGCCGCCTCCAACCCGGTCCTGGTCGACCACGCGGCCACGTACGAGGGGGACCTGCCGACCAGCGGCGACCAGCCGCTGTACCGGCTCGCCCGGATGGAGCTCACCGTCTTCGAGACGGAGGTCTGGGAACTGGTCCAGGACCTGGAGGTGCTCTACGACCTGATGACGCAGCTCGACACCGCGGACGCCCGCCGGCACGAGATCCTGCGGGCCCTCGGCGCGGCGCTGGACGCCCTCGACCTCGGCGACGTGCCCGGCACGGCGGCCGCCGCCCGCGGATGCCTCGCCAGGGTGCTCGCCGCCCCGGCCAACGCCTCCGCGCACCGGATCAGCGCGGTCGGCCACGCCCACATCGACTCCGCATGGCTGTGGCCGCTGCGCGAGACCGTCCGCAAGGTCGCGCGCACGGCCTCCAACATGGTCAACCTGATGGACCAGCACCCCGAGTTCGTCTTCGCGATGTCGCAGGCGCAGCAGCTCGACTGGATCAAGACGTACCGGCCCGAGCTCTTCGAGCGGGTCAAGAAGAAGATCGCGGACGGGCAGTTCGTGCCGGTCGGCGGCATGTGGGTGGAGTCCGACACCAACATGGTCGGCGGCGAGGCCATGGCCCGCCAGTTCCTCTACGGCAAGAAGTTCTTCCTCGACGAGTTCGGCATCGAGACGCAGAACGTCTGGCTCCCCGACTCCTTCGGCTACACCGCCGCGATGCCGCAGATCGTGAGGCTCTCCGGCTCCCAGTGGTTCCTGACCCAGAAGATCTCCTGGTCCCAGGTCAACCGGTTCCCGCACCACACCTTCTGGTGGGAGGGCATCGACGGCACCCGCGTCTTCACCCACTTCCCGCCCGTCGACACCTACAACTGCGACCTCGGCGGCGCCCAGTTGGCCCACGCCGCCCGCAACTACCGCGAGAAGGGCCATGGTTCGCGCTCGCTCGTCCCCTTCGGCTGGGGCGACGGCGGTGGCGGCCCCACCCGCGAACACCTCGCCCGCGCCCGCCGCCAACGGGACCTCGAAGGCTCCCCGAGGGTCCGGATCGAGCGCCCGGACGCCTTCTTCGAGAGGGCCCGCGCCGAGTACGAGGACGCGCCCGTCTGGGCCGGCGAGCTCTACCTGGAGCTGCACCGCGGCACCTACACCTCCCAGGCCAAGACCAAGCAGGGCAATAGGCGCAGCGAGTCCCTGTTGCGCGAGGCCGAGCTGTGGGCGGCGACGGCCGCGGTGCGGGTCGCGGGGTACGCGTACCCGTACGGGGACCTGGAGCGGATCTGGAAGACGGTGCTGCTCCACCAGTTCCACGACATCCTGCCGGGATCGTCCATCGCCTGGGTGCACCGCGAGGCGCGCGAGACGTACGCGGCGGTGCGCGAGGAGCTCCAGGGCATCACCCTCGCCGCGCAGCAGGCGCTGGCGGGTCAGGGAGCCGAGGAGCTCGTCTTCAACTGCGCCCCGCACGCCCGCCGCGGCGTTCCGGCCGGCGGGGCCGGCCGCCCGGCCGCGGCGGGGGAGCCGGTCACGGTGGAGGAGCGGCACGGCGGCGGGCACATCCTGGCCAACGGCCGGCTGCTGGTGGAGATCGACCGCCGCGGCCTGATCGTCTCCGTCTACGACCTCGAGGCGCGCCGCGAGGCGGTCGCCCCGGGCGCCGCGGCGAACCTGCTCCAGATCCACCCCGACTTCCCGAACATGTGGGACGCCTGGGACATCGACGCGTTCTACCGCAACCGGGTCACCGACCTGGTGGAGTTGGACCGGCTGGAGGTCACCGGGAGCGGTCCGCGGGCGGCGACCGTACGAGTGACCCGCTCCTTCGGCCGGTCGGGGGCGGTCCAGCAGATCACCCTGCGGGCCGGGGCCAAGACGGTCGACCTCGTGACGGAGGTGGACTGGCACGAGACGGAGAAGTTCCTCAAGGCCGCCTTCCCGCTGGACGTGAAGGCCGAACGGACCGCGTCCGAGACCCAGTTCGGGCACGTGTACCGGGCCACCCACACCAACACGTCCTGGGAAGCAGCCAAGTTCGAGATCTGCGCCCACCGTTGGATCCACGCGGAGGAGCCCGGCTGGGGGGTGGCGCTGCTCAACGACTCCACGTACGGGCACGACGTGACCCGGGACGTACGGGCCGACGGCGGCCAGACCACCACGGTCCGGCTCTCCCTGCTGCGCGCCCCCCGCTACCCCGACCCGGAGACCGACCAGGGCTCCCACACGCTGGGCTTCTCGCTCGCGCCCGGCGCCGGGATCGGGGACGCGGTCCGCGAGGGCCACGCGCTGAACCTGCCCGAGCGGGTGGTCTGCGGCGCGGGCCCGGTCGCCCCGCTGGTCGCCGTCGACGAGGACGCGGTGGTGGTCGAGGCGGTCAAGCTGGCCGAGGACCGCAGCGGTGATGTGATCGTCCGCCTCTACGAGTCCCGCGGCGGCCGCGCCCGGGCCACCCTCACGGCGGGCTTCCCGATCACGGACGCGGTGGAGAGCGACCTGCTCGAACGTCCGCTCGCGGGCTCGGCGGTGGGCGTCCCCACCCCGGAGGCCCGGGTCCCGCTCACCCTGCGCCCGTTCCAGATCGTCACGGTCCGCCTGCACCGCGCCTGACCACCGCGGCAGTGGTCCCCGGCCCGGCCGTTAGGGTCGGGGACCGCTCTCCAGCGCGCTCCGCAGCTCGGCCAGGTGCTCGGTGTCCTCCGGGAGGTCCAGCAGATCGAGGGCGGCGAGTGCCCGGACGGGATCGAGGTCGCCGTACACGTCGTGGTGGCTGTGCAGGATGCCCCGGAAGACCGCCTCGTGCAGGGCCGGCACCCGGGTCGCGGCCCGGTAGACCGGCGCCTTGACCTGCCAGGGCACCGGTCCGGAGGCTTCCAGCACGCGCCGGGCGCGGCGCAGCAGGGGCTCCGGGGCGTCCGGCCACAGCTGCGTGACGTCCCTGCCGAGGACCTCGGTGAAGGCCGTCTCCGCGGTGTCGCGGTCCTCGAACCAGTCGACCCAGAGGGAGTAGACGATCGCTTCGCAGTCAGCGGGGGCAGCCAGCCGGGTGCGGTAGCCGTTCCAGAGCGCGCAGGCCGTGTCCGGATCCGAGGCGCCCCGGACGGCGAAGCCGATCTCGACGGTCACCCAGTACTCGTCGAGGAGGTCCACGAGGCCGAAGCCGAGCCGCAGCCGGCGCTCCGTGCCGAGGGAGTCGTCCCCGACGGCCGCCGCGGCCCACTCGTGGGCGACCTCGCTCGAGGTGAGCCGGCCCTCTTCGGACTCCCCGTCCGTCCAGGAGCCCCCGCTGGTCCGGACCACGCCGCGTTCGGCCAGCCAGAGTTCGGCCGATTCGCCGTCGGGCAGCCCGTCGAGGAACTCCACGACCGCCCGTACGAACTCCTGCGGCGCGGCGGCGTGGACGAGGTGCCCCACGGGGATCGTGGTCAGCCGTGCGTCGGGTATCCGGCCGGCCAGTGCCGCGAGGCGTTCCTGCAGGACGTGGCTCGCGGGGCCGCCGGCCAGTACCAGGGTCGGTGCGGTGATCCGACGGAACGCGTCCCACTCGTCGGGCGTGGGCCGCAGCCGCTCCTCCGGGGCCAGGAAGCAGTCCACGTCCACGGTTTCGGGCCGTATCTGCCGGCTGCGGCGGGGGATGACCGAGACCTCCTCCAGGACCAGCCGGGCCACCCGCCAGGGCTGGGCCTGTGCGACGAAGTAGGCCGCCTCCCCGCCCGTCGCGCGGCCGGCGAGGTCCACCCGCTCGAGGCCGAGGGCGTCCAGGAAGGCGAGCAGCTCGTCGCACATCCGCTCCGAGGACGGGTGCGCCGTCCTCTCCCCGCCGTGGCTGCTCATGTCCGGGACGTACACGCGACGCTCGTGCGCGAGCGCGTCGCGCAGCGGGGCCCAGTCGCCCTGCGCGGGCAGCAGCACCACGGGGTCGCCGTCCTCGGGGCCCGACACCTCGTACTCCAGGGGGAGGTCGTTCACGATCAAGGAGCGGTTTTCGATCATCCGGTCGACGCTACCGACCCGTGCCGTCCACCGGGCGCGGCCGGGCCGCGCCCGGTGGCGTGAACTCCGCCACAGGTACGGGAGGGCCGGCCCGGTGGGCCCTGGGATGGCGGGGCGCGGCGCGGGCATCCGCTTATGCACTTAGTTGCAAAACCCGCCTCGCCTCGCTAGAACAGGTTCATCACCCCCCGCGCGAGGAGGCGCCCCCCATGAGTTCCCAGAGCCGGTACCCGCACCTGCTGAGCCCCCTGGACCTCGGTTTCACCACCCTGCCGAACCGCGTGATCATGGGGTCGATGCACACCGGCCTCGAAGAGCACCAGGGCGGCTTCGAGCGGCTCGCCGCCTTCTACGCCGAACGCGCCCGCGGTGGCGCCGGTCTGATCGTCACCGGCGGCATCTCGCCGAACGACGCCGGCCGCCCCTTCGAGGGAGGTTCGCGCCTCACCACCGAGGACGAGGCCGCCGAGCACCGGGTGATCACCGAGGCCGTGCACGCCGAGGGCGGGAAGATCGCGATGCAGATCCTCCACTTCGGCCGCTACGCCTACCACAAGGACCTGGTCGCCCCCAGCGCCATCCAGGCCCCGATCAGCCCCTTCGTCCCGAACGAACTCACCGACGTCGAGGTCGAGCGCACCGTCGAGGACTTCGTCCGCGCCGCCCGCCTCGCCAAGCTCGCGGGCTACGACGGCGTCGAGATCATGGGCTCCGAGGGCTACCTGGTCAACGAGTTCATCGCCGCCGCCACCAACAAGCGCACCGACCGCTGGGGCGGCGCGTACGAGAACCGCGTCCGCTTCCCGCTGGAGATCGTCCGGCGCACCCGCGCGGCCGTCGGCGAGGACTTCATCCTCATCTACCGCCTCTCCATGCTCGACCTGATCCCCGGCGGCTCCACCCTCGACGAGGTCGTCCACCTCGCCAAGGAGATCGAGGCGGCCGGCGCCACCATCATCAACACCGGCATCGGCTGGCACGAGGCCCGCATCCCCACCATCGCCACCTCCGTCCCGCGCGGCGCCTACACCTGGGTCACCAAGCGGCTGATGGGCGCGGTGAGCGTCCCCCTCGTCACCAGCAACCGCATCAACACCCCGGAGATCGCCGAGGAGCTGCTCGCCGACGGCCGCGCCGACCTGGTCTCCCTGGCCCGCCCCTTCCTGGCCGACGCCGACTTCGTCGCCAAGGCCGCGGCCGGCCGCTCCGAGACCATCAACACCTGCATCGGCTGCAACCAGGCCTGCCTCGACCACACCTTCAGCGGCAAGATCACCAGCTGTCTGGTCAACCCGCGCGCCTGCCACGAGACCGAGCTCGTGCTGTCCCCGACCCGGACCAAGAAGCGCGTCGCCGTCGTCGGCGCCGGTCCCGCCGGCCTCGCCTGCTCGGTCTCCGCCGCCGGCCGCGGCCACGCCGTCACCCTCTTCGAGGCCTCCGGCCACATCGGCGGCCAGCTCGACGTCGCCCGCCGCATCCCCGGCAAGGAGGAGTTCGAGGAGACCATCCGCTACTTCGGCACCCAGCTCGTGGAGTCCGGCGTCGAGGTCCGCCTGAACACCCGCGCCGACGTGGAGACCCTCCAGGGCTACGACGAGGTCGTCGTCGCCACCGGCGTCACCCCGCGCACCCCCGACATCGAGGGCGTCGACCACGCCAACGTCGTCAGCTACCTCGACGTGCTGCGCGACGGAGCCCCCGTCGGCGACCGCGTCGCGGTCGTCGGGGCCGGCGGCATCGGCTTCGACGTCGCCGAGTTCCTCACCGACAGCGGTGAGGGCGCCGCCCAGGACCCCGAGGTCTACTTCCGCCACTGGGGCGTGGACACCACGTACGCCGGGCCCGGCGGGCTCACCGCCCCCGAGCGCCCCGCGACGCCGCGTCAGGTCCACCTCCTCCAGCGCAAGGCCACCAAGGTCGGCGCGGGTCTGGGTACCACCACCGGGTGGATCCACCGCGCAGAGCTCAAGCACCGGGGCGTCGTCTCGGTCGCGGGAGCCACGTACGACCGCATCGACGACCAGGGCCTGCACATCACCGTCGGCGGCGAACAGCACCTCGTGCCCGCCGACACGGTGGTCCTGTGCACGGGCCAGGAGCCGCGCCGCGACCTGTACGAGGCCCTGCGCGCGGCGGGCATCCCGGCCCACCTGATCGGCGGCGCCGACGTGGCGGCCGAGCTCGACGCCAAGCGGGCCATCCGACAGGGCACGGAACTGGCCGCAAGCCTCTGACCGAAAGGGGATTGTGGCGGTCCGGCCGGGCCGCCACAATCTCCCGGTGACGATCTCACCGGCAGATGCAGACAAGATCCTTTCCGACAACTTCGCCCCCTGGGTGCTCGCCCTCGGGCTGACCGTCCAGGAGACGGGCGAGCGGCACGCCGTGCTGCGCCTGCCCTGGTCGGACGAGCTGGCCCGGGACGGCGGCGGCCTGTCCGGCCAGGCCATGATGGCGGCCGCCGACACGGCCACCGTCATTGCGATCTCCGCCGCCCGCGGGACCTACGGGCCGATGACGACCGTCCAGCAGTCCACCAGCTTCCAGCGGCCGGTGGTCGGGGCCGACGTACTGATCCACGTACGGGTGACCAAGCTCGGCAAGCGGATGGCCTTCGCCGACATCACCCTGACCCCGGAGGGCGCCGAGGACCCGGCGGCCACGGCCTCCACGGTGTACGCCCTGCTCGGCTAGGGGATCTCGGGGCGAAAACGCGTTGGCGGGCGGCGGACCGGCTCGCCTACGCTCGCCCCCATCGGCCGACCACGAAGGCGGCCGGCGGGCACGGGGGAGCGGCACCATCTCGGCGGAATCCAGAACCCACGATTCGCTTCCGCCGCTGCGGCGGAACAAGGACTTCACCGTCTTCTGGCTCGGCCAGGCGCTGTCCGTGCTCGGCGGCTCCGTCTCGATGCTCGCGCTTCCGCTGCTCGTCCTCGACGCCACCGGATCCATCGTCCAGATGGGCCTGGTCACCGTCGTCTCGAGCGCCACCTCCATCGGCGCGGGGATCTTCGCCGGGTACGTGGTGGACCGGGTGGACCGCCGCAGGCTCATGATCGCCTGTGATCTGGTGCGGGCCGTGCTGTTCGGCGCGGTACCGCTCGTCTGGTGGGTCGCCGGGCCGCAGATCTGGCTGTTGTACGTGCTGACCGCGCTCGCCGCCGTACTGAGGACGCTGTTCGACGTCGCGTACGTGACGGCCATCCCCAACCTGGTGCGCACGCAGGACCTCACGGTCGCCAACGGACGGCTGATGGGCACCTTCGCCCTCGGGAACCTGCTCGGGCCGGTGGTGGCCGGCTTCCTCACGGCCGGAGTGGGCGCGGACTGGGCACTGGCCCTGGACGGGGCGACCTTCCTGGTGTCCGCCGTGAGCCTGGGGTGGGTCAGGTTCACCGCGCGCCCGGCCGGGGAAGGCGCGGACGGGGCCGGGGGCACGTCGCCGGCCGATTCCGGGGCCGGGGTGTTCCGGGAGATGTTCGTGGTCGGCTTCCGCTTCCTGTGGAGCAACCCGCTGCTGCGCCCGCTCACCGTAGGGCTCACCCTGTTGACCTTCGTCACCATGGGCGCCACCGACCTGCTGATCTACCGGGTCCAGCACGACCTCGGCCGGGACGCGGCCACCCTCGGCTACGTGATCGCCGTCAGCGGGGCCGGGTCCGTCGCCGCGGCCCTGACCGCGGGGCGACTGCGCCGGCTCCTCGGCTTCGGCACGTGCTGGCTCGCCTCGGTCGGGATGATCGCCGTCGGGGTGACGGTGACGGGCGTCAGCCGCAGCGTGCCGGTGATCGCCGCACTGGCCGCCGTCGTCATGTTCGGGATGACCCTGGGCGGGATCTGCAGCATGACCCTGCGCCAGGAGGTGACCCCGGACCACCTGCTCGGCCGGGTCACGTCCGCCTTCTGGACGGTGCACAACGCCTCGGGCCCGGTCGGCGCGGCCGTGCTCACGCTGTTGGCCGCCCGGCACGGGGTCCCGGCGGTCAGCCTGGCGGGCGGGGCGCTGTGCCTGCTGGTCCTCGGCGGCGGGCTGCTGACCCCGCTGCGCGGCAGCCGCGCGGGCGCGGCCGTGGTCGGGCCCGCCACCCCGGACCGGGAGCCGGCCGCGGAGCCGTCGGCGCGCGCGTAAGGTGCCCGTCTGGGATGGTGGACCACAGGTAGCCGCACCGAGGAGCCCACATGTCCGGACAGTTCGAGGCGAGCGTCGACATCGACCGACCGGTGGAGGCGGTGTTCGCCTATCTCGCTGACGGGCGGCACGACCCCGAGTTCAGCCCGCGCGTCCAGGAGATCACCAAGACCCCGGACGGCCCCACGGCCCTCGGCACGGTCTTCCGGAGCACGGTCAAGGACGCCGGGATGAAGACCGGCCGTGAGTTCCGCATCGTCGGTCTGGAACCGCCGCACCTGATCCGCTGGACGGAGCAGAGCCGCAACCTCATCACGGCGGAGGGCGGCTACGACCTCGAAGCCCTGCCCGGCGACCGCACCCGCGTCCGCATCTTCAACACCCTCGAAGGGCACGGCCTCGGCAAGCTGCTGGTCGGCTTCGCGGCCGGCGCGGCCCGCAAGGACGCCCCCGACTTCGGCCGCCGCATCAAGGCGGCCGCGGAGGCGTTCCTCCCCGCCTAGGCCGCCCCTTCCGGATCGTTGAAACCCGGGGAAACCGACTGCGGAGCCTGCCCGGGCCGAGGCGCCGGGCAGGCTCCGCAGGTCAACGCGTCGTGCTCCGGGCGGTGTCAGAACCGTCCGGGGGCGGACGGGAACGGCAGCGGCTTCGCGGGCGCCACCGGTCCGCGCCGCTCGGCAGCGGCCGGCGGGTTCTGGCACGTCACGTCCTGGGCGGGCAGCTTGCCCGTGGTCAGGTACGCGTTCACCAGGGCGTTGGCGCAGGACGTCGGGTCGGAGAGGTACACGCCGTGGCCCTCACCGCCCGCCGCCAGCACCATCCGCGAGCCCTTGAGGGCCTTGTGCAGGCCCTGGCCGCTCACCAGCGGGGTCTGGGAGTCCCACTCGTTCTGCACCGTCAGCACGTTGGCCTTCTTGTGCATCGGCGTGGCCGCTTCGACCGGCCGGTCCCAGAAGGCGCACGGCATGATGTTGGACGCGAAGTCCCCGTACAGCGGGTACCTGGCCTTGTCCTTCGCCGCGTCCCGCTCGTACTGCTCGGTGTAGCGGGGCCAGCTGCCGGTGTCCCCGCACGCCACGGCCCAGAACACGGCGGTGCCGTTGTCCGAGGCGGGCTCGGCGGCCGCGCCGCCGGCCAGCATCCGCTTGAGGTCCGTCGCGGTCGTGCCCTGGGGCAGCGGCTTGCCCTCGGCCGCGGCCTTCAGGGCCACGACCATCGGGGTGGCCTGCGCCGGGTAGAAGAACACCCCGCGCGCGGAGCGGATCACGTCCCCGTTGACCTTCATGCCCTCGAACTCGAACGGCTCCTTGTCGGCGCGCGCCACCAGGCTCCAGAACGTGTCGGACACGGCCTTCGGGGTGTCGCCCAGCCCGTACTCCACCGACCGCTGCGCCGCCCACTGCGTCCACCGCGCGAAAGCGGGCTCGGCCTCGGTGGCCCAGACCTGGATCATGCCGCGCCAGATCCGCTGCGGGTCCACGCCGCTGTCGAGCACGAACCGGTCCGTGCGGTCCGGGAACATCTGCGAGTACACCGCGCCGAGGTAGGTCCCGTACGAGTAGCCCAGGTAGGAAAGCTTGCGCTCGCCGAGGACCGCACGGATCGTGTCCATGTCCCGGGCCGTGTTGCGGGTGGTGATGTACGGAAGCACCGAACCGGCCTTCTCGCGGCACTTGTCGGCGACGGTGCGCGCCCAGGTCACGTCGGAGCCGAAGGTCTCCGGACGGTAGGCGTGGTTGAAGTCCTGCTCGGTGTCGGTCAGTCCGCAGGTGATCGGGCTGCTGGCGCCCACCCCGCGCGGGTCGAAGCCGATGAGGTCGTAGCGCTCCCGTACGTCCTTCGGCATCGCCTCGCCCAGCAGCAGCGGCAGGTCGAGGCCGGGACCGCCCGGACCACCGGGGTTCAGCAGCAGGGCGCCGTGCCGCTTGGCCGGGTTCTCGCTCTTCACCCGGGATATGGCGAGGTCGATCGTGCGCCCGTCGGGACGCCGGTAGTCGAGCGGGACCTTGAGCGTCGCGCACTCGTACGAGGCCGGCTGATCGGGGCTGCAGCGGTGCCAGGCGGGTTTCTGCCGAAGGTGGTCCGCGGCCTCGGTGGCGGAGGCCTGGGTCGCGGACAGCAGGGGCAAGGTGGTCGCGATGAGTCCGGCGGCGGCGAGGAGCGGTGCGAAGCGTTTCGGGCGCACTGAGCCGATCCTTTCGGTGAAGTCACTTACGCATCCACCTTGTTGCAGCCGGCGCCCGGCCGAATCATCCCGAAGGTTCGTGCCGTGTGCTCCTCACGAACGAGCCGACAACAGGACACGTGGCCGACACGCCGAAGTCGGCCCCCGGTTGGTCGTGTACCGGGGGCCGACGTGTGCGCGGTTCGGGAGCGGCCTCAGTGGCCGCCGCCCTGGCCGCCGTCGTGTCCGCCCTCGTGTCCGCCTTCATGTGTCTCGCCGGGCGTCGCACCGGGCGTCGCACCGGGTGTCGCACCGGTCGTCCCGCCGGGCGCCGCGTCAGGCGTCGCGCCGGGCGTTGCGCCGTGTGCGCCGCCGTGCGTGTCGCCGGTCTCCAGGGAGCCGCCGAGACGTCCGCGCAGTGTGGTCAGGGCTTCCTCCGTCGGCGCGGTGACGACCCATCGGTCGCCGACCAGGTAGAGGCCGCCGTATATCTTGGCCTCGGTCAGCCAGGAGCGAAGTCCCTGCTCAGCGGTGAAGGTGACCATGCGGTAGACGACCTGCCCGGCCTGGCACCCGCCTTGGCGCAAGTCCTCGACCTCCACGTTCACTTCGGCGGTACAGCCGATAGCCGTGGCGATCTGTTCGAGGGAGGTCCCGGGTGCCGCCGCCGCGGTCGCCGGGGCCTCGGCCGAGGTGTGCTGGGCCGCCGCCTTCGAGGAACAGCCCCCGCACAGCAGCGCGGTGACGCACACCGCCGCGACGGCCGTGAGCGACGTGCGGATCCGCCGGATCCGGCGGGTGCGGCGGTCGGTGGACGGCATGGTGACCTCTCTGGCTGATCGGGGAGGGGCCGTGGGGCCCGGGCGGGGAGGTACCCGGGCACCACGCGTTCCAGGGGCGGATCGGCGGGCCGCCGACAGGGGCTAGCCGACGACCTTGGCTTTCTTGCCCTTGTCGGTGATGGCGAACCAGAGGCCCTTGTTGTTGTGCCCGGTGGTGTCACCCGGTTCCTTGTCACCGGTGAAGGTGTAGACGGGCCAGCAGTCGATCGTCAATTGCTCGCTACCGTCGGGCCGCTTCACCTTTCCAATCAATTCAGGGGCGATTCCGTTTACCTTGTCCTTGTCGACCGGCTTCGCCGGCTTCCAGGTGTCCGTGCAGGCGTCCACGCAGCCGATCTTCATCGGCCAGGCGCTGTCCTTGTCGAACCGGTAGAGCGTCTTGCCCTCCCCGTCCTCGACGAGGGTTCCGAGCTGGGGGTTCTGGACGGCGGTGAGTTCGCCGCCCTTCGCCGCGGCGGCCGGCTTCTCTTCCTTCTTGTCTTCCTTCTTCTCTTCCTTCTCCGCCCCGGCCCCCTCGCCCTTGCTGGCGCCGGCCGGCTTTCCGCCCGGGCCCAGTACGTGCCAGGTGCCGCCGACCCCCTCGCCGAAAGCGTCGCCCGCCTTGGCGTCCTTGGAGTAGCGGTACACGGGCCACCCGGCGAGCGTGAGCTGCTTGGTGCCGTCGGCCCGTTCGACGGAGCCGAGGAGCGCGGCGTCGATTCCCGCGCTGACCGAGGCGTCATCGGCGGACACCGCGGGCCAGGCCGCGGCGCAGTCCCCCTCGCAGTTGGACTTGGGCGGCTTCGGCGTGTCCTTGTCGAACCGGTAGAGCGTGAAGCCCTCGCTGTCGGTGACCCCGGGGCCCAGGCCCGCGATCTCGTTCACCTTCAGCTGTCCGGCGGAGCCGCTCTTGCCGGCTGCACCCGCCGGGGCCGCTCCCGAACCGCCTCCGTAGGGGTCGCCGTAGCCGGAGCCGGCTCCTACCTGTTTGCTGTCGCCCACCGGCTGGACTGCAGGTGCCTTTCCCCCGTAATTGTCGGAGCTTCCGCATGCAGCGGTTGTCATCATCAGTACCGCGACCGCTGACCCGGCGAATATCTCACGACGCTTTATCTTCACGATCTCTCCTTCAGGTTCGGTTCCGCGTTTCCTTGCCCCCGGTAATTGATACGGGGCCGGGAGCGGTGGAAGCGAATATCCCGGGGAATTTGTCAGATCGCGCCAACATTGAACCCGGGGCATTGGTTCAGTCCTGGATGCGCAGCGCGAGGGCCGGGCAGCGCCGCACCGCGCGCAGCGCCTTCTGCCGCTGCGCGCGGGGTACGGCCATGGACGCCTCCGCCGGGAAGCCGTCGAGGTCGAGGCGGACGACATCGGGCAGGACGTCCACGCACAGCCCGTGGCCCCTGCAGAGGGTCCAGTCGACCAGCAGCCGCTCCGGACTCTCCTCGTCCTCGAACAGCGGAAGGGCGCCCAGCACCCGTCTGCCGCAGCCGCTGCCGAGCGCGTGGTCGCGGAACTCGTCCGGGAATGTCTTGAGCGCCGAGGCGACGAAGTTCGAGGTGCCGTCCGGATGGCTGCACGCGCCGCGTTTGAGCACCGCCTTCATCCGGAGCTCCAGCATCTCCAGGGCGGGTTTGCCCCCGCCCCGGATGGCTTCGTCCAGTACGTCGGCGATGGCGGGCAGCCCGCGTACGCAGGGCCCGCACTGGCCGGCCGACTCCTTGGCCAGCCAACGGGTCACACGTGCCACTTCGCCGGCCGGGCAGGTGTCCATGGGCAGCGGCATCACCGCCCCCGCCCCCAGCCGCGCGCCGAGCCGGTCGAGGGACTCGCGTGATATCTCGGCCGCACGTGCGTTCGCCGGAGTGAGCCATTTGCCGTGAAAGCCGCCGACCAGGACGCCCTGGCCCGGATCGGTGCCGCACAGTTCCAGGATGTAGGAGAGCGCGGCCCCGCTCGGCGTCTCGACGACCGTGTTGCCCGCCACCGTCAGCATGATGGTGCCCGGCTCGCTGGGCAGGCCGGTCGCACGGAAG
This sequence comes from Streptomyces sp. NBC_00273, assembly GCF_036178145.1. Lineage (NCBI taxonomy): Bacteria > Bacillati > Actinomycetota > Actinomycetes > Kitasatosporales > Streptomycetaceae > Streptomyces > Streptomyces sp. NBC_00273. The sequence continues at coordinate 2,152,122 of NZ_CP108067.1, read as the reverse complement.
TCCAGCGCGCCGAGCCGGGCGGCGACGGCCAGCTGGGCGAACGTCTCGGTGTTGGAGAACAGGGTGGGCACGCCGTTCAGGCCCCGGTCACTGGTACGCACCTTCTGGCCGGACGGCAGCGTCGGCCCGCCGTTCAGACCGTTCACGTGCGCCGTGCTCTCGCCGGTCACGAAGCGCTCGGGGAGCAGCTTGATCTGCACCCGGCGCCCTGCCGGGCCGCGTTCCGCGACGGCCTCCCGCAGTGACTGCTCCACGTCCCTCCGGGTGACGCCCACCACGACGTCCTCGGAGTTCAGCGCGGCGGCGGCCAGCAGGGCCCCGTCGAGCACCAGATGGGGGGTGTGCAGCAGCAGCGCGGTGTCCTTGAGACAACTCGGCTCGCCCTCACTGCCGTTGACGACGACGGCGGTCTGTCCGTCCCCGGCACGGGCCGACCGCATCACGGAGCGCAGTTTCTTGGCGAACGGGAAGCCCGCGCCGCCGCGCCCGCGGAGGTCGATGTTCTCGGCGAGGTCGACGAGTTCCTCCGGCCGGTAACGGGGCATTTGGCCGTGTGTCGTCAGATGGGCCACGCGGTCGAGCCGCGCGGCCTGGTCGAGCCCGGCCAGCAGCCGGGGAGCGCCCACGCAGCCGAGGCTGGGGCGCGGCTCACCGCTCACAGCCACTGGTCCCGGCTGATGAGCGTCTCGGCGTCAGCTGTTGCGCGGGCGCGGCTCGGCGCGTAGACGGCGGTGCGCGGGGGTTGGTTGCTCAGGGGCGGTCGGTCATTGAGGGCCGGTCGCTCGGGCCGGGGCGGCTGGGCCTGGTTCGCGGTCACGGCTGCCGCTGCAGGACGCGAGCCGCGCCTCTGTCGGGGCACGCCGCCCTGGACGGGCGCCTCCGCCACGGGCTGGGGGGTGGGCGGCACGAAGACGGCCGCTTCGCGCATCCGGCTCCTGACCCGGAACACGAGCACACCCACGATGCCGAGCAGGGCCAGCGCGTACGCGGACGTGACCCAGGGGGCGGCCGCGCGGCCCGACTTCAGACCGTGCACCAGTGAGGCACCCCAGGCCGGATAGGCGCCGAAGTGCAGGACCCGCCACCACGCCGAGCCGCTCCTGGTGTTGAACACGCTGCGCACCGCGCCGGAGATGGCCACCGCAATGAAGAGGTATCCGGCCAGGCTGCCGAGCCCGACCAGGACGGGCCGGGTGGCGTCCGTGAACGGCACGGCCGCGGAAGTCGCGGTCGTCCGCTGTCCCGCGACCTTGATCCAGATGTGCAGGGCGAGGAAGAGGAGCCCTGACACGGCGAGGCCGCGGTGCGCGCCCTGGGCGAGCAGCCGGTGTCCCGAACCGAGGACGGCCCGGTCGGTCGCGGCCAGTCCCCAAAGGACGGTGGCGGTGAGCGAGACGAGCGAGAGCACGCCCGCCCCGAAATCGAGGAAGGCAAATAGCTGGCTGAAGGCGCCCGCGCGGGCAGCCACGATGACGAGCACGATGGCCGCGCCGACGGCGCAGAGCACGCCGGGGCTCAGCCTGCCTTCCTTGGGAAGGAGGGAGGGCCGTCGGACGGCCCTCCGTCCGGCGGCCGCAGCCGCAGCCGAGGCATGGCGGTTCTTGCGGCGGGCCCTGTGTGAACTGGGCATTTGAGGCTGGGGCAGGGGCATCCAGGTCTCCTGTGCGCCTGGGCATCCGAGCACTCCACCTGGCGCTCGGTACCCGGGGGTCGTTGTCGTCGTACCCGGCAGCGCTGTGAAACTCCGCGCCGGCCGAGGGAACTTGGGGCCGGAGTGCAGCAGCATCGTGGAGCTGCACAGCAGCTCCACAGGTTTTATCGAAACGTGATAATTTCTCGCACCGCGTCTCCGGCGCATCGAACAACACCGGAAGATTCCCCTCCAGCGGGGGTTGCGACAGGCCACCGCGCCGCCCGCCACCTACGCGTCCTCGACGGCAAAAAAACGGCAAAGTCGCAGGACCGTAAGTGGTCGGACCTCTCTAGGAGGGAGTACGAGGGCCGCAACTCTCGCGTCAGACAAGGATGTTGACGTGGGGAGCAACCTCGGCGGGCTTGTCGCTCTTCCCTGGACAAGCCTCACCCCGGCACGAACGAGGAAAACGATGTGTGAACTTCTGAACCGCATCTGGTCCCGCCCCCGTGGCGAGTGGACGCGCGTCTTGCGCAAGGAACTCCCTGCGCTGGCCGCCGAGATAGTGGAGGAGCTTCTGCATGGAATTCCGGAATTTTCCGCACTTATCGATGACAACGATGCCATCGATGACGAGTTGTTCCGGCAGCGGGTGGAAGAGGCTCTCCTCACCGTCCTCGGCTACCAGGATCAGCACCGGGAACAAGCACCGGAAGAGCACGATGAACAGAGCGAGGACGAGATCGAGAACCAGAGCGAGGTCGAGAGCCAGTTCGACAGCAAGGTCGAGCACGGGATCGAGCACCGGATCGAGGTCGGGACCGCGGCCAGGGCCGAGTGCGAGGTCACGCACGAGGGCCGCCGCGAAGGCCTCCGAGAGGTACGCAACGAGGTGCGCAACGAGGGCCGTCGCGAAGGCCTCCGGGAAGTACGCAACGAGGGCCTGCGCGAGGCCCGGCACACGAGCCGGCGCGAGTCCCGGCACGAAGGCGTCCGCGGGATGGACCGGGCGCGGCACGACCTCTTCAAGACCCTCACCGATGACAGGGACGCATCCGACATGTCCCTCAGCGAGCTCGCGGAGGCGGCCGGCTGGCCCCTCCCGCTCGCCGTACGGGCCATCGTGCCAGCCACCCCCGGCGAGACCCAGCAACTCGCGGCTGTACTGGACCACTCCCTCGTCGGCATGTTCGCGGGCCGTCCGTGCCTGCTCGTCCCCAGCACCGAACCGGACAACCGCGCCCCGCTGGAGAACCTGCTGCGCGGTCGGTTCGCGGCCGTGGGCCACGCCGTCCCGCTCCGTGACACGGCCTCCTCACTGCGCTGGGCGCTGCGCCTGGCCGCGCTGACCCCCGCCCGCCCCGGAGCGGAGGTCCGGCCCGTCTTCGTCGACGACCACCTCTCGACCCTGTTGCTCCTTCAGGACGAGCCGCTGGCCCACGCGCTGGCCGCCCGGTGGCTGCGCCCGCTGGCCGATCTGACCCCCCGGCAGAGCGAGCGGCTGGAGGTGACGCTGCTCGCCTGGCTGGAGGGCGGCGGGGCACCCGAGGCCGCCAAGGCCCTGAGCGTGCACCCGCAGACCGTGCGGTACCGCATGCGGCAGCTCGAGAAGCTCTTCGGTACCGGCCTGCGGGACCCCCGTACCCGCTTCGAACTGGAAATGGCCCTGCGTAGCCGCCGACTGATGGCCCAGGTCCGGCGTCAGCACTCCCGGGTCGGCCGCAGGGCCGCCCGCGTGATCCAAGCAGACTTCACCCCCATGGTCGTCGGACGGATGGCCCGCGTAAACGGCCTCTAGACCCGAAGCAGCCCGGCCCGGTCCCGTATTCACGGGGCCGGGCCGGGCTGTGTCGTGCGTACGTCGTCGTGCGTACCTCGTCGTGCGCATGTCGTCGGGCGGGGCTCGTCGGTGGGGCCGTGCGTCCTGCGGTGCACCGGGTGCCCGGGCCGTTTCGTGCGGTGCACCACCCGGGCCGGGCCGGGCTGGATCGTGTTCCTGCAGTGCAGTGCAGTGCAGTGCAGTGCAGTGCACTGCGGTGCGGTGCGGTGCGTGCGCTGCAGGGTCCGGGACGGGCCGCGGGCCCGGGTCGTGCCGTCCTGCGGTACGCCGCCCGGGCGGGCCGGGCCCGTGTCCTGCGGTACGCCACCGGGCCGGCCGGTCCAACGCGCCGCAGCCCGTGCAACGCAGTACGCCGCCGCCGGGACTCGGCGGCGGCGTACACATACGAGCGGTGTTGGCCCGAAGTCGGCTTCGGACCAACACCTGTCCCGGGCCGGACACCGGGGGTTGGGGGAGAGGAGGGGTGTCCGGCCCGGGAGTGGAGGGGGGAGCCCCCGCTGCGGGGGTCAGCGGCAGTTCTGCCCGTTGTTGATGCAGTTCACGGCCTTGTTCATCAGGCCGGTCGACATCACGTTGATGAAGTCGCCGTGGTCGGTCACCGGCTTGTGGAGCTGCTCGGGGAAGCTGTCCACGGCGAACCGGGCACCCGGTGCCACCCCGTAGGTGAGGCGCATCACCAGCTGCGGCATGGCCTTGAAGCCGTTCGGGCACTTGCCGTTCTTGTCCGCGAAGGCCACGTGCGTGCGGTGGTTGGCGCTGTCGACGTTCTTGCCGTCAAAGCAACTCTGGAAGTTGAAGGTGCGCACCACGTCACTGCCCTTCGGGCAGACCGGGTACTTGTCCTTCAGCTGACGGTTCTCGAATCCCGTGCAGCTCCAGGAGGCGTTGGCGTTGGCGTTGCCGTTGGTCAGGGCCTTGGCGTCACCGGTGATGACGCGCATGAAGCGGGGCATCGCCGTCACCTTGTCGGTCGGACTGCCCTTGAAGGTGAGCGACACCTGCTTCGGCTTGAGGATGGTGCCGACGTTGCCGTCCTGGCCGCCGCCGGGCGCCTTGGCGTCCTTCTCCACCTTGCCGTCGCGCAACCGCAGCACGGGCCAGTAGTACGTGGACTGGTCCCCGTTGCTGCAGGTGGTGCCGGACGCGGCGAGGCTGTTGTTCGTGGAGAAGGCGTCGGCGGTCAGGTTGCCCACGTAGTCGTGCATGTGGTGGGCGCCGTTGGAGACGCCGGGGGCGACGATGACGTTGTCGGGGTTGAAGTGGCCGTTCTCGTTGCGGCCGCACTGCGAGGTGAAGGAGCCCTTCGAGGCGTTTCCTGCCTGTGCGGGATTCTTCACGTTCGGCTTGATCTTGGTGATGTTGACGAAGTCGTTCTTCGCCGGACCACCCTTCTGCGCGGCGGCCACGGCGGCCGCGCCCTGTTCGCCCTTGCTCGCGGCTGCTGCCGCGCCGTCATCCGCGGCGGCCGCCTGCTTCATCGTGCACGCGGCCAAACCCTGGATGTCCTTGGGACGTTCGCCGGCTCGGCCGATCGCTTCGGCCACGCCCGCGATGGTCTTGTCCCGCTTCTGCTTCAGGTCACCGAGGAGGGCGGCATCGCCCTTCGCCTTTCCGGCGGCGAGCTGCTTGTAGGCGTCGGCGACCTGGTCGTCCAGCTTGGCGAGGTTCGCGTCGACCTCGGGCTTGGCCTTTTCGGGGACCGCGGTGAGTTTGTCTCCCACGTCGGGGCAGTCGATGGTGGACGTCATCCCCCCCGCCTTGTCCTGGCCGGCGGATGCGTTCCCGGCGACGACGGCGACTCCGCCACCGCCGAGTACGAGCGCGGATATCACGCCAAGGACCTTGTTCGACAAGCGTGCGCGTTTGTGGCCCTTTTTACTCATGCGATCACTTCACTTCGTCGGTTGGACATTGTTGGAAAGGGCGTCGAAGTCGACGAGTCCGGTGTCTTCGAGGACCGTGATGTGGTCCAGAACCGTGGTGTTGGCGGATGTGGCGAGGGCCCGGACCATTGAGTTCTTGGTCTGTCCCCGGATCTGGGCCACCAGGGCGAACACCTTTCCGTGGGCTGCGCGCAGCAGTTGAGTGAACAGTCGTTCGTATTCCTCGCCGCGTGCACGGTTCATCTGGCCCAGCCAGTCCTGCTGCTGTGCGGAGGGCTGGTTGGGCAGATCGACACCGAGGGCCTGGCCGACCTGGATGACCTGCCGGTCCAGTTCGGTGTGGCCGTCGATGAGGTGCTGCCCGGCCGTCTTGATCGCGGGCCGGGAGCCGCGCTGCTGGGCCTGGCGGCCCGCGGGTAGCTCCCAGAGCCCGGCGAGCCGGACCTTGCGGATGAAGTCACGGTCCGCGGCGGTCAGCGGCCCGAAGGCCGTGCTCACCGTTCCGCCGCCGTCGTCGTCGGCGCCCGTCGGACCTGCCGGACCCGCCGCCACGGCGGCCGCGGGTCGGCTACCGAAACTGTCCACGGGTATGAGAAGTGCGATCAGGGTGAGCGCAAGGGCGGTGATGACCAGGCCGCTTCCGATCGTGTATCGCGTGGCCAACGACAAGCTGCTGATGGATCTCCGCCGCAATGACGGCACTGTGCCTCCTCGCTCCAAGGGCCGGGAGGGGGTGGCGGGGCAGGAGGGGCCGCACATGCAGTGCGGAGCGCACCCGCATTCCCGGGGTGTCACGGGACGCTAGTGCCGGGCGCGGCGTCGAGGCCGTAGGACATCACCATCGGATAAACATCCTGGCGACTCTGCGGAAGGCTGATATCTTGCGGCGCGCCTGGACGTTCGCCCGGGTGGCGCCGCCGTACCCCGTCATGCCCGGGTGCCGTCCGGCCGTGCCCGCGTGCGCGCCGGCCGGGGTACGGGACCCGGATCAGGCGTCAGAGGTGTTCACGAGGTGGTCGAAGGCCAGGCCGCTCGCGGCCTCCCCGCGCCCCGTGCCCCGCGCCGCGGCGCGCGCTGAGCCAGACGACCGCCTGGCCGTCCCGGCCACGGGTGCGGTTGTGGGCCACCGCCAGTCGGGAGCCGGCCCCCGGGACCTCCTCCTCGTTCACGGAGCGGGCCCGCCGCCGGTCCGGCGCCACCGGGTCCAGGCCCGGCTGCAACGGCTCCGTACGGGGCTCCACCGCCCGGCCGTCGACGGGTGCGGCACGGCGGCCCGCTGCAACGGCACCGACCGCCCCCGCTCGCCGCCGGCGTGGACCGCGATGAAGGGGGTCCAGTTCTCGGGCACGGAGTTCATCGCCTCGTACGCGACCGCCGCGCGCGGATCCGTCCGCGCGGGCGGCGTGTCCGGGCGAGAACGGTGCGCAAGGCTCTCCGCGGCGGGCTCGCTGCCGCGCCGCGGCCCACCGGTCGCCGTACGCGCCGTCCGCCCCGGCCCCCACGCCAGGGTGGCCTGTTCGTCGCGGACGAGCAGCACCTCCTCCAGCACCGGACCGTCGGGATCTCCGACCCGGTTCCAGGGCGAACGTCGACCAGGGGTCCCGGTCCCGCTCCCCGCCCGGTCCCGAGCCGGCCGGCAGGCCGCACGGCAGCGGCATCCCGGTTCGAGGGGAGCGTCCGCCCGGAGGTTCGACGCGGGAGGGCTGCGGGCGCACACGCTCCCCGCAGCCCTCCTGCCGGCCCGTCCGCAGGATCAGGCGAGCGCTGCGGCCGCCGCCAGCATCCGCTCCGGGGCCCGGTCGGGCCGCGGCGTCGGCCCCTGCGGCTCCGGCGCCGGTTCGGCCGCGTGGGTGTCCGTCAGGAGCGCGATCAGGGAGGTACGGGCGCGGGCGACGCGGGAGCGGACCGTACCGATCGGGCAGCCGACGGCCGTGGCCGCCTCGGCGTAGGACAGGCCCAGCAACTGGGTCAGGACCAGGGCCTCCCGGCGCTCCGCCGGGATCACGGCGAGCAGTTCCGCCAGGGCGATGCCGTCCTCGAAGCCCGGTACGTCGTACGTCTGGGTCTGCTCCGCGGCCGCCTGCCAGTCGCAGCGGTCCGAGAGTCTGGGCCGGGCGGCCGCGTGCCGCAGGCTGTCCACGACCGTGCGGCGGGCTATGGACAGCAGCCACGTGCGCGCGGAGGAACGGCCCTCGAACCGGTGCAGGCTCGCCAGCGCACGGAGGAAGACGTCCTGGGTGAGGTCGTCGGCCGCCTGGGTGTCGGCGCTGAGGTAGGCCACGTAGCGCCAGACGTCGCGGTGGAGCGCGCGCACGAACCGGTCGGTCTTCACGGGATCCCCGTCGCGGGCGTCCAGCGCCAGCCGGGTGACCGCCGCGTCGGAGTCGGGGGTGCGCCGGGCGGGCCGGTCGCCGGTGGTACAGGAAGGGGTCGTCAGGGCAGCAGTCATCGCCACAAGGTCCTTACGGGCAAGGGGAGTCCGGCGCCGCGAGCGGCGGGGCCGGTGAGGGGTGCGGCCGGCCGGAAGGCACGGCCGGGGCCCGAGGCGCGGTGTACGGGTGCGAGAGCGGTCGCGGGCGCGGCTCGGGGAACCAGCTGTCAGAGGACAGCGGTTCCCGCCGGCGGACCCCGTGAGGTGATGGCGTGGACGAGGAAGAGCCGGCGCGGCGCGCGGTGGTGGCGCCGGCGGCGGATCCGGACCGGCGGCAGGTGTGCGGGCAGCGCCGTACGGAGCAGTAGGCGCAGCGGAGTCCAGAAGCGTCCGGCGACGGCGCGCACCACGCGGAAGGCGGCCCGCTCGCCGTGGGCGAGCCACAGCCCGCACACCACGGCGGCCAGCAGGTGTGCGGCCAGCATGCCGAACGGAGACATGGCGGCCGCCTCGTGCAGACCACCCGGCAGCGACCCGCCGGCTGCACCGGCCGCACCGGCCGCACCGGCCGCACCGGCCGCACCGGCCGCACCGGCCGCACCGGTCACGGCGGACGCGACGTCCGGCGTCCCGTGCATGGCGTGGTGCAGATGGGCCGGGGCGTGCGGCACCCCGGCGCCGGTCGGCTGCACCATCCCCACCATCGGCGACATCGCCGGCATCACCGACATCTGCCCGGATCCGGTCGGCGCGGCCGGCCCGACGAGGGACTGGGCCAGGGAGAATCCGGTGTGGAGCACCGCCTGGACGGCGACGGCCGCCGTCGTCACGGCGAGCAGCCCGCGTTCACGTCCCGCGAGGGCCCAAGCCGTCGCCGCCGTGCCGGGGAAGGCGACGGACAGGGCCCACCAGGGCACGGCCGCACCCGACATGAGCAGGTGTCCGGTCGCCGCGAGCAGCACACAGAGGGCTGCGAACATCGCAGCCCGGAGGGCGCGGAGACAGCGGACCGGGTTCATCGAGGGCTCATCCTTGCACCGGCCTCCCGAGCCGCACATCAGGGTGCGCACTTCCGGACAAGTTCCCGCGTCCCGGCCCGTCATGGCCGGGTCGCCCGCCTCGTTGTGGTGCAGGGCACAGCGGAGGGAGGGAACCTGCCCGCCGCTCCATCCGACTGCCTACCCGCTCGCTCGAAGAGTTCAACGTCCTGGGAAGGGAGACTTCGTGACGGCGGAGGGGACGGCGACCGCATCGCCGGCGGAGAAGGACGGTGCGGCGGGGCGGCAGTTGACCGCGCTGCTCACCTGCGCCATGGCGTTCTCGATGCTGCAACTGTTCCTCCTCGGGGCGCTGGGCCCGCGCCTGGTCAGCGAACTCGACATATCCCCGGCCGTGTTGGGGCTAACGACCGCGATCGGCTTCGGGACCGCCGCCGTCCTGTCCCCGGCGGGCGGCCGGATCGTGGACCGGATCGGTCCGCGCCGCTCACTGGTGGTCCTGCTGCTGGTCTCCGCGACGGCCCTCGCCCTGATCGGCGCCGCGCCCGGCGCCGGTCTGCTCCTCGGCGCCGTCGCGCTGGGCGGCGTACCCCAGGCGCTGGCCAACCCGGCCACCAACAAGGCCGTGCTGCGCGCCGTTCCGCCCGCCCGGCGGGGCGCGGTGACCGGGCTCAAGCAGTCCGGGGTCCAGCTCGGCGCCTTCGCGGCCGGACTACCGCTCGCCCTGCTCGCGGGCGGCATCGGCTGGCGGGGCGCGGTCTGGACCGGCGCCGGCGCGGCCCTGCTCGCCGGGCTGTGGGCGCTGCGCGTCCTGCCCGCCGACCCCGCCGCGCCGCCCGCAGGGCCGCGTACGGCCCTCGTGCCGCGGGGGATGGTGGCCTGGCTGGCGGTCTTCTCGCTGTTCCTCGGCGCCGGAATCGCCTCGGTCAACACCTACCTCGCGCTCTACGGCGCGCAGCGGCTGGACATGGGTCCGACCGCGGCGGCCGCCCTGGTCGCCGTACTGGGCGCGGCGGGGATCGCCGGCCGGGTCGGGTGGTCGAAGGCGGCCCGGCCCGGGCGGGCCGAATGGCTCCCGGGATGGCTGGCCTGCGGGGCGCTGGGCGCCGCGGTCCTGCTGGCGGCCGCCCTGGTGGCGGGCCCGCTGGTGTGGGTCGGGGCGATCGCCGTCGGAGTGTTCGCCGTCTCCGGCAACGCCGTCTCGATGGTGCTGGTCATGCAGCGGGCCGCCCCCGGCCGCGCCGGACAGGACTCGGCGCTGGTCGCGGCCGGGTTCTTCGGCGGATTCGCGGCGGGCCCGCCCCTGTTCGGCCTGCTCGCGCAGAGCGGACGGTACGGGCCGGGCTGGCTGCTGGTCGCGGCGGAGTTCGCGGTGGCCGCGGCCGTCGCGTTCCTGTGGGCCGTACGCGACCGCCGGCAGGGCGCGGCATGAGCGCGGACGGAGCCGGGCCGGCCCCGGCCCTCGCGGCCGTCATGCAACGCGTGGCGGTGACCGCCGAGACGGTGGGACCCCGCTTCCCGCTGTACGCCGAGCCGGCCGACGGGCGGTGGACGACCACCGGCCGAGGCTCGTGGACCGGCGGGTTCTGGGCCGGGCTGCTCTGGCTGCGCGCACGGTACACGGGCGACGCGGCCGACCGGCGCGCCGCCGCCGCGTGCACGGCCCGGCTCGAACCGTGGGTGGGGGCCGACACCGCCACCCGCGGCCTGATCCTCTGGTACGGGACCGCTCCGGCCGGGGACGACGCCACGGCCGCCGAGCTGCGGGACCGCGGCGCCCGGGCGGTGCTGGCGGCCCACGACCGCGAACTCGGGCTCGTGCCCTGGGGGGACGCGCTCGGCGGACCCCGACTGCTCGCCCGCGTGGACGGAGTGCCGGGGACCGTACCCCTGCTGGCCGGAGCCGGATCGCAGGGCGCCGCCGCGGCGGCGTCCCACCTGCACCGCCACCTCGATCTCTGCCTCGGCGCGGGCCGGGACCGGGACCTCTCGCTACGGCCCGCCCTGCGCTTCGACGCGGTCGCGGGCTGGCGGCCCTGCGCGGACCCGCCGCCCGGCTGGAGCCGGGGCCGGGCCTGGCTGCTCCTGGCCGTGGCCGACGCCCTGCTGCGCCCGGACCCGGCGATGCCCGACCCGGCGCTGCCCCGCCCGGCCGCCCGGCTCGCCGAGGCGGCCGAATTCCTGGCGGCTGAGGGCGGATCCCCGGCCGCAGGACTCGTCCCGGCGGCCGACGCCGCCCGGCCGGACGGGCCGCTCGACACCTCGGCCGCCGCGATCACCGCGGTCGCCCTGCTGAAGCTCGCCCGGGTGCCCGGCCCCCGGGCGGCCGCGTACGCGTACCGGGCCGAGGCGATCCTCCAGCACCTCGCGGAGCACCACCTCACCGGCCCGGACTCCGGGCGCCCGCCCGGGATGCTGCTCCACGGCTGCTACGACGCCGGAAAGGACCTGGCCGTCCGGCACGAGCTGATCTGGGGCGACTTCTTCCTGGCGCTCGGCCTCGCCGCCCTGGACGGGGTCGTCGACATCACCCGCATCTAGGCCCTGCCGCCGTCGGCTGCGTAGCCGCGCAGGACCCGGCGGGCCACGGAGGTGATGTGCAGCTCGTCCGGGCCGTCGAGGATGCGGGCGGCCCGGCCCGTGCGCAGGAGCCCTGGCAGGGGGGTGTCCGGACCGAGTCCGGCGGCGCCGTGGACCTGGATGGCGGAGTCCGCGACCTGCTGGAGCATGCGCGCGGCGGCGACCTTGGCGAGCCCCACTTCCGTACGGGCGTCCCGTCCGGCGTCGATCAGCGCCACCGCCTCGTGCACCAGGGGACGGGTGGTGCGCAGGGCGAGCAGGGCGTCGAAGACGTGTCCCTGGATCAGCTGCTGGTCGGCGAGGGGCCCACGGGACCCGCTGCGGGTGGCGGCCCGCTCGCACATGAGGTCGAAGGCGCGCCGGGCCTGGCCGAGCCAGCGCAGGCAGCGCAGCGTACGACCGAGCTGCAGCCGCTCGCCCGCGATGGCGAGCGCGTCCCCGGGCTCCCCGAGGAGGTGGTCGGCCGGGACCCGGACCCGGTCGAGCTCGATCTCGTACTGGCCGCCCGCACCGAACACGGGAAGTTCGCGTACGACGCGGAAACCGGCCGACGCGGTGGGCACGAGCAGCAACGACAGCCCCTCGCGGTCACCGGCGCTCCCGCCGGTGCGGGCCATGACCGTGACCAGGTCGGCGCCCGCGGCGCCGGACGTGAACCACTTGCGGCCGGTGACGAGCCAGCTCCCGTCCGGCCCGCGCTCGGCCCGGGTGCCGGTCCCGAAGGGGTCGGTGCCGGGGACGTCCGGCTCGGTCATGGCGTAACAGGTCCGCATCTCCCCGGCGACCAGCGGCTTCAGGTACGCCTCGCGGACCGCGGTCCCCCCGTGCCGCGCCAGCATCGTCACGTCGAGCAGCGGGGCGGATCCCAGCGCGGCCGGACCGTGGTCACTGGCCCCCTCCGCCTCGGCCAGTGCGGCGTACGCCCGGAACCCCAGCCCGCCGCCGCCCAGTTCCTCCGGGAGCGGCAGCGCCCACAGGCCCTCCTCCTGCGCCCGGCCGCGCAGTTCGGCCAGCGCATCGGCCGCAGCGGACCCGCCCGCGTCCAGCACCGCCTCCCGCGGGATCACCCGGGTGCGGACGAACCGGTCGACCCGCTCCCTCAACTCATCCGTTGCCACGGCCTGTTGTGCAGCCGAGGTGTGGTCCGTGCCTGGATCCGTCACTTCTTTCCTCCTCATTCCCGGGAACTCGCGGGAAGGGCCGACCGACTCACTGTCCGTGGAACTGGTCGGGTGCGGACGCTCCCGGGTTCCCCAGATTCGGTAAGACCCGGGCGCCGGCCACCGCCGCGCCAGGAGAGGAGAGGCATGGCGTCACCAGCAACCACGCAGACGGTCCGGCCGCTCGACACACTGCGCTTCGACACCTCGGGGCCCCCGCAGATCGCGAGAGTCGTCTCCGACCACCTGCGGCTGCTCGGCGCACGGACGGACCGTCCCGCACAGGGGGACGCGTCCACGGGCGCCGCCACCGGTACCGGTGGCACCACGCTCACGGGCGGCGGGTTCGACCCGGTGCACGCGAGCGCCACTTGGGCGGATCCCCTGAGCGGGCTCGCCGACGAGGCCACGGTGCAGGCCGCCACCGGCATCATGGCCGTGCACGGCCGGCGCGACGGCGCCCCGCGCGGCCTCGCCGTCGACTACGCGGCCACCGCCACCGGAGTCCTGGCCGTACAGGGGCTGCTCGCGGCTCTCGTGGGCCAGGCCCGCGGCGGCGCCGCCCGCGCGGTCACCACCAGCGCGGACCGGGCGGGCCTGCTCGCGGTCTCCCAGTACCTGGCCGCCGCCGGGGCCGACGAGGGCGAGGCCGCCGAACTCGCCCCCGGAGGACCTCCGTTCACCTCGGCCGACGGCGTCCTCTTCGAACTGGAGACGCTCGACCCGGGCGCCTGGGCGGCGTTCTGGAAGGCCCTGGAGGCCCCGGCGGAAGCCCTGCGGGCGGGCTGGCGACCCTTCCAGTTCCGCTACGCCACCGCCTGCGCCCCCTTCCCGGCGGCCCTCCACCTCACGGCCCGGTCCCACACCTGGGACCGGATCCGTCGGGCCGCAGCCGCATACGGCACCGAGGTGTGCGCCCTGCACCCGCTCGCGCAGCGGGCCGCGGAACGGGCCGCCGAACACGACGACGCCGCCCCCTGGTCCCTGGCACGGTCGGTCACCGGACGTCTCACCGCCAGGTCGGCCCGGCTGCCCGGAGCGGCACACTCCGGCGGGCCCCTGGCCGGGCTGACCGTGCTGGAGGCGGGCCGCCGCATCCAGGCACCGCTCGCGGCGCACCTGCTCGGGCTCCTCGGCGCCGACGTGATCAGGATCGAACCGCCGGGCGGCGACCCGCTGCGCGGCATGCCCCCGGCCTGTTCCGGGATCTCGGCGCGCTGGCTCGCCCTCAACCGGGGCAAGCAGGCCGTGGAGATCGACATCAAGCGGGAGGCCGACCGCCGACGGCTGCGGGAACTGGCGGCCGGGGCCGACGTCTTCCTGCACAACTGGGCGCCGGGCAAGGCCGCCGAGCTCGGCCTCGACTCCGAGGACCTCGCACGGGTCAACCCCGCGCTCGTCTACGCGTACACCAGCGGCTGGGCCGACCGGATCGAGGACGCCCCCATGGGCACCGACTTCATGGTCCAGGCCCGTACGGGCGTCGGCGAGGCCGTCCGCCCCGAGGGCGAGGCCCCGGCGCCCTCGCTGATGACCCTGCTCGACGTGCTCGGCGGGCTGCTCGGCGCCGAGGCCGTCCTCGCCGGGCTGCTGCTGCGCGAGCGCAGCGGCCACGGAGTACGGGTGGACTCCTCCCTGCTCGGCGCGGCCGACACGCTGACCGCCCCCGCCCTGCGCCGGGCGGCCCGCGGGGAGAACCCCCGTCGACCGGCCGGATTCCGGCTCCCGCGGCCGACGGCGGACGGCTGGCTCGCGCCCACCGACGCCGACGCCGGCGCCGTGGCCGCCCACGACCTGGGCGGCCTGTCCACGACCGAGGCCCTGGCCCGGCTGAACGAGCACGGGCTGACCGCGACCGCGGTCACCACCGAACTGTCCGACCTGCACCACGATCCGCGCTTCTCCGGCTCGATCAGCCGCGACGCGCACGGCGCCCCCGCAGTCCCCGACCCCTGGAGCTTCGTATGACCGCCGACAGGCTCGTCCTGCACGACCTGCTGCCCGCCGAACTCCGCCGGTCCTGGGTGGTCGACGGGACCTGCCCCGACCTCGACCTCTACAGCCTCTTCCGGGCACGCCAGATCGCCGACCTGCACCGCACGGCCGTCATCGACGCCAAGGGCAAGCTCTGTTACACCGCGCTGGACCGCAAGGTCCGATGTCTGGCCACCGGCCTGCGGGAGCTGGGCATCGGCCCGGGCGACGTGGTCGGCGTGCAACTCCCCAACAACCGCTCCGCCGTCATCGCCGATCTCGCGCTCGCCGCACTCGGCGCGATCGCCCTCCCCTTCCCGGTGGGCCGGGGCGTCCTCGAAGCGGAGTGCCTGCTGCGCCGCGCCGAGGCCGTCGCCGTCATCGCGGCCACCGAGCACCGGGACTACCGGCACGCGGCGGATCTGAGCACGCTCGCCCGGGCGCTTCCGGCCCTGCGCCACGTGATCGCCGCCGGCCCCGGAACCGCACCTGAAGGAACGATTCAGCTATCGGGGCTGATGCGGTCCGACCCCAGCGGATTCGTCCCCGCCCGGCCCGATCCCGACAGCGCCGCCCGCATCCTCGTGTCCTCCGGCTCCGAGGCCGAGCCGAAGATGATCGCGTACTCGCACAACGCGCTGGCCGGCGGACGCGGGAACTTCCTCGCCTCCCTCATCCCGGACCGCACCCCGCCGAGCTGCCTCTTCCTCGTACCGCTGGCGTCCGCCTTCGGGTCCAACGGCACCGCCGTCACCCTCGCCCGGCACGGCGGCACCCTCGTCCTGCTCGACCACTTCAGCCCGGAAGCGGCGATCGCGGCGGTGCGCGAGCACCGGCCGACGCACGTCCTCGGCGTGCCCACCATGGTCCGCATGATGCTCGAACGCCTCGACGGGACGGACGAGGAGCTGCCCGCGCCCACCGCACTGGTCCTCGGCGGGGCGCCCCTCGACGAGACCACCGCGGCCGCCGCGGCCGAGGCCTTCGGCTGTCCCGTGGTGAACCTCTACGGCTCCGCCGACGGGGTCAACTGCCACACGGGGCTCGGCAACACGGTGCCGCCCACCGACGGGTCCGGGGTCGTCGCCGGCCATCCCGACCCCCGGGTCGCCGAGATCCGCATCGCCGACCCCGACACGCACGAACCGCTGCCCGACGGCGCCGTCGGCGAGATCATCTCGCGCGGCCCGATGACCCCGCTGTGCTACGTGGGCGCGCCCGACCTGGACGCCCGCTACCGCACGCCCGACGGCTGGGTCCGCACCGGTGACCTCGGGTACCTCGACTCCGACAGCGTCCTGCACGTCGTCGGCCGCCTCAAGGACATCGTCATCCGCGGCGGTGCCAACATCAGCCCGGCGGAGGTGGAACGCGAACTCACCGCCCACCCCCAGGTCCGGGACGTGGCCTGCATCGGCGTGCCGGACCCGCTGATGGGGGAGCGCTTGGCGGCCTGCGTGGTGCCGCGCGCAGGACAGCCCCTCACCCTCGCCTCCCTCGGCGAACACCTCACGCGGCGCGGGCTGGAGCGGAGCAAGCACCCCGAGCGGCTGCTCCTGATCGCCGAACTGCCCCTGACGGCGGCCGGCAAACCGGACCGCGCCGCCCTGCGCGAGCGCCTCGCGGCGACCGCCGCGGTTCCTGCGCCGCTCGCCCAGGCGGGATGACGTCCGGGTCCCGGCAGCGGCCGGACGCCCGCCGCCGGGACCCCTTCCCGCACCCATGTGAGCAGCCCCGGGCCCCAGTTGAGTCTCCCGTGGGGGGAGACACCAAGCTGGGGGCATGGACAGCGACACGCTCCATTCCATCGGAGACCTATCCCGCCGGACCGGCCTCACCGTGAAGACCATCCGGTTCTATTCCGACCGGGGCATCGTCCCCCCGACCGACCGCAGCCCGGCGGGCTACCGCCGCTACGGCCCCGACGCGCTCGCCCGCCTGGACCTCGTCCGCACGCTGCGCGATCTCGGGCTCGACCTCGCGACCATCCGCCGGGTCCTGGACCGGGAGATGTCCCTGCCGGACGTCGCAGCAGCGCACGCCAACGCCCTGGACGTGCAGATCCGCACCCTGCGCCTGCGCCGGGCCGTCCTGCGCACGGTCGCCAGACGCGGCACCACCCCCCTGGAGATGGACCTCATGCACCGACTCGCCACGCTCTCCCAGGTCGAACGACGCCGACTCGTCTCCGGATTCGTTGACGACGCCTTCGAAGTCCCGCATTCCAATCCTGAGTTCGAGACACTGATGCGAACCGTCACCCCCGAGCTCCCCGACGATCCCACGCCCGAACAGGTCGAGGCCTGGGTGGAACTCGCCGAACTCTGCCAGAACGAGGACTTCCGCGGCGCGCTGCGCCGCATGGCCGAGGAGCAGGCCGAAGAACCCGACCGGCAGGGCGTCGGCACGCTGCACGACGCCCTCAACCGGGCGATGCGCGAACGGATGGCCGAGGCCGTGTCCGCCGGCCTCGTACCGGCCTCGGCGGGCGGCGTGTTCCTGTCCCACTCACTGGGCGGCCTCTACGCCCACGCCTTCGAGTGCGCCGACGAGGGCGATCTGCGCCGCTGGCTCCTCGCCCGCCTGCGGACGACCTGCGACCCCCACGCCGAGCGCTACTGGCGGCTCCTCGCCGTGGTCAACGGCTGGCCCGCGTCGCCGACGCTCGCCCCCGTGTACGCATGGTTCACCACGGTCTTCGCCAAGGGCGACGCCGAACACCACAAGGGCCTGACGCGATGAGGACGCGCACACTGACCTTCGGTCTGTACGCGGACGAACAGGGGCTGGCGTGGGTCGAAGGCCTCGTCGAGGACGCCGTGCGCTCCCGGAACGCCCGCAACACCCGGATCACCGGCGTGACCGTCGCGCACTCCCTCCCCGGGAGCGAGGGGGCGACGGCGGACGCGTACGACTACCTCGCGCACCAGTGGGCCGTGGAACATCCCGGGCAGGGCAGCGGCGAACGGCGAGCGGTCGAGCTGCGCGTCCGGCTGGTGTGTTCCCGGCGGGCGCACCGGGTGATCCGCAGAGCTGTGATCAGCACCTTGTGCCCCGAGGAAGCGGACCCCCACGTCTGCCGTGTGCCCTGGACGGCCTACTGAGACCCCCGCACGTGCGGCCCCCGCACCGTGCGGGGGCCGGTGTCGTGCTCAGGAGCCGCCCATGGCCTTCTTCAGCTCGGCCGCGGCGTTGCGGTAGACCGCGAGCAGGTCCAGATCCTCTCCCGGGTAGTTGACGATCTTCACCTGCTTGGCGCCGGAGTCGGGCAGTACCGTGCCGGTGGACATGTGCGCGTTGTCCAGCACCAGCTCCGGCTTCTTCGCCGCGAGCTCGGCCAGCTGCGCCGGGGTCACGGCCTCGGGTCCGTAGGTGCCCACCGGGGTGGCGCCCGCGAGCTTCGCGGCCCAGGTGGTGAAGACCTGGCTGACGACGGAGGGGGCCTTGCCGCCCGGCCAGGCGGCCTGGACGTCCTTGTTCAGCTTGGTGTACTCGGTGTCGAAGCCGGTCTTCCACTGGGTGGCGGCCTCGGGGGTACCGAACAGACCGGCGAGCCGGGCGACTTCGGCGGACGCCTTGGTGGGATCGTTGTCGAGCTCCACCTCGACCAGCTTCGCCTTGGAGCCCGCGGCCTCCTTGATCTTCGCGGCGTACGGCTCGAAGGGCGCGTAGAGCACGAAGTCGGCCTTGGCCACGGCGGCGAGGTCCGACGGCTTGGGGTCGTAGTCCGGGGCGTGGTGGACGGACTGCGGCACGATGACCTTGACGTCCTCGGCGCCCGCGGCCTTGGCGAAGGCGCCCTCCCAGGTGGTGGTGACGACCACGACCGGCTTCTTGGCCTGCGGCTGCGTGCCGTCCTGGGACTTCGCGTCCTGGGACGAGGGGGTGTTGCCGCAGGCGGCGGTCAGAGCGAGCGCCGCGCTCAGTGCGAGGAGGGAAGTGATACGGACGCGGGTGCGCGCCATGAGCTGATTCTCCGTTCGGGTATGAAATGCACCGCGAGGACCAGTGCCCCCGCGGTCAGGACGAGGACCGGGCCGGGCGGCCAGTCCAGCCACAGGGCCAGCAGGAACCCCGTCAGATTCACCGCCACGCCGATGCCGATCGCCCAGAGGGTGATCGACTTCAGTGAGCTGCCCAGGCGGCGGGCGGCGAGTGCGGGCAGCAGGGTCAGGGCGTCGACGAGCAGCGCGCCGGTCAGTTTGATCGCCCCGGCGACCGCGATGGCGACCAGGACCAGCAGTGCGGCGGTCAGTGCCCGCACCGGTACGCCGGAACACTGGGCGAGCTCGCGGTCGTACAGCAACAGGCCGATCTCGCGCCGCCGCCACCAGAACAGGCCCGGTACGACCACGGCCAGTACGCCCAGGACGACGAGGTCGGCCGAGCCCACCGACAGGATGGAGCCCCACAACAGGGCGAAGGCCCCGGAGGCGTTGACCCCCGACACGGCCAGCAGGAGGAGCGCCGCCGCGATGGCCAGGCTCATGAGCAGGCCCATCGCCCCCGACAGGCCGTCCGGGGTCCGGGCGAGCGGGGCCACGCCCGCGCCGGCCAGCGCGCAGGCCACCAGCGCGCACAGCATGGGGTCGAGTCCGGTGAGCAGTCCGACGGCGATGCCCAGCAGGGCGACGTGCATCATCGCGAACCGCACGGGCATGATGTCGAGCCCGACGATGATCACGCCGATGACCGGCAGGCCGATGGCGGCCAACAGCAGGGCCACGCCGGCCCGTTGTACGGGCAGCAGTTGGAGGAGTTCGCCGAGGTCGGCGGTGGCCAGGTGCACGGCGAGGTTCACCGGACCTCCCGCAGGTGGCCCGCGGCCATCTCCAGTACGCGGTCGCAGCGGTCCGCCAGCGCCCGGTCGTGCGTCACCACGATGAGGGTCACCGGCAGGGAGGTGAGGACGTCCGCGGCCTCCGACTGCCCGTCAAAGTCGAGGGCGGCGGTCGGCTCGTCGGCCAGGAGCAGCTCGGCTCCCGCGGCGATGCAGCCGATCGCGCGGGCGAGGTACATCCGCTGCAACTGGCCGCCGGAGAGGGTGTGCAGGGGTCGCCCGACGAGCGGACCCACGCCGAGCCGCTCCGCGGCCGCGGCCGCTTCCGCCGGAGCGTTGCTGCCGGCCAGCAGTTCGGCGCCGAGCAGGGGGAAACGGCCGGCGGCCGGCTTCTGCGGGATCCAGGCGCAGGCCCGGCGTCGCCAGGCCCACTCGGCGGGCGACCGGCCCTCCCGGCCGCCGACCGTGATCGAGCCCGTCGTCTGACGGTGCAGACCGAGCACGGCGCGCAGCAGCGTCGTCTTGCCCGAGCCGTTGGTGCCGGTCAGGGCCACGCGCTCACCGGCGGCGATCTCCAGATCGACGTCCGAGACGGCCTCCACCCGGCCGTGCCGACACACGACGTCCCGCATGCGCACATCCAGTCCGCCCATCTCACGCCTCCTCCGCCGCGAGGGAAGGCGAGGATCCGCCTCCCACGCGGCAGTAGTCGGACGGGGGACGCCCGGAGTTCCCGGCGGACCAGGACCGATTCCGTTGAGGGTCGGGGGGCGACCCGGTCGGAGGCGGATCCAGAGCCGACTCCGGCCGTGTTCAGATCGGATGGCCCTCGGCGTCCGTGTGGTCCTTCTGGCCGGAGAACTTGTTCAGGAACACGTCGAAACGGCCGTCGGGGCGGCGGGTCATGGTCGCGCCGTCCTGCCAGATGCCGTTCTCGGGCCACCACTGGCTGCCGTACGCGTCGCCCTGGTTCTGGTGGATGTTGTGGACGCCCAGCCCGGTGTCGAACGGTTCGCCGAAGACCAGGACCGGCCGTCCGACGGCGAGGATCGGCTCGAAGGCGTTGGCGGCTTCGACGTTGGAGCCCGAGGTCCAGGGCGGGGAGGACTTCAGCAGCCGGTCGAGGAGTTCGCCCAGCGGGCCGGGCAGCCACCCGGGCCACTCCTGGAGCCTGCGCAGGGCCGGATGGCGGAGGTAGTCGAGGGATCCGGACCTGGGCACGCGGTCGAGGTCGTGGAACCCGGGCGCCATCGCGGCCACCGGACCGAGCGCCGCCGCGTCCACGGTGAAGACCTTCCACTGGACGCCGGTCTGCGAGTCGTGGCTGTCCACGTCGACGGCGCACTTGTACCGCCCGTCCGGGGCGTCGACCCGGAGGTTGACGTGGAACCAGGCGCCCTCCGTGTCGGGGGTGTCGCGGAAGTGCTCGTGGAGGGTCCCGGCCAGCACGCCGTAGCGGTCGAATGGCATGTTCCCCAGTGAAGCACCGGGCCAGCCGGTCGGGTGGTTCTGGCGCGCGGGCGCGAGGGGGATCGGCCCGGACCGGATCGGATGCGCCTACGTTCGGTTGCGTGCGGCCCCTTCGGACCGCGCGAGGCGCCTACGCAAGAGGTCGAACCTTCATGAGTCTCAGCATCCGCAACCAACTCGCGGGCACCGTCACCGCCGTCACCGTCGGCGAGGCCATGGCGACGGTCAAGGTCCGGCTGGACGGCGGTCAGGAGATCACCGCGGCCATCACCGCCGACGCCGTCAAGGACCTCGGCATCACCTCGGGTTCCGCGGTGAAGGCGCTCGTCAAGGCCACCGAAGTGGCCCTGGCCACCGGGCCGGTCGAGAACATCTCCATCCGCAACCAGATCACGGGCACGGTGTCCGACGTCGCCGTCGGCCCGGCCATGGCCGCCGTGAAGGTCAACGTGAACGGGGGCGGGCTGACCGCGGCCGTCACCGCCGACGGTGTCCAGGCGCTGGGCCTGGTCCCCGGGTCCTCCGTCGTGGCGCTGATCAAATCGACCGAGATTTCCCTCGCCGGCGCCTGATCCGGTCGCACCGTCCCGGCCGGCTCAGATGCCCGGCGCCGCCAGGGCGCCGAACCACACGTGCGTGACCGCGCTGACGTAGCGGGCCCCGCACCGGTCCGAGGGGACCACCAGCTGGGCCCCGGACCCGTCCAGGTCCTCCCCGTCCAGGCGGGTGGCCAGCAGCACCGGGGTGCCCCCGAAGTCGGCGTCCAGTTCGGCCCAGGCGAGGACGCTGTGGTGGCCGTCCCCGCCGCTGACCGCCAGCAGGAAGCGCGACCGGTCCTTGCGGCGCCGGGCGTCGAAGGCGGGCCCCGCGCTCGCGACCACGTCGCGCAGCAGCACGCCCTCGAAGACGTGGTGCTGCGGGCCGTTCGTCGCGCAGTCGAAGACCACCTTGGCCCGGTGCTGCTCCCATTCGCGCAGGTCGGCGACGCTGAGCAGGGCCGGGCGGTCGAGGTCTCCGTGCAGCATGAGTTTGGCCATACGAGCCCGATTCCCACGTCCCGTCGCCTCGGAAACGTATCTGCAAGCTGCATCTCACTATGTGAGTCGCATGTGAGTGCGTTCTAGTCCCTCGCGGCTTGCATCTTCTGCCAGACGACGTCCCTCGTTACGGGCATCTCCGTGAACCGCACCCCGGTCGCGTCCCGCAGGGCGTTGGCGAAGGCCGGACCCACCGGGTTGAAGGGGCTCTCGCTCATCGACTTGGCGCCGAGCGGGCCGATCGCGTCGGAGGTCTCCATGAAGTGGACCTCCGTGCGCGGGACGTCCGCGTACTGCGGGAGCCGGTAGCGGCGGAACGCCGCCGTGGTGACCTCGCCGCGCTCGTCCACCCGTACCGTCTCGAACAGGGTCGCGCCCAGCGCCTGGGCCACACCGCCCTCCACCTGGCCGCGGCACTGCATCGGGTTCATGACCTTGCCCGCGTCCGCCGCGTGCACGCTGCGCAGGATCTTCATCTCGCCGGTGTGCGGGTCGACGGCGAGACGGAACCACTGGGCGTTGAACGCCACCGACCGGGGGGAGCCGGTCCAGTGGCCGTCCGCGGCCATCTCCTCCAGCTTGCCCTTGTCGTACGCGGCTTCGTACAGCTCCTTGAGGGTGACGGTCCGGCCCGCGCAGTCGAAGGCCTCGGGTCCCGGCTTGCACAGGTGCCGGGCCACGCCCGTGTGCCGGGCCGCGAAGGTCTGCAGGCGCTCCGCGAGCGAGTTCGCCGCCAGCATCACCGCCTTGCCCGCCACCACCGTGCCGGCCGAGCCGAACGCGCCGGTGTCGTGGCGCACGACGTCCGTGTCGGACTGGCGGACCGCGATCCGGTCCACCGTCGTGTTCAGCGCACCGGCCGTGATCTGCTTGTGGACGGTGGTCGTGCCGTTGCCGAACTCCGCGGTGCCGACCGCGATGTCGTACGTGCCGTCGCGCAGCAGACTGATCCGGGCGTCGGCGAAGTGGCCGCCCGGCGGGCCGGTCGCGATCATGGCGACCGCCGAACCCGTGCCGGTGAGCCAGCCCTCGGGGACGTCCTCGTGGCTGCGGTCCTCGGCGATGGCCTTGCGCACCACGTCCATGCACTGCTTCATCCCGTACGAGGCGATGAAGAGGTCCTCCTCGTGGCCGATCGGGGTGACCATGTGGTCGCCGGCGCCGATGACGTTCTTCTCGCGCAGTTCGAGCGGGTCCATGCCGAGCCGGAGGGCGAGCTCGTCCATCGCCGATTCGAGGGCGAACAGGACCTGGCCCAGGCCGTAGCCGCGGAAGGCACCGGCCGGGACGCCGTTGGTGTAGACGGAGTACGCCTCCACCTCCTTGTTCGGCGCCTTGTAGACGGCGAAGGACTCGCCCACGCTGTGGAACATGACCGCCGGGCCGTGGTTGCCGTAGGCGCCGGTGTTGGAGACCACGCGGATGCGCAGCGCGGTGAGCGTGCCGTCCGCCTTGGCACCGATCTTGATGGTGATCTTGAAGGGGTGGCGGGTGGTGGCACCGTAGAACTGTTCGGCCCGGGTGAATTCGAGTTTCACCGGCCGGCGCAGCTTCAGGACGGCGAGGACGACGATGTCCTCGGTGAGCATCTCCTGCTTGCCACCGAACCCGCCGCCCACGCGGCCCGCGACGACGCGGACCTCGTCCTCACCGAGGTCGTAGAGGGCGCACAGCGCCCGCCGGGTCAGGAACGGCGCCTGGGTGGAGGAGCGGACGGTGATGCGCTCGCCGTCGCCCTCCTCCTTGGGTTCGAAGTACGCGACGCTGCCGTGGGTCTCGAGGCTGGCGTGCTGCACGCGCTGGGTCTGGAAGGTCTCCTCGTAGACGACGTCAGCCTCCGCGTACCCCTTCTCCATGTCGCCGATCGTGTGGTGGACCTCGCCGCACACGTTGTTCTCGGCGCGGAAGATCCCCGATTCGGGGCCCTTGGGGTGGAGGACGGGGGCGCCCGGCAGCATGGCCTCCTCCGGGTCGATGACGTACGGCAGTTCCTCGTACGTGACGACCACCCGGCGGCAGCCCTCCTCGGCGGCCTGCTCGCTGTCCGCGACGACGGCCGCCACGCGCTGGCCGACGAAGCGGACCACGTCGTCCAGGACGCGGGTGTCCATCGGGTCCTCGGTCGGATGCTCGTGCCGGGCCGACGAGTAGAGCCGGTCGGGGGAGTCGTGGTGGGTGAGGACCGCGTGCACGCCCGGGACCTGGAGGGCGTCCCTGGTGTCGATGTCGACGATCCGGGCGTGCGGGTGCGGGGAGCGCAGCAGCTTCATGTGCAGCAGCCCGGGCACCTCGACGTCGAAGGTGTAGCGGGCGGTGCCGGTGACGACGAGGGGACCGGCGGGGGCGCCCAGGGACTTGCCCACGGCCTGCCCGGCCTCCGGGGACTCGGTGTGCTTGACCCCGCGCAACGCGTCCTCGATGGCGCGGTAGCCCGTACAGCGGCAGATGTTGCCCTTGAAGGCGCGCGGGAGGTCCTGGAGCTTGCCGTCGTCGTGGGCGGTGCCCTCCTCGGCCTGGAGGGCGGCGGTGGTCATCAAGAAACCGGCGGTGCAGAAGCCGCACTGGAAGCCCTGGGCGTCCAGGAACTGCTGTTGCGCCGGGTGGAGCTCGCCGCAGGAGCGGGCGAGGCCCTCCACGGTGGTGACGCTGCGGCCCTCGGCGCGGACGGCCGGGTAGAGACAGCTGTGCACCGGCTGCCCGTCGACGTGGACCGTGCAGGCCCCGCAGTCGCCCTGGTCGCAGCCCTTCTTCACGCCGAACCAGCCGCGTTCGCGCAGGTAGGTGCGCAGGCACTGGCCGGCCCGCGGCTCGGTGTCGAAACGCCGCTCGTTGATCTCGATCTCGTACGTCATCGGGGGTCCTCGGTGGTGAGCTCGCGGCGGATCTCCTCGGCCAGGCGCAGGGCCATGTGGCGCCGCCATTCGGGCAGGCCGTGGATGTCGTCGTACCACTCGTCGGGCCGGACGGCGCCGTCGATCGCCCCGCGCAGTTCGGCGGCGGTGGGCGGCAGCGCGAACCAGAAGCGGAAGGGGCGGGTGGTGGCGGCGGAGACCGTCACGGCGAGGGAGCCGTCGGCGGGGTCGTGGGCGCCGATGACCAGCGCGCCGGAGCGCCCGAGTCCGTAGAGGGACGCCTGGCGGAAGGCCGTACGGGAGTCCAGCGCGTTCGGGGGCAGGCGCACGGACCGCAGCAGCTCGCCCTCGCGCAGGTCCTTCACGCCGGCGCCGAGGACGAACTCGGTGACGGGCATCCGGCGGGTGGCGCCGTCCTGGCCCTGGAGGAAGACGGTGCCGTCGAGGCCGGCCGTGAGGGAGATCATCGGACCGGCGGGCAGCCCGTTGCAGAGGTTCCCGCCGACGGTCGCCATGTTCCAGATCTTGAAGCTGGCGAGGAAGGCCCGGCAGCACTGCTCGAAGAGCGGGGCGGCCGTGGTCGGCAGGGTCCGGGCGAACCGCGAGAGCTCGGTGATCGTGCAGGTCGCGGCGATGTCGAGGGAGCCGTCGGGCTGCCAGGACAGCGGCGGCCAGCCCATGCGGGAGAGGTCGACGAGGCGGCGGATGTGCGGCTGGGGCTCGGAGAAGAGGTACGTGCCGCCGCCGAGCCAGGCGTCGCCGGGACGCCAGGGTTCGCGGCGGCGGGCGTCGCGCACGTCGAGCACCGTGTTGAGATCCAATTCGCGCCACCAGCCTTTCTGGCCTGACAGGGGGTTTCGGCCAGTGAAGCAACGGGAGCGGGGGTGAAACGACTGGTCCCGGCCACGGAATCGGACGAGCCCGAAACCCTCCCTCCCGGAGGATCAACCAAGAGGCCTATCGGGTGCTTCACCTTGCATTTACGATGGCTCAGCCTCTATTCACCTCGCGAATGTGGGCGTCCGCCCGCCGCAAGGAGTCCCCGCCATGCACGTCCTCGACCTGCTCCAGCTCGACAGCCTCGGGCTCAACCTGCTCTGGGGCGAGGAAGCCCTTCTCGGCCAGGAGGTCGCCGGCGTCACCGCCACCGACCTGGAGGAGCCCGGCCGCTTCCTGGGGCCGGGGGAGCTCGTGCTGAGCGGGTTGGTGTGGTGGGCCGAGGGCGACGTGGCCAAGGCGGACCGCTTCGTCGGCGCGCTCGCCGACGCCGGAGCCACGGCGCTGCTGGCCGGGGAGGAGACGCACGGCAGGGTCCCCGACGAGGTCCTCGCCGCCTGCCGCAGCCACCGGGTGCCGCTGGTGGCCGTCCCCGCGCGCACCAGCTTCCGGGCCGTGACCGAGGCCGTGTACCTGCGCCAGTGGGGCGACCTGAGCCGCCGCCCGACCCGGCTCTTCGCACTCCCCGAGAACGTGCGCGGCGAGCTGAGCCGGCTCGTGGAGGCGGGGGCCGGACCGGACGAACTCCTGGACCGGGCCTGCGCGCACCTCGGCCGGGTGTCCTGCTACCTGCTCACCGCCAGCGGCCGCACGGTGGCCCGTACGCCGTCCGCCCCCGAGCTGCCCGCCCGGCAGGCGTCGGCCGCCGCCGCGCGCGGCGGGGTCTGGCTGCGCATCGAGACCGAGAGCTCCCCGTACGACGCCTGGCAGCTGCACGTGCCCGACCCGGACGCGGCGCCCCCGCGGGTGCTCCACGAGATCGCCGAGGTGCTCGCCCAGAGCCGGAGCGGGCAGACCCGCCGGCTCGCCGCCGAGCGGCTGGCCGGGCAGGAGCTGATCGGCGTGCTGGAAGGAACGCCCGCCGGCCCCGCCCCGGCCGACACCGGAGCCCTGGAGGAGGCGCTCGCGGGCGCCGGGCTGCCCGTGGGAGGGGCGTACCGGGTCCTGGCGGCGACCTCGGGCGACGCCCTGGCGGAAGGCCTGCGCCACCTGGAGGGCGCCACCTACGCCGTGGGGCGTTCGGTGGCGGTGCTGCACGAGGACCCGGCCTCCGCGACCGACGCGGCCGGCGCCCTCCGCGCGCTCTGGCCGGTGCTCCAGCAGTGCGGGGGACCGCAGTCGGAGCTCCGACTGGGCCTCGGCACGCGGGCCGAGGGCCTGGAGGGGCTGCGCGCCTCGCTCAGCCAGGCCCGGTTCGCACTGACCTCGGCGGACGAGACGGTTCCGGTACGCGGGGTCGAGCAGTTGGACACCCTCGGGGAGCTGATGGCGGGGATCCCGCCGGAGGTCCGGACGGTGTACGGCACGCGGACCCTGGGGGCGCTCGGGGACGGGATGCTGCGGGAGACCCTGGAGGTCTTCCTGGCCAACAACTGCTCCTGGGCCCGCACGGCGGAAGCGCTCCACCTGCACGTGAACACGGTGCACTACCGGATCGAGCGGGTGGAGGTCCTGACGGGCCGTGATCTGTCGCGCCTCGACCACAAGTTGGACCTGTACGCGGCGCTGCTCTGCGGATGACCGCCCCGGGGGCGGGGCGGGGGCCTACGGCAGGGCGATGTGGACCTCGGTGGACTTCACCCGCGCCGTGACGGTCGAGCCGACCGTGATGCCGAGCTGTTCGACCGACTCCCTGGTCACCACGGACACCACGTGGTGCGGCCCCGACTGGATCTCCACGCGGGCCGCCACTTCGTCGAGCCGGACGGCGGTGACGATCCCGGCGAAGGAGTTCCGTACGGAGGTCTGGGCGGTGCCGGGCGGCAACGGGTGCATCCCGGTGGCGCGTTCCTTGGCGAAGGCGGCGAGGGCCACGCCGTCGACGGCCCGGGAACCGTCCGGAGCGCGGTCGGCCGGCAGTCGGCCCGACTCGGCCCACCGGCGGACGGTTTCGGGGCTCACGCGCAGCAGTTGGGCGGCAACGCCCATCGAGTACGACGGCACGCCCGCAGCATAGGCGGTGCCGCTCCGGCCGCGAACGGCGAGGCACCCGGGACGGATCGTCCCGGGTGCCCGTGCGTCACCGCCCGGCGTTGCCGGCTAAGGAGCGGGTGCGGTTACGGCGCCGGGCGGCACTGGCCGGACCGGGGCCCCTGGACGACGGTGCCCGTCTGCACCAGCTCCGGTGCGTTGCCCTCGCAACGCAGCGGTCCGGTGACCCGGTTGGCCCGGAACGCCGGGACGTCCGCGCCGGGCAGCGGTCCGTCGCCGCTGTTGCCGTCGATCCGTACCGGTCCGGTGACCGTGTTGGCGGAGGCCTGGAGGCCGCCGGTGTTGCCCCCGAAGGTCAGCGGACCCTGGAAGGTGTTGCCGGCGCAGGCGGTCGGCCCGTCGTCCGAGCCGGCCAGGACGTAGCCGGCGCTGTCCGTGACGGAGACGGGGCCGGTGAGGCGTGAGCCGCAGAGGGCGAGGGCCAGGGCGCCCTCGGCGGACACGGGCCCGGTGACACGGGCGTCCGTGATCGCCAGGGACCCGCCGGGAGCCACCTCGACCGGGCCCGTTTGACTGCCGCCCGAGGCGATGCAGAGCGCCTGGCCGGCGGCCACCGTCAGGGTGCCGACCCGTGCCGTCGTGATGCACGGCAGGCTGAAACCGACCGTGACGGGGGCCGGCCCGGCCGTCGCGCTCGGCGTGTGGCTCGCATCCCCGCCGTAGGTCGCGGTGATCGCGTGGGAGCCGGGCCGGAACGCGGCGGTGCGCAGCCGGGCCCGCCCGCCGTCGAGCGGCACGGTCGCCAGTGCCGTGGTCCCGTCGAAGAAGGTGACCGTCCCGCCCGGAGCGCCCGCGGCCGGATGCGCCGGGGCGGCGGTCGCGGTGAGGGTCACGGGGTGCCCGAACAGCGGTGCGTCCGTGTCCGCGGCCACCGTGAGCGAGGACCCGTACCGGAACGAGACGACCGCCTTGCCGTTGCCGCGGTTCACCCCCGGCAGGAGGACGGCGTCGGTGGCCGCCGGAGTCGCGAAGCCGCTGCCGCCCCCGCCGCCTGCCCCGTACAGGTTGTCGGGGTTACCGCCGCCGGAGCCGCCGCCACCGCCGAAGTAGCCTCCGCCACCGCCTCCTCCGCCGTTGCCTCCGCGTGCGCCGTTGCCGCCGGGGCCGCCGCTGCCCGGGTTGGGCAGTCCGGTGTTGGGGTCGATGTCGCCTCCGGGTATTCCGGGGCCGCCGAGGGGCGAGGTGCGGCTGCCGGTGCCGTGCGCGGTCTGGGTCGCGCCCCCGCCCCCGAGACCGGATCCTTCCGGACCGCCGCCCTGGCCGCCGGGCTCACCGGCCGGGCCGCCGCCGTGGCCGCCGTGCAGCAGGGGCCCGCCGTTGCCCGCGCCCCCGCCGCCGCCGGCGACGAGGACCCGGTCGGCCGGTCCGAAGGCGCCGACGCGCACATCGGTGGCGCCGCCGCCGGAACCGCCCCCGCCGTGCGCACCGCCGCCGCCGGCCCCGTGGCCGGTGCCGCCGGGCCGGGCGTACTCGCCGCGCCGCGAACTGCCGGAACTGCCGGCGCCGCCCACCGTGATCTGCAGGTTCTGGCCCGCGCTCACGGCGAGGCCCGCGCGGGTCTCGCCGCCGAGTCCGCCGGCCGCCCCCTCGTTCGGGGGATTGGGGGTGACGAAGCCGGCCGCGCTGCCGCCCTCGGCTCCGAACACGTCCACGGTGACGGCGCTCACGCCCTCAGGGACGGTGAAGGTGTCCGTACCGACCGCCGTGTAGGTGCAGGTGGGGGGCGAGGCGGTGAACGTGCCGCCCGCACCGCAGGGCGACGGCGCCCCGGCCGGGTCGGCGGTCGCGGGTGCGGCCACCAGTACGGCTGCCAGCAGACCGGTCACGCCGGCCGCCACTGCTGTCTTGGCTCTGAAGATGCTCAACGAGGATCCAAACGAGAGTACTTGGGAAGATGCGGGCAGCTGCCGGTGGCTCAGACGCCGTCATCGGCGCACAGCGCCCAGGCGTCGGAGTAGGTCCCCGGCGAGCTGACCCCGCCGGTGTGGGTGACGGCCGTCCAGTAGGCGGCGGTGGTGGTTCCGTCGCTGACCGGGGTGCCGCCGGAGGTGCTCGGGTAGCTGCCGTTGAGGTGGTCGCCGACCGATCCGGGGCCGGTGAAGGCGGTGGTCGTGACGTTGCCACCGCTGATCGCGGCGCCTCCGCTGACCAGCTTTCCGTCGTTGCCGCCGCAGCCGACCGTGACCGTCTGGCCGCTGGTCGCCGCGGTCGGGCCGCTCACCTCGCTGTGGCGGACCTTGACGGTGGCACCGCTGACGTTGATGTTGTTGCCGCTGCAGATCGCGTAGGCGTACGTGGTGTTGTTGCTGTTGCCGCCGCCGCCGTTCCAGCCCACCGCGGTCCAGGAGTCGGGGTTGTTCTCGCCGTCGGCCGCGGCCTTCTGACCGAAGCCGTGGGCGGAGTCGTTGAAGGTGGGGAAGCTCGCGATGGGCTTGAGGCTGCCGACGCTCGCCGGGGTGATGCGGGCGCCGCCGCCGATCAGCCGCGTGTTGGCCGGGCAGCTCGCGGTGACCAGGCCCACCGTCCCACTGGTGGTGGGTCCGGCGGTCTTGTTCATGACCACCTGGGTGTGGTTGATCAGATTGCTGGTGAAGCACAGGGCGTACGGAGTGCTGGAGAAGGAAGCGTTCACCGCGCCGCCGCTACCGCCGATGCCGAGCCAGTAGGCCACGTCGGTCCCGACCACGCCGGTGGAGCCGGTGTACTCGGTGCTGCCGTCGGGGCTCGGCGAGGTGCCGTTGATCTTGTTGCCGTTCGACGAGGTGCCGGTGCCGATGGCCTGGTTGATCCCGCCACCGGAGATCAGGCCGCTGCTACAGGCGGCGTTGGTGGATATCTCGGAGAAGGCGGAGCCGGGTCCCGCGGTGGCGCCCGGGGTCTTCACGGTCACGCCGACCGTGTTGGCGTACGCGATTCCCGGTACGGCCAGGGCCAGCAGGGCGCTCACGACCAGCGCCTTTCCCGCGGCCGGGCGCCGCAGAAGCATCTTTCGCATCAGGATTTCCCCTTCGGAGGTGGATCTCGGCTGGAGGCGGCCGTGGCCGCACGGCCTCCGACGCATCCGTGGTGGTTCTCGGGGCTTCGGTCTGACCGAGGTGCTCGGCACGGCGTCGAACCAGGTCGGGGACTGCCGTGACGGGATGGGGCGTGCGGATTGCGCCTGCGGAATGTATCAGCCAGATAAGGCCGCAGATACGGTTGATCTCATGATTCTGCCTTGCAAATGCTCTACTCGTCGGTAGGTGGCGATCCCCTTCGCGTCGCGATGTTTTGTCCCGTAGATGAGGTTTTTCCAATCCCTCGCGCTGTGCGTGGCGAATCCCTGGTGAGGCTCCTGAGGTTGAGGGGGCCGCTGAACCGACCGTCCGATGAAGGGAAGGAGGTGAGTGCGATGACCGGTTCGCTGCGCACACGGCGCCTGCTCGTCGGGACCGCGTCCGCCGGGCTGCTGGCCGGCGGCTCGCTGCTGGGCCTCTCCGGCACCGCGAACGCCGCCCCGGCGGCATCCGCCACGGTGAGCTCGACGCTCACCGGCGACCGTGACCGTGATCGTGACCACCGCCAGGACCGGCACGACCGGTGGGACCACCACAACCGGTGGGACCGCCATGACCGGTGCACCTGGGTGAAGGGCCACTGGGAGTCCAAGTGGCATCACGGCACCTGGCACGAGGGCTACCGCGACCACCACGGCAACTGGCACGACGGCTGGTGGGGCAAGGGCCACTCGCAGCACTGGGTGCCCGGCCACTGGAACTGCCACAACAAGTGGTAGCGCCCCAGCGCCGCAGCGCCGACCGGCGCACAGGGGTTCCGGGGTCACCGCCCCGGAACCCCGTCCGTTCCCGGCCCCCGGACCGGCCCGGAGCCACCGGGGCCGCTCGCACAGCGAGGAACCGTCATGGACACCGCAATCGCATCCCCGGCGCGGCCGAGGACCGTGCACCACCCCCTGACCTCAGGACCACAGGCCGCCGGGGAAGCCCGCCGCAGCGCCGCGCGCACCCTGGCCCTGCACCCCGTGCGCTGCCCACAGGAGACCGCCTGCGACATCCTGCTGATCGCGTCCGAGCTCGCCACCAACGCGGTCCGGCACGCCGTTCCCCCGTACGCGCTCACGATCAGCCTGGACCGGGGCCGGGCGGGCATCTGCGTCAGCGACGGCTCGCTCTCCCTGCCCCAGCGGGGCGACGGCCACGGGACCGAGGCCACCCGGGGGCGCGGCCTGCAGATCGTCCGGGCGCTCGGCGCGGACCTCTTCGTCAGCCGCTCACCGCGCGGCAAGCAGGTCATCGCCGTGCTCACCTGGCGGGACGGCTGACCCGACGGTTCCCTCGAACGAGGGAACCGCGCCTCGTCCCGGAGCGTGAACGCCCTCCCATCCGCACGCGCCTCCGCTACGAAGAACCATCAGACCCATCCCCTGGACCTGTGGCCCGCACCGCCCCGTGCGGCGGTCCGGCCGCTGCTCTCCGGACAAGGATCACCATGCGATGGACACCCCGCCCCCGGCCGGACGATCCCGGCCGCCCCTGCGTCTGGTTCCCCAGGCCGGAGCCCGCCCCGTGAACCAGCCGAGCCGCTTCGGCCCCGACCCCACCGGCGGCCCCACCAACCGCACCGACCGTGCCGAGCTCCCCGAGGTCATGCGGCAGGTCGCACACGGCGACAAAGAGGCGTTCTCCGTCCTGTACGACGCCCTCGCCCCGCTGGTCTTCGGGATCGTGATCAAAGTCGTACGCGACCGGGCCCAGTCCGAGGAGGTCGCCCAAGAGGTCATGATCGACCTGTGGCGGCAGGCCGCCCGCTACCGGCCCGACTCCGCCAGCGTCACCACGTGGGTGGCGACCATCGCCCACCGGCGGGCCGTCGACCGGGTCCGCTCCGCCCAGGCGTCCGCCGACCGGGAACGCGCACAGGCCGCCCGCGAACACCGGACGGCATTCGACGAGGTCGCAGAACAGGTCGAGATCCGCCTGGACAGCGAACAGGTCCGCCGCTGCCTGCACGGCCTCACCGAACTCCAGCGCCAGGCGGTGACCATGGCCTACTACCAGGGCCTGACCTACCGCGAGGTCGCCGAAGTCCTCCACACGCCGCTTCCCACCGTCAAGACGCGCATGCGCGACGGACTGGTCCGGCTCCGCGACTGCATGGGGGTGACCACATGAACCAGCACCGGTCCGATAGCCACGCCCTCACCGCCGCGTACGCACTGAACGCCCTGGACGTCGGCGAACGCGAGCCGTTCACCGACCACCTCGTCCGGTGCGAGGAGTGCCGCCTGGAAGTGGCCGGGTTCCAGGCCACCGCCGCCCGGCTGGCCGCCGCCGTGGCCCAGCCGCCGCCCGCCGCCATGAAGCAGCGGACCCTGGCAGCCGTCGAGGGCGTGCGCCAACTCCCGCCCCGACGCTCCACCCCCCTCTCCCCGGTCCCGGTGGGCGGCGCGCTGCGCCGCAAGGCCGGCCTGTTCGCCGTGGCCGCGAGCGTGGCCGCCGCGGCCCTGTTCGCGGGCCTGGCCGCCTGGCAGAGCCAGGAAAGCCGGCACTACGAACAGCAGGCCCGGCAGATCGAGCAGCGCCTCGACGACGTCAGTACGGTCCTGGCCGCTCCCGACGCCCGGACCGCCCACGGCCGCACCAGCAACGGAGCCGCCGCCACCGTGGTCTCCTCGGCCATGCGCAACAAGGCCGTCTTCACCGCCGGCGGACTTCCCGCGCCCGTCGCCGGCACGACCTACCAGCTGTGGCTGGACCACGACGGCACCATGAGCCCGGCCGGTTTCATCCACCGGGACGGCACCGTCCTCGTCGACGGCGACACCGCCGACGCCGGCGCGATCGGCCTCACCCTCGAACCCGCCGGAGGATCCCCACGACCCACCACGACCCCCCTGCTCCTGATGGACCTGCCCGCCTGACCGCCGTCCCTTCCGGTCGAGCGGAAAGGGGCTGCGGTGGATCGGGGCGCCGGGCAACATGGCGGTGTGGCCGATCTTCTGTGGGACGACGTGAGCTGTTTCTTCGACCCGGACCTGATGGGGGCGCTGCCGGACATGCGCGTCCCGGGTTGTTCGGTCGAGGATTGGCAGGCGGTCCTCGACCTCGTCGAGGCGAGGGGCTGGAAGTGCCGCTACTCCGAAGGCGCCACGGAGCTTCCGGTGCCCCGGGCGGCGAGCGTGCTGTCCCGCCCGGTGGACGCCGAGTGCCCGGAGCTGCGGGTCCGGCCGGTTGCCGATGTCCTGGCGATCTTCCGTTTCTACGCCGACGACGTCATCGACTTCGACGTTGACCTGCGGGAGTTGCAGGGGCAGGAGCGACTCGATGTGTTCTGCGGCTTCCTGCGGGAGATCGGGCGATGCGTGGGCAAGGCCGTCCTGATGGACCCGGAGGGCAGCCACGGCCGTCCGGTACTCGGCTTCGACGTCGCGGCCGATCGGGTCGTCCTCCTGGCCGAACCGCTGGCCAGGTGACCGTGGTCGTCCCTGGCATCGATTCCCGGCCTGAGGGGACGTCTGGAGCTGATGAGAAGCGAGCCTAGCTGTGGGCTACCAAGGAGACCCTGGACCGGCGCGGCAAGGTTGTGCCCCCCTGGTGCCGGCGGCGTGAACGAGGTGGGACGGCCGCAGCGTTGACGGTCGGTGAGCCCGGGCAGGCCGCCCGCCCGGGCGAACCGGTAGGCCGAAGCGGATCACTGGTACCCCGGAGCTAGCCCCGCCCCGCCCCAGCCCTGCAATGACCTGTCCAAGAGGCCACTTGGACAGGGAAAACGCAACTTCGACATGGCCCGCAGGGGCAGCTACCTTCACCTGGTCCTCGGCGATCGCCCACGGGCGCACAGGAGTTCCTTCGGCTGAGCCACCCGCGAAGGGACGGGTCCGGCACGCCCCACTGCTCCTTGCCCCCCTGCGCAAGCCGCCGCACCGGGACCACACCAGCCCCCTACCAGGGAGAGACGCATGCCCCATCTTGCGCTGTACACATTCGGCGTCCTCAAGTCACCGCTCGCCGATCCCACACCGCTCACGAACGAGCTCTACGACACCGGCGAGGCCATCTACCGGAAGATCAGTCAGCACCCCGGGTACCTCGCCCGTGCCGAAGCGGCAGACGGCGACCGGGGCACGCTCTTCGAGGCGGACTGGGGTGCATGGGGGGAGTTCGCCGTACCGACCTGGTACGGCAAGGGCCGCACGGTGGAAACCACCGCCCTGGCCGCGACCCTCTCGCTCTGGACCGACCTGGACCCCGTCTTCGACGCCATCTACACCGGTCTGCACCGTGGGGCGCTGAACAGGCGTTACGACTGGTTCGAGAAGACGGGGCACCCGGGATACGTGTTCTGGTGGGTCCCCGACGGCGTGATACCCACCTGGCGGGACGGGGTTTCCAGGCTGGAACACGTCCACGACCACGGCTCCGCGCCGCACGCCTTCACCTTCCACCACCCGTTCGCCCCGGACGGAACGCCGACCAGGACCCGAGGCATCGGGTCGAAGGGCGACCCGGACCGTCACCGCAGCCCGCGTCCGGGGGAGCCCAGGGCCTCGGCGCCGAACCGATAGGGGCTCACGGAGCCATGTCGTACGTGACCCACATGGTCCGCTGGGCGACCCGGTCGTACTTGGACCGCGCCCGGTGGTTGTCATCGGCGGTGATCCAGCGGACCACGCTCCAGCCGCGCTCGGCCGCGAGCTCGCGCAGTGCGCCGAGCAGCAGGTCGGCGGCGCCCGAACCGCGGTGCTGCGGTGCCACGAACAGGTCGTCGAGGAAGCAGCCCACCGTCGCGGAGAGCGGGCGCGCGAACGGACGGTAGTGGGCGAGGCCCAGCAGCCGCCCCTCCGTGTCCTCGGCCACCAGGGCGCCCACCTCGTGGCCGGGGTCGGTCACCCAGGACCAGACCGTGGCGGCCGCCTCCTCGGTCTGCTCCACCCCGTAGAAGTCGGCGTAGCCCCGGTAGAGGGCGCGCCACTGGGCGAAATCGCCGTCCCGCACGGAACGCACGCTGATGTCGGACATAGGGCTGGACTCCCGTGATCGAAGGAAGGCGGAGCGGGGCGCGTGCGCCGCCGCTCCGGCACAGAGCATCGATCATGC
Organism: Streptomyces sp. NBC_00273; assembly: GCF_036178145.1. NCBI lineage: Bacteria > Bacillati > Actinomycetota > Actinomycetes > Kitasatosporales > Streptomycetaceae > Streptomyces > Streptomyces sp. NBC_00273. The sequence goes on along the minus strand of NZ_CP108067.1, from coordinate 2,116,460 downwards.
TGGAGCCCGGCGGGCCCGGCAGGTGCCGCGGTGTCGAAACGCGGGCCGTCCCAGCGCCACGATGTACGGGTGCGGCCGGCGAAGCCCTGCGCGCCGAACACCGCTGTCGGCGCGCAGGGCCTTCCTGGACCAGGTCACTCCGTGACCGCGAGAGCCGCCAAGCGGTCCGCGGGGTGGTGGCCACGACCAGTGAACCAGGAGCGACCCCGGGGCGACACCTGGTCCGGGGCACGGAATCGGGCCGGTCCGCCCCGTGTCGTCAGGGTGGATCGTCCAAGAGGTGAATCGTCCCTTCGATCTGGCACGTGCAAGGTGTGACGGGGGTTTGATCTCGCTCATGCGGGTTCATCTTGTGCGGGGGCGCATGGGCGACGGCGAGGGACCCCGCGAGGCACTCGTCCCGGGCCGTCGTGCGCCGCCCGGCGTGCCCGTACGACGCGTCCGGACGATGATGTGGAGAGAACGGCGTGCGGAAGGGGACGTCTCGTGCCATCGGCTCGGCCGGGGGGCGAGGAAACCCACGGCCCGATCTGGTCCGAGCCGGGGTCGCTGCTCGAGCGCGTGCCCGTGGCCGTCCTCGGCATCGACGAACACGACCGCGTCTGCTACTGGGGGCCCGGCGCCCGTGACCTCTTCGGGTACGAGCCCGGCGCCGTCCTCACCCGGCCCGGCGCCCTCCTCTTCGCCGACGCCTCCCGCAGCGGCAAGTCCGCATCGTGCGCCCGACTGACGGAGCAAGGGCGCACGCAGGGTTACTGGCGGGGCAGGCTGACGGCCCGGCACCGCGACGGCACGGTCTTCGACTGCGGCTTCCGGTCCTTCTCCGTCACCGGATCCGGCGGCCCCTCGGTGGTGATGGTCCTGTCGAGCCGCAGCGACGAACTCGACCGGGTCAAGACCAACCTCGCCTTCCTCGACGCCCTCTTCGAGACCTGCCCCATCGGCCTGGTCATGATCGACGAGGACCTGCGGTACATCCACCTCAACCAGGCGCTCGCCGACATGGACGGCCTGCCGATCGAGGCCCACCTGGGGCGGCGCATGGACGACATCATGATCATGTCCGACGGCGGTGAGTACGAGCGCATGCTCCGGGCCGTCGCCCAGGGCGGGGCACCCGTGGTGGGGACCCTGGTCGGGGTGCGCCCGCGCGGGCATCCGGACCGCGACCAGGTCCGGTCGGTCAGCTTCTTCCCGCTGAGCCGGGCCGTCGGCACCCGCTCCGGCGTGGGCGGGCTGATGATCGACGTGACCGACCGGGAACGCGCCATCCTGGAAGCCACCGCCAGCCGTCGCCGGCTGGCCCTCCTCGACGGGGCCTCCACCCGGATCGGGACCACCCTGGACGTCAACCTCACCGCCCAGGAGCTCGTCGACGCGTCGATGCCGGACTTCTGCGACGGTTCCGTCGTCGAGATCGTGGAGTGGATGGACGAGACCGAGGACTTTGACCCGGGGCGGCCGCTGTTCACCCGTCGCATCGCCTCCGGGACGACCCTGCCCGCTCCGGCCGTCGAACTCGTGAGCGGGGTGGAGAAGGTCCGGTACCCGCCGGGCTCCGTCATCCACGACATGCTGAGCACCGGCCGCGCCATCTCGGCCGTGGTGGACGAGGAGTTCCTGGCCCGCACCGTCGTCACCGAGTCGCGTACGAAGATCATGGGCGAGAGCGGGGTGGCCTGCATCCTCGTCGCTCCGCTCATCGCCCGGGGCACCGTCCAGGGCATCGCCATGTTCGGCCGGTCCGCCGCCCGTCCGCCCTTCACCGAGGAGGACGTCAGCCTGGCCAGCGAACTCGCCTCGCGCGCCGCGATCTGCCTGGACAACGCCCGCCTCTACAGCCGGGTCCAGGACATCGCCCTCACCTTGCAGCGGGCCCTGCTGCCCACGGCGCTGGCGGTCACCCCGTACGTGGACGTCGCCCACCGCTACGTGCCCGGCAGCCGGATCACCGAGGTCGGCGGCGACTGGTACGACGTGATCAACCTGCCCGACGGTCGGATCGTCCTCGTCGTGGGCGACGTGATGGGGCACGGGGTCTCCGCGGCCGCCGCCATGGGCTATCTCCGCATCACCACCAAGGCCCTGGCCCGCCACGACAGCGAGCCCGCCGACCTGCTCACCGAACTCGACATGTGCGCCCAGGAGGCCGGCATCGAGCTCGCGACCTGCCTGTACCTCGTCTACGACCCGCGCAGCGGACGTGCCCGCATCGCCAGCGCCGGCCACCCGCCGCCCCTGGTGCTCCGGCCGGACGGCACGGTGCAGACCGTCGACGAGGTCCTCGGGGTCCCGCTGGGCGTCGGCGGCGCCCCGTTCCGGACCACCGAGATCGAACTGCCCGAGAACGCGACGCTCGCCCTCTACACGGACGGCCTCATCGAAGCCCGGGGGCAGGACATCGAGGTGGGCCTGGACGCCCTGCGCGCCGAACTGGGCGACCGCAGCGAACCGTTGGAGGACATGGCGGACCGCATCCTGGCCGGCCTGCTGCCCGAACCGCCGACCGACGACACGGTCCTGATCCTGGCCCGCGTCCACCGGGGCGCCCCGTGAGCGGGGGCTCAGCCGCGGTGGGACACGCCGGCCGTGTCCAGTGCGGCGCCCGCCAGCGCGGCCAGGGCGAGCGCCACCGAGCGGGCGTCCTCGGGCGGCAGGCGGTGGCCGGGAACGGGGTCGAGGAGGAAGCGGCCGTAGTAGTGCCCGCCCCCGACGACCCGCAGCTCGGTCTCGCCGTCCGGCCAGTCGGCGTACCCGGTGACCCGGCCGCCGCGGCGCAGCCACAGGCCGCCGTCGTGCTCCAACCGAGGTCGGTGCCCGATCAGGGTCCCGTACTCGAAGCGGCAGCCGCGCAGCCCCAGCAGGCCGATGAGCTCCTGGCGGACGTACTCGACCACCGCGTCCGGCGAACCGCCCCGCTCGGTCAGCCGGGCGGTGCCCTGGAGGCTGGACAGGTGCGCGGCGCCGGCGACCGCGACCGCCTCCAGCCTGCGGGCGCGTACGGCCAGTTGCGCGACGATCAGCCCGACGGCCAGCAGGAGGACGGCCGTTTGGACCGCGTCCCGGTCGGCGAGGGCGACGTGCTCGTAGGGCCGGGCGAGGAGGAGCAGGCCGAACCAGGTGGCCGCGGAGAGCGCGGCCACGGCTGCGGCGGCCCGGGTGCCCGAGGCGGCGATCGCGACCACGACGACGACCAGGACCAGGGCCTCGTTCGTAGGGGAGAGCCGGGTGCGGAAGGGGACGAGCGCGAGCGCCACGAGCAGGGGTACCACCAGGGCCCCGAACAGCGCGGCACGGTCGTGGAGTCGGTACGCGGGCATGTGATGCCTCCCGTCCGGAGGTGACGATCTCAACCAGAGCCAGATGTCCGAGGGCAGACTGCCCACGGCGAGGGGCGGAGCCACCCGCCCTGGCGAGGTCTTGACGTACCGCACACGGATTTTGCCCACGGGCCCGGGGCCCGTGGGCTGACGTCGACGCGGGGTGCGGCGGCGCGGGGGTACGGCGGAGCGGGCCTACCGGCCGCCGTCCGGGAGCAGCGCCGACGACTCGCGCTGGTGCGGGACCGGTGCGAGCGGTGACAACGGCGCACGCGGTTCGTCCCGGTGGAGCTCGACCGTACGCGTCGGAGCGGGGATCGAGATGCCCTCCGTCCGGAACCGCTCGTGCAGGCGCTTGATGAACTCGTGCTTGATCCGGTACTGGTCGCTGAACTCGCCGACGCCCAGGATCACCGTGAAGTTGATCCGGGAGTCCGCGAACGTGTGGAAGCGGACGGCCCCCTCGTGCGCGGGGTCCGCGCCGTCCACGTGGGCCATCACCTTGCCGACCACGTCGAGGGTGACCCGCTCGACGTGCTCCAGATCGCTCTCGTAGCCCACGCCCACCTGGACCAGGATCGAGAACTGCGCTTCCGGCTGGGTGAAGTTGGTCATGTTGGTCCGGGCGAGACGCCCGTTGGGGATGATGACCAGGTTGTTCGACAGGTTGCGGACCACGGTGTTGCGCCAGTTGATGTCGACGACGTAGCCCTCCTCGCCGCTGGTGAGCCGGATGTAGTCACCGGGCTGCACGGTCTTCGAGGCGAGGATGTGCACGCCGGCGAAGAGGTTGGCGAGGGTGTCCTGGAGGGCCAGGGCCACCGCCAGACCACCCACTCCGAGGGCGGTGACCAGCGGCGCGATGGACACCCCGAGGGTCTCCAGGGCGACGAGCACGCCCATCACGAGGACCACGATCCGCGTGATGTTGACGAAGATGGACGCCGATGCGGCCACCCCCGTGCGCGATGCCGCCACGGACTGGACCAGGCCCGCGACGACCCGCGCCGCACTGAGGGTGGCGATGAGGATGAGCAGCGCGGTCAGCGATTGGTTCACGAACCCCGAGACGCGCGCGGTGAGCGGCAGGGTCGTGGCGGCCACGGCCGCGCCCGCGATCAGCGCGGCCCCGGGCGCGATGGTGCGCAGCGCGTCGACGATGATGTCGTCCCCCTGCCACCGGGTCCGCTCGGCGTGCCGGCCCAGCCATCGCAGGAGGGCGCGCAGCAGCAGCCCGACCGCGGCGCCCGCCGCCAGGGCGATCCCGGCGACCAGCCAGTCGTGCAGGACGAGATCCCGGTTCAACGTACCCCCTCCGGTGCGCCGCGCCGGCCCGGGGGAGTGGCGACGGGCGCTGCCGGCCGTCGTATGGGGCGTGGGTGTGTCGTCACCTTGTCACCTGTCAGTTCGTCGTGCGTGAAGCCGCGTTCGGGCGCGTGTGCGCATCCGGAACGGGCTGCCATCCTGCCCCATGGCAGCGGGAGGCACCGCAGGCGGGGCTGCCGCTACCGTCGTGCGGCGGCGTGTTCGAGGACCGCGCGGACCTCCGCGGTTATCGCGCTCTCGTTGCGTTCGAACTCGGGGCCGGTCAGCTGCTGGGGGTCGGCCGGCAGGCCGGTGAGCACCGGGGTGTGGAGATGGCCCCCGGGCAGGTGCGGGGCGAGTTCGGCGCGCAGCCGGTTGGAGCGGTAGGCCACTTCGTTGGACAGGTAGCCGCCCCCGCCGCCCGCCACGGCCCGCGAGCCGGGGGTCGGGCCGTCGGTCCGGTCGACGGGAGCCGTGCCGCCCGCCGGGATCTCGGTCACGTCGCTGTTGAGGAGGACCGGGTACGGGCTCTGCACGGCGCCGGTGACGGCGCCCGCGGGGAGCGTGGTGCGGATGAACTCCGGTCCCGGGCCGAGGTCGGGGGCGGTCACCGGGTGTTCGCGGGTGCCCCCGGACAGGGCGCGCACGTTGTCGGGGTACGGGTCGGCGGACCGCGCCCGTCCCGCCCAGTCCTCCAGGGTGAAGATGCCGGGGTAGCCCTGGCTGACGGTGGTGATGACGTCGGCCGGGGCGGGGCCGCCGGCCAGGCGCGGGGCGAACGCCCGCTCCACCATGCCGGCGTCGAAGTCGGCGTACCGCACGGGGAGGACGACGGCACGGATTTCGGCGGGGCTGCCGTCGGCGAGGGTCACGCGCCGTCCGTTGAGCTGGAGGGCGGCCGAACCCGACGGGTTGGCGCGGCGCATCTCGGCGTCGAGCCCGAAGGGGTCGAACCCGCTGATGAAGACGCGCCGTACGCCCGGCGCGGTACGGAAGGCGTTGTTCGTCAGGCCCCGGGAGGCGTCCTCGAAGCGGGCGCGGAGCGCGGCCCGGTCGGCGGTGAACTCCGGCTGCCAGCGGGCGAGTACGGCGGTCATGCCGAGCCGCGCCCAGTACAGCGGCCGGTCGTCCCCGGGGGCGAGGTCGCCGCCGGGCCGCTGCCCCTGGGCCCGCCGTACGGAGGCCTGCCACAGGGCCTCGCCCCAGTCGGTGACCAGCCGGTCGGCTTCGGCGGGGCCGCGGGTCGTGCACAGCGCGGCGGGGAACCGGCGTACGAAGTCCCCGAACCCGCCGCGCTCGACGAGGGCCGTGGTGCGGGCGTCCGAGAGCCGCGCCTGTTCGGCGTCCAGCGGTACGGACGCGGAGGCGCGACACGCGGACGAGCCGTCGGCCGCGTGCGCGGGTGAGGCGACGGCCAGGGGAAGGACGGTGGCGAGAAGGGCAGCGGCCGACGCCGCACGCCGTAAGAGCATCATGCGATGTGACATTACATAGCGGCCCCCACCCCCACCAGACGCACCGGCTGCAGCGGCGGGGACTGGCTCAACTCCGCCTCCTTCGCGGCCGGTTCGTCGCGCGGCGACGCTTCGCGCACCCTCGGCCGTCCCGCTACGCCGCCCGCTCCGGGGCCAGCCCGCGCGCGCTGCCGGTCCGCTCGAGGGCGTGTCCCGCGCGCAGCACCGCGGCTTCCCCGAAGGGCCTCCCCATGAGCTGCATGCCGATCGGCAGGCCCGCCGAGTCCAGGCCGACGGGTAGGCTCAGCGCGGGAACACCGGTGAGGTTGGCCGGGGCCGACAGCCGTACGTACGCGTCGGCGACGCTTTCCGTGCTGCCGTCGCCCCAGGTCACCTCGGTCCGGCCGGACTCGACGGCGGTGATCGGCACGGTCGGCGCGGCGATCAGGTCGACCGCCTCCAGCATGTCCCGCCAGGCCCGCCCCATGAGGGTGCGGGCGCGCTGGGCCCGCAGGTAGTCGCCCGCGGTCACGAGCTCGCCCGCCTCCAGCAGGACCCGCACGTCGGCCCCGTACAGGTCGGGCACCGCCCGCAGGGTCCGTTCGTGGTAGGCGGAGGCCTCGGGAACCATCAGGCCCCAATGGGTCGCGCGGACGTAGCGCGTCATCGGGATCTCGACGTCGACGAGCCGCGCGCCGAGCTCCTCGAGCCGTCCGATCGCCCGCCGGACGGCGGCCTCGACCTCCGGGTCCACCCGGTCGAAGTAGTAGTTGCCCGGCACCCCGACCCGCAGCCCCGTCAGATCCGTGCCGGGGCCCGGCCGGTGGTCCGCGGCCGGCGCCGCGACGGACGCCGGGTCGCGCGGGTCGTGTCCGACCAGGGCGGCCAGGACCAGCCCGGCGTCCTCCACGGTGCGGGTGAGGGGGCCCACGTGGTCGAGCGACCAGGACAGCGAGGTCACGCCGTGGCGCGGCACCAGCCCGTACGTCGGTTTCAGCCCGACGACCCCGTTGAGGGCGGCGGGCACCCGGATCGATCCACCGGTGTCGGTGCCCAGGGCGAATGCGGCCGCCCCCGCCGCGACGGCGACGGCGGAACCGCCGCTGGACCCGCCGGCCACCCGGTCCGGATCCCAGGCGTTGGCCGTCTGAGGGGTGGTCAGGCCGTAGGCGAACTCGTGCGTGTGGGTCTTGCCCACCAGGGCCGCCCCGGCCGAGGCGAGCCGCGCCGCGACGGTGCTGTCGGCCTCCGCCCGGTGCCCCGACCGCGCCCGGGAGCTCGCCGTGGTCGCCGTCCCGGCCACGTCGATGAGGTCCTTCAGGCCGACGGGCATCCCGTGGAGGGGCCCCCGGTGCGTGCCACGGGCGATCTCGGTCTCCGCCCGGCGGGCCGCGTCGCGCGCACGGTCGGCCGTCACGGCGGTGAAGGCGTTCAGCTGCGGCTCGACCCGTGCGATGCGCGCCAGCGCCGACTCCACCAGTTCGACCGGCGAGACCTGTCGGCCGTGCACGGCCTCGGCCGCTTCGGCCACGGTCAGCTCATACGGTTCCATCGTGCTGCTCCCCTCCCGCACGGTACGTCGCGGAGGGCGGTGTCTCGCCGAAGTCCAGTTCCCGCAGGAGCGATACGACGGCGTGGATGTGGTCGGCGGTGGCCGCCACTTCCGCATGGCGGTCCTTCGCCAACGGAAGCCCTGACCGTGCGGCCCAGCGGGCGGCTTCGGGGGGAGTGAGGTTCGGGGCGGACATGTGCTGCCTTCCTTCAAGGGGGAACGACGGAGCGATCGCCGTTGCCTTAAAGCTAACGGCTTGCGTTAGTTCACGGTAGGGCCTACGGTCGCTTAAAGCGAATGAATCGCTTTTGTTTCGGCCGGCCCTCTGTAGACGAAGGAACACGCGCATGCGCACCGCACAGTTCACCGAACGGGCCCCGTCCGGAGCCGCCGCCCACTGGTCCGTCGGGGAGATCGCGGTCCACCGCGTCGACGAGGTGCCCCTGCCGCCCGCGACCGGACCGTGGCTGCTGCCGTCCGCCACCCCGGACGTGGTCGCCGAACACGACTGGCTGCGGCCCGACTTCGCCGGCCCGGACGGCGTCCTGCACCTCGACAGCCACAGCTTCGCGCTGGTCGTGGACGGTCTGCGGGTCCTCGTCGACACCGGGATCGGCAACGGCAAGACCAGGGCCAACCCGGCGTGGCACCAGCTCCGTACCGACTACCTCGCACGCCTCGCGGACATCGGGTTCACCCCCGAGAACGTCGACCTGGTGATCCTCACCCATCTGCACACCGACCACGTCGGATGGAACACCCGCGAGGTGGACGGCGCATGGGTGCCGACCTTCCCGGGCGCCCGGTACCTGACGTCGAGGGCGGAGTACGCGTTCTGGGCCGCCTACGACATGGACGAGGCGCGGCGCGGCATGTTCCGCGACTCCGTCGTGCCCGTCGAGGAGGCGGGTCTGCTCGACCTGGTCGACGTACCGGACGAGGGGATCGAGGTGGCCCGGGGACTGCGCCTGCTGCCCGCGCCGGGGCACACCCCCGGACAGATCGCCGTGGAGGTGAGCAGCGCCGGTGCGACGGCCCTCGTCACCGGGGACGCCGTCCACCACCCCGTGCAGCTGGCGCGCCCGGAGATCGGCAGCTGCGTCGACATCGACCCCGTGCAGGCCGAAGCCACCCGCCGCGCGCTGCTCGCCCGACTCGCCGACACCGGCGCCCTGGTGCTCGGTACGCACTTCCCCGCGCCGACCGCCGGCCGCGTGGTCGCCGAGGGGGACGGCTACCGGCTCGAACCCGTGGCCGCCGCAGCGGCGCGCCGCTGACCCGGGGGGCGTGCGTGCCGGGCCGGTCAGCGGGGTGCGCCGAAGCCCCGTACGGCCTCTCCCGCGAGCCGGTGCGCGTACGCACCGGTGAGCCCGGTGGGGCGGAACAGGATGCGGTACATCATCGGCGCCACGACCCGGTCGAGCACCGTCTCGACGTCGGGGGCCTCCTCGCCGCGCTCCGCGGCGCGGGCGAGCACGATGGCGATCTGCTCCGCCGCATAGGTCGAACACTGCCCCGCGTTGTCGCCGTCGGGGTCCCCGAGCAGCGCGTCACGGATGTACGCGCGTCCCGTGGGCGAGGCCATCTCCTCCTGGAACTGCTCGGCCCAGCCCCGCAGGTCCGACAGCAGGTCTCCGTGGTCCTGCGGCGGAGCGTCCGGGCGCAGGTGCTCGACGGCGACGTCCGAGAGCAGTTCCTGTAGGTCGCCCCAGCGGCGGTAGATCGTCGACGGGGTGACGCCGGCCCGCGCCGCGACCATCGGGATCGTCAGCTCCGGACGCCCCAGTTCGGCCTGGAGCTCGCGCACGGCGGTGTGGACCGCCTCCTGGACCCGCGCACTGCGGCCTCCGGGGCGGACCATCGCTTTTCGGCTCATGCGGCCAGCTTAAAGCAAATTTCTTGCATCATGCTCGGCTCCGGGGCCGCCGCCCCGGGCTCCGCGGCGGCGGCCCCGGAGTGCGCGGAGCCCGGGGCGGGGCGGACGGCCGAGCCGGGCGCTACTTGCCGATGAAGGCGAGGAGGGCGTTGTTGACCTCTTCGGCGTGGGTCCACAGCAGACCGTGCGGGGCGCCCTCGACGGTGACGTAGTCCGCGTGCGGGAGGGCCTTGTGGAAGGGTTCCGCGGTGGCCTCGATCGGGAGGATGCGGTCCGCGGTGCCGTGGAGGATCAGGGTGGGAACGTCGATCTTGGGGATGTCGGCCCGGAAGTCGGTGGTCCACGTGGGGACGGCGGCGCGGGAGGCGTACGCGGAGGCGCCGGCGGCGGTGGCCCAGCTCGCCCGGACGGTCTCCTCGCTGATGCGCGTGCCGAGGTTCTCGTCGAGGTTGTAGAAGGCCTGGTAGAAGTCGGTGAAGTAGGCGTAGCGGTCCTTCGTGACGGCGGCGAGGATGCCCTCGAAGACGCTGCCGTCGACGCCGGTGGGGTTGTCGTCGGTCTTGAGGAGGTAGGGCTCCAGGCCGGCGAGGAAGGCGGCCTTGGCCACGCGTCCGGAACCGCGGGTGCCGAGGTATCGGCCGACCTCGCCGGTGCCCATGGAGAAGCCGACGAGGATCGTGTCGGTGAGGTCGAGGGTCTCCATCAGCGTGTGGAGGTCGTCGGTGAAGGTGTCGTAGTCGTAGCCGGTGGTGGGCTGGGACGACTGCCCGAAGCCGCGCCGGTCGTAGGTGATGACGCGGTGGCCGGCGTCCAGCAGGGCGGGCAGCTGCTTCTCCCAGGAGTGTCCGTCCAGCGGGTAGCCGTGGATGAGGACGACGGGCTGCCCGCTGCCGTGGTCCTCGTAGTACAGGTCGATGTCGGTGGTGTTCTCCTGGCCGACGGTGATGAAGGGCATGGCGCCTCCTGTGGCGATCTCGGATCGGTCCGCGGCAGCAGTGTCCCGCCCCGGGGCCCCCGAACGGCGTCAGAACACGGCCTTCCACCCGTACTTGCGCAGGTCGTCCACAACCGCGGTCACGTGAATCGGGGACCGGAAACAGGCGACTTCACCCGAATCGCTGCCGTTCCTAGGCTGAACGGGCAAGCAAGCGGAGCATGCGCCGCGTACCAGCCACCGGTGCGGCGCCGAGGGAGTTGTCTTGGCCAGTCACGATCCGACCGAACGCCCTGCGGAGCCGTCGTTCAGCGCGTTCCGCGCGTCGGGAGCGCAGCAGCGGATGTACTTCCTCCAGCAGGTGGAGGAGGGCAGGCCGACCTACCACATGCCCGTCTTCTACGGTCTCGAAGGACCGGTGGACGAGGCCGCGCTCCGCACGTGCGCCCAGGGCCTGCTCGACCGGCACGAGGCACTGCGCACCCGGTTCGTCCTGCGCGACGGCGAGCTGTGGCAGCACATCGACACCGAGGCCGTGCTCGCCTGGTCCGCCGCCGCGGCGCACGGACCCCGGGACGTCGAGGAGTGGATGGCCGCCGAACACCACCGGCCCTTCGACCTGGAGTCCGGACCGCTCTTCCGGGTGGCCCTGCTGCACACCCCCGAGGGCGCGGTCCTCGCGCTCGCCCTGCACCACATCGTCGCCGACGGCTGGTCCGTCGGGATCCTCGCCCGCGAGCTCCTCGGCGCGTACGCCCGGTACGCCGGCGCCCCCGACGCTGCCGACCGGCCGCAGCCGGCCGCGGCCGAGGCCCTGGAAGGGCCCGAGGTCCCCGAATACCAGTACGCCGACTTCTCCGACTGGCAGGAGGAATGGCTCCAGGGAGCCGCCGCCCAGCGCCAGCTCGCCTACTGGGAGCAGCAGTTGGGCGGGGAACTGCCCGACGCGCCCCTGCCCCGGGACGGCCGGCCCGGTGCCGGAGCGGACCGCGGCGCGGCGGCGCTGCACTCCTTCGAGGTGCCCGCCCAGGTGCTCGCCCGGATGGAGCGCCTGTGCCGTGACACCCACAGCACCCCCTACACGCTGATGTTGGCGGCCTTCCAGATCGTGCTGGGCCGCTACACGGGCACCGACGACGTGCTCGTCGGAACGCCGGTGGCGGGCCGCAACCGCAAGGAGTTCCAGGACACCGTCGGCCTGTTCGTCAACACGCTGGTCATCCGCGCGGACCTGTCCGACGACCCCGCCTTCCGGGTCCACCTGGAGCGCGTACGCGACACCGTGCTCGACGCCCAGGACCACCAGGACCTGCCCTTCGAACGCGTCGTCGACCGGATCGCCCCCGGACGCACCGGCGAGGACGCGCCCCCCTTCCGGGTCATGTTCGGCCTGCACGACGAGGACGGCATGACCGAGGGCCTGCCCGGCCCGAGGGTCACGATGCTCGAAGGGCCGGCCGGAACCGCCAAGTTCGACCTGACCTTCGACGTCGTACGCACCGGCGGCGCGCTGAGCTGCCGGCTGGAGTACCGGGCCGACCTGTTCGAGGCCGCCACCGCCCGGCAGTTCGGCCGGCACTTCGCCCGCCTCCTCGACGCGGCCACCGCAAGCCCCGAACTCCCGCTCAGCCGGCTCCCGATGCTGTCGGCCGACGAGCGGAGCGGCATCGGCTCGCCGCTCCCGCCCCGCGCCGCCCTCCCGCACGCTCCGGGCGAGCCGGCTTGCATCCACGAGATCTTCGCCGGGCACGCCGCCCGCACCCCCGAAGCGGTCGCCCTCGTCCACGAGGGCACGTCCCTCACCTACCGCGAGCTCGACACCCGCGCCAACCGGCTCGCGCACCGGCTGCGCGCCCTCGGCGTGGGACCCGACACCCTCGTCGGACTGTGCCTGCCCCGCTCCGCCGACCTCGTCGTCGCTCTGCTCGGCATCCTCAAGGCCGGCGGCGCCTACCTGCCGCTCGACCCCGACAACCCGCCCGAGCGGCTGCGCCACATCGTCCAGGACGCCCGCCTGGAGCACGTCGTCGGGACCACCGCCACCCGGTCCCTGTGGGACGCCCCCGGCCTGCACACCGTCGACCTGCAGGCCGACGCCCCGCTCCTGGCCGCCGAACCGGACACCGCCCCCGAGAGCGGCGTCACCCCCGAGCACCTCGCCTACGTCATCTACACCTCCGGCTCCACCGGCCTGCCCAAGGGCACCCTCGTGCCCCACGCCAACGTCACCCGACTGTTCTCCGCCACCGACCACTGGTTCGGCTTCGGCCCCGAGGACGTGTGGACCCTGTTCCACTCCATCGCCTTCGACTTCTCCGTCTGGGAGCTGTGGGGCGCCCTCGCCCACGGCGGCCGCCTCGTCGTGGTGCCGTACGGAACCAGCCGCTCGCCCGAGGAGTTCCACCGGCTGCTGCGCGCCGAGCGGGTCACCGTCCTCAACCAGACCCCCTCCGCCTTCTACCAGTTGGCCCGTGCCGACGAGGAGCACCAGCGCACGGCCGGTCCGGACGCCTCCGGGCTCGCCCTGCGCCACGTCGTCTTCGGCGGGGAGGCCCTCGACGTAGCCGCCCTCGCAGGGTGGTTCGCCCGGCACGGCGACACCGCACCCCGCCTGGTCAACATGTACGGCATCACCGAGACGACCGTGCACGTCACCTACCGGCCGCTGACCGCCCGCGACGCCGAGGAGGGCCGCGGCAGCGTCATCGGCGTGCCCATTCCCGACCTGCGCCTGCACCTGCTCGACGCGCGCGGCCGGACCGTCCCGCGCGGCGCCGTGGGGGAGCTGTACGTCGCCGGGGCCGGCCTGGCCCGCGGCTACCTGCGCCGGCCCGAACTCACCGCCGAGCGCTTCCCCACCGGCCTCGCCGACCGCGGCGCAGACCGCGGCGCCGACGGGCCCGCCGGGCTCGCGGAGGGCGAGCGGCTGTACCGCACCGGCGACCTGGCGCGCGCCCTGCCCGACGGGGACCTGGAGTACCTCGGCCGCATCGACCACCAGGTCAAACTGCGCGGCTTCCGGATAGAACTCGGCGAGGTCGAGGCCGCCCTGGCCGCCCACCCCCTCGTCGACGCCGCGGTCGCACTCGTCGCGCCGGACCCCGCGGGGACCGACGTCCTCGTCGGCTACCTGGCCGTGACCGGGGCCGAGGACGGCACGGGCCCCACCGTGGAGGAGATGCGCACCCACCTCGCGCAGCGGCTGCCCGGCTACATGATCCCCGGCGCCTTCGTCACCCTGCCCGCCTTCCCGCTGACCGCCAACGGCAAGACCGACCGACGCCGCCTGCCCGCCCCCGGCTCGGTGCCCCGGACCCCCACCGCCACCTACGAGGCGCCCCGCGGGCCGGTCGAGACCGCGCTCACCGAGGTCTTCGCCCAGGTCCTCGGGCACGAACGGGTCGGCGCCCTGGACAACTGGTACGCCCTCGGCGGGGATTCCATCCGCTCCCTCCAGGTCCTCGCCCGGATCCGGGAACGCGGCCTCGACCTCACCGTCGCCGACCTCATGCGCCGCCAGACGGCCCGCGCGCTGGCCCCCGTCGTGACCCGGCGGGAGGCGGCGGCCGCCGCCGAGGCCCCGTACGAGCCGTTCGCCCTGCTCACCCCCGAGGACCGCGCCGCCCTGCCCGAAGGGCTGGAGGACGCCTACCCGATGACCCGGCTCCAGGCCGGCATGCTCTACCACAGCGACCTGCCGTCGGCCGGCGGACGCGTCTACCACAACGTGGCCTCCTACCTGGTCGAGGCGCCCTACTCCGAGGACGCCTGGCGCACCACCGTCGAGGTCCTCGCCGCCCGGCACGAGATGCTGCGCACCTCCTTCGACCCGCACGGGTTCGGCGAGCCCCTCCAGCTCGTCCACCGCGGCGCCCGCCCGGAGATCACCTTCGAGGACCTGTACGGCCTCGACCCCGAGGCACAGCGGACCGCCGTCGCCGCCCGCTACGCCGCCGAGCGCGACAGGCCGTTCGGCTGGGACCGGCCCCCGCTGATCCGCTTCCACGTCCAGCGGCTCTCCGACACCCGCCTCCAGCTGTTCGTCGCCGAGCACCACGCCGTCCTCGACGGCTGGAGCGAACGCTCGCTCCTCACCGAACTGGCCTCCTGCTACACCGAGGCGCTCGCCGCCCGGACCCCCGCGGAGGGTCCCTCGCCGGACGCGGGCCCCCGCTCCCGGTTCGCCTCCTTCGTCGCCCTGGAACGGGCGGCGCTGGGCGATGCCGGACAGCGCGCCTTCTGGACCGGCAAGGCCGCCGACGCCCCCGCGACCCGGCTGCCCCGCCCGGCGGCGACCGGCGGACCCGCCACGATGTCCTGGTACCTCGCGCCGCTCCCGGAGGGGCTGCACGCCCGGCTGACCGCCCTGGCCGCCGAGTGCGGCGTACCGCTGCGCACCGTCCTGCTCGCCGCGCACCTGCGGGCCATGGCCCTGCTGGGCGGCGGCGACGCGGTCACCACCGGAGTGGTACACAACGGCCGGGCCGAGGAGACCGACGGCGACAAGGTCGTCGGCGTCTTCCTCAACACCCTGCCGCTGAGCGCCGACGTCACCGGTCTCAGCTGGCGCGGCCTCGTCGCGCACGTCGCCGAGCTGGAGGCGGAGCTGCACGCGCACCGCCGCTTCCCGCTCGCCGAGATCCAGCGCCTGTCCGGCGGCGGGCCGCTCTTCGAGACCTTCTTCAACTACACCCACTTCCACGTGGAGCGGGACGGGTCCGCCGACGGCGCGTTCACCGTGCTGGAGGAGACCGGAGAGGCCGGCACCGACTTCGCCTTCGGCGCGGAGTTCTCCCGCAGCCCCGACGGCTCCCTGCTCGAACTCGGCCTGCGCTTCGACGCCGCCCAGTTCTCCGAGGCGCAGATGGAGAGCGCCCACGCCTCCTACACCGCCGCCCTGTGCGACCTGGCCGAGGCCCCGGACCGCGACTGTACGGCCGCCGACCTGTTGCCGGAGGCCGAACACCGCCGCCACGCCGAGTGGAACCGGACCGCCGTCGACTACCCGCAGCCGCACGTCCTGACCCGACTGATCGACGCGCAGCGCGACCGGACCCCGGACGCCCCGGCCGTGCGCTTCGAGGGCGCCGAGCTGACCTACCGGGCCCTCGACACCGAGGCCGAACGGCTGTGCGCGGCCCTGCGGGAGCGGGGCGCGGGCCCCGGCACCTTCGTCGGCCTGCTGCTGGAACGCTCCCTCGCCCTGCCCGTGGTCCTGCTCGCCGTCCTGAAGTCGGGCGCCGCCTACGTCCCGCTCGACCCGGAGCACCCGGCGCCGCGCGTGCGGTCCCTGCTCGCCGAGTCCGGCATCGGCCTGGTGGTCACCGAGGGCGCGTGGACGGAGCGGCTGGAGGGCTCCGGGGTCACCGTCGTCCGGCCGGACGCGGCCCCGACCGCCGCCGCGGGTCCCGCCGGGGCGCCCGAGCCGTCCGACCCGGCGTACATGATCTTCACCTCGGGCTCCACCGGAAAGCCCAAGGGCGTCGTGGTCTCCCACCGCGCCATCGCCAACCGGCTGCTGTGGATGCAGGACGAGTACGGGCTGGTCCCGGGGGAGCGGGTGCTGCACAAGACGCCGTACACCTTCGACGTCTCCGTGTGGGAGCTGTTCTGGCCCCTGCTGACCGGCGCCACCCTGGTCCTCGCCCGCCCCGGCGGGCAGCGCGACCCCGGCTACCTCGCCGGCCTGATCCACGACGAGGGCGCCACCACGGTGCACTTCGTCCCGTCGATGCTGAGCGTCTTCCTCGACGACCCCGCGGCCGTGACCGGCGCGGCCGGGCTCACCCGCGTGGTGTGCAGCGGCGAGGCCCTGCCGTACGAGGTCCAGCGCCGGTTCTTCGAGCGGCTGCCCGGCGTCGAACTGCACAACCTCTACGGACCCACCGAGGCGGCCGTCGACGTCACGTACTGGCAGTGCCGGCCGGACGGCGGCGACAGCGTGCCCATCGGCCGGCCCATCGCCAACATGCGCACCCACGTCCTGGACCGCCGCCTCGCCGAGGTCCCCCTCGGCGTCACCGGGGAACTCTTCCTCGAAGGCGTCGGCCTCGCCGACGGCTACCACGGACGCCCCGAACTGACGGCCGAGCGCTTCATCGAGCACACCGGCCCCGACGGCGTCACCCGCCGCCTCTACCGGACCGGCGACCTGGCCCGGCACCGCCCCGACGGAGCCCTGGAGTACGCGGGCCGCACCGACCACCAGCTCAAGATCCGCGGCTTCCGCGTCGAGCCGGGGGAGATCGAAGCCGTCCTCGCCGAACACCCCGGTGTGCGCGACTGCGCGGTCCTGCCCCGCGGCGAACGCCTCGTCGGCTACTTCGTCCCCGACGCGGCCGGCCCGGACGCCGCACCCGCCCCCGACCCGGGCGCACTGGCCGCCCACGCCCGGGAGCGGCTCCCCGAGTACATGGTCCCCTCCGCGTGGGTGCGCCTGGACGCCCTCCCGCTGACCGCCAACGGCAAACTGGACCGCGCAGCCCTGCCCGACCCGGACCCCGCCGACCTGCGCGGCGGCGCCGAGCCGACCCCGCCCCGCGACGCCCTCGAAGCCCGCCTCGCCGGGATCTGGGAGCGGCTGCTGGACGCCGGCACGGTCGGTGTCCACGACGACTTCTTCGAGTCCGGCGGGCACTCCATCGACGCCCTGCGCCTGATCGGTCGGATCAACCAGGCCTTCGGCGAACGCCTCGGCGTCTCGGCCGTCCTGGAGCACCCGACCGTCGCCCGGCAGGCCGCGCTGCTGCGGGGCCGCCACGTCGCCGTGGCCCCGGACCCGGTGGTCCGCCTCCAGCCCGAGGGCACCCTCGCCCCGCTCTTCCTCGTCCACCCGATCGGCGGGAACGTCTTCTGCTACCGCACTCTGGCCGCCGAACTGGGCACCGAACGACCGGTGTTCGGGCTGACGGCACCCGGGCTGACCGACCCCGCAGCGGCCCCCGACGCCACCGTCGAGGAGCTGGCCGCAGCCCACCTGGAGGCCCTGCGCCGGATCCGCCCCTCCGGCCCTTACCACCTGGCCGGCTGGTCCTTCGGCGGGCTCCTCGCCCACGAAATGGCGGTCCAACTGCGGGCAGCCGGGCAGGAGGTGGCGACCCTCGCACTGCTGGACACCGGCTACCCGGAGCCCGGCGCCGTCCCCGACGACGAGAACGAGCTGCTGGAGTGGTTCCACGAGGACCTCGCCCGCTCCGCCGGCTTCGACCCCTCCGACGAGAGCGCGTCCGCCCTGCGGAGCGCCCTGCGGAGCGTCGCCGACACCACGGCCCGGCTCACCGTCCTCGCCGAGCAGGTGGAACGCGACGGCTTCGCCCCCGGACTGGACCCGCAGGACCTCGCCCGGCACTACGCGGTGTTCCGGACCGGGATCCGCGCCGGCGCCGCGTACGAGCCCCCGACCGCCCCCTGCCCGGTCCTGTTCCTCCAGAGCGGGACCGGGGCCCGGGAGCGGGCCGCCGACCGATGGGCCGGGCGGGCCGGGGCCGGCTTCACCCGCCACGACGCCGCCACCGACCACTACGGGCTGATGCGGCCGCCGCACAGCACCCGGGTCGCCGCCCTCCTGCGCACCGCCCTCGCCGCGGCCGACCACCGCTGAACGGGTGCCCCGGCCCGCCCGGGGTACCCGTCCCCCCCTTCCCGCGCCGCGCGTCGACGAGGCATGCGCCGACGCGCCCCGCACCAGAACAGGAACGGAACACACCACGTGACGAGTGACACCCCGGGGCCCGCCCCAGAGCTGAGCGGCCGGATCAGCGGCGGTCCCGCCGAACTCCTGCACGACGAAGTGCTCGCCCCGCAGTTCGGGTTCGAGTCCCGCCACCTGCTGCGCCACTACGTCGCCATCGAGAAGACCCTGGCCGCCGAGTACGTCCGCATGGACCTGATCACCGCCGAGGAGGCCCACCGGATCGCCGCCCTGCTGGACTCCGTCGGGCCCGACACCCTCAGCGCGCAGCCCGGCGCCAACATGTCGGACATCGCCTTCGCCCTCGAACGGCACGTCGAGGCGGGCCTGCCCGCCCCGGTCGTGCGCTGGCACGCCGACCGCAGCCGCAACGACCTGCAGGCCTGCGCCCAGGTGATGTACGGCCGCGACCAGCTCACCCGCTTCGCCGCAGCCCTCCTCGAACTCGCCGCCGTCGTGCACCGGCTGGCCCAGGAGACCTGCGACCTGCCCATGCCGGGGTACACCCACTTCCAGGCCGCCCAGATCATCACCCCCGGCTTCCACCTCGCCGCGCTCTCCGAGCACCTGCTGCACACCCACGCCCGGCTGCTGAACGCGTACGACGGCATCGACGCCTGCCCGCTGGGCGCCGGCGCCATGGCGGGGCAGGAACTGCCCTGGGACCGCGACCGGATGGCCCGGCTGCTCGGCTTCTCCCGGCCGCAGCCCCACGCCCTGACCGCCGTGGCCTCGCGCCGCTGGAGCGCCGAACTGACCGCGGAACTCAGCCTGCTGGGCACCGCCCTGAGCCGCTTCACCACCGACCTGCTGACCTGGGGCGGCAGCGAGTACGGCTTCATCGAACTGCCCGACGAGCTGTCCGGCATCTCCTCCGCCATGCCGCAGAAGAAGAACTACCCGGTCCTGGAACGCATCCGCGGGCGCACCGCCCACCTGACCGCATTCCACTTCGACGTGCTCCTGGGGCAGCGCAACACCCCCTTCTGCAACCTCGTCGAGGTCTCCAAGGAGGCCGGCACCCACCTGCTGAACGCCTTCGACTCGGCCCACGGCACCGTCCGCCTCCTCACGGAGGTGCTGCGCAGGCTGACCTTCCGCGCCGACCGCATGCGCCAGGTGTGCGAGCGCGAGTTCCTCGGCGGCTTCAGCCTCGCCAACGCCCTCTGCCTCGCCGAAGGGGTGCCCTGGCGCACCGCCCAGGTCGTCGCCGGGAAGTACGTCGTGCTCGCCGCGGCGGCGGGCGCCGCCCCCGCCCCGGGCGAACCCGCCCTGCTGGTCGAGGCGGCCGCCGGACGCGGCATCACCCTCGCCGACCCCGCCCGGCTCCTCGCCGAGGCCTTCGACGTCGACCGGGGCCTGGAGCGCATGGTCTCCGCCGGTTCGGCCCGCCCCGACGCCGTGCGCGCGGTACTGCGCACCCAGCAGGAGACGTACGAACGGCTCGGCGCCGACTGGGAACTGCGCGCCGCCGCGGTCCGCGCGGGCGCCGAGGAAGGCGACCGCGCCCTGTACGGCGCGACCGACGACGAGATCCACCAGGAGGACGGCGATGGCACCCGCGCCCGCGTACAGCACGCCCACTGACGCCGCCGGAGGGAGGACCGCCTCCGTCCTCGGACCGGCTTCCGTCCTCGGACCCGGCTCCGGCAGCGCCTTCGGCACCTTCGGAGAACTGCTCCAGGGCGCCCTGCCCCACCCGCAGGGGGACTTCCTGGTCACCTTCCCCCTCGCCCGCTGGGCCACCGCCCGTTTCCACCCCAGCCCCGGCCGGCGCGAGGTCCAGGTGCGGCCGGCCCACAAGGCCAAGTCCCGTCGTGTCGCCGAGGCCGTCCTGGCCGCCCTCGGCGCGGCGGACGGCGGCCTCCTGGAGGTGGCCGGGGACCTGCCCGAGGGCAAGGGCCTCGCCAGCTCCTCCGCCGACCTCGTCGCCACCGTACGGGCCGTCGGGGCCGCCCACGGGCGCGAGTTCACCCCGGCCGAGACGGAGGACTTCCTGCGCGGCATCGAACCGGCCGACGGGGTCATGTACGACGAGATCGTCGCCTTCCACCACCGGGAGGTGCGCCTCGGTCGCCGCCTCGGCGTGCTGCCCCCGCTCACCGTCGTCGCCCACGACGAGGGCGGCCAGGTGGACACCGTCGCGCACAACCGGGGAGCCCGGGCCATCGACGCCGCCGACCGGGAGGAGTACGCGCTCCTGCTGGACCGGCTCACCGACGCCGTGGCCCGCGGCGACCTCCAGGAGGTCGGCGCCGTCGCGACCCGCAGCGCCGAGATGAACGCCCACCGCCGCCGGCGCGCCGGCTTCGCGCAGCTGCACGCCCTGTGCCGCGAGGTCGACGGCCTGGGCCTGGTGCTCGCCCACAGCGGCACCATGCTCGGCGTCCTCCTGGAGGCGAACGACCCGGCCCTCGCGGGCAAGACCGAGCACATCCGGGCCGGCTGCGCCGCCCTCGGCGGAGAGGTGTCCGTACACCGCTCCCTCGGCGCCGACGACAGCTGGAGCCCGACGGCCGCGCCCGCCCACCCCACCGAGCTGGAGATCTGACCATGCTGTTCGACACCGTGACGGACGCGATCGGCGCGACCCCGCTGGTCCGGCTGCGCCTCGGCGAGGCCCGCGGCGTGGAGGTCTACGCCAAGCTGGAGCTGCAGAACCTCTTCGCCATGAAGGACCGCGTCGCCCGCAACATCCTCCTGGAGGCCCGGCGACTGGGCACCCTGAAGCCCGGCGCCCCCGTCATCGAGAGCTCCTCGGGGACCATGGCCCTCGGCGTGGCCCTCGTCGGCCGCTCCCTGGGCCACGAGGTCCACATCGTCACCGACCCGCGCATCGACCCCGTCACCCTCGCCAAACTCCGCGCCCTGGGCTGCCGGGTGCACGTGGTCGCGGCCATGACCAGCCACGGCTGGCAGAGCGCCCGCCTGGAGCGGCTCGCGGAACTGCTCGACGAACTGCCCGGCGCCTTCTGGCCGCAGCAGTACACCAATCCCGACAACCCCGGCGCCTACCGCACCCTCGCCGGTGAACTCCTGGCGGACCTGGGTCAGTTCGACACCCTCGTCGGGGCCGTCGGCAGCGGCGGCTCCCTATGCGGCACCGCACGGGCGCTGCGCGAGAGCCTCCCCGCCCTGCACGTCGTCGGCGTCGACTGCGTGGGCAGCGCCCTCTTCGGCCAGCCCGACGTACCGCAGCGGCTGCAGAGCGGGCTGGGCAACAGCCTGCTGCCCAAGAACCTGGACCGCACCCTCGTCGACGAGGTGCACTGGCTCAACGACCACGAGGCCTTCGCCGCGACCTGGGACCTCGCCCGCGAGCAGCAGATCTTCGGCGGCAACACCTCGGGCTCCGTCTACCGGGTCCTCACCGGCCTCGCCGACCGCGCCGAGCCCGGGACCAGGATCGTCGGCATCCTGCCCGACCGCGGCGACCGCTACGCCGACACCGTCTACAACGACGAGCACTGGGACGCCCACCGGCTGCGCGAGGTGCCCACCGCCACCGCGCCGGCCGCCCTCGGCCCCGAGGGGACCGCCCATACCTGGTCCACCCTCGCCTACAGCCCGCCCGCCGGGATCCGGCGGCACCTGCTGTTCGTGGAGTCCAACACCACCGGCACCGGCATGCTGGCCCTGGACCGGGCGCGCGAACTGGGCACCGTACCCGTCCTGCTGACCGGCGACCCCGACCGCTACCGGGGACTCGCGGACACCGGCGCCGAGGTGGTGCGCTGCGACACCAACTCCGACGCCGCGCTGCGCGCCGCCGTACAGGAACGCTTCCGCCGCGAGGAGATCGCGGGCGTCACCACCACCAGCGACTTCTACGTACCGGCCGCCGCCCGGATCGCCCAGTGGCTCGGCCTGCCCGGCAACCCGCCCGACGCCGTGGCCGTCTGCCGCGACAAGTCCGCCCTGCGCGAGAGGATGCGGGCCGCTGGCGTCCGCCAGCCCCGGTACGCCCTCGTGCACGAGCCGGCCGGGGCGGCGGAGGCCGTCGCCCGCACCGGACTGCCCTGCGTGGTCAAGCCGGCCGACGACTCGGGCTCCACCAACGTCCTGCTCTGCGCCGACGAGGCGGAGGCCCGCGCCCAGATCGAGAAGATCCTCGCGATCGACACCAACGTCCGGGGCATGCCCACCGCCCGCACCGTCCTCGTCGAGGAGTACCTGGACGCGCCGGAGTACAGCGTCGAGATGTTCAGCGGGGAGGGGCAGGCCGTGTGCGTCGGCATCACCGCCAAGTCCGTGACGGCCACCCCGCACTTCGTCGAGCACCGCCACCTCTTCCCCGCCCCGCTGCCCGCCGCCACCGCCCAGCAGATCACCGAGACGGTGACGGCGGCCCTGGACGCGGCCGGGATCCGCCTGGGAGCCACCCACACCGAGGTCAAACTGACCGCCGAAGGGCCCGCCCTCATCGAGATCAACCCGCGTCCGGCCGGCGGCATGATCCCCGAACTGATCCGACTGGCCACCGGGGTGGACCTCCTCGGGGAACAGCTCCGTGCCGCCCTCGGCCTGCCCCCGCACCTCAAGGCCGAGGGGGCCGGCCACGCCGGGATCCAGTTCGTCCTCGCCGACGCCGACGGCATCCTCACGGCCGCCCACGGCGCCCGGGAGGCAGCCGCCGTCGAAGGGGTCGAGTCGGTGCTGGTCACCGCCGCCCCCGGCACGCCCGTACGCAGGCCCCGCAGCGCCTCCGACCGCCTCGGGCACGTGATCGCCCGCCACCCGGAGCCCGAGGGCGTGCACGCCGCCCTCGACGCGGCACGGGCCCTGCTCCGCCTCGACATCGAGGCCGCGCCCCGTTCCTGATCGACCGTCACTCCTCCTTCCGCGAGGCGGCCGTACGACCGTACGGCCGCACCCGACCCGAAAGGCGAACCGCCATGAGCAACCCCTTCGAGAACGACAACGCCACCTACGTCGTGGTCCGCAACGACGAGCTCCAGCACTCCCTGTGGCCCGCCGCCAACCCCGTCCCGGCCGGCTGGACCGTGGTGCACGGCCCCGACGGCCGCCAGGCCTGCCTGGACCACGTCGAGCGGGTCTGGACCGACATGCGCCCCGCCTCCCTGGTGGCCGCCCTCGCCGGGAACGCGCCCCGTGGCTGAGCCCGTCCACCCCACCGGGCAGCCGGCCGACACCGGCGGCGACACCGACACGGGCGCCGACCCCGTACGGACCCTGCGCACCCTCTTCGCGGAGGTCCTCGGCCGCGCCGAGGTCGACGCGGGCCACAGCTTCACCGGGCTCGGCGGGGACAGCATCCAGGCGATCCAGGTCGTCAGCCGCGCCCGCGCGGCCGGCCTCGTCGTCAGCACCCGCGACGTGCTCCGCGCCGAGAGCGTGAACGCGCTCGCCGCCACCGCCCGCGCCCACGGCCGGGCGGGGGAGGGCACCGGCCCCGCCGTGCCCCCGCGCCGGCTGGGCCCGCTGACCCCCACCCCGATCATGGGCTGGCTCGCCGAACTCGGCGGTCCCGTCGACACGTACAACCAGTCGCTCGTCGTGCGCACCCCGCCGGGCTTCGGAGCGGCCGCCGCCGAACGCACCGTCCAGGCCCTCCTCGACACCCACGAGATGCTCCGCCTGCGGCTGCCCGACGGGATCGGCGCCCGCGGCGCCGAGCCGCTCGTACCGCCCGCGGGCTCCGTCACCGCGGCGGACCTGCTGGAGCACGTGGACGCACGCGGGACGGGCGACGGGGAACTCCCCGCCCTGGCCCGGGAGCGGATGAGCGCGGCCCGTCGGCTGCTCTCGCCCCGTGCGGGCCACGTGCTGCGCGCCGTACTCCTCGACCGGGGGGCCGGACAGCAGGGACGCCTCGCGCTCGTCGTCCACCACCTCGTGGTCGACGGCGTCTCGTGGCGGATCCTCCAGGACGACCTGCGCACCTGCGCGGCGGCGCTCGGCGAGGGCCGCGAGCCCGTCCTGGAACCGGCGCACACCCCGTTCGCGCACTGGGCCGACCTGCTGCGCGCGGAGGCCACCTCCGGCCGCCGGACCGCTGAGGCCGACCGCTGGGCCGCCGCGCTGCGCGAGGCCCCGCAGGCCCTCGCCGGGGTCCGCGCGGCCGGCGGCCTCGACCCCGAGAGCCCGGACAACACCCTCACCCTGACCCTCGGGCCGGACGTGACGGGCCCCCTGCTCACCACCGCGCCCGGACTCGTCAACGGCACCGTCAACGACGTCCTGCTGACCGCCCTGGCCCTCGCCGTCCTCGGCCGGCGCAGCGCCGACGGCGAGGACGGCACGGACGAGGAGGGCGCCGTCCTCGTCGACGTCGAGGGCCACGGCCGGGAGGACGTCACCGACGGCACGGACCTGTCCCGCACCGTCGGCTGGTTCACCACCGTGTTCCCCGTCCGCCTCGCCCTCGGCCGACCCGACCTCGACGAGGCCCGCGCCGGCGGACCCGCGGTCGGCGCCGCCCTGCGCCTGGTCAAGGAGGAACTGCGCGCCGTACCGGACAAGGGCATCGGCTTCGGGCTGTTGCGCCACCTCAACTCCCGTACCGGGCCGGACCTCGCCGCGCGCGGCATCCCCCAGATCGGCTTCAACTACCTCGGCCGGTTCCCGATGGGCGGCGACGCCCCCTGGGACGCCGCGCCCGGGCACGCCTTCGCCCTCGACGACGCCGACGAAGGCCTGCCGATGGCCCACGCCGTGGAGGTCAACGCGGCCGCCCACGAGGGCCCGGACGGCCTCACCCTCAGCGCCACCTGGACCTGGGCGGGCAACGCCTTCCCGGGGAGTTGGGTCCACGACCTCGCGCAGGAGTGGTTCACCATGCTGCGCGCCGTCGTCACCCACGCCGCCCGCCCGGACGCCGGCGGGCTGACCCCCTCCGACGTATCCCTCGCCCAGGTCAGCCAGGCCGACCTCGACACCTTCGAATCCCAGCTCGGAGCCCTGCTGTGATCCCTCTGTCCCACGCCCAGCAGCGGTTGTGGTTCCACGCCCGGGACGGCGCCGACGGCGCGCTCTACCACATCCCCGTCGGGCTGCGGCTGCGCGGCGCCCTCGACCGCCCGGCCCTGCGTGCCGCGCTCGCGGACGTGAGCGGCCGCCACGAGGCCCTGCGCACCGTCTTCCCCGACGCCGCGGGCCGCCCCCACCAGCGGGTCCTGGACCCCGCGGACGCAACCCCGACGCTCACCGTCACCGTCTGCCCGCCCGCGGAACGCGCCCGGCGGGCCGCACAGGCCTCGTCCCGGCCCTTCGACCTCGCCGCCGAACCGCCGCTGCGCGCCGACCTGTTCACCGACGGGGACGAGGAGCACTACCTGCTCCTGGTCCTGCACCACATCGCGGGCGACGGCCACTCCGTGAACGTCCTCGTCCGCGACCTGGCCGCCGCCTACACCGCCCGGTGCTCCGGCCGCCCGCCCGAGTGGCCCGAACTGCCGGTGCAGTACCCGGACTACGCCCTGTGGCAGCGCGAACTCCTCGGCCCGGCCCAGGACCCCGCCTCCCTGCACGCCCGGCTGCTCACCCACTGGGCGGCCGCCCTGGACGGCCTGCCCGAGGAACTGGCCCTGCCCGCCGACCGGCCGCGCCCGGCCGTCGCCGGCCACCGCGGCGCACTGGTGGAGGCACGGACCGACGCCGCCGTCCACGCAGGGCTGGCCGCGCTGGCCCAAGGCGGCCGCGCCACGCCGTTCATGGCCGTCCAGGCGGCCTTCGCGGTCCTGCTCACCCGCCTCGGCGCCGGCACCGACCTGCCGCTCGGCTGCCCCGTCGACGGCCGCGACGACGAAGCCCTCACCGACCTCGTGGGACTCTTCGTCAACACCCTGATCGTGCGCGCCGACACCTCCGGCGACCCCGCCTTCACGGAGGTGCTGGCCCGGGTGCGGTCCGCCGCCCTGGAGACGTACGCCCACCAGGAACTGCCCTTCGAATCGCTGGTCGAACGCCTCAACCCGGCCCGCTCGCCCGCCCGTCACCCGCTCTTCCAGGTCGCCGTCTCCGCCCAGCGCACCGAGCCGCAGGTCCCCGCCTTCGCGGGGCTGGCCGCGCAGGTCGAGGCGGTACGCACCGACACCGCCAAGTTCGACCTCACCCTGGAGGTCGAAGAGCTCCACGACCCGGCCACCGGAGAACCCCGGGGCCTGGCCCTCGGCCTGGAGTACGCGAGCGACCTGTTCGACGGGACGACGGCCCGGCGCCTGCTGGACCGGCTCGTCCACCTCATCGGCGCCGTCGTCCGCGAACCCGGGGTCCCGCTCTCCGCACTCGACGTCCTGCTGCCCGGGGAGCGCGCCGACCTCCTGGAGCACTGGCAGGGCGCGAGCGTCGCCACCGACGCCCGCACCGTCCACGGGGCCTTCGAGGAGCGGGCCGCCGCCCACCCCGACCGCGCCGCAGTGCTCTGCGCCGGCCGGGAGACCACGTACGCCGAACTGGGCGCCCGCGCCGACCGGATCGCCGGGCGGCTGCGCACCCTCGGCGTCCGCCCGGGCGAGGCCGTCGCCGTACTGATGGACCGCTCGGCCGACCTCGTCGCCGCCTGCCTCGGCATCCTCAAGGCGGGCGCCGCCTACCTGCCGCTGGACGCGCGGGCCCCGCGCGCCCGTACCGAGGCCGTGATCACCGCGGCAGCAGCCGCCGTCCTCGTCACCGACCTCCCGGACGGCGAGCCCGTACCGGCGGGTCCGCGCCACGTGCTGCGCCCGGACGCGGCCCCCGCCGACGCGGCCGGGGACGCCGCGCCGGCCGGGCCCCCCGGACATCCCGACGCGCTCGCCTACCTGATGTACACCTCCGGCTCCACGGGCACCCCCAAGGGCGTGGCCGTCGCCCACCGCGAGGTCGTCGCCCTCGCCACCGACGGGCGCTGGCGCGGCGGCGCGCACGAGCGGGTCCTGTTCCGCTCCCCGCACGCCTTCGACGCCTCCACCTACGAGATGTGGGTGCCGCTCCTGAACGGCGGCCTGGTCGTCGTCGCGCCGCCCGGCGAGCTCGACGTCGACGCGCTGGCCCGGCTGATGACCGAGGAGAAGGTCACCGGAACCTTCCTCACCGCCACCCTCTTCAACGTCCTCGCCGACCGCTGCCTGCCCGCACTCGGCACGCTGCACGAGGTGATGACCGGTGGCGAGGCCGCCTCGCCGTCCATGGTCCGCCGGGTCCGCGAGGCCTGCCCCGACACCACCGTCACCAACGCCTACGGCCCCACCGAGACCACCACCTTCGCCGCGACCTTCGCCGTCGGCCCGGGCCAGGAAGCCCCGGGCGGGCAGGTCCCCATCGGCCGGCCGCTCGACGGTACGCAGCTCCACGTCCTGGACGGGCGGCTCGGCCTCGTGGCACCCGGCGTCATCGGCGAGCTCTACATCGCGGGCGCCGGTCTCGCCCAGGGCTACCTCGGCCGGGCGGCGCTGACCGCCGAACGCTTCGTCGCCTGCCCGTACGGCCCCCCGGGCGCCCGCATGTACCGCACCGGCGACCTGGCCCGCTGGAACACCGACGGCCAGGTCGAGTACCTCGGCCGCGCCGACCGGCAGGTCAAGATCCGCGGACTGCGCATCGAACCCGGCGAGATCGAGCACGCCCTGGCCTGCCACCCGGCGGTGGGCCAGGCCGCCGTCACCGTCGTGGACACGGCCGCCGGACCCGCGCTCGCGGGCTACGCGGTCCCCGCCGAGGGAACCCCCGCACCCGACCCGCAGGAACTGCGCGAACACCTGCGCGCCCGGCTCCCCGACTACATGGTGCCCGCCACCCTCACCCTGCTGGACGCCTTCCCCGTGACGGCCAACGGCAAGACCGACCTGACCGCCCTGCCCGCGCCGGACCCGGCCACGGCCGGCACCGCAGGGGCCCACCAGGAACCGCGCACCGACGACGAGCGCGCCCTGTGCGCGATCTGGGAACAGGTCCTCGGCCTGCCGCGGATCGGCGTCCACGACAGCTTCTTCGACCTCGGCGGGCACTCCCTGCTCGCCACCCAACTGCTCGCCGAGGTCACGGCGCGGTTCGGAGCCGCCGTCGGCATCCGCCAGTTCTTCACCGGCCCCACCGTCGCCGAACTGGCCGCCGCCCTGCCCGCCGCCGCGGCCGCCGGCGCCGGCGCCGAGGACCCGCCGATCGTCCGCCGGGCCCGCCGCACCCAGACCGCCTGACCACAGAAGGAACACCACCGTGAACCACCCGCCGTCCACCCCCGCCCCTGCCGCCGCACCCGCCGCACCCGCCGCGCGCTCCCTGGTCGAGGACGTCCTGCCGCTCTCCCCGCTCCAGGACGGCATCCTCTTCCACGCCCTCTTCGACGAGGACGAACGCGACGTCTACGTCGCCCAGCTGCTCCTCGACCTCGACGGCCCCCTCGACGCGGACCGGCTGCGCGCCGCCGCCGACACCGCCTTGGCACGGCACGCCAACCTGCGCGCCGGATTCCTGCGCCGCGCCACGGGCGAGCCCGCCCAGGTCGTCCAGCGCGGCGTGCGGGCTCCCTGGCAGGAGATGGACCTGTCCGGGCTCGGCACGGTCGAGCGCGCCGCCGCCGTCGACACCCTCCTCGCCGAGGACCGGGCCACCCGCTTCGACCTCGCCCGGCCGCCGCTGCTGCGCTTCACCCTCATCCGCACCGGCCCGCTGTCCCACCGGCTGCTGCTGACCTACCACCACATCCTGATGGACGGCTGGTCCTGGCCGGTCCTGGTGCGCGAACTCCTCGCCCTGCACCACGCCGACGACGCGCCCCTGGGCCCGGTCACCCCGTACTCCGCCTTCCTGGGCCGGCTCCACACCCGCGATACGGCCGCCGCCCAGGACGCCTGGACCCGCGCCCTGGACGGCTTGGCGGGCGGAACCCGCACCGCGCCCGTGTCCCCGCCGCCCGGCTCGGTCCTGCCCGACCGCGTGGAGACGTACCTCCCGGAGTCCCTGACCGAGCGGCTCGGCGCGCTCGCGCGCGGCCACCGCATCACCTCGGGAACCCTGCTCCAGGGCGCGTGGGCGCTCCTGCTCGGCCGGCAGATCCGCTCCGAGGACGTGGTCTTCGGCGCCATCGTCAGCGGCCGCGACCCCGAACTGCCCGGCGTCGCCGACATCGTGGGCCTGTGCATCAACACCGTGCCGGTCCGCGTGCGGATCGACCCCGCGGAGTCCCTCGTCGCGCTGTTCGAACGGCTCCAGGACGAGCAGGCGCGGCTGATCGACCACCACCACCTGGGCCTGGTCGAGATCCAGCGGCTCGCCGGAGCGGGGGAGCTCTTCGACTCCTGCGTCGCCTTCCAGAACTACCCGGTCGACGAGGCCGGCCTCGCCGCCCTCGGCGCCGGCGGGCTCCGCGTCACCGCAGTGGACCCGTACGACGCCGCCCACTACCCGCTCTCGCTGACCGCCATCCCCGGCGACCGGCTGCGCCTGCAGATCGACTACCGGCCGGACGTCTTCGAACGGGACACCGCCCAGGCCCTGCTGGAACGGCTCGCCCGGCTCCTGGAAGCCGTCGCCGAGGACCCGTCGTGCCCGGTGGGCACCGTGGACCTGCTCTCGCCCGCCGAACGCCACCGCGTCCTGGTCGAATGGAACGACACCGCGCGCGACGAGCAGTACGCGGAGGCCGTCGAACGCGTACGGCAGCAGGCCGAGCGCCGCCCCGACGCCGTCGCCACCACCGACGAGGCCGGCCGCGAGCTGAGCTACGCGGCCCTCGTCGCCCGCGCCGACGCCCTCGCCCTGGCCCTCCTCGCCGACGGCGTGCGCCCCGGCGACCTGGTCGCCGTGCTGAGCGAGCCCACCACCCGGGTCCCCGTCGCGATGCTCGGCATCCTGGGCTCCGGAGCGGCCTACGTCCCCCTCGACCCCGAGGGCCCCGTCACCCGTACCGCCGACCTCCTCGCGAGCGGCGGGATCGCCCGCCTGCTGGCCGCCCCCGAACAGCGGGCCCGCGCCGAGGAGATCGCCGCAGCCGTCCCCGGCGGCCTGCCCGTCCTGGTCATCGACGACGCGGCGGCCGCCGCCCCGGGCGAGCGGCCGGCGCCGGCCGGCGGACCCGACGCCCTCGCCTACGTCTGCTTCACCTCCGGCTCCACCGGCAAGCCCAAGGGCGCCATGGTCCACCGCCGGGGCATGAACAACCACCTCCTGGCCAAGGTCGAGGACCTCGACCTCGGCGACGGCGACCGCGTGGTGATGAACGCCCCGCTCACCTTCGACATCTCCGTGTGGCAGATGCTCGCCCCGCTGATCACCGGCGGACAGGTCCACCTGGTCACCCGGGACACCGCCCGCGACCCGGCCGCCCTCTTCGACGACGCCGCCCGCCGCGGGACCACCGTCCTGGAGACCGTGCCCTCCTTCGTCCGCGCCGCCGTCGACCTGTGGGACACCGGCGTGCTGCCGCCGGCCCTGCCCGAGCTGCGCTGGTTCATCGTCAACGGCGAGGTGCTGCCGCCCGAACTGTGCACCCGTTGGTACGCGCGCCACCCGAAGGCCGCGATCGTCAACGCCTACGGCCTCACCGAGTGCTCCGACGACAACACCCACGCCTTCATCGGCCCCGACGTGCACGCCCAGCTGGAGCACGGCCGGCTGCCCGTCGGCCGCCCGCTGCGCAACAACACCCTCTACCTGCTGGACGCCGCGCTCGCCCCCGTACCGCCCGGCGTCCCCGGCGAACTCTTCATCGGCGGCACCGGCGTGGGCCCCGGATACCTGCGCGACCCGCGCCGCTCCAGCGAGCGCTACGTCCCCGACCCGTTCTCCGCCGTGCCCGGCAGCCGCATGTACCGCACCGGCGACCTCGCCCGGATGCGGGCCGACGGCCAGCTCGACTTCCTCGGCCGCCAGGACCACCAGGTCAAGGTCCGCGGCAACCGCATCGAACTGGGCGAGGTGGAGACCGCGCTGCGCGCCGTACCGGGCGTCGGCGAGGCCGTCGTCGCCGTCGACCGGGACCACGCGGGCCAGCAACGGCTCATCTGCTACTTCACCGGCACCCCCACCGCCGAGGAGGTCCGCACCGAACTGGGCCGGAACCTGCCCAACTACATGGTCCCGTCGCTGTTCCTGCACCTGCCGCAGTTCCCGCTCACCGTCAACGGCAAGCTGGACCGCAAGGCGCTCCCCGACCCGGCCACCGTGCACCGCCCGGCCGGCCGGCTGCCCGTCACGCCCGCCGAAAGGACGGTCTGCGAGATCTTCGCGTCCGTCCTCGGCCTCCAGGAGGCGGGCATGGACGACGACTTCTTCGCCCACGGCGGCCACTCGCTCCTCGCCACCCGCCTCGCCGGTCGCATCGGCACCGAGCTGGGCGTACGACTGGGCATCCGCGACCTCTTCGAGACGCCCACCCCGGCGGGCATCGCCGCCCGCCTGGCCGAAGCCGCCACCGCGCCCGCCCGCCCCGCCCTGCGCCCCCGCTCCCGCGACCAGCACTGACCGGGCGCGACCGCGCGTCCAGGCGTACGAACCCGCCTGGACGCGCCCGGACGCGCGCGAAGGCGCCCGAACGCGCCGCGAATGCCGCGAACACCCCGGACGCCCCGCGCCCCCGCGATGAGCCCGCCCGCACCCCCAGGAGACACCACCACCATGAGCCCCACCGAGACCACCCCCGTGCCCCTGCGCATCGCGCACCGGGCCGGGCTCACGCCCGAGGCCACCGCGGTCCGCGCACCCGAAGGGGAGCTGACGTACCGCCAGTTCGACCGGCGGGCCCGCGCGGTGGCCGAGGAACTGCGCGCCGCCGGCGCCGGGCCGGAGGACACCGTGCTCCTGGGGGTGCGCCGCGGCGTCCACTGGGCGGTGGGGCTGCTGGGGATCTGGTACGCGGGCGCGGCCCCCCTCCTGGTGGACCTCGACGCCCCCGACGAGCGGCTGCGCACCCTGCTGGAGGCCGCCGGCACCCGGCACGCCGTCGCCCCGGACACGTACGCGGCCGCGATGCTGCAACGCCGCACCGGGCGCGAGCTGTTCTGGGCCTCCACCACGACCGCGGCCCCCGTGTCGCAGGCCCGGCCCGCCGACGTCGCCCCCGGCTCCCTCGCCTACGTCCTCTTCACCTCCGGCT
The DNA here is from genome assembly GCF_036178145.1 of Streptomyces sp. NBC_00273. Classification (NCBI taxonomy): domain Bacteria; kingdom Bacillati; phylum Actinomycetota; class Actinomycetes; order Kitasatosporales; family Streptomycetaceae; genus Streptomyces; species Streptomyces sp. NBC_00273. Next base: position 2,084,297 of record NZ_CP108067.1, on the reverse strand, counting down.
CCACCGGGCAGCCCAAGCCCGTGGCGGTCGGCCACGCCGGACTCGCCGCACAGGTCGCCACCCTGGCCGGACGCTACGGGCTGACCGCCGAGGACGCGGTCCTGCAGTTCGCGGCCCCCGCCTTCGACGTCAGCCTGGAGGAGGCCCTGCCCACCTGGTGCACGGGCGGCACGGCCGTCTTCGTCAAGGACAACGTCCTCTCGCCCGCGGAACTGGAGCCGTTCCTCGACGAGGAGCGGATCAGCGTCGTCAACCTGCCCACCCCGTACTGGTCGCAGTGGGCCAAGGACCTGGAGCGCGCACCGCGGCCGCTGCCGTCCGCACTGCGCCGCGTGGTGATCGGCAGCGACGCGGGCCGCACCGCGGACCTGACGCGCTGGACGACCGCCGGCCATCCCCCGGTGATCAGCTGCTACGGCCTCACCGAGTCCACGATCACCGCCACCTCCTACGAGCCGGGACCGGCCGAACTGGCCGGCTTCGCGGGCGACGAGCTGATCCCGCTCGGCGAACCGCTGGCGGGGGTACGCGCCTACGTCCTCGACGAGGAGTTGCGCGAGGCACCCCCCGGCGCCGCGGGCGAGCTGTACCTGGCGGGTTCCTGCCTGGCGCGCGGCTACCACGGCCGGCCGGGGCTGACCTCCGAGCGGTTCGTCGCGGACCCGTTCGCCGACGCCCCGGGCGCGCGCATGTACCGCACGGGCGACCGCGTCACCCGTGCGCCCGGCGGCCCGCTCGTCTTCCTCGGGCGCGCCGACGACCAGGTCAAGATCCGCGGCCACCGGGTCGAACTCAAGGAGGTGGAGGCGGCCGTGGCCGCCCACCCCGACGTCGTCGACGTGGTCGCCCGCGCCGTCCCGGCGGCCGACGGCCCGCAGCTGGCCGCCTGGGCCGCCGTCGCCCCCGGCAGTCCCCTCACCCCGGACGGCCTGCGCCGTCACCTTCTGGCCAAGGTGCCCGGGTACCTCGTACCGGCCGTGGTGACACTGATGGACGGGCTGCCGCGGACTCCGGGCGGCAAGCTCGACCCCAGGGCGCTCCCCGCGCCGGACCCCCGATGAACCAGCAGCCCGCGGACCCGGTCCGCGACCAGACAAGGAACGCACCCGTGTCCGTCACCACCGACGAGTCCGCCGAGCCCACCGGGTCCACCGAGGCCGTCCAGGCCGTCCAGGCCGTGCAGCGCCGCCGGCGCAGGGACTTCCGGCTCTTCATGTCCTCGCACATCTGCAACGAGCTGGGCGGCAGCATCACGTACGTGGCCCTGCCGTTGATGGCGGTGCTCACCCTCGACGCCTCGGCGTGGCAGGCCGGTCTGCTGTCCGCCGCGGAACACGCGGCGTTCCTGCTGCTGGGACTGCCCGCCGGGGCCTGGGTGGACCGGATGCGCAAGCGCCGCGTGATGATGGCCGCCGACCTGGCGCGCGCCGTCCTGCTGACGGCGCTGCCGGTGGCCTACCTGCTGGACCTGCACTCGATGCCGCTGCTGTACGCAGTCGCCCTGCTGCTCGGCTGCGCCCGGCTGTTCGGTGACGTCGCCGATCAGAGCTACTTGCCGACCCTCATCGGCAAGGACACCCTGATCGCGGGGAACTCGAAGCTGGAGACCGTGCGTTCGGGAGCCGAGTTCGCAGGACCCGGCGTCGCCGGCTTCCTGGTGCAACTGCTGGGCGCGGCCGGAACGCTGGCCGGGCAGGCGGTCACCTCACTGGTGTCCGTGGTCCTGCTGGGGCGGATCGGGGCCCGGGAGGAGAAGCCGGAGCCCGCCCCGCGCCGGCACCTGCTGCGCGACATCCGGGAGGGGCTGGGCTACGTCCTGAGCCACCGGATCCTGCGGCTCATCGCCCTGAACACGGCTGCCGTGAACCTGTTCCTCAGCGCGGTGATGGCCATCGAGGTGCTCTTCCTGACCCGCACCGTGGGGCTGCCGCCCGCGGCCCTCGGCTGGGTGCTGACGACCGCCACGATCGGCTCGGTGCTCGCGGCCACCGCCGCGGACCGGGTGACCCGGGCCGTCGGTGCGGCCCGGCTCACGTGGCTGTCCCTGTTGGTGACCATGCCCTTCGGGCTGCTGCTTCCGCTCGCCGACAACGATTGGCGGATCGGCCTGTTCGTGCTCGGGTCGCTCGTCCAGTCGGCCGGCGTCACCCTGTACAACATCTGCCAGGTCACCTACCGACAGACGGTCTGCCCGCCGCACCTGCTCGGCCGGATGACGGCCACCATGCGCTTCCTGGTGTGGGGCGTACTGCCCCTGAGCGGTCTGCTGGCGGGGCTCCTCGGCGAACTGCTGGGCGTGCGCAACGCGCTGTGGCTGTGCGCCGCCGCCCTGTCGGCGGCACCGCTGGTCCTGCTCTGCTCCCCGCTGCGGCGGATGCGCGAGTTCGAGGACGATGCCCCGGAGGTCGGGGCCGGTGCCGCGGCCGCGCGGCCGGCTCAGTAGCCCAGCCGGAACGCGATGTGGGTGAGCTGGGTCCGGTTCACCGCGCCGGTCTTGCTGCGCAGCCGGCGCAGGTAGGTGTCGACCGTGTGCGGGCTCAGCCCCATCCGGCAGGCGATCATCCGGTAGGTGTCCCCCTGCGCGAGGTAGGCGAGCACCTCCTGCTCGCGGGGGGTCAGGGCGGGCAGCTCCGGTGCGCGGGCGGTGAGCGTGGTGTGCAGCATGTGGGGCTCCGGATTCCGGGTCGAAGGTGAAGGGGGAGCAGCGGGGGTTCGGCGCCCCTGGTGACGGTGCGATCACGCTGGGTGTGATCGCACCGTTTCGGACGTCCGGGGCCTGAAGTGGCCGGACACCCGCTGCTGTTCGTCGGGTACAGCCTTTCGCCCTGCATATCCTGGCGCCAGGGGGCGGGCACCTCACCAAAGTGCCTGGCAGTAAAGCGACCAGGGGCAAAAAAGGCAAAGTGGGGCAATGCAAACATCTGACGTGGCGCCGGATCCGAACAGCGCTGATGTTGACATCGATGTCTACGGATGGGTGCTCGAACACCGCACGGTGGACGTGGACGCGGTGGCCGCCGGTACGGGGCGGGACGCGGACGAGGTCCGGCGCAGCGTGGCGCGCCTGCGCGCCGCACGCCTGCTGCACGTGAGCCCGATCGACCCGGCGGTGGCCTTCGCGGTGGCCCCCGACACGGCCGCCGAGCAGCTCGTCGCGCCCCTGGAGGCGCAGATCCGCGAGCAGCAGCGGGAGATCAGCGGGATCCGCGAGGACCTGGGGCGCTTCCTGCCGCACTATCTGGGCCGCCGCTCCACGGGGGAGTCGCTGGAGGTCCTGGAGAGCCTGGAGGACGTGCGCGGGGCACTCAACCGGGCCTCGCTCAACTGCACGACCGAGATGCTCAGCTCGCAGCCCGGGGGCGGCGGCAGGGTGCCGGAGGCCATGCAGGAGGCGCTGCGGCGGGACGAGACGATGCTCCAGCGGGGGATCTCGATCCGGACCCTCTACCACCACACGGCCCGCTTCAACGGGCCGAGCCAGGCCTACGTCGCCGCCACCTCCGTGCTGGGGGCGCAGTACCGCACCGCGCACGAACTCTTCGGCCGCCTCATCGCCTTCGACCGGGAACTGGCCTTCATACCCGTCTCGGACGGCAGTTGGGGCGCCGTGGTCATACGCGAGCCCTCGACCGTCGCTTACCTGTGCAACATCTTCGACCAGACCTGGGACCTGGCCTCGCCGTTCTCGGCCGCGGCGGGCCAGGGGCTCGAAGAGGTGGCCCGCGAGATCCACGAGACGATCATCCGGCTGCTCGCGGCCGGCCTGAAGGACGAGGCCATCGCGCGGCGCCTGGGCATGTCGTTGCGCACGGCCCGGCGCCACATCGCCGACATCATGCAGGAGCTGGGTGCGGGCAGCCGCTTCCAGGCCGGTGTGGCCGCCGCCGCGCGCGGTCTGCTGGACCCGGATGCGGAGGCGGACGGCGAGCCGGTACAGCCCTCCTGACCTGGTGTCACGCGTTTTCGTGTCTGTCGCGGTCAGCGGGCGTGTCGCATGCTGCTGAGATGGGAGCTGTGGAGCCGCCGAACAAGAGGGGCACGTAATGGACATGCCGGATGAAGCCTGCGAACGGGAAGCCCCGCACCTGCGGGAGATCGTCCTGTTCCTCTCGGTCCACCTGGATCGGGCGCCGGGTGTGCTGTGGCCCGAGTACGACAACCCGGCGTTCGGCGACGCCGATGACGCAGATGAAGCCGACGACGCCCATGGCGTCGTCGGCGCCGGGGCGGGTCCTGCGGGTGGCGGTGTGTGCCCGGCGCAGGTGGACCGGTTCACCGCCGAACTGGCCTCCCTGACCGGCCTGTCCGTCCGGCTGGACCGGGTGGAGACGGCCGGGTCCGCCCCGGGCGTCGGTGTGGACGCCGTCTGGACCGGGCAGCCCGGGGACCGGGAACACCTGCTGATCCACCAGATCGCCGGCGCCGTGACCTGGCAGCTGACCGGGACCGGCGAGAACGGCCGGCCGGAGTCCTTCCAGTGCCGGCTGCTGCCCGGCGAGCTGCTGTACGTACCGGCCCGGTGGTCGCGCAGGTGCGTCGGCGCACCGCAGGCGCAGTACGCCGTCATCTCCCTCAACGGTGCGGGTGACTGACGGCTCGGTGCACGAAAGGGGGGAGGGAGGATCGCGGTGCGATCCTCCCTCCCCCCTTTGCGTCCGGCCCTCACGGGCCGGTGCGATCAGCCGCCCCAGGAGCTGTCGTTGATGTCGCGCAGTCGGCCGTTCGTCGTGGTGCCGACCGTCACCACCCGGCCGCTGGGCGTCACGATCTGACGCGGCGTCTGGGTGGTGGTGTCCTCGCCGCCGGTGGTGGTCGTCACGGTGGTCGCGTCCGTGGTGCCGTCGGCGGCCTGAGCGGCGCCGGCGGGCAGCAGCAGCGCGGCCGCGGTCACGGACAGGGCGATGACGTAACGCTTGAGCATGGGATCCCCAGGAGTGCGAGCGGTCTGGTCTCGGCGCGAACCACTTCGTGGGCCGTCCGCGCCGGTCGGTGCAGGACCAACCTTGCCGTGCCCCGGGCGCTTCGGTGATCGATCAGACTGTTCATCAAGCTGCCTGGCGCGATGGTGAGGGGTCGCAAATCCCCTCATAACTTACCTATTCGGTCAGGATTCCTGCTCCTACGGCGGTCGGAGGGCCCAGCTCGCGCCCGACCGGCGCCTCCGCGGGCTCCGCGGGCTCCGCGGGCTCCGCGGGCTCCGCCGGGTCCCGGGCGTCGAGCTCCCGCCAGACCGGGAAGACCAGCGGCGCGAGCGTGACCGCGAGGTACAGCGCCCCCGTGCCCAGCAGCGCCGCCACCAGACCCCAGGCGTCGAGGGCCAGCCCCGCGCCGAGCATCCCCAGCGGGGTAGCCGCCAGCGCGGCGGCCACCAGCAGACCGAACACCCGCCCCCGGACCTCCTCGGGCACCCGCTCGTAGGCGACCGACATCATCAGCGGACCCACGACCCCCGACCCGATGCCGGACAGGGCCAGAACCGTCAGCAGCACCGCCGTCCGGGGCTCGACGGCCAGTGCGGCGCACCGCACCGCCCCGACGAGGACGAAGGCCCCGACGAAGACGGCCCGCCGTGGCATCCGGTGGCCGGCCCAGCCGTACAGGGCCGCCCCGAGCAGCGCGCCGGCCCCCATGGCGGTCACCATCGCCCCGAACAGGGCGCTGCTGCGCAGCACCTGGGTCCCGTACGCCGGATAGAGCACGCCGTTCAGCGCCCCGTCCAGGGCGTTGGTCAGCATCAGGACCCCCACCATCGCCCCCAGGAGCCGGTCCCGGCGCAACTGCCCGAGCCCGAAACGCAGTTCCTGGGCGTAGGAACCGCGCGACGGTACGCCGTCGGCCGGGCGGGGGCGGGCCGACGCCGGCACCAGGGCCGCCACGAGGAGGGCGACCAGCACCATCGCCGCCACGTCCGCGTACAAGGTGCGCACGGGGCCGACCGTCGCGATGAGCAGACCGGCCAGCGGCGCCCCCGCCATCATGCCGATCCGGCGGGCCCCCTCGACGGCTCCCGTGGCCCGCTCCGCCGTGACCCCCGCGCGTGCCATCGCCCCGGGCAGGAGCAACTGCTTGGAGGTGTCGGACGGTCCGCGCGCGGCCCCCACCAGGAAGACCAGGACGATCAGGACGGGCAGGGGCAGGGCGCCCCAGGCGTGCAGGAGCGGAATCAGGCTGATCGCGGCGGCCGTCAACAGGTCCGCTGCGATGCTCGTCGCGCGCACGGGCAGCCGGTCGACCACCGGACCCGCGAGCACGGCGGAACAGAGCAGGCCCAGCACCTCGGCGGTGGCGACGAGCCCCGTCCGGGTGCCGCTGCCGGTGCTGTGCAGGACGAACCAGGGCACGGCGACCAGGGTCGCCGCCATGCCGAGCGAGGAGATCCCGGAGGCGGCCACCAGGGCGGCCAGCGGGGTGCGGCGGCGCGGTGACGCGGAGCCGCCGGGGTACGAGCTGGTCATACGGGGTTCCTTCCGGCACCGCCGCGCCGCCCGGCAGCCCGCGGTGGGGTCTGCCGGGCGGCGTGGTGCCCGGGGATCGTCGGGTCAGCCGGCCATGCTCACGCGGAGGCTGAGCGGGCGCATGTCGGTCCACACCCGCTCGACGTGCGCGAGGCACTCCTCCTTGGTGCCGCGCACGCCCTGGTCGTACCAGCCGAGCGGAACGGGCCGGCCGGCCTCCCAGAGGGAGTACTGCTCCTCGTCGTTGGCGACGACCAGGTACTGCTGCGGGGACGAGTCGTTCACGGTGCTCTCCTCGAGGGATCAGGAATGCGGAAGGGCTTCGGGGTACGGCGCTTCAGGAAGGTCAGGAAGGTCAGGCGGGCAGGGCCGCGGCCAGCAGCTCCGCCAGCTCTGCGCAGTGCGGCGGGTCCACCAGATCGTGGTGGTTGCCCGGGACCGCGGCCCGTACGACGGCGCCCGCGGTGCGCGGCCGCCACGCCGCCGGGTCCACCAGCGGGGTCGCGAGCTCCGGATGGCGCTCGTCGACCGTGAAGAGGTGCAGGTCCACGGCGAGCACGGCATCGGTGCGGTAGGCGGCGGAAGCCGCCCCGTTCGCCTCGGCGACCCGCAGCAGTCTGCGCAGGGCCCGGGTGGGGGAGGTGCGGGGGAGCGTGCCCTCCTCGCGGCCCCGGCGCACCAGGACGTCGAGCAGCTCCTCCTCGTCCAGTTCGCGCGCCGAGCCGGCGTCGATCCCGGCGGCGATGCCGTACCGCAGCAGGTCCGGATCGCCCGCCCCGCCGGCCGCACCGCAACGGCTCCCGGGAGCCGTTCCCGGCGCCGCCGCGTCGATCAGGCCGAGGAAGGCGACCTCCTCACCGGCGGCCTCCAGCCGGGCCGCCATCTCGTAGGCCACCGTCCCGCCGAACGACCAGCCGGACAGCAGGTACGGGCCGTGCGGCTGCTCCTCGCGGAGCGCGGCCAGGTAGCGCTCGGCCATCTCGGCCACCCGCTCCAGCGGCCTCTCGCCGGTGTTGTAGCCCACCGACTCCAGGCCCAGGATCCGCCGGTCGCCCCCGGGACGGGCGGCGAGGTCCCGCACCAGGTCCCGGTAGCAGACGACGTCGCCGCCCCGCGGGTGGACGAGGACCAGCGGAGGCCGGGACGGGTCCCCGTCGGCCAGCGGGACCAGCAGCCTGGCGGCGGCCGCCCCCGCGTCCGGCAGCGCCTCGCAGAGCAGCTCCACGGTGCGCCGGCGGAACACCAGGTTCAGCGGCAGTTCCACGCCGAACTCCCGGCGCACGGCCGCCATCAGGGCGAAGGCCTTGAGCGAGTGCCCGCCGAGCGCGAAGAAGTCGTCGCGCACCCCGATCGGGGCCGTCCCCAGGGTCTGCTCCCACAGCCGCGCCATCCGCAGCTCGGTCGTGTCGCGCGGGGCGATCCGCCCCGCGCCGTCGCCGCGCGCCGCGTCCGCCGAAGGAGCGGGCAGCGCCTTGCGGTCGAGCTTGCCGTTCGGGGTGAGCGGGAGCCGCTCCAGGGCGGTCAGGACCGCCGGGACCATGTATTCGGGGAGGTCCTGGCGCAGGAAGTCGCCGAGCTCCCGCACGTCGCCCTCCTCGTCCCGCCAGGTCACGTAGCCGGCCAGCACCGCGTCCACCCCCGTGCCGTGGACGGCCACGGCCGCCGCCAGCACCCTCGGGTGGCGGGCGAGCGCGGACTCGATCTCGCCGAGCTCCATCCGGTGGCCGCGCACCTTCACCTGGCCGTCGGCCCGGCCCCGGTACTCCAGAGAGCCGTCCGCGAGCCGTCGTACGAGGTCACCGGTGCGGTACAGCCGTTCGCCCGCCGCGTACGGGTCGGGCACGAACCGGTCCGCGGTCAGCGCCGGCCGCCCGTGGTAGCCGCGGGCCACCCCGTCGCCGCCGATGTACAGCTCGCCGAACACGCCGACCGGCACCGGTCGCAGGCCCGCGTCCAGCACGTGCAGCCGGGTGTTGGCGAGCGCCGAGCCGATCGGCACCGGCCCGTCGCCGACGGGCCCGGACAGCCGGTGCGCCGTGGACCAGACGGTGGTCTCCGTCGGCCCGTACACGTTCCACACGGTGCCCAGCGCCGTACGCATCCGCTCGGCCAGGGCCGACGGCAGCGCCTCGCCGCCGCACAGCGCCCGTACGCGGGGCGCCTGCCAGCCGGACTCCATCAGCTGGTGCCAGGTGGCCGGAGTGGCCTGGACGACCGTGACCGGCGCCGAGTCCAGCTCCTTCGCGAGGAGGGTGCCGTCCCGCGCGGTCTCCCGGTCGACGACCCGTACGGTGGCCCCGCACACGAGCGGGACCAGCAGCTCCAGCACGGCGATGTCGAACGAGGCCGTGGTGACGGCCGCGACCGTGTCACCGGCCGTCAGCTCCAGCCTGCGCACCATGTCCCGGGTGAAGTTGGCCAGCGCCCGGTGCGGGACGGTGACCCCCTTCGGGCGTCCCGTCGAGCCCGAGGTGTACAGGGCGTACGCCAGCTGCTCCGGCTCCAGCCGCACGGGTGCGAAGTCGGCCCGCGCGCTCCCGTCCCCGGCCAGGGCGTCGAGGTCCACCACGGCGACCCCGTCCGGTGCCTGCGCGGCGCCGGAAGGCCCCGACACCACCAGCACCCGGGCACCGCTGTCCGCGAGCATGTAGCCGATCCGGTCGGCCGGATATCCGGGGTCGACGGGCACGTACAGGCCGCCGGAGCGCAGGACGCCCAGCAGCGCCGCCGGCAGCAGCACGGAGCGCTCCGCGCACACGGCCACCGCCGCGTCCGGGCCCACGCCCAGCCGGGCGAGCTCCCGGGCCAGGCGGCCCGAGACCTCCCACAACCCGGCGTACGTCAGGCTCCGTTCCCCGTCGTCCACGGCGACGACCTCCGGCGTACGGGAGGCCTGCTCACCGACGAGCACGGGCAGCGGCCGGTCGGCGGCCGGCTCGAAGGACCCGCCGCCCGCACGCAGGATCCGGCGCTCCTCGGCCGGACCCATCAGCGGCAGTGCGCCGAGCGGCGTCGCGGGATCGGCCACCGCGGCCGTGAGCAGTTCGGCCAGTGCCGAGGTCATGCGCTCGACGGTCGCCCGGTCGAAGAGGTCGGTCGCGAACACGGCCTCGCCGCGCAGCGCGCCCTCCTCCTCGACGAAGTACAGCGAGAGGTCGAACTTCGAGGCCCCGCTGGCCAGCGAGAGCGGTTCGACGTCCAGCCCGGACGGTGCGGGCGGCGCGGCGCCCTCTTCGTCGAGCACCAGCATCACCTGGAAGAGCGGGTTGCGGCTCAGGTCGCGCTCCGGCCGCACCTCCTCCACCAGGCGCTCGAACGGCACCTCCTGGTGGGCGTAGGCCCCCAGGGCGGTCTCCCGGGCCCGGTCCAGCAGTTCGCCGAAGGCCGGGTCGCCGGACAGGTCGGTGCGCAGCACCAGGTTGTTGACGAAGAAGCCGATGAGCGGCTCCAGTTCGGTGCGGTCGCGGCCCGCGATGGGGGAGCCCACCGCCACGTCCTCGCTGCCCGACCAGCGGGCCAGCAGGGCCTGGAAGCCGGCCAGCAGCACCATGAACAGGGTGGCGTCGTGCCGGCGCCCCAGCTCGCGCAGCCCGTGCAGCAGCGGCTCGGGCAGGACGAAGGGGAACTGCTCGCCGCGCCCGGACGGGGCGGCCGGCCGGGGCCGGTCGGTAGGCAGGTCCAGCGGGGCGAGCCCGGCGAGCCGCTCCCGCCAGTGGTCCAGGGTGCCGGCGAGCGCGTCACCGCTCAGCCGGTCGCGCTGCCAGGACGCGAAATCGCGGTAGGAGACGGCGAGTTCCGGCAGCGGCTCGGCCCCCTCGAGGGTGCGGGCCCGGTAGGCGGCGAAGAACTCCCGCCAGAACACCCCCACCGACCAGCCGTCGAAGGCGATGTGATGCGCGACGATCACCAGCAGGTGCTCCCGCGCCGCGATCCGCACCAGGCGGGCCCGCAGCGGGCCCGCGGCCGCCAGGTCGAAGGGCAGCGCGGCGTCGTGCGCCGCCAACTCCAGCGCCCGCTCCCCGGCCGCCGCCGCACCCAGCTCCGACAGGTCGGTGAAGGACGGGGCGAACATCGAGGCCGGACCGGGCACGACGCGGGCCGCGAAGGCGCCCTCGCCGCTCACCTCCCCGGAGTCCCCGGAGTCCCCGGATTCCCCCGTCTCCTCGATCCGCGAGCGCAGCACCTCGTGCCGGGCGACGACGTCCGTCAGGGCCGCCAGCGCCGCGTCGGCGTCGAGTTCCCCCGTCAGCCGTACGGCACCGGGCATGTTGTAGTCGGGCCGGCCCGGCTGGAGCCGGTCCAGCAGCCACAGCCGCTGCTGTCCGAAGGACAGCGGGCCGGGCCCCTCGGGCAGTGCGGGGATCGCCGCGCCCGCCGCGCCCAGCGAGGCCAGCGCCCGGGCGAGGTCCTCGGCCACCGGGTGGCGGAAGAGCAGTTGCATCGGGACGTCCAGTTCCAACAGGGCGCGCAGCCGGGAGATGACCCGGGTGGCGCGCAGGGAGTGCCCGCCGCGCTCGAAGAAGTGGTCGCGGACCCCGATCGGGCCCTCGCCGAGCACCTCCTCCCAGACCTCGGTCACCGTCCGCTCCAGCGGCGTGCGCGGGGCGACGTGCGCCCGGTGCCCGCCGGCCGAACCGGATTCCGGCGCGGGCAGCGCCCTGCGGTCGGTCTTCCCGTTCGGGGTCAGCGGCAGCGCGTCCAGCACCACCAGCGCGGAGGGCACCATCGCGGCCGGCAGGGCCGCGCGTACGAAGTCCAGTACGGCGGCCGGATCACCGCTCCCCTCCCGCCACACCACGTACGCGGCGAGCAGCCGGTCGGCGCCCTCGCCGTGCGCGGCGGCCACGGCCCGGGCCACGTCGGGGTGGCGCAGCAGGGCGGCCTCGACCTCGCCGAGTTCGATCCGGTGGCCGCGGACCTTGACCTGGTTGTCGCGGCGGCCGTGGAACTCCAGCACGCCGTCGGAGCGCAGCCGCGCCAGGTCACCGGTGCGGTACATGCGCGCGCCGGGCGGCCCGTACGGGTCCGGCGGATAGGCCTCGGCGGTGCGGGCCGGATCGCCGAGGTAGCCGCGGGCCACCCCGCGCCCGGCGATGAACAGCTCACCGATCGCGCCCCGCGGCAGCGGTTCGAGGTGTTCGCCGAGCACGAGCACCCGGGCGCCGGGCAGCGGCCGCCCGATGGGGATGCGGCCCGCCTCGATGTCGGCGTCCGTCACCACGTGGTAGGTGGTGGTGTTGGTGCACTCCGTCGGACCGTACTGGTTGACCAGCCGCAGCCGGCCGGGCACGCCCAGGGCGTGCGCGGCGCGGGCCAGTCCGGCGGTCAGCGCCTCACCGGTGGTCATCACCAGCCGCAGCGCCGGCGCCGGCCCGTCCATGGCCGAGGCGGCGGCGACCAGCGGCTCCAGCATCGACGGGACGATCGACAGCAGCGCCGTCACGCCTTCGCCGTGCAGCAGCCGGGCCAGTGCGTCCGGGTCACCGGCCTCGTCCTGCGAGGCCAGCACGATCCGCCCGCCGGTGGTCAGCGGCGCGAACAGGTCGCGCACCGACGGGTCGAAGGTCAGCGCCGTACGGGCGAGCACCGCGTCCTCGGGGCCGAGGTCGAAGGTGGAGGCCAGCGCCGCCAGATAGCCGGTGATCGCGGCGTGGGTGACGGCCACGCCCTTGGGGCGGCCGGTGGATCCGGAGGTGTACAGCAGGTAGGCGAGGTGCGCGGGGGTGGCGGGGGCGGCCGGCTCCGTCGCGGGCAGTGCGTCGATCAGCTGCCGCTCGGCGTCCAGGTCCAGGACAGGTAGGTCGCCGGTCAGGTCCGCGGGCAGCCCGTCCGGCAGGCCCGCCGTCAGCACCAGGCGGGCGCCGCTGTCGGCGAGGACCGTGCGGACCCGCTCGGCAGGATGGCCCGCGTCGAGGGGCACGTAGGCCCCGCCGGCCTTCAGCACCGCGAGGACGCAGACCAGCATGCGGGGGTCGCGCCCGGCCAGTACGGCCACCCGGGTCTCGGGGCCGGTCCCGAGCTCCCGCAGGCGGTGGGCCAGCCGGTTGGCGGCCGCGTCGAGCTCGCCGTAGCTGGTGGTGCGGCCTTCGCAGGTCACGGCCGGGGCGTCCGGCCGCAGCCGGGCCCGTTCCGCCACCAGGGAGTGCAGGGTCCGCGCCGCCGGCCGGTCCGTCCGCGGCGCGGACTCCTCGCCGAGCAGGGCGGCGTGCTCCTGCGGGGACAGCACGTCCAGCCGGGACAGCGGTGCGTCGGGGGTCTCGGCCGCACCGGCCAGCAGCCGCAGGTAGTGCGCGCCGAACCGCTCGACCGTGTCCCGGTCGAAGAGGTCCGTCGCGTACTGCACGGTGCCGGTCATGCCGCCGGGGTGCTCGGTCATCGCGAGGCTGAGGTCGAACTTGGCCGTCCCGTTGGAGGTGTCCAGGCTCTCGACCTCCACACCCTCCAGCGGCAGCGCGTCGAGCTGCTCGGGATGCAGCTGGAACAGGACGTCGAAGAGCGGGTTGCGGCTGAGGTCGCGCTCCGGCCGCAGCTCCTCCACCAGCCGGTCGAAGGGGACGTCCTGGTGCTCGTACGCGGCCAGCGCGGTCCGGCGCACCCGGCCCAGCAGTTCGCCGAAGGCCGGGTCGCCGGACAGGTCGGTGCGCAGCACGAGGGTGTTGACGAAGAAGCCGACGAGCGGCTCCAGTTCGGTGCGGTCGCGGCCCGCGATGGGCGAGCCCACCGCGATGTCGGCCTGGCCCGTGTAGCGGGCCAGCAGGGCCTGGAAGCCGGCCAGCAGCACCATGAACAGGGTGGCGCCGCGCTCCCGGGCCAGAGCGCCGAGCCGTTCGGCGAGCTCGGCCGGGACCTCGAAGACGAAGGCGTCGCCCGCGCCCGAGCGCACCTGGGGCCGCGGCCGGTCGGTGGGCAGCTCCAGGACCGGGAGGCCCCCGAGGGCCGCCCGCCAGTGGGCGATGCCGGCGTCGGCGTCGCCGTCCGCCAGCCGGCGCTGCTGCCAGTACGCGAAGTCCCCGTACTGGACCGGCAGTTCCGGCAGTTCGGGACGCTCGCCGCGGCGCAGCGCCGCGTAGGCCCCGGACAGCTCCCGCCACAGCACCGGCATCGACCAACCGTCGCCGACGGTGTGGTGCAGGACCAGGACGAGGAGGTGCTCGTCGTCCGCGACCCGCACCACGCGGGCCCGCAGCAGGGGAGCGGAGCCCAGGTCGAAGGGGGCGGCGGCGTCCGCGTGGGCGAGGCCCAGCGCCCGCGAGCGGGCCTCCTCGCGGGGCAGGTCCCCCAGGTCGGTGCGGACGGGCACGAAGACTTCCGGCGCCTCCACGGTCTGTACGGGGCCCCGCGGGCCCTCGGTGATGCGCGAGCGCAGCACCTCGTGCCGGGTCACCACCGCGCACAGCGCGGCGGCCAGCGCGTCGGCGTCGAGCGGGCCGCGCAGCCGGGTCGCGACGGGGATGTTGTAGTCGGGCCGGCCGGGCTGGAGCTGGTCCAGGAACCACAGCCGCTGCTGTGCGAACGACAGCGGCGCGGGCTCCCCGGCGGGCCGGGCGCCGATCGCGGTGACGGCGGCCGCGGCCGTGCCGGGACCGTCCCCGCGCAGGGCGTCCAGTGCCGATGCGAACCGCTCCAGCGTCGGGTGCTCGAACAGCAGCCGCAGCGGCACGCCGGTGCCCAGCCGGGCGCCGAGCCGCGACACGGCGCGGGTGGCCCGCAGGGAGTGGCCGCCGAGCGCGAAGAAGTCGTCGTGGCGGCCGATCCGCGCGGTGCCCAGCACCTCGCCCCATACGGCCGCGGCCAGTTCCTCGGTCCCCGTGACCGGTGCGGCGAACTCGGCCCGGCGCACCCCCTCTTCGGGGGGCGCGGGCAGCGCGCGCCGGTCCAGCTTGCCGTTCGGGGTCACCGGCAGGGCCGCGAGCGGCACGATCGCCGAGGGGAGCATGTACGCGGGCAGCCGTGCGGCGAGGGCCCGGTGCAGCTCGGTCGGCTCGGCCTGCTGCCCCTCCGAGGGCACCACGTAGGCGACGAGGCGCTGCTCGCCGGGGGTGTCCTCGCGGACCACCACCGCGGCGTGCCCGACCTGCGGGCAGCGGGCCAGCTCGGCCTCGATCTCGCCCGGCTCGATCCGGTGGCCGCGGATCTTGACCTGCTGGTCGCCGCGGCCCAGGTAGTCGACGGTGCCGTCGGGGCGCCGCCGGGCGAGGTCGCCCGTCCGGTACATCCGGGCGCCCGGGGCGCCGTACGGGTCCGGGGTGAACTGCCGCGCGGTCAGGCCGGGCCGGCCCAGGTAGCCGCGGGCCACGCCGGTGCCGCCGATGCACAGCTCGCCGACGGCGCCCTGCGGCACCGGGCGGCCGCGCTCGTCCAGGACGTACAGGCGGGTGTCGTCCAGGGCGGTGCCGATGGGGATCCGGCCGTCCACGACGGCACCGGCGCGGGGGTCCAGCCGGTGGCCCGTGGCGAAGGTGGTCGTCTCGGTGGGCCCGTAGACGTTGACCAGGAGGGTGTCCGGAGCCTGCTCCAGGGCCCGGGCGAAGGAGTGCGGGGAGGCGGCCTCGCCGCCCGTCCACACCTCCCGCACCTGCGTCAGGAGCTCCACGCATTCCTCGACCACCAGGTTGAACAGGGCGGCCGTGAGGAACATCGAGGTGATCCGGTGCTCCTCCACCAGCGCGGCCAGGGCCGCGGTGTCCACCCGGCCGGGCGGCGCCATGACCACCTGTCCGCCGGACAGCAAGGGCACCCACAGTTCGTACGTCGAGGCGTCGAACGACAGCGGGGAGTGGGCCAGCACCCGCCGGTGCGCGGCGCCGAAGGCGGTGTCGCGGGCGAGCGCCGCGACGTTGGCGTGCGTGACGCCGATGCCCTTCGGCTCTCCCGTGGAACCGGAGGTGTACATCACGTACGCCAGCTGGTCCGGCGAGCAGGCCGGGTACGAGCCCGGCGCGACGGCCCGGATCCCGTCGGCCGGGGCGCTCGCGTCGAGCACCGGCACGGGCGAGGTGCGGACCGCCTCGTGGCCGGACGTCGCCGGATCGGCGAGCAGCAGGCGGGCGCCGGTCCGCTCCAGCATCCAGTGCAGTCGGGCGACGGGGAACCCCTCGCCGAGCGGGACGTAGACCCCGCCGGCCTTCAGGACGGCCAGGATCGCCACCGGAAGGTGGACCGAGCGCTCCATGAGCAGGGCCACGGGGGTCTCGCGCCCCACCCCGGCGGCGGTCAGCCGGGCCGCCAGCAGGTCGGAGCGGGAGTCGAGTTCGGCGAAGGTGAGGCGGCCCGTGCCGCAGACCACGGCGTCGGCGCGGGGGGTGCGCCGGACCTGCTCGGCGAACAGCTCCACCAGGGTGGCCGGGGCGAGGTCCGGGCGGACCGCGCCGTGGCCCTCGGCCACGAGCCGGGCCGCGGTCGGGGCGGAGGGCAGCAGCTCGGCCACGGGGCGGTCGGGCTCCTCGGCGGCGGAGGCAAGCAGCTCCAGGTAGTGGCCGAGGACGAGTTCGGCCGTGGCCCGGTCGAACAGGTCGGTGTCGAAGACGAGCGAGCCGGAGCAGGTGTCGGCGCCCTCGGAGACGAAGACGCTCAGGTCGAAGAGCGATCCGCCGAAGTCGGTCCGCACGGCCTGCGCGTCCAGGCCCGGCAGCCGCAGCCCGGCCGTCTCGTCCGGGGCCGACGCGAACATCACCTGCACGAGCGGGTTGCGGTCACCGACGCGCTCGGGGCTCAGGTGCTCCACCAGCCGGTCGAAGGGCACCTCCTGGTGGTCGTACGCGTCCACCGTCGCCCGGCGGACCCGACCGAGCAGCTCGCGGAACCCGGCGTCGCCCGACAGGTCGGCGCGCAGCACCACGGTGTTGACGAAGAACCCGACGAGGGGCTCCAGTTCCACCCGGTCGCGCCCGGCCACCGGAGTGCCGACGGCGATGTCGGTGCGGCCGGCGTAGCGGGCCAGGGCCGCCTGGAAGCCGGCCAGCAGGGTCATGAAGAGGGTGGCGCCGGAGCTTTCGGCGATCCCGCGCAGTCGTGCGGTGAGCGGCGCGTCGAGGGCGAAGTCCAGGCTCGCGCCGTCGCCGCTGCGGCGGGTGGGCCGGGGCCGGTCCGCGGGCAGCTCGAGGGGTTCCAGCCCGGCGAGGCGCTCCTCCCACCAGCGCAGCTGCCCGTTCATCGCGCCGCTCGCGAAGCGGTCGCGCTGGGTACGGGCGTACGACTGGTAGTCGAGGGGGAGCGGCTCCTGCGGGAGCGGCCGCTCCGCGAGCAGGGCCGCGTAGCCCGCGGAGAACTCCTGCCAGAGCAGGCCCATGGACCAGCCGTCGGTGGCGATGTGGTGGACCACCAGCACCAGCAGGTGGTCCTCGGCGCCCAGCCGGATCAGCAGGGCGCGCAGCAGCGGGCCCGTCGCGAGGTCGAAGGGTCTGCGGACCTCCTCCCGGGCCAGGGCGTGGGCCCGCTCCTCCAGTTCGGCCAGGGGGGCGCTGCCCAGGTCCAGCACCGGCAGCGGGACGGCCGCCGGCGCGGGCAGGACCACCGGGTGCGGGGCGCCGTCGCGCTCCTCGAAGACGGTGCGCAGCGGTGCGTGGCGGGCCACGACGGCCGTCAGGCTCCGGCGCAGCAGGTCGGGGCGGACGGGGCCGCGCAGCCGCACGACCTCGGGGATCGCGTAGCCGGGAGTGCCGTCCATCATCCGGTCCACCAACCACATCCGCTCCTGGGCGAACGAGGCGACGGGCTCGGCGCCCGGGCCGTCGGGGCCGGCGGTGGGGGTCGGGGCCGTCGCGGCGGCCGCACCGGCCGCCGAGTCGTCCAGCGCGGCGCGCACCCGGCGGCGCAGCAGTTCTCGGGCAGCGGCCAGGCGGCTGTCCGTGCCGGCGGCCGGCAGGCTCTCCTGGGTGGTCACGAGGTCTCTCCCTGAAGTACGAGTGAAGGAACGGCGTCGGCGGTGGCGGCGAACGGGGCCGGTTCGGCCTCCAGTTCGGCCAGCAGCACCGTCTCGACGGCGATGGCGAGGGCGGCGACGGTCCGCTGTTCGAAGAGGGTGTGCAGGGGCAGGTCCAGGCCGAGGGACTGGCGCAGCCGGGCCGCCACCCGGGTGGCGCTCAGCGAGTGCCCCCCGAGGGCGAAGAAGTCGTCGTGGCGGCCGATCCGCGGCGCGTCCAGTACGGAGGCCCACACCATGGCGACCAGTTCCTCGGTCTCCCCGGCGGGCGGCTCGTACCCGGTGGCGGCGGCCGCGGCGGCGGGTGCCGGCAGCGCCCGGCGGTCGAGCTTGCCGTTCGCCGTGACGGGCAGCCCGTCCACGACCACCAGCACCGGAACCATGTACTCCGGCAGGGAGCCGGCCAGTTCGGCGCGCATCGACTCGGGGTCCGGGGCCGGAGCAGGGTCCGTCCCGGCTTCCGGGACGACGTACCCGACGAGCCTGCGCTCGCCCGGGGCGTCCTCGCGGACCACGACGGCGGCCCGCCCGACACCGGGGAGGCGGCCCAGCGCCGTTTCGATCTCGCCGAGTTCGATCCGGAAGCCGTGGATCTTCACCTGGTCGTCGGTGCGGCCCAGGTACTCCACCGAGCCGTCGGCCCGGTGGCGGGCCAGGTCACCGGTGCGGTACATGCGCGAGCCCGGCGGGCCGAACGGGTCCAGCGGGAACCGCTGCGCGGTCAGCGCCGGGCGGCGCAGGTACCCGCGGGCGAGGCCCGCACCCGCCAGGAACAGTTCGCCCGCGACCCCCACCGGGACGGGACGCCCCTGCGGGTCGAGCACGTACAGCGAGGTGTTCCAGATCGGGCGGCCGATCGGCACGGGCCCGACGTCCTCGCGGCGGCAGTCCCAGTGCGTGACGTCCACGGCCGCCTCGGTGGGCCCGTACAGGTTGTGCAGGGGCACGTCGAGCACGTCGAGGAAGCGGTTCTTCAGCTCCTCCGGCAGGGCCTCGCCACTGCACACGACCCGGCGCAGCGAAGCGCAGCCGCCCGCCTGCGGATCCTCGACGAACGCCGCCAGCATGGACGGGACGAAGTGGACGGTGGTGACCGCCTCCTCCTGGATCACCCTGCTGAGGTAGGCGGGGTCCTTGTGCCCGCCGGGCTCGGCGACCACCAGGGCCGCGCCGGTCAGCAGCGGCCAGAAGAACTCCCACACCGAGACGTCGAAGCCGAACGGGGTCTTCTGGAGCACCCGGTCGTCCGCGCCCAGCCGGTACCGGTCCTGCATCCACAGCAGCCGGTTGACGATGGCCGAGTGCTCCACGACGACGGCCTTGGGCCGTCCCGTCGACCCGGACGTGTAGATCACGTACGCGGGGTGCGCGGGCAGGGGGGCTCGGCGCACGGCGCCGGTGGTCCCGTCGGGGACGGCCCCCGGATCCAGCCGGGGCAGGTCTGCCGCGGCCGGCAGCGCCGCCGCCACCGCGTCGTCCGCGAGCAGCAGGACGGGCTCGGCGTCCGACAGCAGGTACGCGATCCGGTCCGCCGGCAGCGAGGGGTCCACCGGAAGGTAGGCGGCGCCCGACTTCAGCACGGCCAGCAGCGAGACCACCATCTCGGTGGAGCGGTGCAGGGCCACCGCGACGATCCGCTCCGGACCGGCGCCCCGGGCGCACAGCTGACCGGCCAGCAGCTCGGCGCGGGCGTCGAGTTCGGCGTACGACAGGCGCTCGCCGCGGAAGACGGTCGCCGGGGCGCCGGGCGTCCGGGCCACCTGCTGTTCGAACAGCTCCACCAGCGTGGTGTCGGGGACGGGCACGGCCGTGCCGTTCCACTCCCGGATCAGCCGGTGCTGCTCCGCGGAGAGCAGGTCCACTTCCCCGACCGGGGTGGAAGGGGCGTCGGCGACGGTCGTCAGCAGCCGCTCCAGCGCCTCGCCCAGGCTGCGCGCCGTCCGTGCGTCGAGGACGTCCGTGCGGTGGTCGAGGTGGAGCCGCAGCCGCTCCCCGGGCAGCACGATGAGGTTGACGGTGTAGTGGGTGGCGTCCGAGCCCTCCACCCCGGTCAGTCGCGGACCGCCGGCCAGGTCCCGCATCGACTCCAGGTCGAGCGGATAGTTCTCGACGACGACCGTGGTGTCGAAGAGGGCGCCCAGCCCCGCCGCCCGCTGGATGCCGGCGAGCCCGACGTGCTGGTGGTCCATCAGCTCCGCCTGTTCGTCCTGGAACCGGGCGAGCGCGGCCAGCAGCGGCTCGTCCTCCCGGATCCGGAACCGCACGGGCAGGGTGTTGATCAGCAGGCCGACCATGTCCTCGATGCCCGCGACGTCCGCGGTCCGCCCCGAGACGGTCCCGCCGAACACGACGTCGTCCCGCCCGGTCACCCGGCCCAGCAGGACCGCCCAGACGCCCTGGACGACGCTGTTGAGGGTCACGCCCGCGGTACGGGCCCGCGCGGTGAGCCGCGCCGTGAGCTCCGCCGACAGCTCGACCGGGGCCCGCTCGGGGAGCGCGTCGATCCGGTTCGGGTCGGCCGCGCCCAGCAGGGTCGGCTCCGCCAGCCCGGCGAGCGCGGCGCTCCACGCAGCCTCCGCGGCGCCGTCGTCCTGGCGGGCCAGCCAGTCCAGGTGCGAGCGGTACGGGACCCCTTCCACGACGGCGTCGAAGACCCCGGGCCCGTGGGACCCGGCGTGTTCGGCGTATCCGGTGAGCAGGTCGCGCAGCAGCACCGCCGAGGACCAGCCGTCCCAGACGATGTGGTGGTTCGTCATGACCAGCCGGTGCTCGTCCGCGCCGAACCGGACCAGGGTGAAGCGCACCAGCGGCGGCCGCTCCAGGTCGAAGCGGCGCGCCCGGTCGGCCGCGAGCAGCCGCTCCCACTCCCGCTGCCGGTCCGCGGAGGCGAGCCCGCCGAGGTCCAC
The DNA here is from genome assembly GCF_036178145.1 of Streptomyces sp. NBC_00273. Lineage (NCBI taxonomy): Bacteria > Bacillati > Actinomycetota > Actinomycetes > Kitasatosporales > Streptomycetaceae > Streptomyces > Streptomyces sp. NBC_00273. The sequence goes on along the minus strand of NZ_CP108067.1, from coordinate 2,064,015 downwards.
GGCCTCCCACGGCGCTCCGGCGGACCCGACGACGATCTGCACCGGCCGGTCCAGACCCTGGTCGGTGAAGCCGGAGCGCAGCGCGGTGTGGCGGCGCAGCAGCCGGTCACAGGCCGTCCGCAGGGCGTCCTCGGCCAGGGCGCCGTCCAGGGTGAGGACGATCTGGCCGGTGTAGGCGTCCATCGCGCCCGTGTCGAAGGCGGAGTGGAAGAACAGGCCCTCTTGGAGCGGCGAGAGCGGCAGTACGTCCGCGAGCCCCGGGTAGCGCGCGGCCAACGCGTCCGTCTCCGGCTGCGTCAGCCGCACCAACGGCAGGTCGCGGGGGGTGAGGCGGCGCGGTCGGGGGGCGCCCGTCCAGCCGGCCAGCAGGCGCAGGGCCTCGTCCCAGGCCGCCACCAGGGCGTCCGCCTCGGCGTCGGTCAGCAGCGCCTGCGGATGGGTGACCACCGCCGTGAAGGAGGGGCCGTCGGTGCCGTCCACGGCCATGGCGTCGATCTGCAGGGCGTGTTCGACGGGCATCGCCGGATCCACGTCGGCCCGCAGCCCGCCCGCCTCGGGGGCGGGGCTCCAGGGCGCCCCGTCCCCGCCGGAGAACCGGCCCAGGTAGTTGAACAGGACCCGGGGGCGCGGGAGTCCGGACAGCTGCGCGGCGCTCTGCGGATCGAGCCGGCTCAGCAGACCGAAGCCCGTGCCGTGGTCCGGTACGGAGGCGACCGCCGCGTGGATCCGCGCGACCAGCTCGGCGAGGGCGTCGCCGCCCCGGGCCGCCGCGTCCAGGTCGAGGCCGTCCAGGTCGAACCGGACCGGGTACTGGGTGGTGAACCAGCCGACCGTGCGCGCCAGGTCGTGGCGGCCGGTGCGGTCGACGCGGCCGTGGCCCTCCAGGTCGACCAGCAGCGACCCCGGAGCGGTACCGGGGGAGCGCAGGCGGTGGCCCGCGAGGACCAGCCCCGCGAGCAGCACCTCGGCCGGACCGGTGCGCAGCGCGCCGGGCACCTTGGCCAGCAGCGGGCCGGCGACCTCGGCGGGCAGGTCGAGCGTCAGGGTTCGGGTGGTGCCCGCGGTGTCCCGCGCCGGGTCGGGGACCCGGTGCCACGGCTCCCGCGGGTCCGGTCCCGCCCCCGGGGTCTCCAGCGTCGAGCGCCAGAAGGGGAGCTCGGCGAGCACCTCCGGGGAACGCGCCTGGAGCGCCAGGTGGTGGGCCCACGCACGGAACGAGACCTCCCCGTCCGCGGCCGGCAGCGGACGCCCGGCGACGGCGGCCTCCCAGGCCGCGGCCAGGTCCGCCGTCAGGATCCGCCAGGACACCCCGTCCACGGCCAGGTGGTGCACGCACAGCAGCAGCCGGTCCGGCGACGCCCCACCGGCATCGAAGCGCACCGCCCTCAGCATCACCGAGGCCGCGGGGTCCAGTTGCCCGGCCGCCTCCCGCGCCGCCTCCGCCACGATCGCGGTGCGGGCCGACTCGTCCGACCCCGCCACACCGACGGTGCGGTAGAGCAGGGACGCGTCGACCGAACCGGGCTCGCCGACCGTGCACAGCGGGCCCTCGGGTCCGGCGGTCACGCCCAGGCGCAACGCCCCGTGCCGGTCCACCACCGACTGCAGGACCCGTACGAGCGTGGCGTCGTCCGCACCCTCGGGCAGGGCCAGCACCATGGACTGGCTGAAGCGCCCGATCGGGCCCGGCCCGTCGAGGAGCCAGCGCATGACCGGGGTCGCGGGGAGCGGACCGTGCTCCGGGACCGCCGGACCGGCGGCCCGGGAGGAACCCTGGCCCGGCTCGCCGACGGCCGCGGCGAGGGCGGCCGCCGTCTTGTGCGCGAACACCTCGCGCAGGGTGAAGGAGAAGCCCCGCGCCCGGGCCCGGCTGGTCAGGCTCAGGGCGGCGATGCTGTCGCCGCCGAGCTCGAAGAAGTTGTCGTCGGGAGTGGCGGCGGTGGAGAGGGCCTCGGAGAACAGCGCCGCGAGGGCCAGCTCCGTGGCCCCGTACGCACGCGCGGGGCGCTCCGGACGATCCGCGGCCTCGGGTACGTGCAACCGCGCGCGGTCCACCTTGCCGCTCGGGGTGAGGGGCAACCGGTCCACCGCCACGAAGGTGCGGGGCACCATGTAGCCCGGCAGGAGCCGGCCCAACTCCGCAGCCAGCAGCTCCGGTTCGGGAGCCGGGCCGCCGTCGCCCGGCGGCGCCACGAAGGCGACGAGCCGCCGGGCCCCGCCCGCTGGGGCGTGCACCACGACCGCGGCCTGCCCCACCGAGGGCTGCCGGCCGAGCACCGCCTCGATCTCGCCCAGTTCGATCCGGTGCCCGTTGATCTTGACCTGTCGGTCCACCCGTCCGAGGAACTCCAGTTCGCCCCGCGCCGACCAGCGCACGAGGTCGCCCGTCCGGTACATCCGCGCACCGGGAACGCCGGAGAAGGGGTCGGGCACGAAGCGGTCGGCCGTCATGGCGGCGCGCCCCGCGTACCCCCGGGCCAGACCGGCACCGGCCACGCACAGCTCACCGGTCGCTCCCGGCGGCAGCAGCCGCAGCGCCCGGTCGACCACGTACGCACGGTGGTTGGCCATCGGCCGCCCGATCGGCGGGATCCGGCCGTGCGAGGGCGGAACCACCCGGTGCATCGTGACGGAGACGGCGGCCTCGGTGGGCCCGTACGCGTTCCAGACCTCGCGGCCGTCCACCGCCCAGCGGTCGACGGCGTCCCCCGACGGGGCCTCGCCGCCCGTGGACAGGAACCGCAGTGCGGGCAGGGCGGCCGGGTCCAGCAGCGGCAGGAGCGCCGGCGGCAGGTCGGCGACGGTCACGGCGTGTTCGGCGAGCAGGGCCTGGAGACGGTCGACATCGACCCGTTCGGCGTCGGTGGCGAGGACCAGGGTGGAACCGCTGAGCAGCGCGCCGAAGACGTCCAGGACGGACACGTCGAAGGACAGCGAGGCGAAGCCGAGGAACCGCTCGGTGCCGTTGGACCCGTGACCGTCGCCCGCGCCGCACAGGGCGAGGTGGCCGTGGACGAAGTCGACCGCCGCCGCGTGCGGGACGACGACGCCCTTCGGCTCGCCCGTACTGCCCGAGGTGTACAGCAGGTACGCGGCGGACGCCACCGGCACTGCCGCGCCCGCCCGGTCGCCGTGGATCCGGTCGCTCACCGCTCCCGGGTCGACCACCGACGGGAGGTCGTGCGGCAGCCGGTCGAGGCTGCCGGGCCCGGCGACGACCGTGCGCAGCCCCGCGTCGCGCACGATGTAGGCGATGCGCTCCGGCGGGAGGCCGGGGTCGAGCGGCACGTAGCAGCCGCCCGCCTTCAGGACGCCGAGCAGCGCGGCGACCATCGCGGGCGAGCGCTCCACGCACACGCCGACCGGCGTGCCCGGATCCACGGCCGGCCCCAGCCGGCCCGCGATGTCCTCGGACCAGGCGTCGAGTTGACCGTAGGTCACTTCTCGGCCGGCGCAGATCACGGCGACCTTCCCGGGGGTGCGCGCCGCCTCCGCTTCGAAGAGCGCGTGCAGCCGCCCGTCCGCGGGCGCCGGGTCGACGCCGCCCTCGGCGAAGACGGCGAGGCGCTCCTCGTCCTCGGCGGTCAGGAAGGGCAGCGAGCCGACCGGGGCCGCGTCGTCGGCCGTGGCGAGCGCGACCAGGAAGCGGGTGAACCGCACGCGCAGCGCTTCGAGTTCCTCCGGGTCGACGTCGGCGGCGTCGCCCTCGGCCTGCACGGTCAGGGGGCTCTCGCCACCACGGTCGTAGACGTTGAGGGAGACGTGCTCCACCGGGCCGACGGAGAGGTTGTGCGCGGAGGCGGGAGCACCGGCGAAGGACAGCTCGTAGTCGAAGGACATGAGGTTGACGGCGGCGTCCCACAGCCGGGGCCCGGTTCCGGTGAACTCCTCGATCCGGTACCGCTGGTGGCGCAGGGCCTCCTTGATGCCGGCGGAGGTGCTGCGCAGCAGTTCGCCGACCGTGGTGTCCCCGGTCACCGCCAGCCGCAGCGGCAGGACCTTGGAGAACATGCCGGGTGTCCGGCGGGCGTCCGGGGTGGTGCGGCCGGTGACCGGCAGGCCCAGGAGCACGTCGTCGGTGGCGCCCGCGCGGTGCAGGTGGGCGGCGGCCGCGGCCATCACCAGCGCGGACCAGCGCGTGCCGTGCCGGCGCGCGGCGTTGCGCAGGGTGCGGGCATCGGCGGGGTCGAGCTCGCCGCTCACCCGCACCGTGGTGCCCGACGCGGGCGCCGGGACGCTGCCGGTGAAGGACACGGGCTCGGGGGCGCCGTCCAGTCGGCCCCGCCAGAACGCCCGGTCCTCGGCACACCGTTCGGAGCGGGCGTACTCCTCCTCCCCGGCCACGATCCGCTCCCACGGCGTGCTCTCGGGGCCCGGTACGGGCTCTCCCGCGACCAGCGCCGAGTACACCTCGGCGGTCCGCCGGGCGAGGAGCGAACCGGTGACCCCGTCCGCGACGAGGTGGTGGTAGCCCTGCATCCAGCGGTACGTCGCCGGACCGGTCCGCACGAGGAGGTGCCGGCACACGTCACCGGTCGCCAGGTCCGTCGGCCGGGCCAGCTCGGCGCGCATCAGCCGATCGGACTCGGCGTCCGGGTCCGGGTGGTCGCTGACGTCGGCCGTCTCCATCCGCAGCGGCGGCGGACCGGCGGGTATCTGGCACACCACTCCGTCCACCTCGGCGAAGCGGACGCACAGCGTCTCGGTTCCCGCCACCGTCGTGCGCACCGCCTCGGCGAGCAGCTCCGGATCCACCGCCCCGCGGATCTCCAGGTACTCGGCGATGGTGTAGTCGAGGCGGGTGGGGTCGAGCTGCTGCGCGAACCAGACGCCGTTCTGCGGCGGGGTCAGGGGCAGCGGCCCGCGGTCGTGAGTGGCCATGCGGTGGTCAGTCTCCTCAGTCGGATCGGTCGATCAACGACGACGTGAGGCCACTGTCCGTGACGGCCGGACGGTCCCGAAAGTCCCACTAATACGCCTCTTGACGACACCCGATCCGCTCGGAGAAGTCCTCGGTACCGCGATCCCGTGACAGGTGGATCCAGGTGCTGCGGTCCACGGCGCACCCCGCGCCGGACTCGGGAACGGCCGGTGCGGGCGCGGGGCGTGACATCGATGTCGGGATGACCGTACGGGCGGTCTCCGAGCCGTCGGGCGAGAGCAGCCCGTGTTGGTGGGCCAGGTAACCGAGCTGGAAGCGGCTCGTCGCGCCGAGCTGACGCATGATGGCGGAGACGTGGCGCTGACAGGTGCGCACCGAGATGCCGAGGGCGCGGGCCGTGGCGCGGTCGTCGTCGCCCTGCATCAGATGCTGGAGCACGGATCGTTTCGCCTGGTCGGCGACGTCCTGGATGAAGGCCTTCTCGCGCGGTTTGCCGATGCGTTCGCCGGTCGCCCACAGCAGGTCGAACAGCTCGGCGACGAACGCGACCAGGTCCGGGCTGCGGACGAGCAGCGCCCCGCCCGCGGTCTCCGGGAGCGGGAGGGCGAGCAGGGACCGGTCGAAGACCAGGCACCGGGCCAGGCCGCCGGAGACCGTCCTCGCCTCGGCCCCGAGAGCCGCCAGCTCCGTTTCGTACCGCACGGTCGGCGGGTCGAACCGGGCCGAGTGTTGGTACAGCGTGCGTACGGGGACACCGCGGGAGAGCAGGTCCCGGTGCCGGACGCGGACGCGGCGCTGTTCGGCCTCGGGCAGGGGGCCGCCCGGCTGGGCGCAGAGCACCTCCTGCGTGCACGCGGCGGACTGCCGGTCGAGGATGCGTTGGAGTTCGTCCGCCGACTCGATGCGCTCCAGCGGCGGCCCCTCCAGGGTGCGTTGGCGTGCGGCGTGCACGATGGCCAGTTCCGCGAGCTGCCCCCGCATGCGCAGCAGGTCGAGCTGGGCCCCCTGGACGCGTTCCTCCCACCGCTTGAGCAGGCGTGCGGACACGTCGGTGGGGTTGGTGGCTGCAAAGCAGTCGGGGCCGATCTGCTGGACCAGGCCGCTGGAGACGAGGGCGTCGAGGGTACGGGCCATGGCGGCGGGTTCCGCCCGGGCGAGCACCTGACTTTCCTGGAGGGGGCCGTGTTCTGCGAACTCCCGGTAGAGGTCCATCTCCTCGGACGTGAGCTCCCGGGGTCGGTCACGGTCCTGCGGGCGTGTCGGCGCGCCTGGTTTCATTTCGCTGCCCTCTCGTTCGCATCCGTCGCGATCGCGATGCTAGGAGACTCCGCTCCGGCCCGCCGCCCCAGGAACATGTATCGGACACGCTTCCCGTGCGCGGGTCTTGCCGGGAGGTCGGCGCAAGACCCTTGATCCGTAGCGGAATTCGACGGCAGCCGCGAACCGGCGAGCCGGACGGAGTGCCTCCGCCGGGATGGCCGGAAGACGTAGGACCCCGCCTGAAAGTTGCAGCAAGCTCTTGCTGTCGTCTTTCTGACAGTCGGTAAGACGACGGTCGCACCCCATTGGCGGGCGGCCGTCTCCCCCTCGATGCTGGGACGGGGCGCACCGATCGGGGCTGCGCACCGTGCAGGAAAGGCACGAACGCATGGATCCCAGACGACCGGTGGGCCCCGCCCGTCGGGGCCGCCCGGGCCGGCCGCCGGGCTCAGCCCTCCGCCGGGTGGACCACCTCGACCCCCTGGTCGCGCAGTCCTTCGACCGCGGGGGAGTTGGCGGGGGCGTCCGTCACGACGAGGGCGATCTCCTCCATGGAGCAGATGCGACCCAGTGCCGCGCGGCCGATCTTGTCGGCCGTCGCGACGAGGACCACGCGCTGCGCCGCGGCGACCGCCGCCCGCTTCACCTGGACGTCGTCGAGGTTGTAGGCGGTGGCGCCTTGAACGGGGTCGACGCCGCAGCAGCCCAGGATGAACGTGTCGAAGCACAGGTCCTTGAAGGTCTGCACGGGTGCGTGGCCGTAGAAGGACAGCTCCTCGGGGCGCACCTGCCCGCCGGGCATCACCAGTTGGATGCCGGGGTGCGCGGACAGGGCGAAGGCCGCGTGCAGTGAGAGGGGTGCGACGGTGAGTTGGCGATCCGCCATGGCCTTGGCGATGGCCACGGCGGTCGTACCCGTGTCCAGCGCGACGGTCTCGCCGTCGGTGAGCAGTTCGACCACGGCGCGTGCCAGCCGCTCCTTGGCCTGCGTTCCGGACATGGCCCGGATCGCGTAGGGGGGCTCGATTCCGCCGGGCAGGCTGCTCACCGCGCCGCCGCGCACGCGGCGCAGTGCTCCCCGGGACTCCAAGACTTCCAGGTCCCGGCGGATGGTCATCTCGGACGCCCCGGTGGCCAGGGCCAGCTCGGCCACCGTCGCGCGGTTCTGCTGCATGAGCAGTTCCACGACGAACTTGTGCCTCTCCATCACGTTCATGTGTCTGCTTTTAGCACAGATGAGGGCGGAGGGCCGTCACGATGTGCGTTTCGAACATTCAAACTGTTGAAATGAACATTCGTGATGTGTAGCTTGAGTGAAGTAGTGGGGACTTCCTGCTGCTGTGAACGTTGATCGTGTTCATTCGGCCATGACCAATGAGGAGAGCCATGACCGCCAGCCCTGAGGCCGACCTGCCAGAAGGAGGGAAGCCCCTCCTCACCACCGTTGCGATCGTCGCCTCGTGCCTGGCGTTCGTGGTGATCGGCGCCCTCCAGGCGCTCTACGGTCCGGCGATCCCGGCCCTGCGGGACGAGTTCGGCATCAGCCCGGCCGTGGCCGGGCTCAGCCTCAGCGCCCACTTCGTCGGCGCCCTCCTCGGAGTGCTGATCTACCACCTCCTGCGGGGCCGTCTGAACAACCGGGTGCTGCTCGGCGGCTCCTACGTGCTGATGGCCGTCGGCGCCGCCGCCTTCGCGTTCTCCCCGAGCTGGGCCCTCGCCCTCGCCGGCACGTTCGTCATCGGCCTGGGCTTCGGCGGCATCGACTACGGCCTCAACCAGCTCTTCGCCGTCGGCTTCGGCCACCGCAGCACCGCCATGCTCAACCTGCTGAACGGGCACTTCGGCATCGGTGCGATCGCCGGCCCCGCCCTGATCGGCTGGCTCGGCGCGGACAGCTATCCGGAGATCTTCATCGGCACCGGCGTGATCAGCCTGCTGATCCTCGTCACCCTCGGCGGGGTGGCCGCCCGGGAGCCCGACCCCGCCCCCGTGGACGGCGCCCCGACAGGAGGCGCCCGGGTGCTCCCGATCATCGCGGTGTTCATCGGCATCTACGTCCTGCACGTCGCCATCGAGACCGGCGTCGGCGGCTGGGAGCCCACCCACCTCGAAGCCGTCGGGTACGGCGCCGCCACCGCAGCGACCGCGACCTCCGCCTACTGGGCCGCCATGACCCTCGGCCGGTTCGTCGCCGCTCCGATCAGCCTGCGCTGGTCCGCGCCGTCGATCCTCCTCGTCTGCTGCATCGGCATGGCCGGCTTCCTCCTCCTGGCGACGGTCCCGGCGTTCGCCCCGTACGCGTACTTCGGCGTCGGCCTGATGATCGCGCCGATCTTCCCGACCTGTCTGCCCTGGCTGAACCGCGCCGTGCCCGGCGTGGGCGCCGCCGGCGCCTACGTGATCGCCGCCTCGATGATCGGCGGGGTGGCGTTCCCGCCCCTGCTCGGCGCCGTCATCGACACGATGGAGGTGAAGACGGTGCCGCTCCTGCTGTTCCTGCTCGCCGTCGTCTGCGGCGTGCTGAGCCTGTGGCTGCGCCGCAACGCCCCCGACCCCGGTGGTGTGCCCGGCCCGCGCGACGCCGGGCGTACGGACGCCGTCACCACACCCCTGAACCCGTAGAACGTGAGGAACCGAAGGATGAAAGCCGTCCTCTTCGACATGTTCGGTGTCATCGCCCGTGTCCAGTCGCCCGAGTCCACGGCCGTCCTGGAACGCACGGCCGGGGCCGACCCCGACCGCTTCTGGGCGGCGTACTGGTCCGAGCGGCCCCCCTACGACCGCGGCGAGGTCACCGGGCCCGGCTACTGGCAGGCGGTCTTCGCGCACCTGGACGTCCCGCTCGACGGGCGGCTGACCGGGGAACTGACCGCCGCCGACCTCGCCAGCTGGAGCGAGATCGACCAGCGCATGGTGGACCTGCTCGGCCTCCTCGCCGACCAGGGGCTCGTGCTCGGCCTCCTCTCCAACATCCCCGAGGACCTCGCCGCCCGGTACGAGGCCACCCAGCCGTGGCTGGAGCGGTTCGCGGTCCGCGGACTCTCCTGCCGGATCGGCAGCGCCAAGCCCGAACCCGCCGCCTACGAGTGGTGCGTCCGCGCACTCGGACTGCCGCCCGAAGAGATCCTGTTCGTCGACGACCGGGCCGAGAACGTGGACGCGGCGCGCGGACTCGGTCTCCAAGGACACGTGTTCACCTCACCGGAAGAACTGCTGGTCACGCTGGAGGCAGCGTTGACGTGACGGCTCCCGCACAGCTCTACGCCCTGTGCGTCGCCGCGCACGGCGACTTCCCGCCACCGCACCGTGCGACCGAGGCGGGCCGGGGCCTCGCCGGTGCGATGCTGCTCCAGGGCGTGCTGGCCGGCCGGCTGGACCTGTACGACGACCGGGTCCGGCCGACCGGACGGGGCCGCCGCGGCGACCCGGTGCTGGACGCCTTCCTGGCGCACGTCGAGCGTTCCCCCCGGGACCGGGCGCCGTCCGACTGGGTGGAGCGCCTCGCTCCCGCGGCGCTCGTCGCCCCCCGCCCCGGACTGCTCCCGGGCAGCACCGAACCGCCCGGCGGGCGCGCCGGGATCCGGCCCCGCGAGGCGCTGCGCCGGGTGCGGCGGTCGGTGGCGGAGCCCGACCGCTCCGCCCTCCACCCGGTGGCCGCGGGCGCCCTGCTCGCGGCGTCCGGACTGCACGACCTGTGCTGGCCCGCCCTGTCCCGGGACGAGGCGTCCCGGCGCACCCTGCGGGCCGTGGCCGCACTGGGGCCCTCGGGGCTGCCCGTCGCGCGCGCCGCGACGGCCGTGTCCCATTCCCTGAGCGGCTCCGCCGGCGCTCTCGCCTTTCCCGGCTAGAGAAACCGGATGGTAAAGGGAGTAAAGAGATCTACATCTCCAAATGGCCACTTGTCAGGCCGAGTTGGAATGTGATCAGATGAATGAGAAGGCGCTGCCGCGAGATCCCTGTCTCAAACGGGTGAAGTATCCGGGCCGCCCCCCACCGGCATCAAGTCGCCGTATCCGAATTCTTTCCATTGGACGTGAGTTGAAAATCCGCCGTCCATTTTTCGACGTGTTGACGTCTCGAACGACCCGTGTGAGAGGGACCGATGGAAACCAAGGACGTTACCGAGCACATCTATTACCCCGTCAGCGATTACAAGATGGCGCGGGGTGAGGGCGTCTACCTCTACGACGAGGACGGCAAGAGCTACCTCGACTGCGCGTCGGCGACCTTCAACCTGAGCCTGGGATACTCCCACCCGGCCGTCGTCGCCGCGATGAAGGAGCAGCTCGACAAGCTGGTCCACATCACCTCCTCCTACCAGAGCGATCCGGTCAACGGCCTGGTCCAGCGGCTGGTCGAGGTCTCCCCGGACAACCTGACGAAGGTGCACCCCAAGGTCTCCGGCGGCTCCGCCGCCAACGAGGGCGCCATCAAGATGGCCCAGATGGCCACCGGCAAGTCCGAGGTCATCACGCTGTTCCGCAGCCACGTGGGACAGACGATGATGATGACGTCGATGTCCGGCAACGCGTTCCGCCGCGAGCCGTTCCCCAACATCTTCCCCGGCAGTCTCCAGGTCCCCGACCCGTACTGCTTCCGCTGCTTCTACGGGCAGAAGGAGGGCTCCTGCGGGATGATGTGCGTGGACCGGCTGGAGGACTTCGTCGACTACGCCAGCTCCGGCCGGGTAGCCGCCGTACTCATCGAGCCGATATCCGGAAACGGCGGCAACATCGTCCCGCCGGACGGGTACATGCAGAAACTGCGCGCCTTCTGCGACGAGCAGAACATCGCCCTCATATTCGACGAGATCCAGACGGGCATCGGCCGCACCGGCCACATGTTCGCGGCCCAGTACTTCGACGTCGAACCCGACGCCATCACCACCGCCAAGGGCCTCGGCGGATCGGGCGCGCAGGTCGCCGCCATCATCACCAACGAGCGGCTCGCCGGCCTCCCCGCGAACCACCACTCGTTCACCTACGGCGCCAACCTGTTGGCCGCCGCCGCGGCCAACGCCACCCTCGACATCGTGCGGCAGCCCGAGTTCCTGGCGAACGTGACCCGCACGGGCGACTACATCATGCAGCGCCTCGACGACATGAAGCGCCGCTACCCGCAGATCGTCGACGTCCGCGGCGTCGGACTGATGATCGGCTTCGAGATCGCCGAAGCCGACGGCAAGCCCGCCGTGAAGCTCACCAACCACCTGGCCACCAAGGCCATGGACCACGGCCTGATCCTGCGCACCTCGCGCTACGGCTACGGCAACGTCCTCAAGATCCGCCCGCCGCTGATCCTCACCATGGACCAGGCCGAGGAGATCTGCGACAAGCTGGAGAACCTCTTCCTCGCGGAGCTGGCCCGATGAGCGCCGACACGCCGATGACCGCCGACAACCCGATGGTCGGCGACAACCCGATGAAGCGGCTGCTCACCTCCCTCGGACAGCACGTCCGCGCCGAACTCCTCGCCTACGAGGCCACCGGCCGCGAGCGCAGCGTCCACGGCGACTCGCCCGGCGGCGACGCCCAGTTCGACGTCGACGAGGTGGCCGAGCAGGCCGTACTGGACTACCTGCGCGAGCACGCCCACGTCCCCGCGGCCCTCTACACCGAGGACGGCTCCTACGTGGAGCTCGCCCCCGATCCGCAGGTCCTCCTCGTCGTCGACCCGATCGACGGCACCCGCCCCACCTCGGCCGGCCTCGAAATGGGCATGGTGTCCATCGCGGCCGCCCCCTATGGGGACGGCAAGCCCACCCTCGCCGACGTCGACGCCGCCTGCCTGGTCGAGATCAAGAGCGGCGCATGGCTCTACGGCGACGACACCGACGGCCTCGACAGCGGTGGATTCGCCACCGCGGTCCCGCGGCTGAGCCGGAACACCGACCCGACCCACATGTTCTGGTCGATCGAGTTCAACGGCCACCCGATGGACCTGATGACCGCGGCGTACGGCCACCTCGTGGACAGCTCGGCCAACACCGGCGGCATCTTCGTCTTCAACAGCAGCACCTTCTCCATCTCCCGCATCATCACCGGCCAGCTCGACGCCTACGTCGACATCGGCAACCGCGTGCTGCGCGACCACCCCGACACCGAAGAGGCGTTCCTGCGGGTAGGCCGCGGCTCGATCCTGCACCTCTTCCCCTACGACATCGCCGCCGTCGTCTACCTCGCCCGGCAGGCCGGCGTCGTCATCACGGACGCCTACGGCGACGACCTCGGCAGCACCTCGCTGGTCGACCTCGGCCCGATGAACCAGAAGTCCTGCATCGCCGCCGCCACCCCCGAACTCCACGAGCAGCTGCTCGACACCATCCGCTGGGACCTGGGCCGCGCCGCCGCCGCGCCCGTGAGGGAGGAATCATGAAGGCCCTGACGCTCACCGCCGACCGCACGCTCGCCCTCGTCGACCACCCCAAGCCGGAGCCGCTGGCCGCGGACGACGTCGTCATCCGCGTCACCCAGAGCGGCATCTGCGGGACCGACCGCAGCGTCCTCGTCGGCAAGTTCCCCGCCGAGACCGGTGTCGTCATGGGCCACGAGGCCGTCGGCGTCGTCGATTCCACGGGCCCGGGCGTCACCCGCTTCGCCGTCGGCGACCGGGTCATCGTCAACCCCACCCTGTACTGCGGAAACTGCCCCACCTGCCTCGAAGGCCACTGGAACTTCTGCAGCCGCAAGACCGGGACCGAGGTGGGCCTGGACTACGACGGCTCCTTCGCCGAGTTCATCCGCCTCCCCGAGCTCTTCTGCCACGCGATCCCCGACGACATGGACTTCGACCGCGCCGTCGTCGTCGAACCGCTCGCCTGCGCACTCAACAACATCGAGGCCGGCCGCCTGGCGGCCGGCGAGACCGCCGTCGTCGTCGGTGGCGGCCCCATGGGCGTGGTCACCGCCATGGCCGCCCAGCGCTACGGCGCCACGGTCCTCCTCGTCGAACCCGACCCGGTACGCGGCCGGCTCGGCCAGGAGATCTTCGACGCCCCCGAGTTCGGCGGCCGCGTCACCGTCCACACCCCGGACGACCCCGCCCTCACCGAACGCGGCGACCTCGTCGTCGACTCCGTGGGCAACCTCCTGGAGCAGAGCATCGGCTACGCCGCCGTGCGCGGCCGCGTCGTCGTCATGGGCTTCAACAGCAACGCCTCCGCCACCGTCCGGCCGCTCACCCTGCTCCAGCGCGGCCTGCAGATCATCGGCGCCGGCGACTACAACAGCATGATCTTCCCCAAGGCCGTCGAGCTGGCCCGGCAGCTGCCCCTGGAGCGCGTGGTCACCCACCGCTTCGCCCTCGCCGACCACGAAGAGGCGTTCAAGGCCCTCGCCGCCGTCCCCGGCGCCGAGTACACCGCCCTGAAGGTCGTCCTCGTACCTCCGCACGACGGAGCGGCCGTATGAGCCCGACCCCGCGCGCCACGCTTGCCGCAGCGCTCGTCCCCGGCACCACCCGGCCCGTCGTCGTCGGCGAGTACCCGTACTACCGGGCCGCCCCCGTCAACTGGGGCGCCGACCTGCGCGAACTGCGGGCCCTCGGCGTGGACGTCGTCTCCTGCTACCTCCCGTGGCGCTTCCACGAGACGGGTGCGCAGGAGGGCGACCGTTCCTTCGACTTCACCGGGAAGACCGACCCGCAGTGCGACGTCGTCGGGCTGCTGGAGCTGGCCGCCGCCGCCGGACTGGGCGTCCTCCTCAAGCCCGGCCCCTTCATCCACGCCGAGGTGCAGCTCGGCGGCCTGCCCGACCGCCTCTGCGGCCCCGGACACACCCCCTACCAGGGGCTGGACGGCACCGTCCTCACCTCGCAGGGCAAGCCGCTGCCCAGCCTCCTCGACCCGGCCGTCCAGGCCGAGACCGAGACCTGGCTGAAGGCCGTCGCCGACGAGGTCGTCGCCGGGGCCGCAGCGCCCGACGGCCCCGTCGTCGCCCTCCAGCTCGGCAACGAGGGCACCTGCGGCGACGCCCACCTCCCCGTGGACGCCCAGGACGCCTCGCCGGCCGCCCGCCGGGCCTTCGCCCGCTGGCTGACCGGACGCGGCCTGCCCGACGAGGCAGCCCTCGCCACCGAGGACGTCACCCGGTGGACCAGCGCCACGCGACAGCAGTGGTCCCGCTGGTCCGGCCAGGCCATCGTCGACCTGTGGGACCGGATCTCCGCGCTCTTCCCCGAAGGCCCGGCCCGGCTGGCCAACGTCCCCCTGACCGCGGTCGCCGCACCGCGCGCCGCCCTCGACGCCTGGGCCGCCCGGCAGCGCGCCGTGCGAGGCTCCGGGTACTTCGTCGGCCACACCGAATGGATCGGCAACCCGGCCAGGGAGACCGAGGCCTTCGGCTCCCACCTGGCCGGGATCCTCCTCGGCGGCACCGACGTGGTCGAGGCGAACTGGGGGTTCACCTGGACCGACGAGTCCTTCGCCCGGCCGGCGACCCCCGTCTTCAACGCCCTGCTGGCTCTCCTGCTGGGCTCCACCACCGTCAGCGTCTACACGGCCTGCGCCACGGAGAACTGGGGCCCGCTGGTCGACATGGACCCCGACGGGCTGCGCGCCGAAGGGGTGGACCCCGCCCTGCACGCACCGCCGTACACCCCCGGTGCACCGCTCGCCGAGGGCGGTGCCCACCAGGCCAACGCCCAGGGCCTGCGGCTGCTGGCCGCGTTCCTCGAACGCCACGGCGCCCTGCTGGCCGGCTCCGTCCTGGACCGCGACGCGGTGGTCCTCGTCGACCGGGCCCTGCCCGAAGCCGGCGCCTGGCAGCGCACCGGCCGCACCGTCCTCGTGGAACTCGCCGACGCCGTGCACCGCCAACTGGCCGACTCCGGACGGCTGATCGGGCTCGGCTGGCTCGACGAGCGGCCGGCCCACGCCGCCGACGGCACCCCCGTCCCCGTCGCCGTGGTGCGGGCCGGGCACCCCGACGGAGACGGCCCCGGCGAGCTGACGCTGCCCGCCGGTGAGCCCGCGGACGGCGCGGCCGCCGCGTTCCTCGCCGCGTTCGCCGACGCGCTTCCGGCTCCGGCCGGCCCGCGCTGGACCACGGCGCACGGCAGGGCCCGCGTCCTGAGCCGGTCCGGCCCGGACGGCGTCCGCGTCATCGGCGCCTTCAACCCCACCGACGCCGACGACCGGGTCACCGGCACCGGCGGTGGCTGGACGCTGGACCTGCCCGCCGGGTCCGCCGCGGTCCTCGTCACCCGCGACGGCGCACTCGTGGGATGGCTCGCCACCCCCGAGGAGCCGTCCGTCACCCCCGCCGCCCTCCTGTGGGGCGGCGAGCAGGCCGACGCGATGCGCGTCCGGGCCTCCTGAGAACCCGGGCGGCGGGGGAGCGTACCTGACAGCGCGCCCCCCGCCGCCCGGCCCTACCCCACCCAGCACCCCCGCCCCCGCCCGGCGGTGGTCCTGCCGTGCCGTGACCGACGGTGCTCGGCGGCGGCCCGCCACCGGGCACCGGTCCCGGTGCTGCTCCTGGCTCGGCCCGGCGGTGGTCCCGTCGTCGGCTTCGCCGGGACGCGGTGCCGTCACCGGTCCTGCCCGGCGGTGCCGTCGCCACCGGGCTGCCGGTCTCGACTCCGCCTGGCGGTGGTCCCGTCGCCCGCCTGCCGCGGCAGTCCGCACCCGCCCCCACCCTGCATCCCGCGCAGCGCACAGGCCGGGACTCCTCCCACGAGCGAGATGGCGTCATGAACCCGAACCCCCACGCCGCCCCCGGCCCGGTACCGCACCTGCGCCCGGCCGGCCCGCAGACCCTCGGCATCCTGGCCGACCTCATCGCGCAGGAACAGCCCGTCTTCGCCATGCCGTCCTGGTTCGTGACCACCGAGTCCGCCCAGGCCGGCCACCTCGTCAGCGAGTTCGTCAGGGAACTGGGCGGCCGCCCGCCCGGCACCCACTACCGCAGCTTCTTCGCCAACTCCCGCTACGAGGCCCTGCACGGCGCCGTCAAACTCCTGCGCCACCGCGCCGCCGCGACCGCCGCCGCCCACCGGGGCCGCGTCCTGGTCCTGGACCCCGACGGCACCCTCGCCCGCCGTACCGACCCGCTCGGCGAAGGCCCCGACCGCGCCCTCGCCCCCGGCCTCCTCACCCACACCACCGTGGCCGGCCTGCGCACCGCCCTGCACGGCACGACCGTGTGCGGGCTCGTCGTCCGCGCCCCCGAACTCCTCGACGCGGGCGCCCTGGCCGCCGTCGTCGAACTGGCCCGTACCGCACGCGCCACCGGAGCCCGCGTCGTCGTCGACCTCAGCGACGTCGCCCCGGACAGCCCCGTCGACCCCGCCGTCACCGCGCTGCGCCCCGACCTCGTCGTCCTGGGCGAATCCCTCACCGGGTACGAGGTCCCGTTCGGCGCCTTCACCGGTACCCACGACACGTTCGCGCCGTGGACCACCCCGCAGACCGGGTTCCTGCACTCCAACACCTACGGCGGCAACAGCGTCGCCGTGCGCGCCGTCGGCGCCCGGCTGCGCCCCCGCTGGGACGCCGCCGCCCCGGTGCACCGCGTCCTCGCGGCGGCCACCGCCGACCGGCAGGCCACCCTCGACCTGTACGCCCGCCACGTGAACCCGATGGCGGTCCGCATGCACCGCAAGCTGCACGGCGCGCTCAACGTCGTCCGCGCCAAGGGCTCCCGGCTCACCGTCCGTCTCGACTCCGGCCGCGAACTGGACCTGGTCGACGGACTGTGCGGGGCCGGGCTCGGCGTGGCCGGCCACAACCCGGCCGACGCGCTGACCGACGTCGTACGCGATCACGACCCCGCCCGGGACCACGTCCGCGAGCTCGAACAGGTCCTGGCCCGCGAAACCGGCCTGCCCCACGCCTTCCCCGCCGTCAGCGGCGCGTCCGCGGTCGAGAGCGCCATCACCCTGGCCCGACTCGCCCGCCCCGGCAGGCGGCGCATCGTCGTCTTCAAGCACAACTACGGCGGCAAGACCCTCGTCTCCCTGCTGGCCACCGCCGCCGGACGCACCCGCGCGCCCTTCGGCCCCCTCTACGACGACATCCGCTACATCGACCCCTTCACCCCGCACGCCGTCGACGACTTCCGCAAGGAGGCGGCCACCGGCGAGATCGGACTCGTGTGGATCGAACTGGTCCACGGCAGCTCCGACGCCTACGCCCCGATCCCCGGACCGCTCCTCGACGCCGTCACCGCCGGCCGGGCCGAACAGGGCTACCTCGTCGGCGTCGACGAGGTCCTGACGTCCTACTACCGCTGCGGAACCCGCTTCGCCCACCACGGCCGGCTCCCCGACATCGACCTCATGAGCCTGTCCAAGGCCCTGAGCTACGGCTGCTTCCCCACGGGTGCCGCCCTCGTCTCCGACGAGGTGTACGACGCCGCCCGCGCGGCCAACCCGCAGCTGGTCGAGGAACTGCGCACCCACCACGCCCACGCCCTGGGCGCCCACTTCGCGCTCCAGGCCATCCGCCAGGTCGACGCCCTCGGCCTGCCCGAACGGGTCCGGGCCCTGTCGGACCTCGTGGCCGCCGGACTCGCCGCGATGGACACCGGGCCGCACGGAGTGATCGGCCGCCGCTTCGCCGAAGGCATGCTCGGCCGGTTCGAACCACGCGTCCCCGGAGCGCTCGGCCGCTTCGTCGACCCCGAGGGCGAGTGGATGACGTACGCCCTGATCCTCTGGTGGATCACCCGTGCCCGGGCCTTCGTCGTCTACGACGTGTTCCTGCTGCCCCTGACCGCCACCGAGCGGGAGATCTTCCAGGTCATGCGCGGCGCCCGCAGGCTCTCCCGCACCGGCCCGGCCCGGCTCCTGGCCCACGCCGTCCTGTTCCGGCTCGGCCAACGGCTGTCCGGCCTGCTGAAGCCCGGCCCGTCCCGCACCCCCGCACCTTCGAGGAGCACCGTATGAGCACGCAGAACGTCGAAGTGATCCGCACCTTCTTCCGGCTGTTCGACGAGGGCCGCCTCGCCGACATCGAGCCGCTGCTCGCCCCCGACTTCGAGTGGGTCTACCACGGCCCCGCCTCGCTGCCGTGGGCCGGCGTCTACCGGGGCGTCGAGGGTTTCCGGGCGTTCTTCGCCATCGTCCGCGAGCTGATCCGGGTCCAGGAGTGCGCGGCCTACGACTACCTCGACGCCGGGGACCGGGTCGTGGTCCTGGGCGTGAGCCGCACCCACGTCCTGGCCAACGGCGCACGCTACGAAGCCCAGTGGATGAACGTCTTCACCGTCCGCGACGGACTCATCTCCCGCTACCTCGACCTCTTCGACACCGCCAGTGTCGTCGAGGCCCTGGAACGCGACCCGCAGGAGGTGACCTCGGCCCCGTGAACACCACCACCACCGCCACCACCCTCGGCGCGGCCTTCACCGCCGTGGCCCGGGCCCACCCCCACCGCACCGCCCTGGTCCACGGCGACCTACGGATCGGCTACGGCGAACTCGCCGCCCGGGCCGCGGCCGCCGCCCGCCGCCTCACCGGCCGTACCGCCGCCGGCGAGAGCGTAGGGATCTGCGCCCGGCGCTCGCCCGGCACCATCGCCGCCCTGCTGGGGACGGTGCTGGCCGGGGGCGCGTACCTGCCGCTGGACCCCGACGCACCGGACGAGCGGATCCGCGCGCTCGTCCTCGACAACCACCTGCGCACCGTCTTCGCCGCCGGGCAGGACACCGCGCGGCTGCGCGCCCTGCTGCCCGCGGGCGTGACGGTCCTGCCCGTCGACGAGGACGCACCCGACCCGCTGCCGGACCCGGACCCGGGCGCGGGCCGGAGCCCGTCGTACGCCCCCGGGGCCGGGCAGACCGCCTACGTCATCCACACCTCCGGCAGCACCGGCGCCCCCAAGGGCGTCCAGGTCGCGCACCGCTCCGTCCTCGCACTGGCCCGCGCCCCCGAGGCCGGGCTGACCGCCGACGACACCGTGCTGCAGCTCGCCCCGCTCCACGTGGACCCCTCCGTCTTCGAGATCTGGGGCGCCCTGCTCAACGGCGCCCGGCTCGTGCTCCCGCGGTCCGAACGGCCCGGCGTGCACGACATCGGCCGGGAGTGCGCCCGCCACGGCGTGACCGTCCTGCGGCTGGCCGCCCCCCTGTTCCGGCTGGCCATGGAACACATCACCGCGGACCTGAGCGGGCTGCGCCTGTGCATCTCCGGCGGCGACCGGGCCGACGCGGACGCGGTACGGACCGCCCTGCGCGAGCTGCCCGGCTGCCGGATCGTCAACGGCTACGGGCCCACGGAGACCACGGTCTACGCCTGCTGGCAGGCCTTCGACGGCCCGGACGACTGGGACGCCGCCTGGCAGGACGTGCCGATCGGCCGCCCCTTCGCAGGCGCCACCGCCCACGTCCTGCGCCCCGACCACACCCCGGCCGCGCCCGGCGAGGAGGGCGAACTCTGCATCGGCGGCCCGGGCGTCGCCCAGGGCTACCGCGGCGAGCCGGAGCGGACCGCCGAGAGGTTCGTTCCCGAGCCCGGCCGGCCCGGCCGCACCGCCTACCTGACGGGCGACCGGGTCCGCCGGCTCCCCGGCGGCGAACTCGCCTTCCTGGGGCGCTTCGACGACCAGGTCAAGATCCGCGGCCACCGCGTAGAACCGGCCGAGACCGAACGGGCCCTGCGGACCCACCCGGCGGTCCGGGAGGCGGTCGTGGTCCCGTACGGCGCCGCGGACGCCCGCCGACTGGCCGCGTACGTGACCCTGACACCGCTCGACACCCCCACCCCGAACACGTCATCCACCCTCACAGCCCCGGCCGATCAGGTGACCCTGGCCACAGCCACTGCGGTGGTCCCGACCCCGGCCGCACCGGCCGTAGTCAGCCTGGTCGTTCCGGCCCGGGCCGATCAGGTCGTCTCGGCCTTGGCCGACGCGGTCCCCCCGGCCCCAGCCGATCAGGTCGTCTCGGCTTCGGCCGGCGCGGCCGGTCCGGCTTCTGCCGACGCTCCTGTTCCGGCCTTGGCTGATCCGGTTGCCCGGGCCGCAGCCGGCCTGGTCGTTCCGGCCCCGGCCGATCAGGTCGTCTCGACCTCGGCCGCCCCATCCGCCCCGGCTTCGGCCGACCCGATCCCCCCGGCCCCCGCCGACGCTTCCGTCCCGGCCCCGGTCGACGCGGCCGCCGCCCTCGTCGCGCACATCGCGCGGATCCTGCCCGAACCGGCGGTTCCGGCGGTCGTCACCGTGCTCGCGGAGCTGCCGACCACGGCCAACGGCAAGGCCGACCGCCGTCTCCTCGCCGCCCTCGCCGACCGCGCGCCCGCGGCGAGCCCGGCTCCGGCCACTTCCGCCCCGGCGGGCCCCGGTACCGAGGAGGCCACCGTCCTGCACGCCGTCTCCGCACACTGGGAGGCCGTTCTCGGTCGCGCCGTCGGCCCGGACGCCGACTTCTTCGCCGCCGGCGGTGACTCCCTGTCCGCCCTGGCGATCCTGGCCCGACTCGAACGCGACCAGGGCGTGGCCCTGACGATCGCCGACCTCTTCACCACCCCGACGATCCGCGCCCTGGCGGCCCGCGTGGCCACCGCCGCCACGGCCACCGCCACCACCGCACCGGCCGCCCCCGGGGCGTACCCCGGCCCGCTGCCGCTGTCGCCCGCCCAGGAGGGGATCTGGTTCGAGCAGGAGGCCACCGGAAGCACCGGCCGCTACGTCATCGGACGCGGGTACTTCGTCGACGGCCCCCTCGACCCGGCCCGGCTGCGGACCGCCCTGACCCTGCTGGGCCGGCGCCAGACCGCCCTGCGCACCGTCGTGCGGCGCGACGCCGACGGCTGGCGACAGAGCCTGACCGCCGACCCGGGCGCGGCGGTGCGCCACATCGACCTCACCGGCGTTCCGGCCGGCGAACGCCAGGCCCTGGCCCGCGCCCTGGCCGCCGAGCACCGCACGGCGGAGCCGGACGCCGACGGCACCCGGCTGCTGCGCACCCTCGTACTCACCCTGGACGCCCGGAGCGCGCTGCTCCACTTCGCCGTCCACCATGCCATCGCCGACGACTGGTCCCTGGACCTCTTCACGTCCGAGTTGTCCGCCCTCTACGCGGACCCGGCCGCGGACCTGCCGCCCCTGGACCGGGGCTACCCCGAGCACCTGCGCGGCTCCCTCGCGCCCCGCCCCGAACGGCTCGCCGCCGCGGCCCGGTTCTGGCAGGGCGCGCTCGACGGCGGCGCCGCCGCACTCGACCTGGTCACCGACCGTCCCCGCCCCGCCGTCCTCAGCGGATCCGGCGACCGGGTGCGGCTGCGGATCGGCGCCGCGCAGCACGCCCGCCACATCGAGGCCGCCCGCCGGCACGGCGTCAGCCCGTACATGCTCGGCCTGGCCGGCGTGTACACGGTCCTGGCCGCCCACACCGAACGCGACACCCTCACCCTGGGAACCCTGGCCGCCGGGCGGAACCGGGCCGGGGCACAGGACCTCGTGGGCTGCTTCGTCAACCTGCTGCCCGTCCGCATCGAGGCGGACGCGGACACCACGGCCAGCGTCCTGCTCGCCCGCGTCCGGGCCGCCTGCACCGAGGCCCTGCACCACGAGGACGTACCCTTCCAGGCCGTGGGCCGGGAACTGGCCCCGGTCACCACCGGCCGCGCGGCCGTCCCCTTCCAGGCCGTCGTCAACCACCGCCAGCGCCGCCCGCGTCCGCTGGAGCTGCCCGGCGCGCGGACGGCGCCCTGGGACGCCGGCGACCGCGACACCGCCACCTTCGAGCTGTCCTTCACCTTCCAGGAGGAGGGCGACGGCCTCGACATCGAGGTCGAGTTCAGCACCGACCTCTACGACCGTGCCACCGCACAGCGGCTGGCCGGCCAACTGGCCGCCGTGCTCGACCGCCTCGCCGACGGCGACCCGCCGCTGCGCGGCGTCACCCTGTACGAACCGGGGGAGCACGAGCGGCTGAGCCGCGCCCCGGAGCCGGGCCCCCGGGCAGCGCGGACCACCCTGCCCGCCCTCGTCGCCCGCCAGGTCGCCGCCCACCCGCACAAGGCCGCCGTCGTCGGCACCGACACCAGCCTCACCTACGCCGAACTCGACCGGCTCGCCGACACCGTGGCCGCCCGCCTCGCCACCCGCGGGATCCGGCCCGGCGACCGCGTCGCCGTGTGCCTCGAGCGCTCCCCGCTCCTCGCCACGACCCTCCTCGGGGTGCTCAAGGCCGGGGCCGCGTACGTGCCGCTCGACCCGGCGTACCCGGCGCTGCGACTGCGCCACTGCATCGCCGACGCCGGTGCCGGCGCGCTGGTCTGCGCCAAGGACACCGCCGACACGCTGTTCGGACCGGGCACGGAAGGTTCCGGCCCGCCCGTCCTGGACATCGAGGCCCTCACCGCCCCCGGCGAGCGGACTGCGCCCGCCGCACACCCCGGAGATCCCGCCGCCCCGGCGTACGTCATCTACACCTCCGGAAGCACCGGGCGCCCCCGCGGCGTCGCCGTCTCCCACCGCGCGGTCGCCAACACCCTCCTCGCCTGTCTCGACCGGCACCCCTTCACCGCGGACGACGTGTGGCTCCAACTGACCTCGCCCGGGTTCGACGTGGCCGCCTTCGAGCAGTTCATGCCGCTCGTCTCCGGCGCCACCCTGGTGTACGCGGACGACGCCACCCGCGCCGACGGCCCGGCCCTCACCCGCACCCTGCGCACCGCCGGGGTCACCGTGATGGTGACAGTGCCCTCGCTGCTGCGCGCACTGGACCGACCCGACCTGGCCGGCGTACGCGTGCTGCTCGTCGCCGGCGAGCCCGCGGACGTCCACGACACCCGTCACTTCGCCGCGGACCGGGTCGTCGTCAACGGCTACGGCCCGACCGAGGCGGCGATCCTGGCCACCACCCACCGGGCCGACCCCGCGGACGCCCGGGTCCGCGTGCCCGTGGGCACCGCCCTGTCCGGCACCGCGGCCCACGTCGTGGACCGCCACGGACGGCTCGCGGCCACCGGCGTCCCCGGCGAACTGTGGCTCTCCGGCGCCGGACTCGGCGACGGCTACCTGGGCGACCCCGAGCGGACGGGCGGGTCGTTCACCACCCATCCCGCACTCCCCGCCGCCGGTCGCTGCTACCGCACCGGGGACCGGGTGCGCCGGCTGTCCGACGGATCGATCGACTACCTGGGCCGGCTCGACCACCAGATCAAGCTGCGCGGCTTCCGCGTCGAGCTCGGGGAGATCGAGGCCGCGCTCGCGGAACACCCCGGTGTCCGGGAGGCCGTCGCCGTCCTCCTCGACGCCGGGGCCGACGCCGAACTCGCCGTCGGCTACGTCGGCACGGCCGCACCCCGGGACGCCCGCGCCCACCTCGCCCGGCTGCTCCCGGCCCACATGGTGCCCCGGTTGACCGTGCCCGTCCCCGCCATCCCGACCGGCAGCCACGGCAAGGCCGACCGGTCGGCGCTGGCCGCCCACCTGGCTTCTGTGCGCCGGCAGCGGCCGTACCCGGGCGACGGAGCCGCCGACGGCTCGCCGAACGGGACCGAGCGGCGGCTGCTCGCCCTGTGGGAGGACGTGCTGGGCGCGCCGGTGGGCTCCCCGGACGAGGACTTCTTCACACGGGGCGGCCACTCCCTGCGCGTCATCCGGCTCTTGGGCCGCATCGAGCGGGAGCACGGCGTCCGGATCGCCGTCGCCGACTTCCTCGCCGCGCCGACCGTACGGGAGGTGGCCCGCCTGCTGGAGGGGGCCGTCCCGGCCGGGGCCCGGCCCGTCGGGCCCGACGACGCGCGGCTCGACCCCGCCATCGTCTTCCCCGACCGCCCCGGCCCCTTCGACCCGCACGACGCCGTCCTGCTCACCGGAGCCACCGGATACGTGGGCTCCCACGTCCTCGCCGAGCTGCTGGACCGCACCACGGGCCCGGTCCTGTGCCTGGTCCGGGCCGAGGACCCGGACGCCGCCCGCCGTCGGCTGTCCGCCGCCCTGCGGCGCCACGGGCTGCGACCCGACGCCTCGGACCCGCGGATCGTGCCCGTCCCCGGCGACCTGACCCGGCCCGGCCTGGGCCTCGACGGCACCCACCAGGAGCACGTCCTGCGCGCGAGGACCGTCCTCCACCTCGGCGCCGAGGTCCACCACGTGTCCGGCTTCCACCACCTGGCGGCGGCCAACGTGGGCGGCACCGCCGAGCTCCTGCGGATCTGCGCCGAGGGCCGCCCGGCCCGCTTCCACCACGTCTCCACCCTCGGCGTGTTCCGCGAGGGACCCGGCGGCGCCCGCCCGCGTACGATCACCGAGGTCACCCCGGCCGGCGCGGAACGCCACCCCCGGGGCCGCGGCTACGCGGCCGCCAAGTGGGCCGCGGAGCACCTCGTCGCCCAGGCCCTCGAACGCGGCGCCGACGCCCGGATCTACCGGCTCGGCCGGGCCGGCGGCAGCACGACGGGAGCCGTCAACGAGGACGACTTCCTCAGCCGGCTCCTCGTCACCTCCGCCGCCCTCGGCTGCCACCCCGACGACCCGCGGCTGGCCACCGACGCACTGCCCGTGGACACCATGGCCCGGGCCCTGGTCGCCCTTGCCCTCGCCGACGGAGCCCCGGGCACCGTCCACCACCTGCACCACCCCCGGCGGACGACACTGGCCGAACTGCACGCCGTACACGACCGCCGCACGGGCCGGACCACCCCCGCGGTCCCGCTGGACACCTGGCTCGGCCGTCTGGCCGACGCCGAAGCCGACGGCACCGCGCTGCCCGCCCTCGCCTACCGCGAGTACGTCCGGGACCTGCGCGACCACCTGGACGCGCGCCTCCCCGACCACCGCAACGACGCCACCCTCGCCGCCCTGCGGGCCCACGGCATCGCCCCGCCCGCCCTGGACGACGCCCTCGTCGGCCGCTGGTGGCAGAACCTCGACCGGAGCACCCGCGCATGACCGACCCGACGACCGACCCGACGACCGCCCCGACGGCCGAGCCGCACTACCCCATGCACCGGCAGTGCCCGTTCGCCCCGCCGCGGGAGGCCACCGACATCCGCGACGCGGGCACCGTGCCCCGCGTAACGCTGTGGAACGGCGTCCGGCCCTGGCTGTTCACCCGCTTCGACGACGCCCGCACCGTCCTGGCCGACCCCCGGTTCAGCGCGGACAAGAGCCGCCCCGGCTACCCGCTGTCCAGCGCCGTCGCCCTCGCCGAGACCGCCGTCGAACCGACCCTGCTCGTCATGGACAACCCCGAGCACGACGCCGTACGGCGCCTGGTGCTCGGCGAGTTCACCGTGAAGCGGGCCGAAGGGTGGCGCCCGGCCGTGCGCGCCGTCGTCGACGGCTGCCTGGACCGCATGCTCCGCGGCACGGAAGCGGACCTCGTGGCCGACCTGGCCCTGCCCGTCGCGCTCACCGTCATCTGCGAGTTCCTCGGCGTGCCCTTCGAGGACCACGAGCTCTTCCGCGGCCTCACCCACACCATGAACGTCGTCGCCGGCACCACCGAGAGCGCCGCCGCCGCCCGGCAAGACCTCCAGGACTACCTGGAGGAGCTCGTTGCCGCGGGCGAACGGGAACCGCGGGACGGCTTCATCGGCCGCATGGCCGCCCGGCACCGGCCCGACGGGACCATGACCCGGCGCCAACTCGCCGCGATGGCCCTCCTGCTGCTCACCGCCGGCCACGACACCACCGCCAACATGATCTCCCTCGGGGTGCTGACCCTGCTGCGCCATCCCGGCCACTTCGCCGCCCTCGGCGCGGAGCACGACCCCGAACTGCTCGCCGGCACCGTCGAGGAGATGCTGCGCCACCTCACCGTGGTCCAGCGCGGCATCCGCCGGATCGCCGTCGAGGACGTGAAGGTCGGCGACCGGCTCGTCCGGGCGGGGGAGGGCGTCGTCGCCGCCATCAACGTCGCCAACCGGGACCCCGAACGCTTCGCCGCGGGCGAGGAGTTCGACCCCGCGGCCCGCGCCCACGGCCACCTCGCCTTCGGTTACGGGCCCCACCAGTGCATGGGCCAGGCGCTCGCCCGGGTGGAGCTCCAGGAGGTCTACGCCGCCGTGGCCCGCCGGATCCCGACCCTGCGCACCGCCGTGCCCGTCGAGGAGATCCGCTTCAAGTCCGACATGGCCGTGTACGGGGTGCACGCCCTGCCCGTGACCTGGTGACCCCACCACCGCGCACGGGTCGCTTCCCCGTACTGCCCGGCCGCCCCGTACTGCCCGGCCACCGTCCGTCCCCCGCCCCGAAGGAGCCGACCCCGTGAAGGTCACCCTCGATCCCGAGCGCTGTGTCGGCGCCGGCCACTGCGTCCTGTCCGCCGGCACGGTCTTCGACCAGGACGAAGCCGACGGCGTCGTCCTGCTGCTGGACCCGGAGCCGGCCGACGACCTCGCCGACGCCGTCCTGGAAGCCGCCGACCTGTGCCCCGCCCAGGCCATCCTCGTCACCGGGGCCGACGGGCGGCCCGCATGACCGCCGCCCTCCTGGACGCCCTGCGCGCCGCCCTCGACGGGGACGGCGCCCTGGTCACCGACCCGGACGCCACCACCGGGTACGCCCACGACATGATGCCGCTGGCCCCGTACGGCCGGCCGCTCGCGGTGGTCCTGCCCGCCTCGGCCGAGCAGGTGCAGGCCTGCGTACGGGCCTGTGCGGCAGCCGGCGTCCCCATCGTCCCCCGGGGCGCCGGAACGGGCCTGACCGGCGCCGCCAACGCCGTCGACGGCTGCATCGTCCTGGCCACGACGCGGATGAACCGGATCCTCGAACTCGACCCGGACAACCGGCTCGCCGTCGTGGAGCCGGGCGTCGTCAACCAGGACCTGAAGACGGCCGCGGCCGCCCACGGCCTGTACTACCCGCCCGACCCCTCCAGCCTCGACACGTGCACCCTCGGCGGCAACCTCGCCACCAATGCCGGCGGCCTGTGCTGCGGCAAGTACGGGGTCACCGGCGACTACGTCCTCGGCCTGGAAGCGGTCCTCGCCGACGGTTCCCTCCTGCGCACCGGCCGGCGCACCGTCAAGGGCGTCGCGGGCTACGACCTCACCCGCCTCCTCGTCGGCAGCGAGGGCACCCTCGGCGTCATCACGCGGGCCACCCTCGCCCTGCGCCCGCTGCCGGCCGCGCCCGGCACCGTCATCGCGGCCTTCGACTCGGTGGCCCAGGCCGGCGCCAGCGTCAACCGGATCGTCCGGGCCGGCCTCGTGCCCTCCCTCATGGAGATCATGGACGCGACCTCGCTGCGCGCCTCCTCCGCCTACCTGGGCACCGAGCTCGTCGGCGAAGGGGACCAAGCCCTCCTGCTGTGCCAGTCCGACGCCCCCGAAGCCGCCCGCGAAGCCGAACTCGACCACATGGAGCGCGTGTTCCGGCAGGCCGGCGCGGTGTACACGCACGCCACGCAGGACCCGGCGGAGGGCGCCCTGCTGCTGCGCGCCCGCCGGGTGAGCCTCGCCGCCCTCGAAGCCCGGGGCGCCTGCATGACCGAGGACGTCGCGGTGCCCCGTACCCGCATCGCCGAACTGATCGAGGGCTGCACGCGGATCGGCACCGGGGCGGGGCTCACCGTCGCGGTCGTCGGCCACGCGGGCGACGGCAACATGCACCCGACGGTCCTCTACGACGCCGCCGACACCGAGCAGTACGCCCGCGCCCGGACGGCGTTCGACGCGATCCTCGCCCTCGCCCTGTCCCTCGGCGGCACCATCACCGGCGAGCACGGGGTCGGCAAGCTCAAGCAGGACTGGCTGGAACGCGAACTGGGACCGGTGGCGCTGCGCGTCCACCGGGGCCTGAAGGACGCCCTCGACCCGGCGGGCCTGTTCAACCCCGGCGCCGTCCTCGCCCGCCGGCCGGGCGGGAACCGCCGTGCCACTTGAGACCCTGCGGACCGTGGCCGGGCTCGCGCCGCCCCTGCGGACCCTGTTCCTCACCACCCTGCTCTTCCGCACCGGCACCATGGCCTACCCCTTCCTCACCCCCCACCTACTGGGCGGCGGAGGCCTGGACGCGGCCGGGGCGGGCCTGGTCGTCACCGCCTTCGGGATCGGCGCCCTCGCCGCGGACCTGGCCGCCGGACGGCTCCTGGGGCGGTGGCACCCGTACGCGCTGATGCGCGGCGGCTTCCTGCTGGGCGCCGCCGCGGTCGCGGTGGTGCCGCTGCTGCACGGCCTGCCCGCGCTCGTCGCGGGGGTGCTGGTCTGGGGGTTCGCGTACGAGATCGTCACCCCGGCGGCCTACGCGGCCACGATCGCCGGGTCCCGGCCCGAGCAGCGCAAGGTCGCGTTCTCCTGCTACCGCCTCGCCATCAACCTCGGACTGTCCGCCGGCCCGCTCGTGGGAGCCCTGCTCTACGCGCTCGACCCGTACTCCGTGTTCTGGGCCAACGCCCTGTGCGTCCTGGCGGCCGCGGCGTTCCTGCACCTGCGCCGCGCACACCGGCCCGGTGCGGGACCGTACACCGACACCGACACCGACACCGACACCGGAGGCGGGGACGGCGGCGGTACGGGGAACGGGGCCGCCCCGCACGCAACCCCCCGCCCCACGGCGGCCGAACGCACCCGGTTCTGGACCGTGTTCGGCCTCTCGCTGCCCATCCAGCTGGCCTACGCGCTGCCCTCGGTCTTCGTCGGCGCCCACGTCATCGTCGGCCTCGGCCTACCCGGCTACTGGGCCGGCGTGGTCTTCACCGTCAACGCCGTCGGGATCGTCCTGTTCGAGGTCCCGCTCAACATCCGCACGGCACGCGTCGGACACCTGGCGACCCTCCTGATCGGCTACGCCCTCGCGGGCGCCGGGTTCCTGCTCATGGCCCTGGCCGACACCGGGCCGGAGCTGGTGCTCGCCACCCTCGTGTGGACGGCGGGGGAGATCGTCGTCTTCCCCGGATTGCTCGACTACGTCAGCCGGCTCTCCGGCCCGGCCGCCGACCGCACCATGGGCCTGTACTCGAGCGGCGTCAACCTGGCCTTCATCGCGGCCCCGCAACTCGCCCTGCACCTCTCGGCCCCCGGCCAGCCGGGCGCCCCCTGGGCGGCCGCCGGAGCGGCTGTCTGCGCCGCAGGCCTGCTGCTGCTCGCCGCCCGCACCCACCCGTACACCTGGCACAAGGAGGAACCGTGCACAAGCGCGCCCTGACCCCTTTCATCGGCGTCGAGTACACCGGACTCACCCACACCGAACTCACCCGCCCCGAGGTCTTCGCCGACGTCGTCGACTCCCTGCACCAGCACGACCTCGTCGTCGTACGCGGCATCGACCTCACCCCCCAGCAGCAGATCGGCATCGCCGCCCGCATCGGCCGGCCCGTCCCCTTCCTGCTCGCCGACTGGCGCCACCCCGACTTCGCCGAGATCCTCGTCTCGTCCAACGAGCGAAAGGCCGGCCGGCCGATCGGGATCGAGCGGGTCGGCCACTTCTGGCACCAGGACTCCTCCTTCGACGCCGACCCCTCCGCCTACACCGTGCTGCACGGCGTCCACGTGCCCGAGGGGCACGGCGACACCGTCTTCGCGAGCGCCGCCGACGTCTACGACCGGCTGCCCGAAGAGTGGCACGAACTGTTGTGGGACCGCATCGGGCTGCACACCCTCACCAAGCAGCAGCGCATCGCCCCCGAGCACGTGGGCCTGTCCATCGCCGAGGTGCGCGCCCTCGTCGCCCGCCAGTACCCGGCCGTCGAACATCCCGTCGTCCGCCGCGACCCGCACACCGGCCGCCGCTTCCTGTACGGCTCCCGCGCCTACATGGACCGCGTCGTCGGCCTCGACGCCAACGAGAACGAGGAGTTCTTCGACCTCGTCGACACCCTCCTGGCCGACCCCGACCGGACGTACACCCACCGCTGGACCCCGCACGACCTGCTGCTGTGGAAGACCGACACCACCTACCACGTCGCCACCGACCTGCCGCCCGGCGTCTCCCGGACCGTCCACCGCGTCAGCGTCGCCGCCGCGTGAGCACGCCCCCGAAGAAGGGATCCGCCATGCCCTCCGCCTCCGCCTCTCTTTCCCCCGCTGCGCCCGTCGGCGTGATCGTCGACGGCTACTCGGTCGGCAAGTACCTGCCCGCCGCCTTCCGCCGGCTCGGCGCGGACGTCGTGCACCTGCAGAGCACGCCCGAGTTCCTGGACTGCGTACCCCCGCCGGACCTGCGCCCGTACCTGGCCAACGTGGTCCAGGACGCGGCCGACCCCGACCGCACGGTGCGGGAGCTGGCCTCCTACCACCCGTGCGGGGTGCTGCCCGGCCAGGAGACCGGCGTCCCGCCGGCCGACCGGACGGCCGAGCTGCTGGGCCTGCCCGGCAACCCGTCGGCCACCTCCGCGCTGCGCCGCGACAAGTACCGCATGATCGAGGCGCTGCGCGCCGCCGGCATCCGCTGCGCCGACCAGCTGAAGTCCGGCGACGTCGAGGAGGTGCTCGCCTGGGCGCGGACCACCGGCTACCCGGTCGTCGTCAAACCGCTCAGCTCGGCCTCCACGGACAAGGTCTCGATCTGCCGCGGCCCGGACGAAGTGCGCGCCGCCGCCGCCGAGATCCTCGGCAGCCGGGACATCTTCGGCCGGCACAACGACGAGCTGCTCGCGCAGTCCTTCCTGGACGGCACCGAGTACATCGTGGACGTGGTCAGGGGCCCCGGCGGCACACGGCACGTGTGCGGCGTCTGGCGCTACGACAAGACCCTCGTCGGGACCCGGCCCGTCTACGACCGGGACGTCCTGGTCGACCCCGGCGCGCCGGTGGTCGAACCCCTCGTCACCTACCTGGACACCGTCCTCGACGCCCTGGACATCCGGTTCGGCGCCGCCCACGCGGAGATCATGATGACGGCCGCCGGGCCGGTGCTCGTCGAGGTGGGCGCACGGCTCGACGGCATCATGGACCCGGGCCACCACGACTCGTGCCTCGACGGGAACCAGGCCGACCTGCTCGCACTCGCCTGCGTACGCCCCGAGGAGTACCGGCGCGCGCACCCCGGCGACACCCTGTACCGCAAGCACCGCGAGGGGATGGTCGTCCACGTCCGCACCACCCGCGGCGGTCTCGTCGAGGCCGTGGACGAGGACGCCCTGGCCCGGATCCGCGCCCTGGACACCGTGCACCTGGCGGTGCCCCGGCTGGCCCCGGGCGACCGGATGCGGCCCACCACCGACCTGCTGTCCAGCCCGCTGCGGGTCTTCCTGACCGGGGCCAGCCCGCAGCGGCTCCTCGCCGACCACCGCCGCATCCGGCTGCTGGCCGACGACGTGTTCCGCCTCGCCCCGAACTGACCGCGTCCGCACACTCCGAGGAGCCCCATGGGTGTCGCCATCAGGGCCGACCTGGCCACCGTTCCCGACTACAACATTCCCGGCACGGCGCCCGACGCCGTCCTGCTCAACTCCAACGAGGGGCCGCTGCCGCCACCGCCCGCCGTGGTCGAGGCCATCACCCGCGCCGCCGTAGAGGGCCACCGCTACCCGCAGTGGTTCTCCGACACCCTGGTCGGCCGACTGGCCGCCGAGCTCGCGGTCCCCGGAGAGCGGATCGCCGTCGGCTGCGGGTCGGTGAGCCTGTGCCGCGACCTCATCCAGGCGTTCTGCGGGCCCGGGGACGAAGTCCTGTGCGCCTGGCGGTCCTTCGACGCGTATCCGGTCTTCGCCCGCGTCGCCGGAGTGCGCGCCCGCACCGTCCCCCTGGACGCGGGCCACCGGCACGACCTGGACGCGATGCTCGCGGCCGTCACCCCCGCCACCCGCGTCGTCTTCGTCTGCAACCCCAACAACCCCACCGGGACGGCGGTCCGGGGCCGCGAGCTGCGCGCGTTCCTCGACCGCCT
Organism: Streptomyces sp. NBC_00273; assembly: GCF_036178145.1. Classification (NCBI taxonomy): domain Bacteria; kingdom Bacillati; phylum Actinomycetota; class Actinomycetes; order Kitasatosporales; family Streptomycetaceae; genus Streptomyces; species Streptomyces sp. NBC_00273. The sequence goes on along the minus strand of NZ_CP108067.1, from coordinate 2,032,147 downwards.
CCCCGACCGGATCCTGGTCGTACTGGACGAGGCGTACCGGGAGTTCGTCGACGATCCCGACGTGCCGGACGGGGTCGAGCTGGCCCGGAACCGCCCGAACGTGGCGGTGCTGCGCACCTTCTCGAAGGCGTACGGGCTCGCCGGCGTGCGCATCGGGTACTGCGTGGCGGCGCCGGCCGTGGTCTCCGCCGTCCACAAGGTGTCCGTCCCCTTCGCGGTCAGCCGCCTCGCCCAGGCCGCGGCCCTCGCCGCACTCGACCGCCCCGAGGAGGTGCGCTCGCGCTCCGCGGCGATCGTCCGCGAACGGCAGCGGCTACAGGACCTGTTGGCGCGCCGCGGCCATCCGGTGACCCCCTCGCAGGCCAACTTCGTATGGCTGCCCCTGGGGAAGGAGGCCGCCGACTTCGCCGACTTCTGCGCCCGCCACGGCGTGCTCGTGCGGACCTTCCCCGGGGACGGCGTCCGCGTCACGGTCGGCCTGCCGGAGGAGAACGACGCCTTCCTCTCGGCGGTCGACCGCTACCGCGCCGGTACGGATCCCACGCGGGGCCCGATCGCCTGATCGCCATGACGCCGACGCAACGCGACGCCGGGACGGGGCAGGACCGTGTGCGTAGGGATCTGCACGGCGCTGCCAGTGAGGATGCCGCCCGCCGGGAGGCACTGGCCCATTCCGGCGCTCGGGAGGCGCCCCGGGTCCTCACAGGTGTCGGCGCAACCGTGAACGCGTACGACGGTCCCGTCCGCCACTGAGCCGGAAACCGGTGTGCCGTACCCGTCGTCAACCCGAGACGGCCTTGGCCCAGTTGCGGTTGACGGTCTCCTTCGCCTTCTGCTGCTGCGCTTCCGTCGGGAACGTCGGCGTGCCCTCGACCGTCGGCAGGTTCTCCGCGGCCGCCTTGTCGAGGGTCCCGTCCTCCTCCATGGCGTCCATGAGGACGGGGCGTGCGTAGGCGCCGAGCCGGATGTTCTGGCCCTCCGGGCTGAAGACGTACTCCTGCCACAGACGGGCCGCCGCGGGGTGCGGGGCGTCCTTGTTCACCCCGTTGGCGTAGTACTCGGCGAAGCTGCCGTCGAAGGGGATGGCGGTCCGCCAGTCGACGTCCGCGCCCTTCCTGCGGAATTCGTCGGCGTATCCGAGGTTGAGGAAGTCCCAGTCGATGCTGATCGGGGTCTCGCCCTTCTCGATCGTGGCCGGGGTGGACTCGACCGGGATGAAGTTGCCCTTCTTGCTGAGCTCGGCGAAGAAGTCGATCCCGGGCTGGATGTCGTCGAAGGAACCCCCGTTCGCCAGCGCCGCCGCGTACACGCCGGCGAAGGCGGAGCCGGACTGGGTCGGGTCGCCGTTGAGCGCGACCTTGCCCTTGTACTCGGGCTTGCGCAGATCGGCGAAGGTCGCGGGGCAGGTCTCGACGCGCTTGGCGTCACAGCCGATCGAAACGTAGCCGCCGTAGTTGTTGTACCAGCGGGCGTGCGGGTCCTTCTGGTCCTCGGGGATGCTGTCCCACGGCACGACCATGTACGGGGCGAGCAGGCCCTGCTTGGCCGCGGACCGGGCGAAGGAGCCGCCCACGTCGATCACGTCGGGGGCACGGCCGTCGCGCCGGTGCTCCTTGATGGCGTCGATCTCGTCCTGGCTGGTGCCGTCCGGGTTCTCCACCGCGACCTTGATCCCGTACTTCTTCTCGAAGCCGTCGATCAGCGCGCCGTAGTTGGCCCAGTCGCTCGGGAGCGCGATCGTGTTGAGCGCGCCCTCCTTCTTCGCCGCCGCCGTCAGTGCCGCCATGCCGCCGGCGTCCGTCGCGGAGGTGGCCACCGCGGGCGCTCTGGGCACGGCGGCGGGCTTGTTCCCGCAGGCGGCGAGGGGCGCCGCCGCGAAGGCCAGGAGGGCGGCGACGGCGGCTGTCCGGAGACGAGGTGCGGGCACAAAGGCTCCATGGCGGGCGGTCGCGTACCGGTCGAGACCAGCGTACGTTCAGTGGCCCCGGCGGCGCAGTCCCAGCCGGTGGTGTCCGCCGCGTTTCCCGCGGCCGCGCTTTCCGAGGCGCCCGTACCGGCGCGTCTCAGAGCGGCTCGTCGTCCCACCCGGCCAGGAGCGCCTCTTCCGGAACCATTGCCGCCGGTGCGACCCCCTCATGGGTGGCCTGCTCACTCCAGATGATCTTGCCGCGGTCGGTGTAGCGCGTGCCCCAGCGCAGCGCGAACTGGGCGACGAGGAACAGGCCGCGGCCGCCCTCGTCGGTGTCTTCGGCCCGGCGCAGGTGCGGGGAGGTGCTGGACCCGTCGGAGACCTCGCAGACCAGGCTGCGGTCGTACAGCAGCCGCACCCGGATGGGCTCGGTTCCGTACCGGATGGCGTTGGTGATCAGTTCGCTGAGGATGAGCTCCGTGGTGAAGGCGATGTCTTCGAGGCCCCACTCCTCGAGCCGCCGGGCGCAGGCGTTGCGCACCCGGGACACCGCCGCCGGGTCGGGCGGCACGTCCCACTGGGCGATCCGCTCGGGGTCCAGCCGACGGGTGCGTGCCACCAGCAGGGCGACGTCGTCGTCGGGCCGGGTGGGTAGCACCGCGTCGATCACCGCGGTGCAGATCTCCTCCGGGGTACGGGCGGGCCCGGCCAGGGCGGCGCGCAGCGCTGCCAGCCCCGCGTCCGGATCGCGGTCGCGGCCTTCGACCAGCCCGTCGGTGAACAGCGCCAGCACGGAGCCCTCGGGCAGGGTCAGCTCCATGGTCTCCATGGGCAGGCCCGCGCCCAGCCCCAGCGGCGGGGAGATCGGCACCTCGGGGAAGGTCACGGTGCCGTCGGGCTGGACCAGGGCGGGGCCCGGATGGCCGGCGGTGGCGGCCGTCACCCGCCCCGAGGCGGGATCGTAGACGGCGCACAGGCAGGTGGCTCCGGTGATCCCCGCCCACTCCTGCTCGTCGGTGTCGATGTGGGCGACCAGCTCGTCCAGATGGCTCAGGAGCTCGTCCGGAGGCAGGTCGAGGGTGGAGAAGTTGTAGACCGCGGTCCGCAGGCGACCCATGGTGGCCGCGGCGTGCAGACCGTGGCCGACCACGTCGCCGACCACCAGCGCCACCCGGGCGCCGGGCAGGGGGATGACGTCGAACCAGTCGCCGCCCACCCCGGCCTCGGCCGCCAGATAGCGGTGCGCGACCTCGACGGCGGACTGCTCCGGTACCCGCCGGGGCAGCAGACTGCGCTGCAGGGTGTCGGCCACGGTGTGCTCGCGGGTGTAGCGGCGGGCATTGTCGACGGACAGCGCCGCCCGGGCGGTCAGCTCCTCGGCGAAGGACACGTCCTCCTCGTCGAACGGCGGGGAATCCTGCCCCCGCCAGTAGCCGGCCATCCCCAGCACGACGCCCCGGGCCCGCAGGGGCACGGCGATCAAGGAGTGGATGCCGCGGTCCAGGATCCGCAGGGAGTTCTCCGGGTCCTGGGTCCGCCAGCTCTGGGCGGTGCGCAGGTCCGCCTCCAGGACCGCACGGCCGCCCGCCAGCCCGGCGGCCATGGGGCTGCTGGGAACGAACCGGATCAGTTTGCCGACGGGGTAGAGCGGGTGCTCGCCGTGCAGGCCGACGGCGGCGGTGCGGCGCATCTCGGTGTTCACCTCGGGCGGCTCCTCGCCGCGCAGGACCGGGTCGAGCAGGTCGACCGTGACCACGTCGGCGAACCGGGGGACGGCCACCTCGGCCAGTTCCTCCGATGTGCGCTCGACGTCCAGGGTCGTACCCACCTGCACCCCCGCGTCGTAGAGCAGCTTCAGGCGCTCGCGCGCCACCTCGGCCCTGCCGGACAGGGCCCTCAGCTCGGTGGTGTCCCGCAGCGTGACGACGGTGCCGGCGGACCCGAAGGGGGCGGTGGGCCGGATGTTCACCGCCAGTAGCCGATCGGCCGCCATGTGCACCTCGTCCGTCGCGGAACGGCCCGAGGCGATCCGCTCGGCGATCCCCTCCTCCAGGCCCAGGTCCGTGACGGGGAGCCCTTCCGCGTCCGCCGGCAGGTCCAGCAGCCGACGCGCCTCGTCATTGGCCAGCAGCAGTCGCCCGCCGGCGCCGACGATCAGCACGCCCTCCCGGACCGCGTGCAGCACCGCGTCGTGGTGCTCGTACATCCTCGTCATCTCGGCCGGTCCCAGGCCGTGGGTCCGGCGCAGCAGCCGGCGGCTCACCAGAGCGGTGCCGCCCGCGGACAGGGCGAGCACCGCGGCCGCGCTGCCGAGGACGACCGGCAGCTGCCCGTTCAGCATGTTCTGGACGTTCTCGACCGTGACGGGGGAGGAGACGACGGCGATGACGCTGCCGTCCGCGGCCTTCACGGGGACCACCGAGACCACGGACTGACCCAGGGACCCGGAGAACGTCTCGGTGAAGGACCGGCCGGCCGCCGCCCTGGCGAAGGGGCCGACGACGTGCTTGCCGATCTGCCGCGGGTCGCTGTGGGCGAGGGTGAGCCCGTCGAGCGTGTACACGTTGATGCCGTCGACCCCGGCGATCTTCCTGGCCGCCTGGGCGCTGGGCTGGAGCACCGCACTGGGGTGGGGGCTGCGCACGGCGGCGACGATCCCCGGCGACTCCGCGAACGTCCCGGCGGCGGCGAGGGTACGGTTCCGGGCGTCCAGCATGGCGGCGCTCCGGCCCTGCACCACGAGCGCCACGACCGCGGCAGCGACGAGGAGGACGACGACGGCCAGCTGGAGGAGGAACACCTCGCCGGCCACGCTGCGCGCGCTCAGGAGGGTAGACAGGCGCTGCGGCCGCCGCGCCCCTTCTCCGGGGGGCGGCGCCGGGTCCCGGCTCTCTTGGCGGTGCCCCGAGCGGGGAGGCCGAGAGCGAGTGGAGGAGCTCGTGCCCGAACGGAGCAGCCAGTGCCGGAGTCCTCCCAGATAGTTGCTCATCAACCCATTTTCTAACCTCTACGGGCTGTCGGCAGCGTGCGGCGCCGGCCGGGCCGTCGGGCGCCGGCGCCCGACGCTTCTGATCGGCGCGCAGGGCGGCCGCGCAGGGCGGCCGCGCAGGTGGCGAAGCCGCCCCCGGTACCGCGGGCGCGATGGCAGGCGCGTGCGCTGAGCAGCAGCTCTGCGGGGCGTTCGTACGCGGGGTCACCGGTCAGCTCGCGGAGCGGCTCGATCGTGTAGGTGCCGGAGGGATTTTCAGGACTCCGAGAGGGCCGCGGTGCGTGTGGCCGGCGGCCGTCCGTGTGCACGTGTTCGGACCGCCCGGTAACGTCGGTGACGTGCGTTCCGCCCGTACCGCCGTAGCGTCGCCCAACGGAATGTCGATACCGGCACTGTCACCGCATCGGGCACGGCCGTCGCGTCACGCTTCGTACCCGCACCCTGCCCCAAGACGCCCCAGCCCGATCGAAGCGCTGGCCACCGCCGGGTGCGGAGCCCCGGAGGTCCCCGAGAACCGCACCCGTCCCGGCCACCTCGGCGGGGCCCGCCCAGGACCCCGTGGCGTTCATGGCGGGCGGACCCGGTGGCGAGAGCTTCGACGACATCCCGTTCCTGGTGTCCTCCGGCCTGAACCCGGACCGCGAACTGATCGTCATGGCCCAGCGCGGCTCGACGCGGTGAAGCAGTGCCGGCACACCGCAGCGCATCCCCCCGAAGTTCGGGACCGCTTCGCGACTGCTGGACCTGCAAGGAAGAAGGTGGTGTCCGTGCACCGGACGGTGTCGTGGTGCACGGCCGGGGGCGCCGTGTTGGCGGTCGCGCTGGCCGGTGTCGCCCACCCGCAGGCGTACGCGACCGGCGACGACCGCGAGAAGCGCAGCGCAGCCGTACTCCAGGAGTTGGTGCCCCCTCCCGACGGCCCGGGCTGTGCGGCAGCCGTCGGCACGCGGGGAGTGGGAAGGCCGACCTGACGACCGGGCGCGCCATCACCCCGAAGACCGTCTTGGACATGGCGTCCGACTCCTAGCAGTTCACCGCAGACGCCGTCCTCCTGCTGGCCGGCCGGCACCAAGTGGCACTGAACGACCCGCTGTCCTGATGCGTCACACCAGCGGCATCACCGACTGCCAGGATCTGCTGGAGGCCGAGGGCATCGAGCTGACGGATCCGGCCGGTCAGAAGGAAGCGATCGCGGCCATCCTCGCCTGGCAGCCGCACGAGCCGCCGGGCAAGCACTTCTCCTACTCCAGCTCCAACTACGTCCTGCTGGTGCATGTCGTCGAGCGGGTCACCGGCAAGCCGTTCCCGACCTTCCTCGAACAGGAATTCTTCAGCCCGCTGCACCTGCGCACGGTCTTGTCCCCGGCGGTGGACGTTCCCGGCAAGGCGAAGTCGTACGACGAGAAGGACGGTTCCTTGGAGCGTGGGCGACGTCCTGCGCCAGCGCGGCATCGAAGGGTCCGTGCCGCCGATCAACTGCTGGACAGCTGGTCCACGTGAAGGCCGACCGCCTCACCGGCGGGCGCGCTTGTGCCGGGAGCGACCGTACGCGTAGACGGCGGCGAGCAGGAACGAGAGCGCGAACCAGGCGCCCAGGACGGTGCCGATCCAGGCCAGGACGCTCATGGGCGACTCCCGTCGGCGCGAGGTGTACTCCGAGGACATCGAGGATGGGGTACCCGGTGGGCCCGGCGTGATGCCGTTTCGCAGGAATCACTCCCGCGAGTACGGGCAGGGCCAGGAGAGCCCCGATGGGGGCCGGCTGCGGCTCGGGGGTGTGGCGACCAGTTGGGGGCCGCGTCGCACCGGGTCGCCGTCTCGACGTGGACGGCACCCGACCGGCGCTGGTGCGCGTCGGCCAACTCGGGCACGGACCGGAAAGGCGCGACGGCCTCGATGCATGCGGACCCGGCCGTGTCGCCGGCCCGGCTGGCGCTGGAGCTGGCCGGGCCGGAGTGCCACCGTTCCCCGGGCCGAGCGGCCCGGGGCGTGGGATAGTGCGGGCCATGACGGACGATCTCGTGGTCTTCGTCCCGGGCTTGTTCGGCAGCGAGCTGGTCGGCGCATCGGGGCGGCCGGTGTGGGCGTTGCGGCCTCGAGCGGTCCTGGCACATTTCGGGCAGTTCCGAGGATTGCCCGCCCTGCCGCCGGGCCTGGGTGATGGCCCGCCCGGGGACGGCATCCGGGCGGGAGGGCTCTTGCTGACCTCGCGGCTCGCCCTCGGCCTGATTTCGGGGGCGTACGACCAGCTCCACAAGCGCCTGCTGAACCAATTCGGCGCCGGGGTACGGTACTTCACGTACGACTGGCGACTCTCCCACCGGCGCAGTGCGCAGCTCTTGGCCGAGGCGGTCGAGGGCTGGCTGTCGCAGTGGCGGCGGGCAGGGCACCCCGGGGCCCGGATCGTTCTGCTCTGCCACGCCGAGGGCGGTCTGGTCGGCCGCTACTTCGCCGAAGTGCTGGGCGGCGACGTGGAGTTACGAGCGCTGATCACTGTCGGCACCCCGTACCTGGGCATGCTGAAGACGACCGAGATGATGCTTAGGCAGGACCGGCCCTCCCGCCTCCGTCTGTACGAGGCCTTCGCGACCTGGCCTTCCGCGCAGCAGCTGTTGCCCACGTACCCCTGCATCCGCCAGAGCGGGCGGCTGCTGTCGCTGACGGAGGCCAAGGTGGCGGGCCTGCCGCGCGGCGCGGCCGCCGCCGCGGCCCGCTTCCTCGACGAGATCGCTCCACGGCCCGGCAGAGTGCTTCCCTATCGCTTCCACATCATCGCCGGCACGTTTCGATCCACGCCCGAGACCCTCGCCCCGGACGGGACCACCTGGCGCGTGCGCACGTCGTCCGACGCGGGTGACGGCACCGCACCCCTCCTGTCGACCGTCCCGGAGGCTTACCGCGCGCAGGCCGATGTCACCTTGGTGCCCGCGGGCCGGGTCGATCTGCTGTCGAACGCCGTCGTCCTCACCGAACTCACCCGCGCCACCACAGCACAGGGCCCGAGCGGCCGACCGGCCGCCGAGCCCCTCGGCCTGGACCTCCCCAGCCGGGTCCCGGCACAGCACACCATGCCGGTGGCGGCCGTCTCGGGCCGCGACGAGGGCTTTCTCCGGATGCGGGTCACGGCGCCGGACGATGACGAGGTGCGGTGGGAGTCCGTACTGGTGCGCAGCGGGCCGGACGGCCGCTTCGAGGGGACCCTGCGCTTTCCGGACAAGGGCCGGTGGCGGGTACGGGTCGAATCGTGCGCCTTCGAGGAGGTGGTCGAGCTGGAGGACGTCCTCGTGGAGGCGGTGTCCCGGCACTCCCTGTACCGGGCGGAGCGGCACACGCTCAGCCTGCCGGGCTTCGACACGCTGCTCGGCACCGGTGCAGACGATCTCCCGTCCCCGCCGGTCCCGTCCCCGCCGGTCCCGCCCGTGACGGCCGTTCCGGACCAGCATTTCCCCCAGACCGTGCGGGTTCCCACCCCGGATCCGCCCACCCCCACGCCCACGCTCCCCTCCGCCTCCGCCTCCGAGCAGCGTCGGCTCGTCGCCGAGCTGGCGCAGCAAGCCGCCAGCGGCCGCGAAGTCCCCCTGCACGTACAGGTCGTGTGCAACACGGAGGCGGGCCCGGGAGCGGAGCTGCGCGCGTTCGACATCCCGGCGGACGGCATCCGACTGCACCTCACCGTGCACGCTCCCGGCCTCGTAGCCCTCGGCGATCTGCAACAGGAACTGACGGTCCGCCCCGGGCGCGACTCCGACGTGGTCCGCTTCGGCCTGCGAACGGCGGCCACGGGTCTGCACCAGGTCACCACGCGGGCCTTCCACGGCGGTACCTTCCTCGGCGAGGTCCGCTGCCAGATCTCGGTCGAGCACGACGGTCCGACCCGGGACGGGCGCACCCGGACCGCGCCCCTGCCCAGCATGGCTTTCGAGCCTGGCGAAGTCACCCTCCAAGTGCTCGAGAAGGACCCGCAGAGCGGCACGTACACCTTCCAGTTGCTCAGCTCCCGGTGTCACGCCCCCGAGGTGTTCAGCTTCCGCTCCGGCAACCCCCGAAGGGCCTCCGAGGAGATCTTCAAACAGCTGACGCACGCCGCCGCAGAAGCCGCGGCCGGCCGCCCGATGAGCGGCGCCCGGCTCCGACGCAGGCTGCGCGCCCACGGAGCCGAGCTGTGGAGATCGGCCGTACCCGAGGCGGTGCAACGGCAGTTCTGGGAAGAGGCCGACCGGATCGCCACGTTCACGGTGCTGGGGGCGCAGGACATCGTGCCGTGGGAGCTGCTGTTCCCGCTCAACGAGGGGCACGAGGAACGCGGGTTCCTGGCGGAGTGGCTCCCGATCGTCCGGCGCGTCTTCGGGCAGGAGCGGGCCACGGACCTGTCCCTGGACGGCGCGGCCTTCGTAGTCCCTCCCGGGTCGCCGGCCGACGCGCTCGACGAGGTGAAGGCGCTGCGGGCCGGATTCGGTACGGACGTCGTCGACCGGGGCGTGTTCACGGACGGCGAGGCGCTGGTCGAGCTGATCGAGCACGGCTACTCCGGGCTGCTGCACTTCGCGTGCCACAACTCCTTCGGACCGACCGGCTCCACCGTGAAGATGGCCGACGGTGCGTTCGACCCGATCGACCTGGCCGCTGCCATCCAGTTGCGCAGCCTGCGCCCCCACCATCCGCTGGTGTTCTTCAACGCCTGCCGCAGCGCGGGCGAGATCGACTGGTTCGGGTCGAGTCTGGGCTGGGCCCCGCAGTTCATGAGGGCCGGGGCCGGGGCGTTCGTGGGGACTCTGTGGCCGGTCCGCTCGTCCTCTGCACTGCTGTTCGCCGATGCCTTCTACCAGGAGCTCATCGTGGACCGCCAGCCGCTGGGAGCGGCGTCGCTCGCCGCGCGACAGGCCATCACCGACCAGGAAGGCGACCCCACCTGGCTCGCGTACGCCGTCTACGGGAATCCGGCGGCCGTTGCGGCCACCTCGTACGAGAACAGGAGCAGCATCACATGAACGAACCGGTCTTCGTGATCCACGGGGTGGCCAACCGCGATCCCGAGGGTTTTGCGGCTTCGGTGGACGCCCTGCGCACCGCGACCGGCCTGGACATGGTGCCGGTCCACTGGGGGGACCTCGGCGCGGACGACCGCCACGTCACGGCGTCATTCCCCGGACGGACCGGAACCCCGGTCGTGCCGGGCCCCCGGCTGCCCGGGGGCAGCGGCCTGCGGGACGCGCCCGACGACGGGTGGCCGCAGGTGGAGAGTGCCGTACGCGCCTGGCTGGGCACGGCCGCGGACGCCCCGGACTCCGGCCTGCGGAGCTCCCCGGCACCTGACCCCACCGTCTCGGACGGGCTCATCGACTACTTGGCCGATGAGTGGACCAAGACCGAATGGCTTCGCCACACCGACGATCCCGCACTCCTGACGGAAGCTGGCCGTGCGCTGGCCGAGACCCTCACCGAGCGGATCGACCCAGGGCCGGGGGCGGACCACGGATACGGCGGGTACGGCGGGTACGGCGGGTACGGAGAGGACGACGGGTACGACGGACTCCGAGGCCGCGGCGAAGAAGGGGCCGACGGCCGATTGCGGGCCCGGCTCCGCGAACAGCTGCGCGCCCTGGACCGGGTGGCGGGCGCAGCGATCTCGGCCACCCTGGGCCGCGTCAACACCGTCATGCGTACGGCAGCCGCGCCCGGCACCGCCCGGTTCCTGGGCGACGTACTGGTCTACCAGCGCCACCGCGATCGCGTACACGCCCGTGTCCGCGAGACCATCGACCGCGTGGACCCGGCCCTGGGCCGTACCCCCGACCGGCCCGTGCGGGTGGTCGCCCACAGCCTCGGCGGGGTGGTCGCCTTCGACATGGCGACCTCGGCCGAGCCACTGTGGACCTCTTCCCTGGTGACCTTCGGCTCGCAGCCCGCGTTCTTCCACGCCATCGACCCGCGCGGGGGCCTGCTCCCCCCGTACGAGGGCGCCGGCCCGGTCGTCCTGCCGCCCTCGCTGCGCCGCTGGACCAACCTCTGGGAGCCGATGGACTTGCTGGCGTTCGTCACCGCCCGGATGTTCCAGCTCCACGACGGCACCGCGCCCGTGGACATCTGCGTCCCCGCTCCGGCGAGCGGCCTGGGTTGGGGCTGGACGCATTCGGCGTACTGGGAGCTGCCGCTCGTCGCCAAGGAGATCGGCACGGCCATGGCGGCGGCCATCGGCTGACCGAGCGGGTTCGCCGCGCGGCATCATGCGAAGATCACCAGTAACGGGCTCTCCCGCATTGGTCGTGAGGCGTGTTGGTCCGGCTCCTGAGGGAAGGGCCCGCTTCGCGGAGCTGCGCTAGTAGTAGCCCTTCGTGCCGTCGAGCAGCTCCCGGACGATGTCCGCGTGCCCGGCGTGTCGCCCCGTCTCCTCGACGAGGTGGATCAGAATCCAGCGGAGGTTGGCGCTGCCGTCGTGGAAGTCGGGGTGGCGGCCGGCGTCGTCCAGGTCGGCTGCGGCAACGATCTCGTTGCTGCGGGCGCACTGGGCCTCGTACTCCGCGAGGAGCTCTGCGAGGGGGCGGCCGTCGGTGTGCCAGTCGGCGTTCTTGCTTGACTCGTCGAATGCGGGGTTCTGCTTCTTATCGCCGCCGAGGAACAGCACTTCCATCCATATGTGCTCGGTCCAGCGCATGTGGGAGATGAGACCGGCCATCGTCATGGCCGGTGAGGTCGGGATGACCGGGCGGCGCGCGTCCTCGTCGCTCAGCCCTTTGCATTTCCAGCGCAGGATCTGCCGCTGCAGGTCCAACCAGCCGATGAGCGCGGTGCGTTCGTCCGCTTGGAGCGGGGGGCGTTTCAGTTCCGATGACATGCCAGCGCACGCTACCAGGGCGGTCGGGAGGGGCACCTGGATGACGGGCTCACTGGTGATCTTCGCATCATGCCGCGGGGCGGGCCCTCCTCTTCGCAGTTCAAGGCGTCGCCCCAGCGACATCACGCATCAAACCTCAGTAACAGGGCGAGGACCCAGCCGGGGCCGCCCTGCCCGCCCTGCCCGCCCCACCCGCCCCGCCCCGCACCCCGGCCGCCCGAGGACATCCTCGCCGCCCCGAGCTCAACGCGTGCCGCAGTGCGAGGGCGTTCAGGCTCTGCCACAAGGGGCCCGTCGGCATGCTGCGAGGGTCTCTGCCACGAATGCCCGACCGTCCTCGACGCCGCGCCCGGGTGCAGACGACGCGGCGGCAACTTCCCCCTTCGTTCAGGAGAAGCGAGCGCTCTTTCCGGCACAGTCCGACCTCAACCCTCCCGGCGGCGGCAGCAGCGTTTCGCCGGGCGAGAGGACTCGAACGGACCGACCCCGCCGTAGGCGTACGCCCACCCGCTGTAGCGCACCGACTTCCCGGCCGAGCGAAGCGGCGCACGGACGTGCTGCGCGAGTACGAGAGATTCAGTTCGGCCGTGTTCTCGACCGTCTCACCGTTCGCGCGGCGGCGGAGCACCGTGTGCACCATGTCGTCGGTGATGACCGGCGGCCGGCCACCGTTTCCCTTGTGCGCCGCGGCGTCCAGCCCTTCGAGGGTGGGCTCCCGGATGTACTCCCGCTCCGTCTCCGCCATCGCCGCGAAGAACCCGAACAGCAGGCGTCCCGGCCAGCTGGGGCCGTACATCCCCTGTAGGGGGCCGGCGAGCAGCTCCAGGACCAGGCCGTGGGCGGCGGGTGTCGGTACGCGCAGGAGTTTCGCGAGCCGGGGCACCTTGGTGAAGCGCCCGGTGTGATAGGTGCCAGCGGCCGCGCCGGAGCGCGAGCGGCAGGGTGAACCTGGAGCTGCGTGACGGCGTGGGCAGGGGTGGAAATTCCCAGAACAGGCCTGCTTCCACTTTTGAGCGAGAACGAGTTGTGACAGCGAATCGGCGCTTCGGACCGCCCCCGTCGACCGTTCTTGACCTTGCTCCGGGAAAGGGTCGTTTGTGAGAGCCGATTCGTTTACACGTCGAGTGAGGCCAGTGCCCGGCGAGTGACGTCGGCCGGGGCCGCAGCGATGACGTCATTGAGTGCGTCCATGGAGGTCTGGAGGTCGCTGATGACCCGAGCGATGCGGTCGCGCTCCTGGTGGAGGTCGGCGAGCAGGTCCGAGCAGGTGGGGACGAGGCGGTCGCCGGCGTCCCGCAGGCACGGCAGGACCGTGGTGATCGTTGAGGTGCCCAGGCCCGCGGCCAGCAGGCTGCGGATGCGGCGGACGATGGCAACGTCCTCTTCGACGTATTCCCGGTATCCGCTGGGGCGCCGCTGCGGGTGGAGCAGACCCTGTTCCTCGTAGTAGCGCAGCAGGTGCACGGCCACGCCGGTCCGTCGGGACAGCTCACCGATGCGCACACGGACCTCCTGATGGTCGCGCGGGCTTTGCCCGTTCGACTTGACTCTCATACCGATGTGAGACTTTAGCGTCTGCGGCATGAAGGTGAACAAGGGTTTCGCGACGCTCGCCGCGTTGTGCGCGAGCGTCTTTGTCGTGGGTACTTCGGAGTACCTGATCGCCGGACTGTTGCCCCAGGTCGGCGCTGATCTGGATGTCTCTGTGGGCACCGCCGGACAAGCGGTGACCGCATACGCGCTCGGAGTCGTGATCGGAGGGCCGCTCATGGCCCTGCTGACCTCGCGTCTGCCGCGCAAGGGGCTCGCCATCGGCCTGATGCTGCTGTTCGCGGCGGGCAGTGCGATCAGCGCCGTGGCGCCGTCGTTCGGCCTGCTCCTGGTGGGCCGCGTGGTCTCCTCGCTCAGTCACGCCGCGTTCCTGGCCCTGGCGCTGGTGACGGCGACCCGGGTGGTCCCGGCCGAGAAGACGGGCTCGGCCATCGCCACCGTCGCCTCCGGCTTCACCGTGGCCACGCTCCTCGGAGTACCCCTGGGGTCACTGCTCGGGCAGGGCGCCGGATGGCGGGCTCCGTTCGCCGTGCTGACGGTTCTGTCCCTGGTGGGCACCGTGCTGCTTGCCGCCGTACTGCCCCGGCAGGAAGCACCGTCCACGCGACTGCGCGAAGAGATACGCGTAGTGGCACGTCGGCCGGTCATGCTCGCCATCGCCACCACCGCGGTGGGCTTCTCCGGCGTCGCCACGGTGTTCACCTACATCGCCCCGCTGCTGACCCGCGTCTCCGGCTTCTCCGCCGAGGCGGTCTCCGGTCTGCTGCTCGCCTACGGCGCGGGCAGCTTCCTCGGCAACCTCACGGCCGGAAAGCTGACCGACAAGTCGATGAGCGCCACCGTACGCGGGGTCTTCGGCGGGCTGGCCGGGACGCTCTTGCTCGTCCCGTTCGCCGTGGTGTGGCAGCCCACCGCGGTGGCCGCGGTCCTGGTACTCGGCCTGCTCGCCACCGCGACCATCGCCCCGCTGCAGGGACTGATCCTGCACCACGCGGGCGCCGCCCCCAATTTGGCGGTCTCCGTCAACGTGGGTGCCTTCAACCTCGGGGCCGCAGCGGGCTCGGTCATCGGCGGCGCGATCGTCGCCGCCGGCGCTCTGCGGTGGACCGGCCTGGCGGGCGCGGTACTGAGCCTGATCGGACTGGCCCTGACCCATCTCGTCCTGCCCCGGACACGGACGTCGGTGAAGGACGCCGCACACGAAGCTTCGGTCACCTGATTCCCTGTCCACTCCCCTCGCATAGGAGGTCGCCATGTACGCGATCCAGATCGCTCGTCACGGCGGGCCCGAAGTCCTGTCCGTCCGGGAGGTTCCCCAGCCCACTCCAGGAGTCGGCGAAGTACTGATCCGTACCGTCGCCAGCAGCCTGAACCCGGTGGACTGGAAAACCTGCGCAGGGGAAGTCGGGCCCCAACTCCCCGCCACCTCGGGGTGGCGATGTCCGCACAGGTCGCCACCAGCCGCGGTACCTGGGCCGAGCAGGTCTCCCTGCCCGCCCGGCTGCTGGCGGCCGCACCCACCACACTTGCGCTGGCCGGGGTCACGGCGCTGCAGGCCCTGAGCCGGGCAGCGACAGCGCCCGGCGGTCCGCATCGGTGAGCCTACGCCGGGGCTCCGCGCACACGACGTACCGGACAACCGACCCGCACACCGGCACCGCGCGGTACTTCACGGGCAGCCCGTACAACGCCTCGCCGGCGTACTGGCTCACCGAGATCGACGACCGCAACGGCAACGGCATCACCTACAGCCGGCAGAGCGCCGACGCACCCGCCACGGTCAGCCATGACGGCGGCTACCAGGCGCAGGCCGTCACCGGCCGGGGGCGCATCGAGTCGCTCCTGCCGCGCACTCCGTCGGGACCGTCACCGTTCTGGCGTACAACTGCGACGAGCGAGGCAACCCGAACGCCGTCACCAACTCCTGCGGCCTGCCGCTCCGCTTCACCTACGACGACGCCGACCGCATCACCTCGTGGACCGACCCGCAACGGCTCGACCTTCCGGTACGTGTACGACGGCGCCGGCTGCGTCGTGGAAACCATCGGACCGGACGGCTACATGTCGTCCTCGTTCGCCTACGACGCCTACGACCGCGTCCTTGCCGAGACGGACCCGCTGGGTCGGACCACGACCGTCGAGTACACCCACTTCGACCTTCCCGCGGCCCGCACCGCACCCGATGGTGTCCGGCACGATTTCCGGCACGACTCCGAGCTCCGCCTGACCGAGGTCACCAACGCCCAGGGCCTCACCTGGCGCTACGGCTATGACTCCACCGGACAGTTGGCCTCGGAGACCGACTTCAACGGGCACACACTCGCCTATGCCCATGACCCCGCGTCGCAGGGTGTCGCGCACGGCGCTGCGGCCGCAGCAGGGCGACCGGTCACCGTCTGCCGGCCTTGTGTATCCGGGCCGGTGACCCGAACCGCTCCAGCAGAGTCAACACGGCCGGCTGCTGCAACCGCGGCCCAGGACCCGTTCCGGCGCCGCATGGATCTGGGTCAGGGGGCCGTGGAGCCGGTTCGCGACCCGAGCGGCCACGCCGGCCAGGTCGTCGTCGCCGTCGATCGCCCGCGGCGTGTGGGGCTGCGACGTGCGCGAGGCGCCGACTTCCGCTGAATCCCTTGCCGTCTTCACTGTGTTCTCGATGAAGACGCCTGTTAGCTGTCTGTGATCACGAGCACCTCGGTCCGAGCAGTCCCCGCGCTGCCCGATGATGCGCCAGAAGAGTCAGCAATCAGTCAGCGCGAGTCCTGAAAGACCTGGGGAAAGCTGACCGGACTTGCGGATCGTTGTAGGCTCCGGGCATCGCCCTTGACCTGCGGAAAGCAGGCAGGGAGCAGACATTTCGGGAGTTACTACATGATGCGCACCATGTTCAAGTCCAAGATCCACCGGGCTACCGTCACCCAGGCCGACCTGCACTACGTCGGCTCCGTCACCGTCGACGCCGACCTGCTGGACGCGGCCGATCTGCTGCCCGGAGAGCTCGTCCACATCGTGGACATCACCAACGGGGCGCGGCTGGAGACCTACGTCATCGAAGGGGAGCGCGGGTCCGGGGTGATCGGGATCAACGGCGCCGCCGCCCACCTGGTGCACCCCGGGGACCTGGTCATCCTCATCAGCTACGCGCAGGTCGAGGATGCCGAGGCCCGGGCGTTCGAGCCCCGCGTCGTGCACGTGGACGGTGACAACCGGATCGTCGAGCTGGGTGCGGACCCGTCCGCTCCGGTGCCGGGTACGGACCAGCGGCGCAGCCCGCACGCTGTGGCTGTCTGAGGGGAGTCGGGGATCATGTCGATCGAGTTCCAGGACGACCGTGAGGCCGGACGGCTGCTCGCCGTCGAGGACGGGGCGGTGGTCGGCCACATCGCGTACTTCGTGCTCGCCGACGCGCCCCACGCCCTTGTCGCGGTGCACACCATCGTCGAGCAGGGGCACGAGGGCCGCGGTATCGCGGGCGGGCTGGTGAGGACCTTCTACGGGATCGCCGCTGCCGAGGGGGTGCCCGTGGTGCCGCTCTGCCCGTATGCGGCGAGCTGGGCTGCCAAACACCCCGACGAGGCGCCCGAGCCGGCCGCCGAGGTCGTACGGGCGGCCAAGGCGCAGCTCGCCGCGTCCCCCGACCTCGTGTGACCGATCTGCTCCTGCTGCACACCTCGCCCGTGCACGTCCCGGTCTTCGACGCCCTGCGCGACCGGAACCATCCGGGGGCCGTCCTCGGGCACCTGGTGGTGCCGGAGCTGCTGGACCGGGCCCGCGCCGAAGGGCCGGAGTCGGTGGCTCCGGCCCTCCGGGGGCTGCTGCTCCCGCACACGGGGTCGCCCGTGCTGGTCACCTGCTCGACCATCGGGGCGACCGCGGAGCTGCTGGCTCCGGCGCTCGGCGTCCCGGTACTCCGGGTGGACCGGCCGATGGCGGCCGCCGCGGTCCGGGCGGGGACGCGGATCGCCGTACTGGCCGCCCTGGAGTCGACCCTCGCCCCGACCTGCGAACTGCTGGCCGAGGAGGCCGGTGAACGGCCCGTGTCGATCGAAACGCACCTGGTCGCCGGCGCCTGGGACCGCTTCGAGGTCGGGGACACCGCCGGCTACCTCGCCCGCGTCGCCGCGGCCGCCGACTCCGTCACCGGCGCGGACGTCATCGTGTTGGCCCAGGCCTCCATGGTCGGGGCCGCGGACCTGGCCACGAGCCCGCTCCCGGTGCTCTCCAGCCCGGCTCCGGGCCTGGCCGCGGGCCTGGCGATGCGCTCGGCCGCGTAGGGCAGGCATATCGGCCGGAATCGCGGGAAGGTGGGCCGTATGGTGCGAAAGCGAGATGTAGAAGGAACGCAGCCGCCCGTCCCGGGGCCGGGCCCCTTCCCCGATCCCGAGCCCATTCCCCGGCCCGTGCCGCCCGTGCCCGCCCCGGTGCCCGAGCCGGACCCGGTCCCCGCGCCGCCGGGGCCCGCGCCGATCCCTCAGCCCGGGCCCCTCAGCTAGTGCGGCGAGCGGCTACGACGTGCGGACCTCGGAGCGGTCGCCGCTCCAGTGGGTGTGGAACGAGCCCTCGCGGTCGGTCCGACGGTAGGTGTGCGCTCCGAAGAAGTCCCGCTGCCCCTGGGTGAGGGCCGCGGGCAGCCGCTCCGCGCGCAGCGCGTCGTAGTAGGCCAGTGAGGCCGCGAAGGCGGGAACCGGGATGCCCTGGCGCACCGCCGCCACCAGGACGGACCGCCAGCCGTCCTGGGCGGCCGCGATCTCCTCGGCGAAGTGTGCGTCCGCCAGCAGGCTCGGCAGCTGCGGCCGCGCGTCGTACGCCGCCCGGATCCGGTCCAGGAACGCGGCCCGGATGATGCAGCCGCCGCGCCACAGCGAAGCCACGGCGCCCAGGTCCACGTTCCAGCCGTACTCCTCGCTGCCGGCCCGGATCTGGTGGAAGCCCTGGGTGTACGAGACGATCTTCGACGCGTACAGCGCCTGCTCCACATCGGCAGCGAAGGCCTCCGCGGCCTCCGGTGCGAGCACGGCAGCGGTCGGGCCCGCCAGCCCGCGCGCGGCGTCGCGCAGGTCCGCGTGGCCCGAGACCGCGCGGGCGAAGACCGCCTCGGCGATCCCCGACACCGGGACCCCGAGGTCGAGGGCGATCTGCACGGTCCAGCGGCCGGTCCCCTTCTGCTCGGCGGCGTCGGCCACGACGTCGACGTACGGGCGCCCGGTCGCGGCGTCCGTGTGGGCGAGCACCTCCGCCGTGATCTCGATCAGGTACGAGTCCAGGCGCCCCCGGTTCCAGGCCCGGAAGGTCTCCGCGATCTTCGCGGGGGAGTAGCCCGCGACCTCGCGCAGCAGGTGGTAGGCCTCGGCTATGAGCTGCATGTCGGCGTACTCGATGCCGTTGTGCACCATCTTGACGAAGTGTCCGGCGCCGTCGGGCCCCACGTGCGAGGTGCACGGCGTGCCGTCGGCGGCCTTCGCGGAGATCTTCTCCAGCAGCGGCCCGAGGGAGGCGTACGACGTCGTCGAGCCGCCCGGCATGATGCTCGGGCCCAGCAGCGCGCCCTCCTCGCCGCCGGAGATGCCCACACCCACGAAGTGGAGGCCGCGCTCGCGCAGTTCCCGCTCGCGGCGCCGGGTGTCCTCGAAGTGCGCGTTGCCGCCGTCGATGATGACGTCGCCCTCCTCCAGGAGCGGGACGAACTCGCGGATCACGGCATCGGTCGGCTCCCCGGCCTTCACCATGATGACGATGCGCCGGGGGCGCTCCAGCGCGTCGACGAACTCCTTCGCCGACCCGGCCGCCACGAAGGCGCCCTCGTGCCCGAACTCCTCGACCAGCGCGGTGGCCTTGGCCGCGGTGCGGTTGTGGACGGCCACGGTGAATCCGTTGCGGGCGAAGTTGCGGGCGAGGTTGCTGCCCATGACAGCGAGTCCGGTGACGCCGATCTGGGCTGTGCTGGTGCTCATCGGTGCGCTCCTGCTTGCTTCGGTGTGCCTTCGGTGGGCGGGGAGCACCGAAGCTACCCCCCGCAGGGACCCCCGTGGATCTTTTACTCATGGAGGTACAGTCAAGTTCCCTCGGCGTGCGCCCCGTTGCGCCTCTTGTCACGCTCTGATCGTGACGTTAAGTTGTGCGGTTCCTGATGTCTTCGAGGGGGGGCTCCCATGGGTGTACGGGGCCGGCACCGCCGGTATCAGCCGAGCAGCATCAACCGTGCCTCACTGGCCGTCACCGCCGGCGGGGCGGGGATCGCGCTCCCGCTCATCGGGGCCGGAGTCGCCCACGCGGCCTCCGTGGACACCTGGGACAAGGTCGCTTCCTGCGAGTCGACGAACAACTGGCGCATCAACACCGGCAACGGGTACTACGGCGGCCTCCAGTTCAGCCAGAGCACCTGGCGGGCCTTCGGCGGCACCGCCTACGCCCCGCGCGCCGACCTGGCCACCAAGGACCAGCAGATTGCGGTCGCGGAGAAGGTCCTGGGGGGTCAGGGGCCCGGCGCCTGGCCCAACTGCGGGAAGCAGGCCGGACTCACGCGCAGCGGCCCGGCGCCCGCCGTCACCCCGCAGACCAAGAGCCAGACCAAGAGCCAGACCCAGAACAAGACCCAGACGCAGGCGCAGAAGCAGAGCCTGACGCAGGGACAGGCCCCCGTGGCGCGGACGACCCCGGAGCAGGGCGGCGGACCGCGCCCGACGGGGACCTCCGTCCTGCCCAACCCGTACGTCGTCGCGCCCGGCGACTCGCTCTCCGCGATCGCCACCGACCAGCACGTCGAGGGCGGCTGGCAGGCGCTGTACGAGACCAACCGGACCACCATCGGCGGCAACCCGAACCTGATCTTCCCGGGCCAGCGGCTCACCCTTCGGGTCACCACGGGTCCGGCCCTGCCGCCGCCGCCGAGGCAGGACCCCGAGAAGCCGCCGCGGACCGCCGACCCGGTGACCCCCGGGGAGCCGGCCGCCGAGAAGCCGGCCGAGAAGCCGGCCGAGAAGCCGGCCGAGAAGCCCGCGCCCAAGCCGGCCGAGAAGCCCGTCGAGAAGCCGGCCGAGAAGCCGGTCGAAAAGCCCGCGCCGGAGCCCGCCTCAGCGCAGCAGAAGCCGGATGCCGGCGGATTCTCCGCCCCCGTCGACGCGGCCCTCGGCACCGCCTACCGCGTCTCGGGTTCCTCCTGGTCCAGCGGCTACCACACGGGCGTCGACTTTCCGGTGGCGACCGGCACCGCCGTCAAGTCGGTGGGACCCGGCCAGATCGTCTCCGCCGGCTGGGCCGGGGCCTACGGCTACCAGGTCGTCATCCGGCACACCGACGGCCGGTACTCCCAGTACGCCCACCTCTCCGCCCTCGGCGTCAAGGCCGGCCAGCAGGTCTCCGGAGGCCAGCGCATCGGCCGCTCCGGCTCGACTGGCAACACCACGGGCCCGCACCTGCACTTCGAGATGCGCACGGGACCCGGCTACGGCTCCGACATCGACCCGCTCAAGTACCTCCGTGGCCACGGGGTCCGCATCTGACCCGCGCACGTGCGAGGGCACGACGGTGAGCAGGATCAGGCCGGCCGCCGCGAGCGCGGCGCTGGCCACGGCCGCCGTCGCGCCCGCGGCCCCGTACCGGAAGCCCTCGTCGAACAGCATGATGCCGACCGTCGCCGCCACCACCGGGTTCACCACCGTCACCGTGGCCAGCGGCGCGGTCAGCCCGGCGCCCCGGTAGGCCGCCTGCGACAAGAGCAGCCCGCCGGCCGCCAGGACCGCGATCGCCGCGAGGTCCGGCCACAGACCGGGCAGCGCGCCCGGCCGGAAGTCCTCGGCCACCGACTTGGTGAACACGGAGGCCATGCCGAAGGCGGTACCGGCGGCCGAGGCCAGGAGCACGCTGTGCAGCACCGCCCGGTGCATCCGGTGCGCCGCCAGGAACAGCACCAGCACCGCGCCGGCGGTCACCACGAGCAGCAGGCGCCGCTCGTCCCCCGCCAGCGCCGGCTCGGCCCGTCCGCTCCCGCCGGTCAGAGCCAGCAGCCCGGCCAGGCCGACCGTGGCCAGCACCGCCCCGCGCCAGGCGGCCGCGCCCGCCCGGCGCCGTACGAAGACGGCGGCCATCGGCAGGGCGAAGACGATGGTCAGGGCGCCCAGCGGCTGGACCAGACTCAGCGGCCCGTACGCGAGGGCCACCACGTGCAACAGCGCACCGAGGCCGTTCAGCCCCACCGCCACCCACCACACGCCCCGGCGCAGCGGAGCGTACCGGCGGTCCGGCGTGCTCGCCGCGACCCGTTCCTGAACGATCGCGCCACCCGCGTACGCCAGGGCGGACACGAGGCAGAGCAGGACCGACAGCGCCAGTGCACTCATAAGCTCCACAATGCCCGACCCACCTGCGCTATTCCTCCGTCCACAGGTGGTGATCAGTCATACTCCCGACGTAGTACGGGAGTACGCAGCGTGGCCCCTCGGGCAGCGGAAAGCGACCCCCGCCAGGGCTCCGACGCCACCGGTCCGCCGCATACGGTGACGTCCCGCTCGCGGTGGGTGAGGGTATCGGGAGCGGGTTTGGCTCCGGGCGCGTGGGATCCGTACAGTTGCCCTTTTGAGGACTTCCGCAGCAGGCGGATGCGGACGAGTGATCAAGGAACGGCAGCGGCAATGACGGTGACCGAAGACAGCCAGCACTACGGCCACGACTCCGAGCCCGCCTACGGGCCCGGCATCGACCCCGACCGGCTGGCCCTCTGCCTCAGCGTGCTCGACGAGCTGGACAAGCTCGACGTCGACCACCCCGACGCGATCACCGTACGCCGCGCCACCGCCGGCCTCTACCGGACGGTCAAGCAGCGCCGCCGCCAGGAGCGCCGCGCCGCCAAGACCGCCAACGACAAGGCCGTCACCGAGGCCACCGCCACCGGCTCCGCCGAGCGCATCGACGACGAGACCGAGGGCATCCTGCCCTCCTCGGTCACGGAGGCCGGCCGGATCGCCGGGATACTCCAGCGCCCGCGCTCCTGCTACGTCTGCAAGACGCGGTACGTCGAGGTCGACTACTTCTACCACCAGCTCTGCCCGGGGTGCGCCGTCGAGAACCGGACCAGGCGGGAGGCCCGCGCCGACCTGACCGGCAAGCGCGCGCTGCTCACCGGCGGCCGGGCCAAGATCGGCATGTACATCGCGCTGCGGCTGCTGCGCGACGGCGCCCACACCACGATCACCACGCGCTTCCCCAAGGACGCCATCCGCCGCTTCAAGGCGATGGAGGACTCCGCGGACTGGATGCACCGCCTGGAGGTCGTCGGCATCGACCTGCGCGACCCGGCCCAGTCGGTGGCCCTCGCCGACCAGGTGTCCGCGGCCGGTCCGCTCGACATCCTGATCAACAACGCGACGCAGACCGTGCGCCGCCTGCCCAGCGCCTACGCGGCGCTCGTCGAGGGGGAGGCCGCCCCGCTGCCCGCCGGTGAGCTCCCCGCCCACCACGTCATCGGCGCCTTCAACTCCGGCGCGGTCGACGGCCTGGCGGCCCTGCCCGTCGGAGTGAGCGGCCTCGAGGCGCAGAAGGTCGCCGACCTCGCCCTGGTCGCGGGCAACGCCAGCCTCGAGCGGCACCTCGCCGGCACGGCCATCGACGCGGGCGGTCTGCTGCCCGACGTCGTCGACAGCAACACCTGGGTGCAGACCATCGACCAGATCTCCCCGGTGGAGCTGCTCGAGACCCAGCTGTGCAACTACACGTCGCCGTTCATCCTGATCAGCGCGCTTCGGCCGGCCATGGCGGACGCGGCCCGGAAGGCGGCCAACGGGCGGGCGTACATCGTCAACGTCTCGGCGATGGAAGGCGTCTTCAGCCGCGGCTACAAGGGCGCGGGGCACCCGAACACCAATGCCGCCAAGGCCGCGATGAACATGGTGACGCGGACCAGCGGTCAGGAGATGTTCCAGACCGACCGCATCCTGATGACCTCGGTCGACACCGGCTGGATCACCGACGAGCGCCCGCACTTCGACAAGCTGCGCCTTGCCGAGGAGGGCTTCCACGCCCCGCTCGACCTGGTCGACGGCGCGGCCCGGGTCTACGACCCGATCGTGCGCGGCGAGTCCGGCGAGGACCTGTTCGGCGTCTTCCTCAAGGACTACGCCCCGGCGAACTGGTAACCCCGGAGCCCGCTCCCCGTCCTAGTCCTACCGGGCCCCGTCCGGCACGCTCGACCCCCTCGACCCCTTCGGCGGACCGAGGGGGTCGAGTGCGTTCCCGGGGCGCGCGGCCCGGCAGGACCCGGCCGCGACCAGCTCCAGCAGCGGCTGCCAGTCCTCCAGCACGCCCGCGTCCAGGCCGGCCGCGGCGGCGGAGTCCCGGGCCTGGCACAGGGTGGCCACCGCCTCGGCGTCGTCGCCGTCGCCGTCGTGGTGTCCGACGTCCGCGCCGGCGGGCCGGTCCGGCGACTGGAGCCGTACCAGCCGGGCCACCCGCTCGCCCAGCAGTGGGCGGATCGACTCCGCCGCCACCCCGACGGTAACCGTCCCGTCACTCAGACGGAGCAAACGCCCGAGGCGGTGCACCAGGCCCGCGATCTGCAGTTCCTTGTCGAAGGGGTGCGAGCGGCGCAGCAGGGCCGCGGTCCGCAGACCCTGGTCGTCGGGGTCGGCGCGCAACAGCTCCATCAGCTCCAGCACGCTTGTGACATAAGGGACTTGAGCCTCGGACACTTTGGACCCCGCCACCGCCGACCCCCTCCGCCACACCCTGCACGTCCGGGGTCGAGCAGATCAGCCGCCACGTACCCGCAGACCCACGACTTGCTGAACTAGGAGCGAAAGTAAGAGGGCGCAGCGGATTTTGCCTTCCTATCGAGCGGAGGTCCGCTCATATGTGTACTCTGGGGCATCAAGACGGCCCCCATCCGGGCCGCGCTCCACTAAGGCGCCACCGCGTCCGGAAACCTTTCATCCCTTGCCCGGCGCGCGGTCCGCTTACCGGGTTACGCGACACGAAGGAGTGCGCGGTGACTGAGAAGACAAAGCCCGAACCGACGGTCATGGAGCGGACGGGAACGCGGGCGAAGCCCCGGACCGACGAACTCGGAAGCCTCGAGGTCTGGGCCCGATCCGCCCCGATCCGGCTGGCCGGGTACGAGGACGACCTGGCGGAAGCGCACATCCTGCCCGGTATCGACTAGTCCGCACAGCGGTGCCAAGCGCCCCCCGTGCCCACGCGCACCGGGGGCGCTGCCCTGCCCGCAGCGGCTCCTGCCCGCCCCCCGGCTCGCCGCCCGCCCGCGGCTCCCCGCCCGGTCCCGGTGAGGTTCCCCGCCCGGCTACGCCCTGAGCGTCTTCGCCGACGGCGATCACCGCTTCCGCCGCTCCGCCCGCCCCGGCAGGCTGGCGTCCATGAAACTGCTGATGCTGGGTGGTACCGAATTCGTCGGACGCGCGATCACCGAGGACGCCCTGACCCGGGGCTGGGAGGTGACCGTCTTCCACCGCGGACACCACGCGCCCCCGCCGGGCACCTCCGCCCTCCACGGGGACCGCACCGCCCCCGACGGGCTGGCCGCCCTCACCGCCGGCGAGTGGGACCTGGTCGTCGACACCTGGGGCGGCGCCCCCACGGCGGTGCGCGACAGCGCCCGCCTGCTGCGCGACCGTGCCGGACGGTACGCGTACGTCTCCAGCCGCTCGGTGTACGCCTACCCCGCCCCGGCCGGCCTGGCCGAGGACGGCCTTCTGGTCGGTGGCTCGCCGGACGCCGGGTCGACCGACTACCCCGAGGACAAGCGGGGCGGCGAACTCGCCGCCCTGGACGCCTTCGTGGACCGCGCCCTGCTCGTGCGCGCCGGACTGATCCTCGGCCCGTACGAGAACGTCGGCCGACTGCCGTGGTGGCTGGACCGCACCGCCCGCGGCGGCCCGGTGCTCGCCCCGGGACCGCGGGACCTCCCGATCCAGTACATCGACGTACGCGACCTCGCGCACTGGACCCTGGACGCCGCCGCGGCGGGGCGCTCGGGCGCGTACAACCTGGTCTCCCCGTCCGGGCACGCCACGATGGGCGGACTCCTCGACGCCTGCGCCACCACCACCGGGGGCGGCGCCGAACTGCGCTGGACCGACCCGGACCGGCTCCTGGAGGCGGGCGTGCAGCCCTGGACCGAGCTCCCGGTCTGGGTCCCCGAGGGCGAGGCCTACAACCACATGCACCGCGGCGACGTCTCCAAGGCGCTGGCGGCCGGCCTGACGTGCCGGCCGGTCGAGGAGACCGTGGCCGACACCTGGGCCTGGCTGCGCGCGCTCGGCGGAGCCGCCCCGCAGCGCCCCGACGTGCCGGCCAAGGGCATCTCCGCGGAGCGGGAGGCCGCACTACTCGGGCTCTGAGCGGCGTGCGTCCGCGAGCCGGGTCGGCGGGAGGTACTCGCGCACGAGCGTGCGGTGCCACCAGGCCCCCGTCTCGCGCAGCTCCCGCCAGGTGGTGAACCGGTAGCGGTACAGCAGGGCGCGGACGTGGCGGGGCGGGTCGTCCGGGAACGGGTTGTCGCGCAGCAGCCGCAACGTGTCCCGGTCGCCCGCCAGCAACCGCTCCACGAACGGCCCGAACCAGTCCCGCGCGTAGTCGGGGGAGATGGCGGCGAACCACATCAGCCAGTCGAGCCGCAGGTGGTACGGGGCGAACTGGCGCGGAAGGCGACCCGGTTCCCCCGGCTTGCCCCTGAACCCGTACTCGCGCCAGTCCCCGTCCGTGCGCGGCACCCGGTCCGCGGTGCCCTCCACCGCCACTTCCATCCGGACCCGGCCGACCGAGCCGAAGGCCCCGTAAGTGTTGACCAGGTGCAGCGCGTCGAAGGAGCGGTTCATCACCTGGCGGCGCGAGACCATGTTGAGCACCGGGTGCCGGCTGAGGAACAGGACGAGAACGGTCACCGCGCACACCAGGACCACGAACCACACGGGACCCGTGCGCGAGGCGGCCGCCGGGGGAGCGCCCGCGAGCCCGGTGAAGTCCACGGCCGAGACGGCCAGCGTGATCGTCAGCCAGTTCAGCCAGGCGAAATTGCCGGAGAGCACCAGCCACAGCTGCGTCGCGATGACGATCCCGGCGGCGTACGAGGCCACCGGCTGCAGGGTGAACAGGAGCACCGGGACGATCAGTTGGGTCACGTGGTTGGCCGCGCACTCCACCCGGTGCAGCGGCTTCGGCAGGTGGTGGAAGAACCAGCTCAGCGGCCCGGCCATGGGCTGCGTCTCGTGGTGGAAGTACAGGCAGGTCAGCTTGCGCCAGCAGGGGTCCCCGCGCATCTTGATCAGCCCGGCCCCGAATTCCACGCGGAAGAGCACCCAGCGCAGCAGCCACAGCACCAGCACGGGCGGACCGGCCCGCGCGTTGCCGAGGAAGACGGCGAGGAAGCCCACCTCCAGCAGGAGCGACTCCCAGCCGAAGGAGTACCAGGTCTGGCCCACGTTCACGATCGAGAGGTAGAGCAGCCACAGCACGGCCCACGTCGCCATGGCCGCGGCCAGCGGCACCTCGTCCCCGGCCCCGGCGGCCAGTGCCGCCGCCAGTGCCGCACCGGTCCAGGCGCAGCCGGCGAAGAGCCGGTCCGAGTAGCGCAGTTGGAACAGGCTCGGGGCGCGCCGGAAGGGCACGTACCGTACGTAGCGCGGTACGGGCGTCATGCCGTGCGCCCCGATCAGGGCCCGGAACTGCAGGGCGGCCCCGAGGAAGGCGACGAGGTAGACCCCGGCCAGGGCCCGCTGGAAGACCAGCCGGGCGAGCCAGTATCCGGGCGCCGTGAACCAGTCCATCGCCTCCAGTATCGGCTCGGTCAGCCGGTGGCGGCCAGCTTGCGCAGGTGGTGGCCGAGCCAGCGGGCGTAGCGCAGCTGGAGGAAGGGGACCACCGGGCCGGCGAGGCGGGTGTACCAGGTGTTCGGGTGGCTGAAGGCGGTGACCGTGAACCACACCGTGCCGTCGGGGTCCATGTCCACGAGGAAGGACTCCTCCCCGCACTCGGGGTGCCCGGCCAGGGTTCCGTAGGCGAAACCGATGCGGGTGGGCTCGTACGCGGTCCAGATCACCTCGCACGGAGCATCGATCCGCAGCGGCCCGAGGCCGATGCCGACGACCACCCGGCTGCCGGGCCGGACCGCGCCCGCATCGGACCGCACGCGCATTCCCGAGGTCCGGTGGGCCTGGAAGGTGGTGACCGCGGTTCCGGCGGCCTCGAAGACGGCCCGGCCGTGTCCGAGGCGGGCGCGGTGGTGCAGGTGGTTGTATCCGGCGGGCAGCGGCCGGTGGGCCGTCGCGCCCCGGTCGGGGTAGTTGACGGTGTCCCGGCCGGCGCTGATGAGGCGGGTCATGGCGAGGTCTCCATTCGGTCGCTGGTGCTGCTGCTGGCGGTGCGTGGTCGGCGGTCCGGGAGGCCGGTGGTGGTGGCACCCGGTCGGTGGTCCGGGCGGTCGGCGGTTCGCGCGTCGGTGGCGAGCCGGCGCCAGGCGAGCACCGAGCACAGGGCGAACCCGAGGGCGTTGCCGAGGCCGTGGGTGGCGGCCATCCAGGTCAGCGTGGGGTGGGTGATCCCCGTGGCCTCGCCGACCGCCCACCACAGGGCGAGCAGCATGGTGGCCACGAGCACGGCCGCCGAGGTGGCGAGCAGGGTCCGTGTGGTCCGGTCCGCGCCGGCGGGCCGGACCTCCCGCCAGGTGAGCAGGGCCACGGCCCACATCCCGCCGGTCAGGACCACCGCGCCCAGCAGCTCGGCCCAGTCGTCGACGAAGTAGCCGAGGAGGACGAGCAGGGTGCCCGCCGGGACGCTGTACGCGGCCCAGCGCGCGAGGCCGCCGGTCCCGGCGCGGCCGCCCACGGCGCGGCACACCAGCCCGGCGACCAGGGCGGCGGCGAACCCGGCGAAGTGGAAGTGGGGCACCGTCAGCGCCAGGATGTCGAGGTCGAAACCGAAGAGCCGGTACCCGGCGCGCTCGGCGACCAGGGCGGTGGCGGCGATCGACGGCGAGACCAGGGCGGTGGCGACGGCGATCGCGGGCGGGGTCAGGGAGCGGGCGCGCAGCAGTCGGACGGGGGCCCGGGCGGCGAGCGCCAGACAGGCCGCCGCGTACAGTGCGGCGAGCGCGGTGGCGGGCGTTCCGCGGGGCAGCCACAGGCACAGGGCTCCGGGTGCGGCGGCGAGCGGCCAGAAGCGGGCCGTGCGCAGGAGCCGGGCCGGGTCGATGAGCCGCAGGCCGGCCGGGACGACGTGGAGCATGCCCAGGGTCACGATCATGTTCACCAGCACCGTCACCCTGGACTCCCCCCAATGCCGCGGCCGAACGCTTTGAACGCGTTCAATCCACACGGGTGAGCCTACGGCGTTCCTTGAACATGTTCAAGACGCTCTCCGGTTGCGGCTCCCGCGGGGATGCGGCAGACAAGAGGGGAGCAACCGGGGCGAACAGGGAGAATCAAGTGAACGGATCGTCACTTCCGACACCGCGTCAGGCATCGCGTCGTCATGCACCCGCCGGAGCCGCCCTCTTCGCCCTCCTCGGCCTCCTCGCCGCAGCGTGCGGCAGTCCCGAGCCGCCGGCGGGCGCCCCCGGAGCCGAGAGCCAGGAGGTCTACCTCCAGCCCGTGGCCTCCGCCGGCCCCGACCCCTTCACGGCCTCCTCGGCCACCGCCGAGTCCGCCCCGGTACAGCCCCCGCTGCCCAATCCGACGGGCCAGGGCATCCGGACCGTCAACGCGGCCACCCCCGGCCTGTACGGAGGCACGCAGCGGCTCGGCAGC
Source organism: Streptomyces sp. NBC_00273 (assembly GCF_036178145.1). NCBI lineage: Bacteria > Bacillati > Actinomycetota > Actinomycetes > Kitasatosporales > Streptomycetaceae > Streptomyces > Streptomyces sp. NBC_00273. The sequence continues at coordinate 2,003,123 of NZ_CP108067.1, read as the reverse complement.
TGCGACGTGGAGCAGCAGGTCCGCTTCCTGACCGACGACAAGGACAAGGCCCAGGCCTTCGCCGAAGCGTCGAACATCGACGTGGGGAAGATCCCCGAATTCCTGCGCGGCCTGACGCCCGTCGTCCTGCGCGCCGACACCCGGGTCACCAACCACGCCTTCCGCGACGGAGCCGCCGACGGCTTCCAGTCCGTCCTCCAGGCCGGCACCGCCGTCCTCGTGGACGAGCACGGCATGCCCCGGGTCCGCTGCGGCTGCGGAAACCCGCTGGCCTCCCCGCGCACCGCCAAGGGATCCCCGGTGCACAAGGGCGACCCGTGGAGCGGCTACCAGGTCAACCAGGTCGTCGTCATCGAACCGACCACCCACGTGATCAACAACCTGGTGATCGTCAACATCGCCGACAACACGTGGATCGAGCGCAAGCGGGGCGACGACGGCGCGCAGGACCGGACCCCGAAGGTACTGCCCGCCTACGACCCGTCCGCCGGCATCCCGGACGGGCCCGTCAACCCGCCGGGGTCCGCGTCCGGCGACCCCTGCCCGCCGAACCAGGCCTCACCAGCCTCACCGGCCTCACCGAACGTCCCCGCGGCACCGGCTCCCGGGGCGACGGACTGCCCGCAAGACCCGCAGGCCGCGCAGAACCCGCCCGGCGGGAACCTGCCGCGGAAGCCGGGCGCGCCGTCGAACCCGTCCACCCGGCCGCAGCAACCGGAGCAGCCGCAGCAGCGGCCGCCGTCCGCCGATCCCGCGGACCCCCTGGCCGGCCTGCCGCCGCTGGACCCCGGTGAGCTGGGGCTGCTTCCCCCGGAGCCCGACGGATCGGGTCCGCTGCCCGCCGACCCCGCCGCCCCCGTCGATCCCTACAACCCGGACACCCCGTCCGACCTGTACGCCCCTTACAACCCGTCCGACCCCAACGCGGTCCCGGACCCGGACCTGCAGCCGCAGCCGTCGGACGGGGGCCATCCGCTGGAGAGCGCCTGACCGGCCCGTGTGTCATGGTGGATCGGTGCCGACCACCGTATCGCTGCCGGACGACTGGCCCGCACACCCGGACCGGTCGCTCTCGCTGAACCGCATGGGCAGTTTCGACTGGGACCTGATCACCGGTCTCATGCACATGGACGAAGCCGCCCTCGACGTTTTCGATGCGACTCCCGAGGAGTACGACGGCCGGCCGGAGTCGCTCAACCCGCGCGTCCCCGCCACCGAGGCGACCCGGCTCGACGCCCTCGTCTCCTCCGCCCTCAAGAGCGGCGAGGACAGCTACGGCGCCTACTTCCGCATCCGCTGCCACGACGGGCGGCTGCGCTGGACGCACACCCAGGGCCGCGTCATGCGCGGCCCGGACGGCCGCCCGTACCGGATCATCGGCATCGTCCGGGACGCCACCGACGAGCTCAGCCACTCGGCGGAGCGGCTCGGCCTGGACGAGGAACGACGCCGCCAGACGTCGGTGGTCGAGTCCACCACCGCCGCCCTCGCGCACGCCCGGACGGTGCAGGACGTCATCGACGTCATCGGCGACGCCCACGGACTGGAACGGCTCGGCTCGATGGGCATGGTGATGGGCCTCGTCGAAGCCGGCCGGATCCACCTGGTAGCCGAGGGCCCGGAGGACAGCTTCGTCCCCGGCACCCGCTACACCCGCATCGACGAGCAGTACCCGATGAGTGAAGTCGTCCGCTCGCTGGAGCCGCGCTTCCTCGACTCCGCGCAGGAATTCGCCCGGGACTACCCCGGGCTCTGGGCGAAGATCTCGTACATGCGGATCTCGGCCGCCGCCTACCTGCCGCTCATCGCCCAGGCCCGCCCGATCGGCGCGATCGGACTGCTCTACCAGGACAAGGACGGCTTCACCCAGGAGGAGCGCAACCTGCTCGTCGCCCTGGGCAGCAGCATCGCGCAGAGCCTCCAGCGGGCCATGCTGCTGGAGCAGGAGCACGACCTGGCCGAGGGCCTCCAGCAGGCCATGCTGCCGCGGCGGATCCCGTCGGTGGCCGGTGGGGAGATCGCCGTACGCTACCGGTCCGCCCGGATGGGCCAGGACATCGGCGGCGACTGGTACGACGTGATCCCGCTGCCCGGCGGCCGGGTCGGCGCCGTCATCGGCGACGTCCAGGGCCACGACACGCACGCGGCGGCCGTCATGGGCCAGCTGCGGATCGTGCTGCGCGCCTACGCCGCCGAGGGGCACTCGCCCGGCACGGTCATGGCCCGGGCCTCCGTCTTCCTGCACGAGCTGGACACCGAGCGGTTCGCGACCTGCACGTACGTGGAGGCCGACCTGGCGACGGGCGTCCTCCAGGTGGTCCGGGCCGGCCACATCGACCCGCTGCTGCGCACCCGCGACGGGGACTGCCACCGGCTCCCGGTGGCGGGCGGGATGCCGCTCGGCCTCTCGGCGGAGTTCGGCCGCCTGGAGTACCCGGTGACCACGGTGGAGCTGGACCCCGGGGAAACGGTCCTGCTGTGCACCGACGGCCTCGTGGAACAGCCCGGCGCCGACCTCGACGACGGAATCCAGCTCCTGACCTCCCACATCCGTCGCGGACCGGCCGACCTGCAGGCCCTGGCGGACCTGCTGTGCGAGATCGTCGACGAACGGGGCGGGGACGACGACATGGCGCTGCTCCTGCTGCGCCGCCACGTGGTGGCCGCCCAGGAGGGCGGCGGCCGCCTCCAGCAGCACGTGGCACCGGGTGACCCGGAGGCCCTGGTGGCGGCCCGGCACATGATCGGTGCGGCGGTGCGGTCGTGGGGCGCGCGGGAACGGGCCGACGAGATCGAACTGGTCGCGGACGAGCTGATCGTGAACGCCCTGATGCACACGGACGGCCCGGCGATCGTGACCCTACGGGTCCTGGCGGGTCCGCAGCGCCGGCTCCGGGTGGAGGTGGAGGACCGCTCCAGCGCACTGCCGCGCCGCCGCGAGGCGGGGGAGTCGGGCGTCTCGGGGCGGGGCCTGATGCTGGTGGACCGCCTGGCGGACGTCTGGGGCGTGGAGCCGCGGGGCGGCGGCAAATGCGTGTGGTGCGAGTTCGTCATGGGCTGAGCTCCTGCCCCCAGGTCCGGGCCCGGGCCGCTCTGCCCGGGCGGGCCGCCCGCCCCGCCCGGGGATGACGTTGCGTCATGCCGGTTGTCGGTGGCTGCTGGCAGGATCACCACCATGTACGAACCCACCCTCGCCATCACCGCGTACTGGGACGCCGCCGCGGCCGCGTTCGACGACGAACCGGACCACGGCCTGCGGCAGGCGCACACCCGAACCGCGTGGGCCCGACTGCTGGGATCCTGGCTGCCCGCCGGGCCGGCCGACGTCCTCGACGTCGGCTGCGGCACCGGGTCGCTCTCCCTGCTGCTGGCCGAGGCCGGACACCGGGTGACCGGTGTGGACCTCGCGCCCCGAATGGTGGAGCGGGCCGAGGCCAAACTCGCGGCCGCGGGCCTGGCGGGACGGTTCCTCGTCGGCGACGCCGCGGATCCGCCCACCGGGCAGGAGCGGTACGACGTGCTCCTCTGCCGGCACCTGCTGTGGACCCTGCCCGATCCCGGGGCCGCGCTCCGCGCGTGGGTGGCGCGGCTCGGCCCGGGAGGGCGGCTCGTCCTGGTCGAGGGGCGGTGGCGGGAAGCCGGTGGGAGCGGCGTGCCCTATGTCGCCGGAGCCGAATCGCTCCCCTGGCACGGCGGGATCACCGCCGCGGATCTGACCGCCGCGGTCCGGCCCCTGGTGTCCGACCTGCGCATCGAACCACTCGACGGCAACACCGAGCTGTGGGGCGGACCGGTCACCGACGAGCGGTACGCACTGATCGCCCGGATCTGATCCGGGCGACGCAGCAGGAAAGTCCGTTGCGGGCCCGGCCCCGCTCCGTGAGGATCTGGGGCGATGACCAACGCCATAGATGAAGTGCGCCGTCTCCTGAAGACGGACGATCTGCCCGGAGCGGTACGCTCCCTTCGGCCGCACGCCGAGACGGCATCGATCACCGAACTCGCCAAGGCCGCAAGGGCCTTGGCCGACGCCGCCGGGTTCAAGGACCTGGCCGGCGCCGCCAAGGCCGCCGCCAAGCGGCCCGGCGAGCCCCAGGCCCTCTACGACTTCGGCTACGCCTGCGTCGAGCGCGGCATAGCCTTCCTCGCCGTCGCACCGCTGCGCGAGGCACTGCGGCTGCTCCCCGACTCGCGGCCGCTCCTCGCCGAGCTGGTGTCCGCCCTGGAGGACGAACACCGGCACGCGGAGGCCGTAGCCCTGCTCTCCGGCCGCGGCCAGGAGCTGCCCGCCTGGCCCGAGACGTACCTCCTCGTGCACCACACCCTGCTGGCCGGGGACCTGGACACCGCCGAGCGCATCGGCCGCGCCCTCCCCGCCCCCGACGACCCGCAGTGGTCCGGCGCCCACGACCGCCAGAAGCACCGGCTGCACCGCGCCGACCGGGCCCGCCGGGCCCAGGGCGCGGCCGGCCACGCCGATCCGCTCGGCCGCGCCGACCTGCGCGGTTGGCACTTCGGCCTGACCGGCGGACTGCTGGGCACCCTCTCCCCGTACGGCTGGGACGCCGGGATGACCGGCCGGTACGCCTACCTCGGGGACAGCCCCGAACAGTGCCGCCGGGGCCTCGCCCGCCTGGCACTCGCCCTGGAGGCCTCCGGGCGCCGCCCCGCCACGGTCTCGCTGCTGCCCGGCCGGTCCGACCGGATCCTCGGGCTCGCCGCGGCACGCGTGCTGGGGCTGCCCGCCGTACCGTACGAGCCCGCCCGTACGGACACCCTCGTGGTCGCCTACGACTTGAACGCGATCGACCCGGACCTCCTGCGCACCCTGCACGCGCGCGCCGACGGCCAGATCCTGTCCGAGCACGCCACCTGCTGGACCGACCCGCCCGCCGTGAGCGCGGACTTCAGCACGCTGTTGTGCCAGTTCGTCTCCCCGCCGTGGAAGGACGACCCGCGGCCCGAGGAGGAGATCGCCCGCGACGTCGCCGAGGCCGCCGCCGATCCGGACGAGGGCGACGGCACGACCCCGCCCGACCCGGACGCGGCCTTCCGGGCCTTCGTGACCGCCGTCCGCGACGGCTGGCTCACGGCGCCCCGCGACCGCGTCGCCTCGCCCGGCCCGGTGCCCAGCTCGCGCTTCGCCTGAGGCGGCGGCAGGCTGGGACCATGCCGGAGCTGCCCGAGGTCGAGGCCCTGCGGGAGTACCTCGACGAGCACCTCACCGGGCGGGTGGTCGAGCGCGTCCTCCCGCTCGCCGTGAGCGTGCTCAAGACCTACGACCCACCGCTGACCGCCCTCGAAGGGCAGCCGGCCGGCACCACCGCCCGGTACGGCAAGTTCTTGGCCCTGCCGGTCGGCGAGCTCCACCTCGTCACGCACCTGGCCCGGGCCGGCTGGCTGCGCTGGCAGGACACCCTGCCCGCGCAGCCGCCGCGCCCCGGCAAGGGACCGCTCGCGCTGCGCGTCTCCCTCGTGGGCGGGGGCGGCTTCGACCTCACCGAGGCCGGTACCCAAAAGCGCCTCGCCGTGTACGTGGTCCACGACCCGCAGGAAGTGCCCGGCATCGCCCGCCTCGGCCCCGATCCGCTCGCCGCGGGCTTCGACCGGGACGCCTTCGCCGCGCTGCTCGTGGGGGAGCGGCGCCAGATCAAGGGCGTGCTGCGGGACCAGAGCGTGATCGCGGGGATCGGCAACGCCTACAGCGACGAGATCCTGCACGCGGCCGGGGTCTCGCCGTTCAAGCTCGCCGCTTCCTTCACCGAGGAGCAGCTGACCCAGCTCTACGGGGCCGTGCGGAGCACCTTGGGCGAGGCCGTCGGCCGGGCCCACGGGGTGGCCGCGGGAAAGCTCAAGGCCGAGAAGAAGAGCGGTCTGCGGGTGCACGGCCGGGCCGGTGAGCCGTGCCCGGTGTGCGGGGACACCGTGCGCTCGGTGTCCTTCGCCGACTCGTCCCTGGAGTACTGCCCCACCTGCCAGACCGGTGGGAAGCCGCTCGCGGACCGGCGGCTCTCACGGCTCCTCAAATAGGCGGTCGCTGCGTAGACTCCGCCACGATGGCCGAGCCGCAGCAGCAACAGTCGCCGCCCCGGCGCGAGATCGTCACCGGGGTCCCCCGGGGCGCGCGCCGCCGGCCGCCCGCGCACACCCCCGCCCGCTCGGAGATCTCCGAGCAGACCACCCTCGGGGCCACCTACGTCCGGGCCCTCATGCGCAGCCAACTGCGTGCGGCTCTCGGAGCGTTGGCCGCGCTCGTATCGCTGATCGGGACCCTGCCGCTGGTGTTCGCCGTGTCGCGCGACGCGTCGGGTCCGCTGGTCTGGTTGGCGCTCGGCCTGCTGGTGTATCCGGTGATGTGGCTCATCGCCCGGTGGTACGTCACCCGGGCGGAGCGCAACGAGGCGGACTTCACGGGCCTGGTGATGGACCCGGCCGACCGCGGCTAACGCCGTTCCACCTTCCCCCCGGGAGTACGGGACGGCACCGCACAGCCTCTGCGCCGACTCCCCTCGCCGATCGACGAGGAGGAGTACCTGGCCAGACGCCCGACGGCAAAGCGCCTCAGCCGGCGACCGGGGGGTCGAGAATAGTAGCTGGTCAGGCCGCAGATCGACGGTCGGGCTGGAGGACACAGCGCGCACTACGATGACCAGAATGGAACCGGTGCCCAGCCTCGTCCACTCGGACAGCCCCTTCATCAACTTCCGTGACTTCGACTTCACCGAGGGCTCCCACCACGGCTACCGCTGGGTCAACACCAAGCGCTTCCGGCTGCCAGTCGACGCAGCTGACGACCGCGACGTGTTGGCGGCCTTGATCGCGCACCCGCAGTTCCGGGACACGTACGACGGAGCGGGCGTTCAGGACTGGCCTCGGCACGGCCCATGGTGGCTTGACCGCATTACCCCCGACACCTACAAGGCAGTCGACGACGTAACCGCAGCTGACGTCATCCACTCGTGGGCCGGCCAGCACGGCGACATCCCGGAGAAGCTCGAGGCACGCCTGCGGCAGGAGATCTACACCCCGATCTGCACGGCAACCACCCGGTACGTGCTGGGACGGCTTCCCGAGGACGCGTTCCATGACTACGGACCCATCCACATCGACTACCACGAACTCGTCCTCATCGACCGCCCCGCGGCCGCACTCACCCTGCTCGTCGCAGCCGACGACTAAGGTCTGCTTCAGCAGCCCGTTCCGAGTGAGTCGTCAGTTGGCAGTGAGGACGTCAAGGAGACTCACAGCGGGGCGGCCAAGCATGTCTGTCAGCGTGCGCTGCTGGCGCTCCGTCAAGGAGGCAACGAAGATCACTGCGTCAGCATTGGCTTGCTCGCACGCCAGAGCCACCTCGCGGACTTTCCCGTAGGTCAGCAGGGTTCGCGAGGAGTAGGGCAGACCCATCTTGCGGACCCCGCCGTTCGAGACGCCTCGTCGTTGCACCATCTGCGCGACGACCCGAGCGCCGTGCGCTGCCAGTTCTGTGGCTGCCGACGCCATGAGCGTTTCGAAGTCCTTCTGTTTCGCGGAGAAGTAGCCGACCAGGACCACAGCGGCACCCTCGGCAGGGAGTCGGAACGCCTGACGCTGGGCCGGCTCTGACGACACGCGGCGAGTCAGGCGCCGGTCGCGCCTTCGAGGCTGATGCAGGGTCGCAGGCTAAAGCCCTGGCTTCCTGCAGCGATACCGGATTTCTCTCCGACCGGGCATCGCGAGCAAGGTCAGAGCCACTCGTGGATGACTGCGATCAGGGCGGTGGCCGCGAAGCGACGGCGAGTTCGCCGAACCTGGTGGTCACCGCCCGCTGGCGCTTGAGCCGGTTGAGCCCGCAGGCGACCGCACGTCGGGCGACGAGGTCGTCGCGGATCTCCTCCAACCGGCCTTGCTGCGTCGTGCCTGAGTTTCAGTGTGCTGAAGGTGATCGGGGAACGTCATGGGCGGTGGCCCTGCCGGTCGGACCGGGAGTCCCACTGGTCGCAGTACTCGATGTGGATCTCGCGCGCGTCACCGAGAATGCCGTCGTTGGAGTGGAGTTCGGTGCAGAAGCGCGGGTAGCTCGGATGGACGGGAACGTATCCGGGGCCGTTTCGGGCGACGTCGAAGAAGTGCCGGGCGGTGTCCCTGAACACCTGCGCGCTGCCCGTCATGAACAGGGTTTCGGAGTGAAGATGCTGGTGAAACAGGTCCCGGTTCTCCTGGTAGTGCCGTGCTTCGTGGTCGATCACGGCTTCGTCGGTGTGTCCTGCGCCGGGCAGGGTCACGGTCTGCGGACGTCCCGGGCCGAGCCGTCCTCGTATCTCCTTCCAGCGTGAAGGCGCGAATTGGAGCGAGTGGTGCAGCAGGACGAGATCAAGCTGCCGAGTGCCGTCTTCTGGCAGCTCGTGGGAGGGGGGCCGGTTGCCTCGCATCGGCAGGTGGACCAGCGAGCGCGGTGAAGAGGCGGCGAGCTTCCATAGTGCGCCGATTCGCTGGGCGGCGTCCTGGTCGAGGTAGGTGTCCAGGTGCCGGTTGTGGTCGATGAGCACTGCGCGGACCAGGGGTCGGGCTGGTCGGATGACCTTGAACTCCGTGGATCCGAGCCGTGCTTGGTGGATGGTGATGGGTAGCTTCATTGGTTCTCCACGCGGAGCCGTCGGATGTCTGACCGGCGTCTCTCGCCGCCGTGGGCGTGCCGGTGGTGTACCGACCAGCGGACGAAGTGGCCGGTCTCGTCCCGGCTGAGCGTCTCGTGCATGACGGTTCGTTCGTCGCGCCCGATCCGCTGGAACAGGATGCTGACCTTCGAGCCCGACGGCCAGAACATGGTGCTGCGCTGCCACGTGGTGCGGCAGACCGGGCGGCGCCCCCAGACGTCCGGATCCGGGTCGGTGCACTTCGTACACAGGGGCGCGTCGCAGGTGCGCGGTCCTGGAGCGCGTCCACCGCCCCGCCCATCACCGAGTGCACGTTCCGGCGTCGTGGCGGCTGGCCCTTCCTCGCCTCGCCGCGATGAAGAACCCCTCGGCCTCGTGAGTGCACTCCCGGAAACCGCTGTCGTCTTCGTCCGAGGTCAGCGCATACGTCTCCCCCTTGCCGCCCCGCCCCGGTGTTCGCATCGCCCCCCCCAAGAGAGCGCCGATCTTACCGACGTCGGGGACCTGCCCGGCGGTCGGCCGGCGCTGCCGCCACCCCTGACCCCGTCCCGTCCATAGCGGAGGCCCTGGGACGGGTAGAGCCTCCGCCATCAACCGGGGCCGGCTCCATGCTTCCGGCTGACCCGCGAAGGCACCTTCAGGAGCTGCGGGACTCGGCAGCAGCCGACCGCCGGACCCGGCTCGTCCTTGCCCCGCACGCTCGGCTCCGGATCGGCAGAACGGAGTGTGTGCGACGATGCGTTGGCCAACAGAGCCACGAGCGGGACAAGGACGATGGAGTACATCAATCTGGACGCACGGGTCGGCAACCTGTCAGGCGTCCTGGACCCTGCTCTCTATCTGGAGCGCTTGCCCTCGCTGGCCGGCGATCTGCCGGCCGGGGCCCGGGACTTCGCCACGGCCCCAGGGCACTACGACTTCTCCAGCAAGCGGTGCGTGAAGGATCTGGAACTCCAGCACATCCGTGGTGTCGGAGCTGCTGACCAGCAGCTGGAGGTCCGGTTCCGGCACAACTGCTGGAAGCACGACGAAGACCTGGTCATCCGCTACACGGGCGTGTCCGGCTTCCATACCGGAAGCGCCGAGGACGACGATGGGGCAAACCTCGGGACCGTGATCCTCGACGAGGTCCTGCCCCACCAGAACGGCTGCAGCCACGAGATCGCGTTCTGGAACGGCTCACTCGCCGTCGTATGCCGTGACCTCGTCGCGACCTGGACCGAGACTGACTGCCCCAGCACCTCGTGAGCCGGGCACGTCCTCTCACGCGAAGCCAACCTCCTCGCGCAGGTTGAACGTCGAGCTGAGCTCGTGACCGGGAACACCGAACCCTTCAGCAGGAGATTCCCCCTTCTTCAGGGCCCGCATGTTCACCGAGTCGATCGCACAGCGGGACCGGTCCAGCTCGCAGCCGCGGACAGCAGGAAATCGGCGAAGAGCTCGGTCAGTGGCTGGCCGGTCAGTGGTTCCAGGAACAGGAACTGGCCCTGCGGGTTCACTTCGAGCCATACCGGCTCGCCCTCCGGTGTGAGTTTCAGATCCACCACCCCCATGCGAAGCCCCAGGCGGCGCAGCACTTCGTCGACCCGCCTGCTCACGTACTCGGGAACGGGCCAAGCCGAAATGGGCACATTGAGGTCGGGGCGCCAGTCGAGCGCTTCTGTCGCGATGAGCGCCCCGTACATGTGGTCACCGAAACAGTTGAGCCTGACGTGTCGATTGCCTTCGATGTACTCCTGGTAGGTGGCGGGGCAGACCTTGAACGACCCTTCAGGGATCGACTCCGGCCCATCAACCCAGCTTGTGTAGAGCGAAGGTCCACGGGCGCCGACCACGGGTTTGACAATGGTTCGTCCGACTTCCTGGGTGAAGGCGATGACATCCTCACGTGACTGCGAGACCAGGGTCTGCGGCACCCGGAACCCTGCCTCCCTTGCCACCGCCAGTTGATACACCTTGTCCGAGGACCGGTCGGTTGCTTCGGGGGATGAGATCCAATCCCCGTGGAAGGCGGCGGCGAGGACGCCGGCGAGCGCGCCGCGGCAGTCGTTGTTGATCAGACTGCGCTGGTGGGCACTGCTCACCCTCTCGCTGATCTCCTGATCGGCCCTGGCTCGCCGCCACCACAGGCGGCTCGCCTCCTGCGGATCCACGGTCGCGCCCTCGGACGTCACCAGGGTTGCCCTTCCGGGGGCATGGCTCTTTCCGGCTCCGTGCGAATGCCACGAGAGAGCCGCTCGTCCACCGATGGTGTCGCACTCCACGATGTGAAAGTCATGACCTCGACTGCGTACCGCGTGCTGTACCGCGACCGCATGCAAGTCCTCACGGTAGGAGACGGCCAGGATCATGCCAAGTCACACATATCGCTGCGAGAAGTGAGGTTGACTTCGCAGCCAGATTCGCAGACGTGGCCTGCGAGGGTGTCGGCAACGATCTCGAGGCCCGTGGTCAGGCGCACTGCCTCTTCCCACGCCCGGAGTTCCTCGGGGCTCTTCAGTCGAACGTAACCGGTCGGCTGGGTCTTGAAGACCACCGGGGGCGGCGTGTTGACGAATTCCGTGCTCTCATCGATTCGATCGCCCAGCCTGAATTCAGACATCGCCCGACCTCCTCGGCTTGCGGCAGTGGATACAGGTTTCCCCTGTTTCCCCTGATTCCACTGAACCACCGATGCGCCGTCGGTGCAGCCGGGCCGCGGCGATGGCGACGTCATGGGGGAGTCGCTGTCGTGGCGGAGCGTCACACACGTGGCCCAGAGCTACGTTTCCCCATGCCTCCCAGCTCTCGACGTCACGCCGATCCGGGCTACACACCGGGGGTCCGCACACACCGAATGCCGAGCGGCGAGAGCCGGACGAAGCGACTTGGCCGCCACCGCTGGACCATCGAACGCACCATGGCCGGGCTCGCCGGCTGGTCATCACGTGCCGCGCGGTTCGCCCACCGGGTCCGGGCCGGCTGGGTTCCGGTCCCGCTGGTCGTTCCCACGGCCGGCGGAGGTCATGCGCGAGTGGGCGGGCGAGGCGGAGTTGGGCGTGTGCGGCCAGGGCGAAGCGATGTGCGACAGGGCGAGCGGTCGTGTGGTTGAAGTGGTAACCGTGCTGAAGCGCTGGCATCGCCGCCCCGGGCGGCGCATGATGGAAATGGTCCTCTCACCCGTACGGGTAGTGCTAGGCGTGCCGGCGGTCTACGTCGGCTCGTACGGTTCCACCGGGAGCGGGGCGAGCGGTTCCTGCGTGTGCCCCTTCGGCGAGCACGAGGCGAACGGGCCCTGCCGCGGGTCCATCAGGACCCGCAGGTGCGGATCGGCGTGCTGGATCCACCACGTCGTCATGCCGAGGGCCGGATCGTGGCGCAGGTGCTCCCAGGCCAGCCAGAGCGCGGACAACCGGGCCCCCGCCTCCGGGTGCTCCCACCAGAGCGGACACCAGGTCGCCGACGCACCGTCCAGGGGGCGGCGGATCGTGACCGCCAGGTAGTCGGTGACGAAGGCGAAGACGTCGCTGAAGTAGAACTCGGGTCCGTCGCCGTAGACCTCCGACGCCGGCATGGGGAAGACGGAACGCGGCTCCGGCTTCGGCCTGGGCAGGGGATACAGCGCCAGCAGCGAGCCGAGGGCGTCGTCGCTGTGCCGGAGCTCCGTCAGGAGCCAGCCCAGGAGGAGGTCCTGGGATTCCGCGACCTCGGCGAGGGCGTCCGCCGCGAGGGAAGCGACGAGCCGCTCCCTCCAGTCGTTCAACTGCCTCCTCCAGTGGTCCTCTTCGGCAGCAGACCGGGAACCGGCCAGGAAGCGGGCCACCGTCCAGTGGTGTTCCTTCCAGGCATCGCCGTCGGCTTCGGCCGTCACCCGCGCTGCCACCCGTTGCGCGTTCTCGATCGCTTTGCTGTCCATGGAACTGATGAGTGCCTTTCGAGCCACGTGAGGAGTGTGCTGATCATACGAGTTCAGCGTCCTGTGCCCGTGTCCGTGCTCGCGGCTTTGTCAGAACAGGTGCATTGCCAAGTGTCCGAGGGGCAGGCCGAGTTGCCAGGCCGGCGTCCACACGCGCGCGTTCTCGTCCAGTCCCGGCGCGATGTCGGTGTGGTCGTGGTCGTGGTCGGGCCGCCCGGGGTCGAGGTTGGTGGCGAACAGCTCGGTGCTGTCCAGCCAGCGCCACGCCGCCCGGGCCAGTTCCAGGTCGGGGTCCCCGCCGTCGCCGCGCTCGTGGGCCTCCTCGTCGAGCGCGAGGAAGCGGGTGTGCACCCAGTCGCGCCACGGGTGTCCGTACGCCGTGAGCGACAGCCACTCGTCGAGCTGCGAGACCACCCGGATGCCGGAGAGCTCACCGGCCGCGTCCGAGAGGTAGATCGTCAGGGCGAGCGTGTCCCGTCCGGCCCTGAACTCCAGGGTGCTGGCCGGGATGAGCCGGCCCGTACGCAGCAGTTCGTCCGCGATGTACTCGGCGTACAGCCAGGCCATGGGCACCGCGAGCCCGCCGTCACTGGTGCCGTTACTACCCTCGGGCTGCACCGTTCCACCTTCTCCCGCGCTTCGAGCGTCCCGTCGTCAGTCCCGAGCCTTCACCGAGTGCCTCGCGGAGCGGGGGATGTTTACTCAACTTGCACGCTCTGATGCCGAAATCGACGCGTTTTATGTCCGGTCCGCATCCATTCATGGCGTTGACCGATCCTTCGCCGCGCCGCACGCTCAGGCGCCGAGGCCGTACCCGTACCCCTGGAGACCCTTCTTCAGGGCGCGAAGGGCGTAGTACGTGCGGGACTTGACGGTTCCGGCCGGGATGCCGAGCTCGGCGGCGGCTTCGGCCACCGAGCGGTCGCGGAAGTAGACCTGCATCAGCACCTCGCGGTGCTCCGGCCCCAGGGACCCCACGGCCCGCCGGACGTCGATCGCCGTGACCGAGCCGGCCACCGCGTCCTGCGGCTCGGGTGCGTGTTCCAGCCCCTCCGGATCCACCTCCAGCGGCCGTGACAGCCGGGCCCGCCGGGCGTCGATCGCGAGGCGCCGGGCCACGGTGAACAGCCAGGGCCGCATGGAGTCGTGCCCGCTGGACAGGGCCTCCGGGTGCTGCCAGACCCGTACGAGGGTCTCCTGCACGAGGTCCTCCGCGCGCTGGGCGTCCCCCGCCGTGAGGCCGACCAGGAATCCGAACAGGGCCCGCCCGTGATCGCGCTGGAGTTCGGCGAGTGCCTCGGGGTCCGTACGCAGGAGGGTGGGGGAGAGCGGCACGAGGGGCTCCTTCCGGGGTGCGTGGGGGGTCGTGGAAGCGGCGACCCGTCCACCCTGACCTGCACGGAGCCGACCCGGAACCGTCCGGCCCCGGCGTTGCGCCCAAGCACCCGGGTCGTCCGCCGGGCGGCCGTGCGGGTCGGTGAACGGTCGAACGGCGCGGCGAACGGCAGGCGGCCGGCAACCGGCGTCGCCCCCGTCCGCCGTTCGGGTGGGCGCGTGTCCGCGCGACGGCTCCGGTTCTTGACTTACGGCGTGTAGTTATGTGGATTGCATGTGATCACACGTCAGATAATCGTATTAATGAGAGCAGGGCGCATGACCACGCGAATCCGGCCGCAGGTGCTCGCCCTCCTGTCGGCCGTGCTGCTGTCCGCCGCCGCCGGCTGTTCGGCCACCCAGGGCGCTCCACCGGCCCGCCTCGGGGATTCCGGGGGGCCGGCCGCCCCCTCCCGTGCCGCCGGATCGGCCCCCGCCCAGGGCTTCACCCTCGTCGCGAGCGGCGACGTACTGCCGCACACCTCCGTCATCCAGCACGCGGCGAACGACGCGGACGGCGACGGATACGACTTCAGGCCGATGTTCTCCGGGGTCAAGCCGGTGGTCTCGGCGGCCGACCTCGCCCTCTGCCACATGGAGACCATCTACGGGGAGGAGGGCGGGCCCTTCTCCGGCTATCCGGCCTTCAAATCGCCGCCCGAGGTCGCCGACGGGCTGAAGGACTCCGGGTACGACGGCTGCTCCACGGCCTCGAACCACACCCTCGACGACGGGGGCGCCGGCCTGCGCCGCACGCTGGACCGCTTCGACAAGGTCGGACTGGGGCACGCCGGCTCGGCCCGGACGGCCGCCGAGGCGGCCACGGTGACCACGTACACGGCGGGCTCCGCCAAGGTGGCGCACCTCGCGTACACCTACGACACCAACGGCTATCCGCTGCCCGAGGGCCAGCCGTGGGCGGTCAACCTGATGAAACAGGACAAGATCATCGCGGATGCGCGGGCGGCCCGGAAGGCGGGCGCGGACGTGGTGCTGGTGAGCGTGCACTGGGGCACGGAATGGGAGACCGAACCGGACGGCACCCAGCTCTCGCTCGGCAAGGCGCTCACCGCCTCGCAGACCGGCGGCCGCCCCGACATCGACATGATCCTCGGCACGCACGCGCACATCCCGCAGCCCTACGAAAAGGTCAACGGGACCTGGATCGTCTACGGCATGGGCGACCAGGTCGCGGGCGAGATGTTCAACTACACGGGCGCGCGCGACATGCGGGGCAACTACGGCTCGATCGGCCGGTTCACCTTCGCCCCGCCGGCCGCCGCCGGGCAGCGCTGGCAGGTCACCAAGGCCGAGTTCGTGCCGCAGATGATGGACCTGTCCGCGGGCCGGGTCGTCCACCTGCCCGACGCCCTCGCGAAGGATCCCGGCCGCGAGGACTACGAGAGCGCGCGCGACGCCATCAGCGAGGCCGTCCTCAGCCGCGGCGCCGCCAAGGACGGGCTGACCATGGGCAGGTAGGGCCGGGGACGGGACCCGGGGAACCTACGGAACCACGGTGACGGGCCAGCGGCCCGCCTTGACCAGGCGGATCGCCACCGACCCCACGATGCGGTGGCCCGCCTGTTCGGAGGCGCCGACCACCACGGCGTCCGCCATCAGCTCGTCCGCCGCGCTCACCAGGCCGGCGTACGGGTCGCCGCGGAAGGTGTGGAACTCCCAGCGCACCTCGTAGATGCCCTTGAGCCGCTCCGCCGAGGCGCGGATCTCGGCCACCAGGCCCTCCGCGATCTCCCCGGTGGTGTCCGCCACCGGCGCACCCAGCGCGGCGCCGGCCGGGATCACCGGCTGGACGTACACCAGGGCCAGGAGGGCGTTCTGCCGGCGGGCCAGCCCCGCCGCGTAGGCCGCGGCCCGCAGCGAGGACTCCGACCCGTCCACCCCGGCCAGGATCACCTTCGGGCCGTCGGTACCGCGTTCGAATTCCGTATTCACGTGCTCCGTCACCCTGCCGAGGATAGGCCGTGCCCCGGAGCGCCCGGGGCACGGCCCGGGGCACGACCCGGGCCTGCTCGGGGACATGGCCGGGGACTTGGCCGGGGGAGTGCCACTGCCGCTCGCCGCGCGCCCCGACGCCGCCCTCCCTACAGTGCGAACCATGAGTGCCACCAGCGCCACCGTGGAGGAGAAGCACGGAACCCGGAACCGCTTCCTGAACCGGGTGCCCGACGGGTTCGGCGCGTTCTTCGCAACGCTCGGCCTGCTCTGCGCCCTGCTGGCGCTCTCCCCCACGCTGCGGCGGCTCCTGCGGCCCATCGTGCGGTTCCTCGACCTGATCGTCGTACCGGTCAGCGCGAACCTCGCCTACGCCGTCTTCCTCTTCCTCCTCGCCGCGGCCCTCGGCACCCGCAAGAAGGTCGCCTGGTGGATCGTCATCACCTATTTGGCCCTGCTGATCGTCGACGACGTGCTGGAGATGGCCGTCGGCGAGTACTGGATCGGCGTCCCCTCCATGGTCATCGCCGTCGCCGCGCTGGCCGTGCTGATCGCCGCCCGCGACGAGTTCTACGCCGCCTCCCGCCCCGGAGCCCTGTGGCACGCCCTGTTCGTGCTCGGCCTCGGCCTGCTCGCCGCCGTGCTCGCGGGCTGGGCGCTCGTCGCCCTCTTCCCCGGCACCCTGCCCCAGGGCCAATGGCTGGACTGGGCCGCCAAGGAGGTCTTCGGCGGCCTCTTCTCGGCCCGGGAGTTCGACGGCCACCCGCCCCGCCCGCTCTCCTTCCTGCTCGGCCTCTTCGGCGCCGTCGCCCTGCTGAACGCGGCCATGACCCTCTTCCGCTCCCAGCGCCTGACCGCCGCCCTGCACGGCGACGAGGAACCCCGCATCCGCGCCCTCCTCGGCGCCTACGGACGCAACGACTCCCTCGGCTACTTCGCCACCCGGCGCGACAAGGCCGTCGTCTTCGCCCCCAACGGCAAGGCGGGCGTCACCTACCGCGTCGAAGCCGGCGTCTGCCTCGCCAGCGGGGACCCGGTCGGCGACCCCGCCTCCTGGACCGCCGCCATCGACGCCTGGCTGGCCGTGGCCCGGCGCTACGGCTGGCAGCCCGCCGTCATGGGCGCCTCCGAGGACGGCGCCACCGCCTACGCCCGCTCCGGACTCGGCGCACTCCAGCTCGGCGACGAGGCCATCCTGCACGTGGCCCACTTCGACCTCGACGGCCGCGACATGCGCGTCACCCGCCAGGCCGTCAACCGGGTCCGGCGCACCGGGGCCACCACCGTCATCCGCCGCCACTCCGCCCTCTCCGAGGACGAGATGCAGAGGATCGTGGAAAGCGCCGACACATGGCGCGACACCGAGACCGAACGCGGCTTCTCCATGGCCCTGGACCGGCTCGGCGACCGCGCCGACGGGGACTGCCTGCTGGTCGAGGCCTTCGACGACCAGGGCGAGCTGATCGCCCTGCTCTCCTTCGTCCCCTGGGGCAAGGACGGCATCTCCCTCGACCTCATGCGCCGCGACCGCACCGCCCCCAACGGGGTCATGGAGTTCATGGTCGCCCAGCTCTGCGCCGCGGCCCCCGGCCTCGGCGTGCACCGGATCTCCCTCAACTTCGCCGTCTTCCGCTCCGCCTTCGAGGAGGGCGGCCGGATCGGCGCCGGCCCCGTCCTCAAACTGTGGCGCAAGCTGCTCCTCTTCTTCTCCCGCTGGTGGCAACTGGAGGCGCTGTACCGCTCGAACGTCAAGTACGACCCCGAGTGGTACCCGCGCTACCTCTGCTACCAGGACGCCGGCTCGCTCGCCCGGGTCAGCCTCGCCTCCGGCATTGCCGAGGGCTTCGTCTCCGTACCCAGCCTGCGCACCCTGTGGGGCAACGGCCACCCCAAGGGCCTCACCGCCATCGCCTCCACCGAGGGGCTGCCCCCCATCGAATCCCTGGGCCTGGACGCGGTCGAGCAGGGGGACGCGGGAGCCCCGGCCGAGCGGCTGCCCGAGCAGGTCCGCGTCCGCCACGCGAAGCTCGACCGCATCCGGGCGGCCGGTACCGACCCCTACCCCGTGGGGATCCGCGCGCGCACCCACACCGTCGCGGAACTGAAGGCCACCCACGAGGGCGCCCCCGGCCGCCCCGCCCTGGCGCCCGGCGCCCGGACCGGCGAACGGGCCACCCTCGCCGGGCGCGTGATGCTCGTGCGCGACCTCGGCGGCGTGGTCTTCGCCGTCCTGCGCGACTGGTCCGGCGACATCC
This sequence comes from Streptomyces sp. NBC_00273, assembly GCF_036178145.1. Lineage (NCBI taxonomy): Bacteria > Bacillati > Actinomycetota > Actinomycetes > Kitasatosporales > Streptomycetaceae > Streptomyces > Streptomyces sp. NBC_00273. The sequence goes on along the minus strand of NZ_CP108067.1, from coordinate 1,985,013 downwards.
AGCTGATGCTCACCCGCGACGAAGCCGGGTCCGAGGTACTGGACTCCTTCACCTCCCAGGTCGACTTCGGCGACCACGTGCTCGTCAGCGGCGAGACCGGCGCCAGCAAGGCGGGCGAGCTGTCGCTGGTGGTGCGGTCCTGGCAGCTCACCGGCAAGTGCCTGCGCCCCCTCCCCGACAAGCGCAAGGGCCTGGCCGACCCCGAAGCCCGGGTCCGGCGCCGCTACCTCGACCTCGTCGCGAGCCCCGAGGCCCGGGACGTCGTACGGGCCCGCTCCAGCGCGGTCCAGGCCCTGCGCCAGGGACTGCTCGACCGCGGCTACCTGGAGGTCGAGACCCCGATGCTCCAGCAGATCCACGGCGGCGCCAACGCCCGGCCCTTCCGCACCCACATCAACGCCTACGACCTCGACCTGTACCTGCGCATCGCGCCCGAGCTCTACCTCAAACGGCTCTGCGTCGGCGGCATGGAGAAGGTCTTCGAGATGGGCCGCACCTTCCGCAACGAGGGCGTCTCCTACAAGCACAACCCCGAGTTCACGATGCTGGAGGCCTACCAGGCCTTCGCCGACTACGACGTGATGCTCGACCTCACGCGCGAACTGATCCAGGGCGCCGCCACCGCCGCCTTCGGCTCGCCCATCGCCCACAAGGCGGGACCGGACGGGAAGCTCGTCGTCCACGACATCTCCGGAACCTGGCCGGTCAAGACCATGTACGGGGCCATCAGCGAGGCCCTCGGCGAGGAGGTCGACGCCGACACCGAGGAAGGGGTGCTGCGCCGGCTGTGCGACCGGGCATCGGTCCCGCACGCCCCCGAGGACACCCGCGGCGACGTGGTGCTGGAGATGTACGAGCGGCTCGTGGAGGAGCGCACCAAGCTGCCCACCTTCTACAAGGACTTCCCCACCGACGTCTCCCCGCTCACCCGCCAGCACCGCCGCGACCCCAGGCTCGCCGAACGCTGGGACCTGGTCGCCTTCGGCACCGAACTGGGCACCGCCTACTCGGAGCTGACCGACCCCGTGGAACAGCGCCGCCGCCTCACCGCCCAGTCCCTGCTCGCTGCGGGCGGCGACCCGGAGGCGATGGAACTCGACAACGACTTCCTCGACGCCCTGGAGTACGCGATGCCACCCACGGGCGGCCTCGGCATCGGCGTGGACCGCCTCGTCATGTTCCTCACGGGCCTGACGATCCGCGAGACCCTCCCCTTCCCCCTGGTCCGCCGCGGCTGACCGGGCCGCGGGACGGTCGGGCGGCCGCGCCGCCACTACGGCGGGACCGGCCTCATTCCCTGGGCATGCGCCGCCCCAGCTCCAGCGCCTTCGCACGCAGCCCCGTCGACCAGCGGGCGCCGTCCGCCGGAGCCGCCCCTCCCGCGGCGGAGACCTGTACGTCCGTACGAGGGCCTTCCGGGGCGGCGCCGAGCCGCTCCCAGTCCACCCGGATCCCGGCACGCTCCGCCAGTACGACCACGGTGGCGGTGAAGCCCTCCGAGAGCGCGAGCAGGATGGCGTGGCTCGTCCTGCGGTGCTGTACCAGCAGGGCCTCGACGAACGCCGCGAACGCGATCGGGTCGATCTGGCACTCGTCGTTCTCCATCGGCCCGATGCCCGAGCCGAGCCCCAGTTCCGCCTCGAAGACCGCCACTTGGCGCCGGAACATCCGGGAAGCGCCGTTGGACGGGTTCCACAGCGTCTCGTCACCCATGTCGAAGTACTGACTCATCGTCGGCCCCTTCCGGCTCGTCCCTGCGGGTCACCCTAGCCAGCGTGATCGAGGCGGTCGGCGTGGGCCGACCGGGTGAGGGGGAAGGGGTGCGTCCGCGCCTCTCGACAACTTCGGCGATGTCGTTGATACGTAGTAATAATGAAAAATGACGAGCCGACAGTAGGGCGGCGCACGGTCCTGCGTACCGCCGTCTTCCTCGGGGTCGCCGCAGCCTCCGGACTGCTCAGCGTGGGTGGTGAGGGCGGCGCGGGTACCCCCGGGCCGGGACCGGGCGGGTCCGGGGCGCCGGCCGGGCCGGGGGCGCGACCCGCGGCGGGTGCGCCGGGGCTACGGGCGCAGGCGCTGCCCGAGAAGTCGTACCGGCTGCGGCCGATGACCGCCGACGCGCCGGTGCGCGCTGCGGCCCTGAAGCCGGCCGTACGGACCCGGCCGATCCTGGAACTCCCCGCCGAAGAAGCCGCGTCGGCCGGCATGGTGCTCACGTTCGACGACGGCCCGGACCCCCGCTACACCCCCGCCATCCTCGACACCCTCGCCCGGTACGGCGTACGCGCCATGTTCTTCGTCTGCGGGGAGATGGCCGCCGAGAACGGGAACCTGCTGCGCCGGATGGTCGACGAGGGCCACGTCATCGGCAACCACACCTGGACCCACCCGCTCATCCCCAGCCTCAGCCGGCCGGCCCTCGCCTCCGAGATCGGCCGCACGAGCGAGGTCGTGCAGCAGACCGTCGGCGAGGCGCCCTTGTGGTTCCGGGCCCCCTACGGGGCCTGGAACCGGGCCGCCTTCGAGATCGGGGCCGAGCTCGGCATGGAGCCGCTCGCCTGGACCGTGGACACCCTGGACTGGAAGGAACCGGGGACCCCCACGATCATCTCCCGGGTACTGGGCGGCGCGGCCCCCGGCGTGATCGTCCTCTCGCACGACGCCGGCGGCAACCGGTCGCAGAGCGTCCAGGCGATCTCCTCGTACCTTCCCCAACTGCTCGCACGGGGCTACCGGATGACCCTCCCGGTGCTGCCGCCCCGCTGAGCCGGGGGCCGGGGCAGGGCCGGGGCCCGGGGCCGGCCGCGGCGGATGCGCACGGGCTCAGCGGGCCTCCACCATGCGGGCGAAGACGACCACATTGCCGTCGTAGCCGCGGGCCTTCGAGTATCCGCCGCCACAAGTGATCACGCGGAGTTCCGGGTGCCCGGTGTCCCCGTACACACGGGCCCCGGGGAAGGCCTCCTTGGAGAACACCTCCACCCCGTAGACCTCGAACACCGCCGTGCGGCCGTCGTACCGTTCCACCTCGATGTGGTTGCCCGGCTTGACCGAGCCGAGGCCGTAGAAGACCGCGGGGCCCTGCGCGTTGTCCACGTGACCGACGATCACCGCGGAGCCCCGCTGGCCCGGCGAGATGCCGTTGAGGTACCAGCCGGCGAGGTTGCGGTCCTGCGGGGGCGGCGCGTCGATCCAGCCCTCCGCGTCCAGCCCGACGGTCATCACCGGCGCGTCGACGTTGATCGTGGGAATCCGGATGCGCTGGACCGACGAGTGCTCCAACACCTCCATGTCCGCCGGCGGCGTGGGTGGATCCGCCGGCAACTGGTCGGCCGTCACCGCGACGGCCGAGGCCGCGGTGGGCTGCGGCGGCCCGTCGCCGACGTCCACACCGTTGCGCACCATGGCGAGTCCGGTGAGCATGACCAGGGCGAGTACGCCCCACGGTGAGCGTTTGCGCGACTGCCCGGTCTCGTCCTCGCCCATCGTTCTCCCTTCCCGACGCGGGGGTCCCGACCCGCGATCCTGTCCCACCCCTGTACGCCCTACTTCACGCACGCTAAGGCCGAGTCGGCAGGACGGCGAGGGGGGAAGGGCGAACGGGTGGCCGCCACCCGGAGGGAGCCGTACGGGGTGCGCCCATCCAGGTAATCGTCACATAAATGCCTGACGGGTCGTGACCTGCGGATCCGTCAGTTGCATTTCACGTGCTTCGGCGTGTCGCTCAACCGGGCGGCCCAAAGCCTGAAATGCGGAGATCGCGGGACGACCCGAGGGTTCGACGTGGGAGGCGTTCTCGTCGATCATCCGGGGCCGACGCTCCGGGGCGCTTCCCGCTGGAGGTTCCACCATGCGTGTCTTGCGCGCTCTTACCGTGACGGCGGCAGCCTGCGCCGTGATCGGCCTCAGTGCCCCGTTCGCCTCCGCGAACCAGGACCCCGGGGGCCGGGGTGGGAACGGGGGTGGGGGTGGGAACGGCCCCAGCAACATCTCCGTCAACCCGTACTCCGTGCACCAGGGTTCCACGATGCAGGTGAGCGCGGCGGGCTGCGGTCACGGCGGTACCGTCACGTCGCACGGCAACTTTCCGCCGGCCAACCTGTCCGCGGGGTCGATCGGCTTCGCGACCGTCCGGATCTTCAACCACGCCTCGCCGGGGCACCACACGCTGTCGGTCAAGTGCAACGACAGCAATCTGGTCGCCACGCACCGCTTCACGATCTTGGAGGGCAACCCCTCGCAGGGCGGCATCGGCGGATCCTTCGGCCCGTCCACGGCCGAGACCGCCATCGGTGCGGGCCTCGTCGGCGCCGCGGCCCTCGGCGCCGGCGCCCACGTGCTGCGCCGTCGCCGCCCGCTCCGCAGCCGGGCCTGACCGGTCTCCCCGGACGCAGATCCCCCGCTACCGCAGATCGCCCCGAGTCCACGTCAGGACTCGGGGCGATCGGCGGTAGCGGGGGACGTCCGGCGAGTTCAATGGCTACGGCCGGACCCCCTGCGGCGCAGGGCGAACACGGTGCCGCCGGCGGCGGCGAGGAACAGACCGGCGCCGGCGCCGAGCTCCAGGGGATCCATGCCGGCCACGCTGCCGCCCAGACCGCCGCGGACACCGAGGGCGGAGGACGGGGTCGGGGAGAGGGTCGCGCCGGTGCCGGTCCGCGTGGAGCTCGTGGTGGGTCCGGTGGTGCCGCCGGCGATCGTCAGATCGGCCGAGCCGGTCTCCCCGTTGCAGGTGAAGGAGACGGAGTAGACGGCTCCGCGTCGGGCGTCCCGGTCCACGGTGACCCGTACGCTCTGGCCGCGCGCGATGCTCACGGTGTCGAAGACCCCGGAGGAGGCGGTGGCGTAGGCGGCGTTGCAGCGGCTGACCGCGAGGACCGTCTGCCCCCCGGGGGCGACGGTCGAAGGCGTGAGGGTGAAGCCGAACGAGGTGATGGGCTGGGCCTCGGCAGCGGTCGCGGCGGGCGCGCCGAGGACGCCGAGCGCGAGTACGGCGCCCGTGGCGCCGACGCTCAGCAGGGCGGTGGCGGAGGTACGTATCGCACCCATGGTTGGTTCTCCGGATCCCCGAGGAGCAGCCGCGGAACGGTTTTCCGCACGTGGGGGGTCGTGCGCCTCGATGTCCGACACGCTAGGTCGGGGTGCGGTGACCCGCGATCAGGAACGGGCGAATGGGGCACGGCCCTGGGCCGAACCGGGGACGGGAGGCCCGTCCCCGGTTTGCGGGTGGCCCGGGTCGAGCGGGCCGACCTAGCCGCCGAGGTCTAGGTGGGGGAACTGGGCGAGGAACGGTTCGGCGGTGGCGGAGATGCCCCGTCCGAACGGTGCGTCGAAGTCCCAGATCAGGAACAGCAGGAACGCGATGAGGGCACTGAAGAGTCCCGCCAGCAGCATCTCCCGGAACGAGCGCCTGATCTGCAGGGTGAAGATCAGGCCCACGGTGACCAGGGCGCCGACGATCAGCCCGAACCACACCACGCCCGGCATGGTGGCCCCGGCACTCGAGCCGCGAGCGCTGCGGGCGTCGTCGACCACCGCGACCTGGTCGACCAGCGGCTGGTAGGCCTGCCCCTCGTGGTCGGTCTGCGGCTCGTAGTCGGTCACGTCCCGGCGGATGCGCTCCAGCAGTTCCCCGCCCTGCTCGGTGAGCTCGCCGTGGTCGGCCATCCGCTTCCACTCCGTGTCCACGACGTGGGTCACGTACGCGTCGACGTCGGACCGGATCTTCTTGCGCACCTCGGCCGGGTAGACCTCGGAGCGGACGCTGATCTCGTGCAGGGCCTGGGCCTCCTGGCGCACGTATTCCTGGGCGGCCCCGCGGCCCTCCCAGACGCCGGCGATCGCCAGGCCCAACACGATCGCGTAGATCACCCCGATCATCATCGTCATGTACTCGATGACGTCCGGGGTCTCGTTCGGATCGTCGTCGTCGCCGATCCTCCTGTGGTTCAAGAAGGCGATGGACAGCACCACGGCACAGGCCGCGGCCATCGCGAGGGACAGGACGAGCCATTCCGACAAGATGACTCCCAATCGGTTACTGGTGGGGCGGAAGAAGCGCTAGCGCGGGCGCAGCGCGACGATCGCGAGCACCGCGGGAGCGGCGGTCATCAAGGTGAAAGTCACCGGCGAGATGTGGTGCTCGACGGGTTTGCGGGCGGCCGCGCGATACGCGGGCCGGGCCACCGGTTTCGGTGGTGTGGGTTTCACCTCTGGTGCGGGCGGTGGCGGTGGTGCGGGTGGGGCGGGCGGCGGTGCGGGAGCCCTGACCACGCGGGGCGGTGGGGGCGCCGGCTTCGGCGGGGGCGGCGCGGGCAGGACCGGCTTCGGTACGGGCTTCGGTGCCGGCTCGGGAGGCGGCGGTTTCGGCGGTGCGGGTTTCGGGGGCGGCGGGGGCTCGGGCGGTGGCGGCGGGGGAGCCGGCTCGGGTGGCAGGGTGGGTGGCGGGGTGGGTTTCGGCGGCTTCGGTGGCGGCTTCGGAGGGCAGGGCGGAGGGGGCGGCGGCGGTGGGCAGTGGGGGTGGCCGTGACGGCCCCCGCCGTGCCCGCCACCACGGCGTTTCCCGTGGTCGGAGCCCTGGTCGTCACCGTGATGTCCGCCACGCGGGTCGCGTCCGCGGTCGTTGCCGCCGACCACCGCGGCCACCACGGCGGCGGCCGGGCCGCCGCCGGAGTCGGTCGTCGCGTAGGCGCGGCTATCAGCCACGGCCGGCGTGACGGACAAGGCCGCCCACAGCAGGACCGGGACCGCCAGCAGGCGCCTGGCACAGGCTCTGTTCACCCCGGGAGCATGGGCCCGCGCGCGCCCGGGCACGCGAGGCTCGGCCCCCGGTTCGCCTGAACGGGTGGACTGCCGACCAGAGAGGTTTGAGCCATCTGTAGGTCGGTAGTGTGGTGACTCCGGTCGACCGCCAGTCAATTCCCATAAGGGACTTGTCGGAATCGGTCATTCCCTCGTCCGGCGAGGCGGTGCCTTTGGTGTGTGACGAAGAACGGATCGCCAATTTCCGCTTTTGCTCGCCCTGTTGGGAAATGATCAGTACATTCGGCTCGGACAGGAGTCCGACCTCACACGGACGACCGCAGGACCAACGCTTGGAGACCCCGATGGAGCGCCCCGCCTGGGCCCCGCCAGGCATCGACATATCGGTGCCGAGCGTGTCCCGCATCTATGATTACTATCTGGGTGGGTCCCACAATTTCGAGGTCGACCGCCAGACGGCTCGCCGTGCCATGGAATTCATGCCAGGACTGCCCAAGATCATGCAGGCCAACCGGGCATTCATGCGCCGCGCCGTCCGGCACGCCGTCGCCGAGGGCGTCACGCAGTTCCTCGACATCGGCTCCGGCATCCCCACCTTCGGCAATGTCCACGAGGTCGCCCAGGCCGCCAGTCCGCAGGCGCGCGTCGTCTACGTCGACCACGACCCGGTGGCCGTCGCGCACAGCCGGGCCGTCCTCGCGGGGGACGACCAGAGCGGCATCGTCGCCGCCGACCTGCGCAAGCCCAAGGAGATCCTGGCCGCCCCCGAGGTCGGCCGGCTCCTCGACCTCGGCCGCCCGGTCGCCCTCCTGCTCGTCGCCGTCCTGCACTTCCTGGAGGACACGGACGACCCGTTCGACGCCGTCGCCGAGCTGCGCGACGCGCTGGCTCCCGGCAGCCTCCTGATCCTCACGCACGCCTCGTACGAGGGGATCCCGCTCACCCAGGAAACCGCCGCCGGCACCGTGGGCGTCTACCGGGACATGCGCAACCCCCTCGTCATGCGGACCCGGGAACAGATCAGCGGCTTCTTCGACGGGTTCGAGATGCTGGAGCCGGGCCTCGTGTCCATGCCCAACTGGCGGCCGGACCGGCCCGACAACGGCGAGGACGGCGAGACACCGGAGGACCCCTACGCCTTCTCGGGCTTCGGCGGCGTGGGACGCAAGGCGTGAGACTTCCGGCACAGACGGCGGGCGCGCCGAAAGTCGCCGCGGCACCCGCCGCGGCACCGGCCACCGGGTCCGCGGCGGCACCGCACGGCGGCATCGAGGACCGGATCGCCCGCTTCGCCACGATCTGGGGCCGGGCGATCTTCCCGGTCACGGCGACCTCACTGACCCGCACCGAGTTCGAACGGCACCTCGTACCCCTCACCCGCACGCTCACCGAGGCCCTGCACGCGAGGCCCTTCGACGCCTCGGTCGCCCAGCAGGTCGGGGCTGAACTCGTCGCCGTGCACTGCACCGATCCCGAGGCCCTGGCCGGCACCCTCGGCGTGATCGAGTCGTACCTGGTGCTCTACTGCGGCCCGGACGGCCCCGAGGGCTCCGGCGTGGAGGGCACCGAGGAGTACCGCTCGCGCTGCGCCCGGCTCCAGCACGCCATCGCGGCGGGATACGCCCGCGCGTTGCGCGAGCGCACCCTCAGGGAGCAGGAGGCCATCGCGCGCTCCGCGCTGACCGCGCGCACCGACGCGCAGCAGGCCCTGCACGCGAGCGAGGAGCGCTTCCGGGCGGTCTTCGAGGGCGCGGCCGTGGGGATCGGCATCGCCGACCTCGACGGGAACGTCCTGGAGGTCAACGACACGCTGCTGCAGATGTTCGGCGGCCTGGAGGGGCACGTCCGCAGCCGCAACGTCAGCGAATGGGGACACCCCGACGACACTCCGCACGTCTGGCGGATGTACGGAGAGCTGGTGCGCGGCGAGCGCGAGAGCTACCGCGTCGAGAAGCCGTACTACCGGCACGACGGCACCGTGCTCTGGACCAATCTGACGGTGTCGCTGCTGCGCGACGCCGACGGGAAGCCGCAGTACCAGCTGGCGCTGATGGAGGACACCACCGAACGCCGGCTGCTGAACCTGCGCCTGCGCTACGAGGCCACCCACGACGCCCTGACCGGCCTGCCCAACCGGACGCTGTTCTTCGAGCGGCTGGAGAAGGCGCTCGGCGGGGCCGGCGGCGACCGCTACGGCCTGTGCTACCTCGACCTCGACGGTTTCAAGGCGGTCAACGACAGCCTCGGGCACTCTGCGGGGGACCGACTGCTGGTGGAGGTCGCCGACCGGCTGCAGAGCTGCGCGACCGGCCCCGGCGAGGTGGTCGCCCGGCTCGGCGGTGACGAGTTCGTCGCCCTGACCACCGGCTCCGACACCGAGCAGAAGGTGACCGACCTCGCGGTCCGCATACTGACCGCCCTGTCCACGCCGATCCGGCTGGAGGGCCGGGAACTGACGGTTCGGGGCAGCATCGGCATCGTCGAGGGACGGGCCAAGGAACGCACCCCGGCGGAGGTGCTGCGCAGCGCCGACATCACGATGTACCGGGCCAAGGCGGCGGGCGGCAACCGCTTCGAATTCGCCGACGCCGAGGCCGACGCCCGCGCGATCACCCGCCACGGCCTGACCAACGCCCTGCCCGCGGCGCTGGAACGCGGCGAGTTCTTCATCGAGTACCAGCCGCTGGTCCACATGCGCGACGGCAGCGTCCACGGGGCCGAGGCGCTGGTGCGCTGGTCGCACCCGCAGTACGGGGTCCTCGGCCCGGACCGCTTCATTCCGCTCGCCGAACGCACCGGGCTGATCGTGCCGCTCGGACGCTGGGTCCTGGAGGAGGCCGTCCGCCAGGCCCGCATCTGGCAGCGCCAGCACGGAGGCGCGGCCCTGCGGATCAACGTCAACCTCTCGCCGACCCAGCTGCACCACCCGGGCCTGGTCGCCGACACCGTGGCGGTGCTGGAGAAGTCGGGCCTCGCCCCGGGCGCGCTGTGCCTGGAGGTCACCGAATCGGCCCTGATAGGGGCCGACGACGAACTCCTGGAACCGCTGCGCCGGCTCGCCGCCCTCGGTGTGGACATCGCCCTCGACGACTTCGGTACGGGCTACTCGAACCTGGCCAACCTGCGGCGGCTGCCCGTCAGCGTCCTGAAGCTCGACCGCTCCTTCACCCAAGGGATGCAGCAGCAGCCCGCCAACCCGGTCGACGTCAAGATCGTGGAGGGGATCGTCGCCCTGGCGCACAGCCTCGAACTCGCCGTCACCGTCGAGGGAGTGGAGACCGGAGCCCAGGCCGCCCAGCTGCGCGCCCTCGGCTGCGACACCGCTCAGGGCTGGTACTACGCCCGGCCCGGGGCCCCGGACCGCATCCACAGCCTCTCCCTCTCGGACGCGGTGCCCACGCCCTCCTGACGTCCGCCCCGTCGGGAGGACCCGAGCCTCGCCCGCGGCACCGGGCGGGGAGCCCGGGGCCGCGGGCTCCGACGGGGCCCGGTCCGCTCAGACTCCGGCGGGCGGCGCGGCCCGGTTCATGCCGATCTCCGTTCCGTGCCCGGGGGTCCGCACGGCCTCCATGACCCGCTCGTACCGCTCGGCCGTGTCGGCGAGCACGTCGGCGACCACCGGCAGCCGCTCCGCCTCGTACGCGTCGAGCACCTCCTCGCCGCCAGGGCCACTGAGCGCGGCGGCCAGCGTCCGGCCGAGGGCGGCCGCGTCCTGGATGCCGGTGTTCATGCCCAGTCCGCCGGCTATGGGCTGTACGTGCGCGGCGTCCCCGGCGAGGAACACCCGTCCTTCCCGTATCCGCGTGGCCATCCGGACGTTGACCCGCCAGGCCGAGATCCAGGTGGCATCGATGAGTCGGATGCCCGGCACCCGGGCGTGGCGGTCGAAGATCCGCTGGAAGCCTTCCAGCGAGGGCGGCAGCGCTTCGCCGCGCTCGTCCCGCTCGGGCGAGGCCTGCAGCTGGAAGCTGTCCGTCCCCGGCATCGGGCAGAGCAGGATCCCGCCGCCCTCCGAAGTGAACCACTGGTGCCACACGTCCCGGCTGAGCCCGGGTGCCCGGACATCCCCGATCACCATCGCGGGCTCCTCCTCCCCGTTCCCCTCGAAGGGGATACCGAGCAGCCTGCGGGTGGTGCTCCGCCCGCCGTCGCACCCGGCGAGATAGCGGGCGGCGATCACGGTGCCGTCCGCCAGCTCCGCGCGCACCCCGGACGCGTCCTGGGTGATGGCCGTGAGCTCCGATCCGTACTCGACCCGCACCCCCAGCCCGGCGAGCCGGTCGCGCAGGGCCGCTTCGATCTGCCACTGCCCGATCAGCATGCCGGCGTCGGTGGGGGTGTCGTTGATGTGTTCCCCGTCGAAGTACTTGCGCAGGGTCACCCTCGTGATCCCCGTGGTGGACAGGGTGTCGAGCACGCCGAGCCGCCGGAAGACATCGAGGCTGGCCGGCAGGAGCCCCTTGCCCCGGGACTCGTGGTGCGGTTCGGTGCGCCGGTCGATGAGGCGCACGGCGAATCCGCGCAGTGCCAGGTCGCAGGCGAGCGTCAGTCCGGTCGGACCGGAGCCGGTGACCAGTACGTCGGTCATGAGATGTCCTCTCCTCGTCGATGTCTCAAGGAAAGCGGCTCCCGACAGAAAAAGCAACCCGGTTAAAAAAATAACTCGGTCACAGATCCGTGCTACGCTGTGCGCATGGAGAACACGACGGGTCTGCGCGAGAACAAGAAGCTCCGTACGCGCCACCGGCTGGCGGCGACGGCGCTGGAGCTCTTCCTGGAGCGGGGCTTCGATGCCGTGTCGGTGGCGGATGTCGCCGCCGCGGCCGAGGTCTCCAAGCCCACGCTCTTCCGGTACTTCCCGACCAAAGAGGACCTGCTGCTCGACCGCTTCGCCGACCATCAGGACGAGGCGGCGCGCATCGTGCGCGAGCGGCCCGCCGGCCACACTCCGGTGGGCGCTGTGCACACACAGTTCCTGGCCGCGCTGGCCGAGCGGGATCCGATCACCGGGCTGTGTGACCACCCGAACGTGATGGCCTTCCAGCAACTGATCTACAGCACCGCCAGTCTGAAGAGCCGGCTGAACCGCTACACCGAGCTCGAGGTGGAGTTGCTCGCCGCCGAGTTGGAGGCGGAGGAGGTGCCCCCGCTCGCCGCCCGGCTCGCGGCGACGCACCTCGTGGCGGTCCGCCACGAGCTGGGTCGGGTGAACTGGCGGCGGATCGAGGCGGGTCAGAGTGCGGACGAGGCCCATGCGGCCGCAGTGGCCGATGCCGACCAGGCCTTCGCGATGCTGGCGGACGGCCTCGACAAGGCCCTGCCGGCTGCCCCTGCCCCGCTGATATCCCCGGCCGCGCCGTGACGGCCGCCCCGCACGTGCCTTGACGGCTGCCCCGCATGCGGGCCCGGGCGGGGCGGAGTCAGCCGAGCAGCAGGCGCTTCAGCTCGCGGGCCGCGCGCGGCGGAGCCACGTCGGTGCGGTGGGCCAGGGCGATCGTGCGGCGCAGCGGGGAGCCGGCCAGCGGGGTCACCCGCAGGCCCCGACCGGAGCGGTCGACCACCATCGCCGGGACCACCGCTACGCCGAGCCCTGCCCGGACGAAGCCCAGGACCGCGTCCATTTCGCCGCCCTCCACGGTGAAGACCGGCTCGAAGCCCTCCGCCCGGCAGGCCGCCACGGTGAGTTCCCGCAGGTCGTAGCCGTGCCGGAACATCACCATCGGCTCGTTCCGCAGCCCCGGGATGGTCAGCTCGCCGCCCCCGCCGGGTGCCGGCCGTTCCGCCGAGGAGACCACCACGAGGTCTTCCGTCAACAGTTCCACCGTGGTCAGGGCCGGGGCCGAAGGGGGCAGCGGCAGTGCGATCAGGGCCAGGTCCAGGGCTCCGCGCGCGAGCTCCCGTACGAGGTCGAGCGAGCCGCTCTCTTCGATCAGCAGCTCGATCCCGGGATGCGCGTCGTGGAAGGCCCGCAGTACGTCCGGCAGCAGGCCCGTGCAGATGCTGGGCGTGGCGCCGAGCCGGACGCGGCCGCGCCGGAGCTGCGCCAGTTCCTGGACCTCCAGCCGTGCCGTGTCCGCGTCCGCCAGGATCCGCCGGGCCAGCGGCAGCAGCGTCTCGCCCGCGTCGGTGAGTGTGATGTTGCCCCGGGCCCGGCTGAACAGCTCGGCCCCGAGCTCCCGTTCGAGCGCCTTGATCTGCTGCGAGAGCGAGGGCTGGGCCACGTGCACGCGCTCCGCGGCCCGGGTGAAATGCAGGGTCTCGGCCACGGCCACGAAGTACAGGAGCTGCTGGAACTGCATCCGCCCAGGTTAGCGCCCTCGATAGTCATCCTCTATCGATATCAGCTCCATCATGTCTTGGACCTTTCGGGACGCCCGTCCGTACCGTCGAGGACATGGCTCTGGCAACGCGGACGGATCGACGGCCGTCCATCACACGCACGATCTGGGACTCCTCCGTCGGCAAGAAGTCCGTGATGGCCGTGTCCGGCCTGATCATGCTCGGCTACCTCGTCGTGCACATGCTCGGAAACCTCAAGATCTTCTTCGGGCCGGACGAGTTCAACGGCTACGCCCACTGGCTGCGCACCCTCGGTTCGCCCTTCCTGCACTACGAGTGGGCCCTGTGGCTCGTGCGCGCGGGACTGCTCGCCGCGGTCGTCGCCCACGCCGTATCCGCGTACCAGCTCAGCCGCCGCGACATCAAGGCCCGCCCGGTGAAGTACGCCCACAAGCGCCGTCGCGCGAGCTACGCCACCCGCACCATGCGCTGGGGCGGGATCATCCTCGGCCTGTTCATCGTCTGGCACCTGCTCGACCTCACCACGCTCACCGTCAACGAGCGCGCCTGGGCCGGCCACCCGTACGAGAACGTCCTGTCCACCTTCTCCACCTGGTACGGGAACACCATCTACATCGTGGCCATGGCCGCTCTCGGCCTGCATGTCCGCCACGGCTTCTGGAGCGCCGCGCAGACCCTCGGCGCGGGCAGCGCCCGACGCGAGCGGACGCTGAAGTTCCTGGCCAATGGCCTGGCCCTCGTCCTCTTCGCCGGCTTCGTGTCCGTCCCCGTAGCCGTCATGACCGGAGTGGTGAACTGACCATGAGCGCACCCCAGCACGACCGCGATCAGCACGACCGCAAGCAGCACGCCCACTACGCCGCCTACGCCACCGGCGAGCCCGTCGCCGACACCAAGGCCCCCGAAGGCCCGATCGCGGACCGGTGGGACCGTCGCCGCTTCGAGGCCAAGCTCGTCAACCCGGCCAACCGCCGCAAGCACACCGTCATCGTCGTCGGTACCGGCCTGGCGGGCGGAGCGGCCGGCGCGACGCTCGCCGAACAGGGCTACCACGTGGTCCAGTTCTGCTTCTCCGACTCCCCGCGCCGCGCCCACTCCATCGCCGCCCAGGGCGGCATCAACGCCGCCAAGAACTACCGCAACGACGGCGACTCGGTGCACCGCCTCTTCTACGACACCGTCAAGGGCGGCGACTTCCGCGCCCGCGAGTCCAACGTCCACCGCCTCGCCCAGATCTCCGTGGAGATCATCGACCAGTGCGTGGCCCAGGGCGTCCCCTTCGCCCGCGAGTACGGCGGCCTCCTCGACACCCGCTCCTTCGGCGGGGTCCAGGTGTCCCGCACCTTCTACGCCCGCGGCCAGACCGGTCAGCAGCTCCTGCTCGGCGCCTACCAGGCACTCTCCCGGCAGATCGCCGCAGGCAACGTCGAGATGCACGCCCGCACCGAGATGCTCGACCTCATCGTCGTCGACGGCGTGGCCCGCGGCATCGTCGCACGCGACCTGATCACCGGCGAGATCTCCACGTACTACGCCGACGCCGTGGTCCTGGCGAGCGGCGGCTACGGCAACGTCTTCTACCTCTCCACCAACGCCATGAACTCCAACGCGACCGCCGTCTGGCGGGCGCACCGGCGCGGCGCGTACTTCGCCAACCCCTGCTTCACCCAGATCCACCCCACCTGCATCCCGCGCACCGGCGACCACCAGTCCAAGCTCACCCTCATGAGCGAGTCCCTGCGCAACGACGGACGCATCTGGGTCCCCAAGGCCCAGGGCGACACCCGCGCCGCGGCCGACATCCCCGAGGCGGAGCGCGACTACTACCTGGAGCGGATCTACCCCTCCTTCGGCAACCTCGTGCCCCGCGACATCGCCTCCCGCGCCGCGAAGAACGTCTGCGACGAGGGTCGCGGCGTGGGCCCCGGCGGCCAGGGCGTCTACCTCGACTTCGCGGACGCCATCCGCCGCATGGGCCGGGACAAGGTCGCCGAGAAGTACGGCAACCTCTTCGAGATGTACGAGCGGATCACCGCGGAGAACCCGTACGAGGTCCCCATGCGGATCTACCCCGCCGTGCACTACACGATGGGCGGCCTGTGGGTCGACTACGACCTCCAGACCACCGTCCCCGGCCTCTTCGCCATCGGCGAGGCCAACTTCTCCGACCACGGAGCCAACCGCCTCGGCGCCTCCGCACTGATGCAGGGCCTCGCCGACGGCTACTTCGTGCTCCCCTCCACGATCAACGACTACCTCGCCCGCCACCCCCACCGGAGCGCCGTCGACGACACCCACCCCGAGGCCGTGGCCGTCGTGCACGAGACCCGCGAGCGGCTCGCGAAGCTGCTCGCCGTCGACGGCGACCGCACCCCCGACTCCTTCCACCGCGAGATCGGCGAACTCATGTGGGAGTACTGCGGGATGGCCCGCAGCGAGGAGGGGTTGCGCAAGGCGCTCGACCGGATCCCCGAGATCCGCGAGGAGTTCTGGCGCCGGATCAAGGTCCCGGGCAGCGGCGAGGAGTTCAACCAGTCGCTGGAAAAGGCCAACCGCATCGTCGACTACCTCGAACTCGCCGAGCTGATGTGCCTCGACGCGCTCGCCCGCGCCGAATCCTGCGGCGGCCACTTCCGCGAGGAGTCCCAGACGCCCGACGGCGAGGCGGCCCGCCAGGACGAGGCCTTCTCCTACGCCGCGGCCTGGGAGTTCACGGCCACCGGGGCCGCCCCCGTCCTGCACAAGGAAGACCTCGTCTTCGAGTACGTCCACCCCACCCAGCGGAGCTACGCATGAAGCTCACCCTGCGCGTCTGGCGCCAGCGCGGCGCCGACGCCCCCGGTCACATGGCCTCCTACGAGGTCGACGGCATCTCGAAGGACATGTCCTTCCTGGAGATGCTCGACACCCTCAACGAGGACCTCATCCTGCGCGGCGAGGACCCGGTCGCCTTCGACCACGACTGCCGCGAGGGCATCTGCGGCGCCTGCAGCCTCGTCATCAACGGCGACGCGCACGGCCCGGAACGCACCACCACCTGCCAGCTCCACATGCGGTCCTTCGCCGACGGCGACACCATCGACGTCGAGCCGTGGCGGGCCGCAGCCTTCCCGGTGGTCAAGGACCTCGTCGTCGACCGCGGCGCCTTCGACCGGATCATCCAGGCCGGCGGCTACATCACCGCTCCCACCGGCGCCGCCCCCGAGGCGCACGCCACCGCCGTGCCCAAGGCCGATGCCGACTTCGCCTTCGAGCACGCCGAGTGCATCGGCTGCGGCGCGTGCGTGGCGGCCTGCCCCAACGGCTCCGCGATGCTCTTCACCTCCGCCAAGGTCAACCACCTGAACGTCCTCCCGCAGGGCTCGCCGGAGCGCGAGACCCGAGTGCTGGACATGGTGGCCCGGATGGACGAGGAGGGCTTCGGCGGCTGCACCCTGACCGGCGAGTGCGCCACGGCCTGCCCGAAGGGCATCCCGCTGCCGTCGATCGCCGCGATGAACAAGGAGTGGCTGCGGGCGGTGCGCAAGGGCCCCCGCTGACCCCGAGGCCCAGGGCGGCCGCCTCCGCCCCAGCCTCCGCCCCTGCCCTTGCCTCCGCCCCTGCGCCGATCGGCTGACCGGCACGGCCCGTACCGCGCCGCGCCGCGGCGCCGTCCGGGCCGTGGGGGACAGTGGCGCCATGCCAGAAGTCCCCGCCGGGTCCGGGCCGCGTCGCCGAGCCGTCCTGGTCGCCGCCCTCGCCCCGCTGGCCGGAGCCGGGTTCGGGTGTTCGGGCGAGGCAGCCTGGCGCACCCCGGCTAACGGTGCTAACGGTGCTCCCGGTGCGCCCGCCGGGCCCAAGGACGCCCTGGTCATGGTGATCCGGCACGCGGAGAAGCCGTACGCCGGTGGCGTCGGCCGGGACGCGGAGGGCGAGGACGACCCCGGTTCGCTGGCCGGCCGCGGCTGGCGCCGGGCCGAGCGGCTCCCGCACCTCTTCCCACCGGCCCCCGGCTCCTCGCTGCCCCGCCCCGCGGCGGTCTTCGCGGCGGGCGGGAAAGGGGCCGCCGCGCCCGCGCGGTGCCAGCAGACGGTGGCGGCGCTCGCCACCGCCCTGCGCACCCCCGTCCGCGCCGAGTTCGCCGTCGGCGCCGAAGCCGCCCTCGTGCAGGCTGCGTTGGCCGCGCCCATGCCCGTACTCGTCTGCTGGGAGCACAGCGGGATCCCGCGCCTGATCCGGGCCCTCGGCGCCGACCAGGTCCCCGGTACCCCGGCGACCTGGCCCGACCGGCACGACCTCGTCTGGATCTTCACCCGCCGCCAGGGGCGGTGGAGCTTCCGCGAACTGCCGCAGCACCTGCTCCCCGGCGACGTCTGAATCGCAGCGCCGGATCGGCCCGCCGACGGCGCGCCGTTGCTCAGACCACCGTCCGCTCCACCGGGATCCACAGCTCCGCGTTCGCCTCCGTCCCGTCCTGGGACAACCGGGTGCGCAGGATTTCGGGCCCCGGCCGGCTCCGGTAGGGGTTGGACGGGAACCACTGCGTGAACACGTCCCGCCACAGGTGCTGAAGCGTCTGCGGGAACGGGCCGGAGCTCTCGAAGACCGCCCACGTTCCGGCCCGGACGGTGAGCGCGTCCATGTCCTCGGGCACCGCGGCGCGGGTCACCACCCCGTGGTAGTAGTCGAGTTCGGTCCCCTCCGCGCGGCTGTCGTGCAGGTCGTCGCTCGCCGAGACGATCCCCTCCGGCTCCTGGTCGGACAGGCTCTCGATGCGCCGCAGCGTCTCCTGGCCGATCTCCCGGATGAACGCGGCGATGGCCGGGTTCGGCCCCTCGTGCACGAGCGGGACCCGCGCCTTCCGGCCGACCACGCGGAACTCGTCCTTCTCCACGACCTTGTACTCCATGCTGCTACTCCCTTCGACGATGAGGCGGAAGGACATCCGTGGCTGGGACCGCAGCGTTGCGCCACGGCGCCGCGCCTCGCCGGGACCGACGCCGTGCACGGCCCGGAACGCCCGCGCGAACGCCTCTCCGGAGGTGTAGCCGTAGCGCACCGCGATCTCCAGGAGGGTCCGCTCCCCGCCCAGCACCTCGGCGCCCGCGACCGTCAGCCGCCTGCGCCGGACGTACTCCGACAGCGGCATCCCGGCCAAGGCGGAGAACAGTCGCCGGAAGTGGTACTCCGACGTCACCGCGATCCGTGCCAGGTCGGCCGCATCGATCGGCTGATCGAGGCGGTGCTCGATGTGCTCCATGGCCTGGTTCAACCGGTCCAGCATCCTGTGTCCTTCCCTTTCGACCACTCACGTTAGGAGGGACCCACCACGGCGGACCCGACATCCTGTGCCCGGTCCGGTCGGGTCCGCCGTGGTCCCCGCGGGCGCTACGCGGCCGTACGGAGCACCGTCAGAAGGCGTACCGGATCCGCAGCCACGGCGCCCGGGCGGCGACGAGTGCGCGCATCGTCTCGACGGCCCCGGCCTTCACCCCGTTGCGGTAGCGGACGTTCCAGCTTCCGTTCTCGGAGCGCTTGGGCTGCTGGAGTTCCGGCCGCCACAGCGCCGCCTCCGCGCGGGGGTGCCAGCCGAGGTTGAGGTCGTGCAGGTCCTCGTTGTGCGTCAGCATGATGACCTCCGCGGCTGCCTGGTCCTTGACCGGGCCGGGCAGCACGTCGTCCATGTGCTCCAGCAGGAGGGCCCAGTCCCGTTGCCAGCCCGGACGCAGGACGACGGGCGAGAGGTTGAAGTGGACCTCGTACCCCGCTTCCAGGAAGTCGCCGGCGGCGGCGATGCGGCTCTCCACCGGGCTGGTGCGGACGTCCAGCAGCTTGGAGTCCTCCTGCGGCATGACGGAGAACCGCACCCGGGTACGGCCCCGTGGTTCCAGCAGGAGGAGGTCGGGGTTGACGAACTTGGTGGCGAAGGAGGCCTTCGCGGAGGGCCACCGGGCGAAAGCACGGACCAGGTCGGCGACGTTCTCGCTGATCAGCGCGTCGACGGAGCAGTCGCTGTTCTCGCCGATGTCATAGACCCACGCGGCCGGGTCGCACTGGTTCGCCTCCGCCTTGGGGCCGAGGCGCGCGACGTGCCGGGAGAGGTGGGCGATGATGCGCTCGGTGTTGGTGAAGACGGTGATCGGGTTGGCGTACCCCTTGCGGCGCGGGACGTAGCAGTAGGCACAGGCCATCGCGCAGCCGTTGGCGGCTCCGGGGGCGATCCAGTCCGCGGAACGTCCGTTGGGGCGGGTGGTGAGGGTCTTCTTCACACCAAGGACCAGGACCTCGCTCTTGATCCGGACCCACCGGTCGACGTTGCCCTCGTTGCCGTGGAGGTGCGGGATCCGCCAGTGCGAGTCCACGGGGACGACCTCGGCACCGGGGAAGCGGGCGATGACCTGCCGGCCGCGCGGGGAGGCCGCGGCCGCGGGTTCGGCGTGGATCGTCCGCACGGACAGCAGTCGGCGCGCGGCCGCCGAGTCGCGGAACAACGGGCCGGCGCCGCCACCGGCCGGGACGGGTGACCCCGGGTCGATGTCCTCCAGGCCGAACAGGGCGTCGTCCTGCTGCTCGGTGTCCGGCCGTTCGGCCGGTCGGCCCCCGTGCGGCTGGGCAGCCATCTGCGTCTCCTGTGCGTTCCGGTCGGGCCCTCCACTGTAGGCGGACCGGTGGACCGGCGGGCTCCGCCGTCCTCGACGGGGCGCGCCCGCGGGTGTGGTCAGGGCGGTGCGTCGCCCGCGGCTCGGTGCGCCCGGGCCACTTGTGCCGCGTCGCCCAGCCGGTCCAGCCCGCGCACGGCCCGGGCCATGCGGGGATTGCCCTCCAGCCGGGAACGGTGCCGGTCCAGGAAGGCCCAGTAGCCGACGGTGTAGGGGCAGGCCCGTTCGCCGGTGCGGTCGGCGGGCCGGTACCGACAGCCTCCGCACAGGTCGCTCATCCGGTGGATGTAGGCGCCGCCCGAGGTGTAGGGCTTGGTGGTCATCAGTCCGCCGTCCGCGTACTGGGACATGCCCACCACGTTGGGCAGCATCACCCAGTCGTAGCCGTCCACGAAGCACCGGTGGAACCAGTCCGTCACCTGCGCCGGGTCCCAGCCCCGCTGGAGGGCGTGGCTGCCGAGGACCATCAGGCGGGGGATGTGGTGCGTCCACCCCGTGTCGCGGACCTGCGCCAGCACGGTGGACAGGCAGCGGGCCGCGGGTGCGTCCGCGTCCAGCTCCGCGAACCACGCGGGTACGGGTGCGGTGTGGCGCAGGTCGTTGCGGTGCCGGTAGTCCTCGCCGAGGTGCCAGTAGAGGCTCCACACGTACTCGCGCCAGCCGCACACCTGTCGGATGAACCCCTCGGCACTGTTCAGGGGCACGTGTCCGGCCCGCCAGGCGGCTTCGGCCCGGGTCACGCACTCCCAGGGATCGAGGAGCCCGAGGTTGAGGGAGGAGGACAGCAGGCTGTGGCTCATCACGGGGTCCCCGGCCATCATGGCGTCCTCGTGCGCGCCGAAACCGGCGAGGCGGTGCGTGACGAAGTGGTCGAGCGCGGCCAGTGCCTCCCGGCGGCTCGCGGGGAACAGCCGGGGGCCGTCGCGGCCCACGAAGGCGATCCCCTCCTCGCGTTCCCACCGGTCGAGGTCCTGCCGGACCCCTTCGTCGATCTCGTCCTCGCGGGGCCGGTACGGGGGCGGCGCGCCGAGGGTGTCCCGGCCGCGGGGCGGGGGCTCGCGGTTGTCGTGGTCCAGGTTCCAGCGGCCGCCCGCCGGCCGGTCGCCGTCCATCAGGATGTCGTGGGTGCGCCGGATGTGTTCGTACAGGTTCTCCTGGAGCAGCCGGCGGCCCTGCTGCCGTGCGGCCCAGTCCGCGAACTCCCGGTGCCCCAGGAGGAACCCGCGGGCCGGGTGGACCGTGACCTGAGGCAGCGAGGCCACGAGGGCGAGGGCGGCGCGGGAGGTCGGGTGGTGCACGGAGACGGGCGCGTCGCCCACGGCCCGTACGAGGCCCTCCCGGTAGGTCTCCGCCGTGACGTACCGCGCGCCCGCGCCGAGGTCCGCCGCCCGGTGGCGCATGGCGCTGAGGACCAGGTGGGCCTTGGCCCGGTGGAACCGGCGACGGCGGAAGACGGCCCGTGACTCGATCAGCAGCCACCGGGTGTTCCTCGGTGTCCCGCCGGCGGCGGTGGCGGTGAAGTGCGGGCCGAGCTGGTCACCGAACAGCCAGTGCACTGGACTCATGCCCGCATCCAACCAACCCGTCTCCCCGACGAGCACGCGGCCGCGGCGGACGTGCTGGGCGTTCAGCCGGACAGCGTCCTGTCCCGCCAGCGGACGAACTGCTGTTCCGGGTCCCCCGTGTAGCACCAGGGCACTTCGGTGGCCCGGTTCTCCAACAGACTGAAGACCTCCCCCGCCCGGTCCGCCATCCCGGCCAGGACCAGTCCGTGGGCCAGGTGGTTCAGGTCGGCGACGTCCTGCGCCTCAGGTGCGCGGTGGGCGATCCAGGTGCCCAGCGCGTTGCGCAGGTCCGTGCGGGCGCGCTCGTCGCTCCAGTGACGGGCCAGGCCGATGGTGGTGTTCCCCTCCGTCGCCATGCGGTGGCGGTAGTGCTCGGCGCGCGCCACCTGGGGGAGGATCGCGAGGGGCGACCCCTGCGGGGCGTATTCGGCGACGTCCCGGGCGAAGTTGAGCGCCATGCCGTAGGAGCCGTGCCAGCGGGCGGAGAGGTAACGCAGCGCCTGGTGGTGACCCTCGCGGTGGTGCGGGTCCCGCCCGCGGATCTCCTTCCACCATTCGCTCATCTTGGCGTGACCGCCCGGGTAGAGCCTGGCGAGGGCGAACAGCGAGACCCACGGATACGGGTCCGCGGGCGCGAGTTCGGCCGCCCGGTGACAGAACCGGGCCGTCCTGTCCAACCGTTCGACGTCGGGGTTCGGCCCGGTGCGCGCGGCGGCGAACATGCGCATCACCTCCGTTTCCGCACGGAGCACCGCCGCGTCCGGGTTGCGTGGTTCGGACGCCTGCCAGAGGTCTACGGTCCGTCTGCTGGCCGCCGCATCGGCCAGCAGACGGATCCGGTGGGCCCGCCCGTCCCAGGCGTCGGGTGTCCGCGCCAGTACGTCGCGGGCACCCTCCCAGCGGCCCAGGAGGATGTCCTGGCGTGCCTCGGCGAGTGCGGTGTCGCCGAAGGCCGGATCGTAGACCGGCGCTCCCTCACCGCGGCGCAGCCAGGCGGCCATGTCTCTTCTCCTTCGCGCGGGTTCCGGCGGGTGGGTCGGGGAAGCGGTGTGTTTCAGAAGTCGGACAGGAGGCCGTCGCGTCGGCCACCGGCCGGACCCGCGGCCGCTGCGGCGTCCGCGAGGGGGGTGTCCGAGGCCTCCAGGTTCTGCGGGCCGAGCGGGCTCGGGCGGAAGTAGGGCCGCCCTCCGCCGAATGCGGCGAAGGCCAGCGGGACCAGTCCGAGGGCGAGTCCCCCGAGGCCGATGGCGAGGGCCGCGCCCGTGAGCGTCGGGATCGAGGCCGTGAGGACCCAGATGTTGAAGGCTGCGCCCGCGAGCGGCCACAGGCCCAGGAGGACGAGGTTGGCGGGGGAGGCGAGCAGCACACTGCGGAAGGCGACGGTGACGGAAATGCCGGCCAGGGCGTAGTAGAACGCGATCAGCAGGCCGATCCCCAGTAGGGCGTCCCCGAGGACGTCGAGCCCCGAGCCGGTGAGTGCGATGAGCGTCAGGGCCGCGACCGCGGCCGCGACGACGGCCAGCGTGGCGGCCACGGGGGTCTGCCACCGGCGGTGGATGCGGCCGAGGAACGACGGGAGCGTACGGTCGCGGCCCATCGCGAACAGGGTGCGGGTCGCTTGGAGGAGCGTGGTCTCCAGCGTGGCGATCATCGAGAGCGGCACGGCGAGGACGAGCAGGGTGCCACCCGCTCCGGGCCAGGCCGCCTCACCGAGCTGGTGGAGGAAGCCGCCGTCCGTCGCGGTGACGGCTTCCGGGCCCAGGAGCACGTTCGTACTGACGGTGAGGGTGAGGAGCGTGGCCACGACGACCAGGAGGCCGATCAGACCGCCGAGCCCGGAGCCGCCCCGGCCGCTGCGGGTCTCCTCGCTGAGGTTGGCCGTCACGTCCCATCCCCAGTACAGGGCGCTCGCGATCAACGCGCCCGCGGTGAAGGTGCGGGTGGTGTCGAAGTGCCCGAAGCCGAACCAGGAGAACGAGAACGAGGCGGCGTGAGCGTCCTGCGTCAGCGCGGTCACGGCGACGGCCAGCAACAGTGCCAGCTGGATCCCGACGGCGACGGCCCGCGCCCGGGCGGCGATCCGGGCACCCGACGCCACGAGGGCGGCCATCAGCAGGAAGCAGCCCAACCCGGCCGCGGTGGCCAGTACGTCGTCCTCGGCCAGCCCCTCGTCGAAGAGCGAGAGCGTCGCCCTGCCCGCCGGCGTCGTCGAGCCGATGACGAAGAGCGTGGTCGAGACCACCACGGCCCACCCGCTGAGGAACCCGAGGAAGGGGTGCAGGCTCCTGGCCACCCAGGAGTACGTGGCACCGGAGTTGACGTCGAGCCGCCCCAGGTGCCGGAAGGCGAGGGCGATGCCCACCATGGGAACCGCGCAGTAGAGGAGGACCGCCGGGGCGGCGTAGCCGACCGCCGCGACGAGAGCGGGAATCAGCGCGATGACGGTGTACGCGGGCCCGCAGCCAGCCACCGCCATCACCACGGAGTCGAACGTCCCCAGGGATCCCGCCCGGAGTCCGCCCCCGCCGTTGCCGCGCCTGTCGTTCACTTCTGTGCCTCTCCCTCGATCGCATCGGGCAATGCTCATGACAACGTTCATTCAGGGGGTGGTGACTGAATTTTCAGTCAGGATGGGTGCAGCGACAGGATCAGTCAAGGGGCGTCCCACGGACACCCCTGCTCACGCGTAACTTTCGTTGCCCCGCTCGGGCCGATCGGTACTACTGGACGCTCCACCCGCTGCCCGAGGCTGTCCGCATGCATGACCTCCTGAAGAGCGAAACGAGTCCGGACAGCACGCGGCGGGCGGCCGGCGACCACAGACGCGGGCGCGGGAAGCTACCGGTGTTGGTGAAGGTGCTGGCGGCCGTGGCCGGGGTGGCCCTGCTGCTGCTCGGTGTGCTCGGCTCCCCGGACCGGTCCTTGGGGCGGTCCCCCGAGGTCGTCGGCGAGCGCGAAATGGTGCGCATCAGCGGACCGAACGGAAAGACGGCCGAGGTCCTCGCCCTGATCGACACAGGTGCGTCGGCGTCCTCGCTGGACACCGCTCTGGCGAAGGACCTCGGCTTCGACCTGGCCGCGGCCCCCCGGATCACGGTCGGTTCCGCGCTCGGCCGCGAGAAGCGCCCCGTCGTCGACACCACGGTGCGCCTGGCCGGCCGATCGTTCGCCGCCAAGGTGAGCGTCAACAGTCGGGCCAAGCGCGAAACCCCCGTACTGCTCGGCCGCCAGGAGGTCCAGGGCCTTCAAGTGGCCGTCGGGAAGCGGCTCCTGACCCAGCCCGAATCGACCGCTGCGCCCTCGGCCCTGCGCATCCTCTTCGCCAAGGCGCCGGCGATCGACCCCGTTTCGATGATGGCGTTGCTGCCCTTGGCGGCGCTGCTGATCGTGGTGCTCCGGGTCGTCGTCGGGCTCAACACGCTGGGCACCTTCAGTCCGGTGCTGCTGGCCCTGGCGTACGCCCAGGCAGGCCTGCCCTTGGGGGTACCCCTCACGCTGGTGATGTTCGCGCTCGGGTTCGCCATGCAGCCCGTGCTGCGCCGCCTGCACCTCCCGCGGGTCGCGCGCCTCGGCGTCCTGATCGCGGTGGTCACCTGCGGCCTGATCGGCGCTCAGCTCGGCCTGGGCGGTTTCGGTCTCTCCGACTCCTGGGGCATGTCCCTGCCGGTCGTCGTCACCGCGATCATCACCGAACGCCTGTGGGAGGCATGGGACCTCGACGGCATCCGGGCCGCCGTCACGGGCGCCGCCCTGACCATGGGTACGGCCGTGCTGGTGGCGCTGCTCCTGCTCACACCGTACGTACGCCACCTCGCCGAGGCGGTGCCCCTGCAGCTCGCGATCGCGTGCGCGGTGTGGACCGCGGTCGCCGGGACCTACCGCGGGCTGCGGCTGAGCGAGCTCTCCCGCTTCGCGCCCGCGGCGAAGGCACAGGGAGCCGCGTCGTGATACGCCTCCGCGGTTGGGACCCGGTCATGGGCATGAACCTGCGCAACGCCCGGATCGCCCGACAGAACCCGTCGGCCGCCATCCGGCTCGTCAACGACAAGTACGCCACCAAGGACGCGCTGACCTCGGTCGGCGCCCCGACCTCGCCCACCCTCGCCCTGCTGCGCTCGCGACGGGAGGTCGCCACCCTGGACTGGGACGGACTGCCCGCCTCCTGGGCCCTCAAGCCGAACCAGAGCCTGGGCGGCAACGGCATCCTGCTGGCCTTCGGCCGGCGCCGCAGCCACTGGGCCTCCTCCTCCGGCAAGCGGATCTCCCGAGGCCTGGTCGCCGACCAGCTGCGCCGCATCCTGGACGGGGAGTTCTCCCCCCGCCCCGACGACTGGGCCATGTTCGAACCCCTCATCCGGGCGCACCCGGATCTGGCGAGGCTGTCCCACCAGGGGCTGCCCGACATCCGGGTGATCTGCGACGGTGACCGGCCGCGGCTGGCGATGCTGCGCCTGCCCACGCGGTTCAGCGGCGGCCGGGCCAACCTGCACCAGCGGGCCGTCGGCGCCGCCGTCGACCTGTCCACCGGCCGGATCACCCATGCCCTCCTCGGAAAGGAGCCGACCGAGAGGCACCCCGACACCGGTGAACTCCTCATCGGAGCCAGCGTTCCGCACTGGCCCGAGGTGCTCGACGCGGCACGCCGGTGCGCGGCCGCGACCGGTCTGCGCTACCTCGGCGCGGACATCGTCGTCGACGCCGACCGCGGGCCGTTGATCCTCGAGGTCAATGCCCGCCCCGGCCTCCAGATCCAGAACGTCACCGGCCGTGGCCTGATGGCCGCCATCACTGCTCCGGGGAGGCGCTGATGCGCTGGACCGCGCTCGTGTCCAAGGTCGTCGTCGCAGCGGCGGCCGGCGCCTTCCTCGCCGTCAGCGCCGCCGGAGCGCAGCCGCCGCGGCAGGCCACCGACACCGATCCCGTACGGGAGGCACCGGCCGGCGGACAGGGGGCCGCGCCGGAACCCGGCCCGCCCGGAACGTCCACCCGAACGTCCCCGACGCCGCCGGCCTCCCCGCGCGCCACCTCGCGTACGAGCCCGCCGCCGTCCTCCGCCGCGCCCGGGCACGGCTCCGCCGCCCCTACCTCCGGTCCCTCCGGGCGCTGACCGCCGCCGCGGGGACGGACCGTTCCCGCGGCCGCGGTCAGTCGGGGCCCGGGCGGAGCCGGGCGTCACGGGCCAGGAGGGCGGCCTGGACCCGGTTGGTACAGCTGAGTTTGGTCAGCATCCGGCTCACGTACGCCTTGACCGTCCCCTCGCCCAGGTGGAGCACCTTGCCGATCTCCGCGTTGGACGCCCCCGTACCCACCATCGCGAGCACCTGACGCTCGCGGCCGGTCAGGTCCGCGATGCGGTCCAGACGCGGGTCGGCCGGCGCCCCGTCGCTGCTGAGGTAGCGGTCGATGAGGTGCCGTGTGACCTCGGGGGAGACGACCGGTGAGCCGGCCGCGATCGTGCGGACGGCCCGGATGAGTTCCTGCGGGCTGCTGTCCTTGAGCAGGAACCCCGCGGCCCCCGCTCTCAGCGCACGGGCCACGTACGCGTGCTCGCCGAAGGTGGTGAGCATGACCACGCGTACCGAGGGGGCCCGCTCGGCGATCCGTTCCGCTGCGAGGAGCCCGTCGGTGCCCGGCATCTGGATGTCCAGCATCGCCACGTCGACCTGATGACGGACGGCGAGCTGCGCCGCCTCGTGCCCGTCCGCTGCCTCTGCCACCACCTCGATGTCCTCGGCGTGCTTGAGCACCAGCCTGATTCCGGCACGGACGAGTTCTTGGTCGTCGGCCAGCAGGACGCGAATCACCACGAGGGCCTCACCGGGTGGGTGTCGGTCGCCGGCCCGCGGGCCGAAAGGGCGATCTCCTCGATCTGCGGCCGCTCCTCCGCGTCCGCCTCAGGGAAGGGGACGAAGGTGAGGGTGACGACCTGCAGGGCCATGGCGGCCAGCACGCCGAGGGCCGTGGCCGCCGCGGTCGCCGTCCGGTTCCACCGGGACCGCACGGCCGCGAGGGACGCGTGCCCGGGCGGGACGGGCACGCTCGGCACGACGGGGCCGAGGCCCAGCGGGACGTGCGCGAGCACGATGTGCCCACCGTCGTCGGTGCGTTCGGCGCGCAGGGTTCCGCCGAGCAGGCGAATGCGCTCGTGGAGTCCGACGAGCCCGAGGTCGGTGCCCGGAAGTCGTGGCGAGCAGCCCGAGGTGTCGGGCCCGTTGCGGACCTCGACCCGTATCCACCGCGCCTCGCGGTGGACGGACACGGCCACGTCGGCCCCGGCCGCATGCTTGTGCACGTTGGTCAGTGCCTCACGAACGACCCGGTCCACCGCGCGCCGGGCCGAAGAGCTCGCCCCGGCCAGGTCCGCGCCGGTCCACTCCATGGCGACGGCGATCCCGGCAGCGCGGGACTGGGCGACCAGGGCGGTGACATCGGCTCGGGTTCCCGTGGCCGGGGTGAACGGCTCAGGCAGGCCGCTCGCCGGTTCGCCGGCGCGGAGCACCCCCAGTACGCCGCGTAGTTCGTCCATCGCCCGTCGCCCCGTGCCGTGCACCAGGAGGGCACTGCGATGGACTTCCGGATCACTCTTCTCGGTGGCCAGTGCGAGACCGCCGGCGTGCAGGGCGATGAGGCTGAGCCGATGACCGAGCAGATCGTGCATCTCGCCCGCGATCCGGGCC
Organism: Streptomyces sp. NBC_00273; assembly: GCF_036178145.1. NCBI lineage: Bacteria > Bacillati > Actinomycetota > Actinomycetes > Kitasatosporales > Streptomycetaceae > Streptomyces > Streptomyces sp. NBC_00273. The sequence continues at coordinate 1,957,071 of NZ_CP108067.1, read as the reverse complement.
CGCTCGCGCGTTCTGGCCTGGTCCTCCGCCGAGCGGTGGGCCCGTTCGAGGGAGGCGTTGCGCTCTCGGAGTGCCTGCACCAGGCGCTCGCGCTGGCCCGCGAGGGCGCCGGCGAGACCGGGCAGGGCGCCGCACACGAGGCCCGAGACGAGCACGACCATGACCTCGTACTCCAGCACCGGGGTCGGCTGCCCGGCCGAGTGCGCCAGGGTGAACGCGAAGGGGAGCGTCAGGCACGCGGCCAGGAGGAGGGCGCGCCTGCGCAGCCGGAACCAGCGCAGGCCGGCCGCGTGGGCCACTGCGGCCAATGCCCCGCCGGTCAGTGGCTCGACCGCCACGAGCACGGCGGCGGCCGGCAGCGCGGCCGCCGGCAGTCGCCGACGGACGAGCACTGCCGCCGCGGCGCCACCGGCCGTGACGACGTGGCCGGCGGGTCCGAAGGACTCGCTGCCGGTGCTCAAGCCACCGGACCAATCGAAGAGCACCGACGCGGCCGACCCGATCACGGCGATCAGAGCGAGATCGGTGACCAGTGGGAACAGGCGGTGCCGCATGCTCGTCTCGCTTCCGTTCGCTCCCGTGCCACGCGCCGATGCCGCCACCGCCACTGGACGTGCCATCGGCGTCGACAGCCCGGTCAGCCTAACTGAAATTTCAGTCAATATGCACGAGGGCCCCGAGTGTGCCGCGTGGCCGGCCGCTATCGGCGCCGCGGCACGGACCTTGCTGGAGCAGGCGCACCACGTCCCGGCGGGCGCCGGTGGTGCGTCACCCTCCGAGTGTTCGCGCGCAATCGATCATGCTTTCGGCGAAGAGGGCGGGGACGCCGCAACGAAGCATGAACTTGTACAGTTCGGGGTGGCCGTACGACTTCATGACGGCATGGGCGTCGATCGAGCAGGGATTGTCGTGCCGGAGGTTTCTCGCCCCGCACAAGGCCCCGAGATCCGTGTTGCTCAGGTTCGCACGACTCAGTCTTGCCCCGTCAAAGCTGGCCCCGCTGAAATGTGCACCCTCAACCTTCACGCTGTTCAGGAACGCTCCCCTGAAGTCGGCGCCGGTGCAGTCGGCTCCGTCCAGGGCGGCGCCGGTGAAATCGACACGGCTGAACACCGTGCCCCTGAAGCGCGCTCCTATCAGGTCGGAGACGGCCAGCGTGGATCCCGTGAAGTCGGCTTCCGTGAGGTCGGCGTCCTTGAACTGGGCGTGGAGCAGCGAGGTGCCGGCAAATTCGGCCCCGGTCAGCCGTGCCCCGTAAAAGCGGATGCCCTCCAGGTTCATGCCGGAGAAATCGGCTTTCGCCACCTCGACATAGGTGAAGTCCCGCCGCCCTCGACCGTATTCCTCGACGACTTCCCTCGAGGTCATCCGGACGCCGCGCTGCCCTGTGAATGCCACTTCCGAACCCGCCCCTCCGCGGCCTGACGCAAAGAGGGCAGTGTACTGATCCCCTCTCCGCCGCGAACGTGGACCGCCACCGGCAGGTCTCAGTCGGACCCGAGGGCCCGCGCCAGGTACGGGGCCGTGCGGCTGCCCGGTGCGCAGGCCACTTCCGACGGCGTGCCCGCGGCGACCACGCGGCCGCCCGCCGTGCCGCCGCCCGGACCGAGGTCGATGACCCAGTCCGCGCCCGCGACCACCTCCATGTCGTGCTCCACGACCACCACCGAGTGCCCGGCGTCCACCAGCCCGTGCAACTGCCGCAGCAGTACCCGTACATCGGCCGGGTGCAGCCCGGTCGTCGGCTCGTCCAGCAGGTACAGCGTGTGGTCCCGGCGCAGCCGCTGCAGTTCCGTCGCCAGCTTGATCCGCTGGGCCTCGCCGCCGGACAGCTCCGTGGCCGGCTGCCCGAGCCGCAGGTAACCCAGACCGATCTCCTCCAGCGCCCGCAGGCTGCGCGCCGCCGCCGGGACATCGGCGAAGAAGGCGGCCGCCGACTCCACCGTCAGGCCCAGCACCTCCGCGATGTTCAGGCCCGCGTACCGGACCTCCAGGGTCTCGGCGTTGTACCGGGCCCCCGCGCACTCGGGGCACGGGGCGTACGTACTCGGCAGGAACATCAGCTCCACCGAGACGAAACCCTCGCCCTGGCAGGTCTCGCAGCGGCCGCCCGGCACGTTGAAGGAGAACCGGCCCGCCTTCCAGCCGCGCGCCCGCGCCTCGGGAGCCGCCGTGAAGAGCCTGCGCACCACGTCGAACAGCCCGGTGTACGTGGCCAGGTTGGACCGAGGCGTCCGGCCGATCGGCTTCTGGTCCACCTCCACCAGCCGCCGCACGGGGTAGTCCGCCTCCGCGAGCCGCTCGCCGACCTCCCGGGCCAGCACCTGTCCCACCAGCGTGGACTTGCCCGACCCGGACACCCCGGTGACGGCCGTGAACACCCCGAGCGGGAACTGTGCCTCCAGCTCCCGCAGGTTGTGCCGGTCCACCCCGGTCAACCGCACCGCCCCGGTCGCCGCGCGCACCTGCCGGGGGGCCGCGGCCGGCTCCCGCGCCGCGAACAGGTGTCGGGCCGTCGCCGACCCCGCCACCCCGGCCAGCTCCTGCGGCGGCCCGCTGTGGAGCACCTGCCCGCCGTGCTCGCCGGCCAGCGGCCCCACGTCCACCAGCCAGTCCGCGTGCCGCACCACATCGAGATGGTGTTCCACGACGAAGACCGTGTTCCCGGCCTCCTTCAGCCGGTCCAGTACGCCGAGCAGCGCCTCGGTGTCGGCCGGGTGCAGCCCCGCCGACGGCTCGTCCAGCACGTACACGACCCCGAACAGCCCCGACCGCAGTTGCGTCGCCAACCGCAGCCGCTGCAGCTCGCCCGCGGACAGGGTCGGCGCGGTCCGGTCCAGGCTCAAATAGCCCAGCCCCAGCTCCGTGACGGGCCCGATCCGGGAGCGCAGGTCCTCGGCGAGCACCCGCGCCGCCTCGCCGTCCAGGGGCGCGGAGGCCAGTACGCCGTCCAGGTCGGTCAGTGCCAGCGCCGCCAGCTCCGCGATGGTCCGCCCGGCGAAGGTCACGGCGAGGGCCTCCGGGCGCAGCCGCCGCCCCTCGCACACCGGACACGGCGAGTCGGCGAGGAACTTCTCGGCGCGGGCCCGCAGGGTGGCGCTCTTGCTGTCGGCGAAGGTCCGCATGACGTAGCGGTGGGCGCTCATGTACGTGCCCTGGTAGGGCCGTTGGATCCGTTCGGCCTCCCGCACCGGGTGCACGGTCACCACCGGCTGCTCCTCGGTGAACAGGATCCACTCGCGGTCCTTCGCCGGCAGCTCCCGCCAGGGCCGGTCCACGTCGTGGCCGAGGGTCTCCAGGATGTCCCGCAGGTTCTTGCCCTGCCAGGCGCCCGGCCAGGCGGCGATCGCGCCCTGACGGATCGACAGCTGCGGGTCGGGAACGAGGAGTTCCTCGCTGGTGCGGTGGATCCGGCCGAGCCCGTGACAGGACGGGCAGGCCCCGGCGGCGGTGTTGGGCGAGAAGGCGTCGGAGTCGAGCCGCTCCGCACCCGGCGGATAGGTCCCGGCCCGCGAGTACAGCATCCGCAGGGAGTTGGACAGCAGGGTCACCGTGCCGACCGAGGAGCGGGAGCCGGGGGAGGAGCGGCGCTGCTCCAGCGAGACGGCAGGCGGCAGCCCGGTGACCGAATCCACCTTCGGTGCGCCGATCTGGTGGATCAGGCGCCGGGCGTAGGGGGCCACGGACTCGAAGTACCGGCGCTGGGCCTCGGCGTAGAGCGTGCCGAAGGCGAGCGAGCTCTTCCCGGAGCCGGAGACCCCGGTGAACACGGTCAGCGCGTCGCGCGGGATGTCCACGTCGACGCCGCGCAGATTGTGCTCCCGGGCGCCCCGGACCCGTACGTAGGGGTCGAGGGACGCGGGGGGAGGGGCGGGGGTACCGGTGGCCTGGTGCATTCGTCCTATTTTAAAGGCTCGCCTTCAGAGGCCCGCGATGCGGGCCAGGCGCGCGTAGGAGTCCAGTAGCGCCGTGCGGTCGTACGTGGAGGTGGTGACCAGCAGTTCGTCCGCGCCGGTCCGGTCCGCGACCTCCGACAGCTGCGCCGCCACCTGGTCCTCCGTGCCGTGGACGTGCCCGGCGAGGGCGCCCTCGTAGAGCTCGCGCTCCTTCGGGGTCATCTCCAGCGCCTCGATCTCCTGCGCCGGGCGCAGCGGCGGGAAGCTGCCCCGGGTACGGGAGTGCGTGAGGGCCCAGGCCTCCGGGACCAGGATGCGGCGGGCCTCCGCCTCGGTGGCCGCGACCGCCACCGTGCCCGAGACCACGACGTACGGCTCCACCGTCCGGGCGGAGGGCCGGAACTCTTCGCGGTACGCCCGGGCGAGCTCGCCCACCCGGCCGAGGGCCCGCAGGTCGCCCACCACCAGCGGCAGTCCGGCCCGGGCGGCGATCTGGGCGCCCTCCCCGGTGGCCAGGACGTAGGCCGGGATCCGCAGCCCCTCGGCGGGGCGGGCGTGCACCTCGGGGTGGGCCCGCTGGGTGCCGTCGAGCCACCCCAGCAGCTCGGTCAGTTGTTCCTCGAAGCGGTCGGCGTCGCCGGTGTCGCGGCCCAGCGCCCGCCGGATGCCGCCCGTGAAGCCGACCGAACGGCCGAGGCCCATGTCGATCCGGCCGGGGAACAGCGACTCCAGGACCCCGAACTGTTCCGCCACCACCATCGGCTGGTGGTTGGGCAGCATGACCCCGCCCGTGCCGACCCGGATCCGGTGCGTCGCTCCGGCGACGGCGGCGGCCAGTACCGTCGGCGCCGAGCCCGCGACGCCGGGAACGCTGTGGTGCTCCGAGACCCAGAAGCGGTGGTAGCCGAGTTCCTCGGCCGTCCGGGCCAGCGCCACGGTGTCGCGCAGGGCCTGCGGGGCCGGGTGGCCCTGACGGGTGCGCGAGCGGTCGAGTATCGAGAGTTTTCGGATCACACAGGACTCAACGCCCGGCGGCCGTGAGGATTCCCCGTACGGCTCTCCTACGCTGACGGGATGAGTGAGCACACCACCCGGCCGCTGGCCGTCTTCGACCTCGACAACACCCTTGCGGACACCGGCCATCGCCAGGGCTTCCTGGAGCGCCGGCCCCGGGACTGGACCGGTTTCTTCGCCGCCGCCCCGGCCGACCCGCCGCTCGCGCGCGGGGTCGCGCTGGCCGTGGAGAGCGCGGTCGACTGCGAGGTGGTGTACCTGACCGGGCGCCCCGAGCGGTGCCGTGCGGACACGCTCGACTGGCTCGCCCGGCACGACCTGCCCGAGGGGCGGCTGTTCATGCGCGGCAACCAGGACCGGCGGCCGGCCCGCACCACCAAGCTGGAGGTGCTGCGGCGGATCTCCCGGGGCCGGGAGGTGCGGATGCTCGTCGACGACGACGAGCTCGTCTGCCAGGCCGCGCGCGCCGCCGGATTCCGGGTGGTGCTCGCCGACTGGGCGGCGGACGCGCCCGAGCTGGAGTCCGCCCAGGAGGTCGACGGGCGGACGTGAGGCGACCGGGGGCGGGGCTCAGTCCTCGCCCTCGAGGCGGAAGCCGACCTTGAGCCCCACCTGGTAGTGGGCGATCTCCCCGTTCTCGATGTGGCCGCGTACCTGAACCACCTCGAACCAGTCCAGGTTCCGCACGGTCTGGCCCGCCCGGGCGATCCCGTTGCGGATGGCCTGATCGATGCCCTCGTGGGAGGTGCCGACGATCTCGGTCACCCGGTACGTGTGATTGGACATGGAGGTCTCCCGACAGTGGGTGGCTTTTGCCTGGTTCTACGGTGCCCCAGTAAGGGCCGGTCCGCGAACTTTGGGCGAACAGTCCCGAGCGAAAGACCCTTGACCGGCCCATTGGTCTATGCCAATTTCGAGCCATCTGAGACCGAACCCAGAAGGTGACCCTCTTGAAGATGCGCTTCCTCGCCGTGTGCACAACCCTCGCGGCCGCTACCGCCCTCACGGGCTGCAGCGGGTCGGCCGACACGGCCGGGGGGCCGCAGAAGGTCACGCTCTGGCTGATGAAGGGCAGCGCACCGGAGGACTTCACAGCCAAGTTCACCGCGGAGTTCGAGACGGAACACCCCGGCATCGACCTCGACGTCAAGATCCAGGAGTGGACGGGCATCGGCGACAAGGTCAACGCCGTCCTCGACGGCACGAGCAAGGAGAGCGCCGACGTCATCGAGGTCGGCAACACCCAGGTCGCCACGTACATCGAGAAGGGCGGCCTCGAAGAGCTCACCCTCGAAGGCCTGCGCGAATGGGGCAGCAAGGACTGGCTCAAGGGCCTCGCCGACCCGGGAACCATCAACGGCGCCCAGTACGGAGTCCCCTGGTACGCCGCCAACCGGGTGGTCATCTACCACAAGGACCTCTTCGCGAGCGCCGGCATCAAGACCCCGCCCAAGAACCGACAGGAGTGGATACAGGCCACCGAGAAGCTCGACAAGGGCGACCAGCAGGGCATCTACCTCGCAGGTCAGAACTGGTACGTCCTCGCCGGCTTCATCTGGGACGAGGGCGGCGAACTCGCCGTCGAGACCAACGGCAAGTGGGTCGGCGGGCTCGACGACGACAAGGCCCTGGCCGGCATGGACTTCTACAAGCAGCTCCAGGCCCTCGGCGACGGGCCCAAGGGCGCCGACGAGGAGACGCCCCCTCAGTCGCAGGTCTTCGCCCGTGGCCAGGTCGCCCAGATCATCGCCCCGCCCGGCCAGGCCGCCGAGATCGAGGCGGCCAACCCCGCCCTGAAGGGCAAGCTCGGCTTCTTCCCGATCCCCGGCAAGACCTCCGACAAGGCGGGGGCCGTCTTCACCGGCGGCTCCGACCTGATCATCCCGGCGCGGACCGGACAGCGGAAGGGCGCCGTGGACGTGATCACGGCCCTCGTCAGCGAGAAGTGGCAGACCGAACTCGCGCGCACGATGAGCTACGTGCCCAACAAGACCACCCTCGCGCGCGCCGTCGAGGGCAACGAGGGCGCGGCAGCCATGGCTCCCGGCGCCGCCCAGGGCCGCGCCACCCCCACCTCCGCCCGCTGGGCCGAGGTCGAGGCGAAGAACCCGATCAAGCCCTTCATGACGGCCGTGCTCACCGGCCGCGACCCCAAGCAGGCCGCCCGCGCCGCCTCCGAGGAGATCGGCAAGGTCCTCAGCTCCGACCGCTGAGCCGGAGCCCCGGCCGCCGCCGGGACGGGGGTACGCCGAGTTCAGCGTCCGCACATCCAAGGGCCGCTGAGCGGTCATGTCGAATCCAGCCGGTCACGGAAGAAGTAAAGGAGCCAGGCCACGCACCTGCGGGCCAGGCCCTCCGTGCCCGGATCAGGAGCCGCCATGACGATCGCACCCCTGTCCCCGTCCCCCCTCACCGCCCCGGCGCCGGCCCCCTCACCCGCGCCCGCCACCCGCCTCGCCCCCGTCAGGGACCCGGCCGCGGCGCCCGGCGCGCCTTCCGAAGGACCGCGCTACGCCGTCCGCCTCGCCCGCGACGAGGACGAGGTGCGCGCCGCCCAGCGGCTGCGCCACCAGGTCTTCGTCGGCGAGCTCGGCGCCCGACTGGACGGGCCCGAGCCCGGCCTCGACGCCGACGCCTTCGACGCGTACTGCGACCACCTCCTCGTCATCGACGAGGAGGCCGAGCAGGTCGTCGGCACCTACCGGCTGCTGCCCCCGGAGCGCGCCGCCGTCGCCGGCCGCCTCTACTCCGAGGGGGAATTCGACCTCTCGGCCCTCGCCCCCATCCGCCCCGACCTCGTCGAGGTCGGCCGCTCCTGCGTCCACCCCGACCACCGCAACGGCGCCGTCATCGCCCTCATCTGGGCCGGCCTCGCCCACTACATGGACCGCACCGGGCACAACTGGCTCGCCGGCTGCTGCTCGATACCGCTCGCCGACGGCGGAGTCCTGGCCGCCGCCACCAGGGAGACCGCCCTGACCCGCAGCCTCGCCCCCGAGGAGTACCGGGTAACCCCCCACCTCCCCTGGAGCCCCGAGGGCATCACCTTCCCCGACCGCATGGAGCTGCCCCCGCTGCTGCGCGGCTACCTCCGCCTCGGCGCCTGGGTGTGCGGCGAGCCCGCCCTCGACGCCGAGTTCGGCTGCGCCGACCTGTACGTCCTGCTCTCCCTGCGCCGGACCAACCCGCGCTACCTCAAGCACTTCCGCTCGCTCGTCCCGGGCGCATGAGCGTCTGGCTGCCCACCTCGCCCTGCACCCCCGAAGCCTGCGCCGGGCACGGAGGGGACACCGCGAGCGTTCCCCGGGCGGTGCTCAGACTCGCCGCCGCCGTGGCCCTGATCCTGCTGGGGATCCTGGGCGCCCCGCCGGTCCGGCTGCTGCCGGCCGGCCCCCGGCACACGGTGGTACGGGCCTGGTCGACCGCGCTCGTACGGGCCTTCGGCATCCGGATCACCGTGCACGGCAGCCCGGGGCCGGGCGGCGGCCGGCTCCTGGTCGCCAACCACATTTCCTGGCTGGACATCCCGCTGGTGGCCGCCGTGCTGCCCTGCCGGATGCTGGCCAAGAGCGACATCCGGGCCTGGCCCGTGCTCGGCCGCCTCGCCGGACGGGCCGGCACCCTGTTCATCGAGCGCGACCGGATCCGTGCCCTGCCCGCCACCATCGGGACCGTCACCGGCGCGCTGCTGGCCGGGGACCGGGTCACCGTCTTCCCCGAGGGCTCGACGTGGTGCGGGCGGGCCCAGGGCACCTTCCGCCGGGCCGCCTTCCAAGCAGCCCTGGACGCCCGGGTCCCCGTACAGCCGCTGCGGCTCACCTACCTGTGCCGCGACGGGAATCCGGCCGGGGCGCCCGCCTTCGTCGGGGACGACCCGCTGACCGCCTCGCTGTGGCGGATCGCCCGGGCCCGCGGGGTGCGGGCCGAGGTCAGGCTGCTGCCGCGGATCCCGCCGGGCCGGTACGCGCACCGGCGGGACCTCGCGGCAGCCGCTCAGCGGGCCGTCGTCGGGGCGCGGGCCGCGACCCCCGCCCCGGACCTGCTACCGGGCGTCCCCGCTCAGCCGGCCACGCCGTCGGCGACCGACAGGGACAGCGCGAACCGGCCCGCCGCGTCCGTCCACCACTGGGTCAGTTCCAGCCCCGCCGCCGCCAGCTCCTTGCGCACGCCCTCCTGACGGAACTTCGCGGAGACCTCCGTCAGGATCTCCTCACCCGCCGCGAACGGCACCACCAGATCCAGCGCCCGGATCTTCACCACCAGTTCCGACCGGGCCCGCAGCCGCATCTCGATCCACTCCTGCTCCTCGTTCCACACCGCCACGTGCGCGAAGTCGGCCGTGTGGAAGTCCGCCCCCAGTTCCCGGTTGATGACCGCCAGCACGTTCTTGTTGAACTCGGCCGTCACCCCCCGTGCGTCGTCGTAGGCCGACACCAGCACGGCCTCGTCCTTCACCAGGTCCGTCCCCATCAGCAGTGCGTCCCCGGGCGACAGCATCGCCCGTACGGACGCCAGGAACACCGCCCGCTCCGGCGGCAGCAGGTTCCCGATCGTGCCGCCCAGGAACACCACCAGCCGGGGCCCGGGGGAGTCCGGCAGTTGCAGCGCACGCGTGAAGTCGGCCAGCAGGGCGTGCACCCGCAGCCCCGGATGCTCCGCCAGCAGCGTCTCGGCCGCCCCCCGCAGCGCGCTCTCGCTCACGTCCACCGGCACGTACGTGTCCAGCGCGGGCATCGCCTCGATGAGGTGCCGGGTCTTCTCCGAGGACCCGGAGCCCAGCTCCACCAGGGTGCGGGCGCCGCTCTCGGTGGCGATCTCCCGCGCCCGCTCCAGCAGGATCTCCCGTTCCGCGCGCGTCGGGTAGTACTCCGACAACCGGGTGATCTCCTCGAAGAGCTCACTGCCCCGCGCGTCGTAGAACCACTTGGGAGGCAGCACCTTCGGCGAGTGCGTCAGCCCGTGCAACACATCCGCACGCAGCGCCGTCTCCGCGGCGTTCTCGTCGAGCGTACGGGTCAACTGAAAGTCGTTCACAGGGAGTTCTCCTTGAGCGGGGTCAGTTCGACCCTGGTGCGGGTGGCGGTCAGCAGGGTCCGGTCGGGCACTTCGCGCCACCGGCTGTCGTCGTCGTACGGCTCGGAGGCCACCACGGTGCGCCGCTGGTCCGCGTCGGCCAGGTACCAGAGCGAATCGCCCCAGGCCGTCGCGGCGATCGTGACGCCGTCCGTGAGCAGCAGGTTCAGCCGGGAGCCGGGAGCTGCCGAGGCCAGCTCCCGGACCGGCTCGGCGAGCGCCGTGCCCAGGTCGTCCCCGGCCCGCAGCCGGTGCAGGACCAGTGCCCAGACCAGCGCCGAGTCGGTGCGCGCGGCCAACCGGAGCAGTTCCGCGGGCGGTAGCCCGGCCGCGAGCGGGGCGGCGGACCCGGGCCAGTTCCGCACCGCGCCGTTGTGGCTGAACAGCCACGGCCCGTCCGCGAACGGCGCCGCGGCCGCCTCCCCGTCGGCCCCGGGGTCCGTGGCGTCCCGTACGGCGGCCAGCACGGCCCCGCTGCGGACCACCCGGGCGAGATCGGTGAAGGTCAGGTCGCCCCAGATCGGCCCGGACCGCCGGTAGCGGGCGGGCACCGGGTCCCCTTCCGCGTACCAGCCGATGCCGAAGCCGTCGGCGTTGACCGTCCCGGACCGCTGGCGGCGCGGCTCCCAGGACTGGCGCACCAGCGAATGCTCCGGCCCGCTCAGCAGCTCCCCGAGCGCCACCACCGGTCCGAGGTAGGCCAGATGACGGCACATCAGACGTCCCTCGCGGTCCGGAAGCCGGAGAAGATCTGTCGCCGCACCGGGAGGTCCCAGTTGCGGAAGGTGCCCCGGCAGGCCACCGGGTCCACGGCGAAGGAGCCGCCGCGCAGCACCTTGTGCTCCGGGCCGAAGAACACCTCCGAGTACTCCCGGTACGGGAAGGCGCGGAAGCCCGGGTACGGCAGGAAATCGGAGGAGGTCCACTCCCACACGTCGCCGATCAGCTGGCGCACCCCGAGCGGGGAGGCGCCGGCCGGGTAGCTGCCCGCGCGCGCCGGGCGCAGGTGCCGCTGCCCCAGGTTGGCGTGCGCGGGCGTCGGGTCGGCGTCGCCCCACGGGTAGCGGGTGGAGCGGCCGGTCGCCGGGTCGTGCCGGGCGGCCTTCTCCCACTCCGTCTCCGTGGGCAGCCGCCGCCCCGCCCAACGGGCGTAGGCGTCCGCCTCGTACCAGCTCACGTGCAGAACCGGTTCTTCGTCAGGCACCGGCTCGATCGCCCCGAAGCGGCGGCGCAGCCACTGGCCGGCCTCCCGGTGCCAGAACAGCGGGGCCTCGATGGAGTGCTCGCGGATCTGCTCCCAGCCCGGCGCCGCCCACCAGCGCGGATCGCGGTAGCCGCCGTCGGCGATGAACGCCAGGTACGCGGCATTGGTCACGGGAACCGTGTCGATCCAGAACGGCGCGGTGTCCCGGACGTGTGCCGGGCGTTCGTTGTCCAGCGACCACGGCTCGGCGGAGGTGCCCATCGTGAACGGGCCCCCGGGGACGAGGACTTCGGCGGCGGACGGACGATCGTAGGGGCCGTCCGGCTCCGGGGCGGTCAGCACGGGCGCGCCCCGCCGGAGCTGATGGGTGATCAACATGGTCTCGTCGTGCTGCTGCTCGTGCTGGGCGATCATCCCGAAGGCGAAACCGTCGTCGAGCAGGGTGCTGCCCTCCAGCGGCGTCTTCTCCAGCAGGTCGAAGACCCGGCCGCGCACGTCGGCCGCGTACCGGCGGGCCTCCGCGGGCCCGAGCAGCGGCAGCTTGGGCCGCTCGGCACGGGGGTGCTGGAAGGCGTCGTAGAGCGGCTCGATCTCGGGGCGCATCGACTCGCGCCCGGCGACGCGCTGGAGCAGCCACAGTTCTTCCTGGTTCCCGATGTGCGCCAGGTCCCAGACCAGCGGCGACATGAGCGGGGAGTGCTGGGCGGTGAGGTCCTCGTCGGTCACGGCGTCGGTGAGGCCGGCCGTGCGTATGCGTGCCGCGGTCAGGGCGGCGGCCGCCCGCTCCCGCAGACGGGAGTCGGACTCGGAGGTGGAGGCGGAGGGGGATCCGGTGGTCATCGGCGGACCTCTTTTCCGGTGAGCACCTGTGTGGATGAGTCGTCGGCCGGACATCGGCCGCGCAGTACGTAGCGTTCGGTGAAGGCGCCGACCGTGTCCCGGACGTGCGTGCTCGCGCCGAGCCTGGGCAGGGCCTCGACCGCGGCCCGGAAACAGGCCTTCGCGGAGGCCCGCAGCTCCGGATCGGCCAGGCCGTGCCGGGCGGCCGACCGCCAGAGCGGATTGCGCGGCGCGGGGTGGCCGCCGTAGAAGTCGGCCAGTCCCTTGGCCACCCGGTACGCGGTCTCGGTGGCCTCCGGATCGTCGAACAGCGCGTGTACGACGGCCACCGGGACCAGCCAGCCGTCGTCGCCGGACTGCGCGTCGATCATCCGCAGTTCCAGGTGGCCGCGCGGCCGGACCGGCGGGAAGAGCGTGGTCAGGTGGTAGTCCAGGTCCTCGGCGGTGGGCGGGCGCAGCGCGGGGTGTCCGTCCGTGCGCAGCCAGTCGCGGAAGGTCGTGCCGGGCGGGGTCTCCCAAGGGCCGTCGTCCTCGTAGGACCGGACGCACATCACTTCGGTGTCCAGGGCCTGTCGGGTCCACGCGGCACGCGGTTCCGCGTCCAGCGGCGGGGCGAGCGCGCGCCGGCTGTCCAGGTCGCTCCAGATCCCCTGCCGGGCACAGCGCCAGCCGGCGTACGGGCCCTCGTGCGCGGGGGAGTTGGCGAAGGCGGCCACCAGGACCGCACCCAGCAGGTGCGCGAGCCGCCAGCGCCGGCCGTGGCCGAGCACGCCCGGCTCCTCGTACCCGGCGTCCACGCAGACCTGCACGGAGGCGGAGGCGCACATCATGGCGCGCCCGGCCGGGCCGGTGCGGTCGAAGTAGGCCTCCATGGCGTCGTACCGCGGGCTGCTCAGCAGCCGCCGGTACGGGCGGCGGGGATCGCTGCCGAGGCCGCGCAGGACCAGGCCCTGGGCCAGCAGGGCGGCGCGGACGGCGGTGAGGTCGGCCTGTAGGTCGTCCACGCAACCGCTGAGGGAGGTGGCGGGGGCCGAGCTGAGTTCGAGCTGGCCGCCCGGTTCGACGGTCACCCGCGCGTGCAGGGGCAGGGCGCGGGCCGCGGTGTGGGCGGCCCGTAGTCGCTCGGGGGGCAGGGGCTGCTCCGGCCGCTCGGCGTCCAGGACCAGCCATTCGAGCTCGGCGCCGAGGAGGCGGGGCGGGCCGGTCTTGAAACAGATGCCGTGGATCAGGTCCTCGGCCTGCGTCTCGCTGATCGAGGGCACGGGGGTCGGGCCGGGCGCGGGTGGGGGTGGGGGAGCGGATGGGTCCTGGGGCATGACCGGGTCCTCGTCTCCTGTCGTCGGTCGTGACATCACCCGTGCCTACCCCTCCTCGCGGCACAAAACCCTTTGCCGCCGGGAATCGCTGTGCGGAAGATGGCGGCGTGAGCAGCAGATTGCGCGAGATCGCGCGGGAGAACGCGGAGATCCTGGCGGCCGGCGGGTACCGGACGCGGTCGGGACGGCAGGTTCCGTTGGCCGCCGCCCTGGCGGAAGCCAAGGCAGGAACCAGGATATATGGACCAAACCGGGTCATTCCAGATGAGGAGGTTGCTTCCGGCGACGCCGCGACCGTCGTCGAGGTCACCGGCGAGAGCAGCACCGTCGCCGCCCGCAGGCTCGCGACCGCCACCCCGGACCACCCGGATCCCGCTCCCGTTGCGGTCCTGAACTTCGCCTCGGCCCGTAACCCCGGGGGCGGTTACGTCCGCGGGGCCAAGGCTCAGGAGGAGGCGCTGTGCCGCGCCTCGGCCCTGTACGAGACCCTGCTCGAGGCTCCGGAGTACTACGAGGTGCACCGTGCGGAGCGGAGCACCTTCTACACCGACCGGGTGATTCACTCGCCCGGGGTCCCGGTCTTCCGCGACGACCGGGGCGATCTGCTGGAGACCCCGTTCCGGGTCGGCTTCCTCACCTCGCCCGCGCCGAACGCCGGCACCATCCGGCGGCAGGAGCCCGAGCGCACCGCCGAGATCCCGGCGGCGCTGGCGCGGCGCGCGGAGCTCGTCCTGGAGGTGGCGGCGCTGCACGGGTACCGGCGGCTGGTGCTGGGGGCCTGGGGCTGCGGGGTGTTCCAGAACGACCCGGCCCAGGTGGCCGAGGCCTTCCGGGGACTGCTCGGGGACCGGTTCGCCGGGGTCTTCGAGCAGGTGGTGTTCGGCATCCTCGACCGCGACCCCACCACCCGCGAGGCCTTCGAGCGGGCCTTCCCGGCCTGAGGCGCGGGGGCGGCGGGGCCCCGCCGCCCTCAGAACGGGCGCGCCGCCCCCAGCAGGCTCTCCGGCAGATAGGGCGACGAGACGCGGATCCGCCAGCCCCGGCGGCGGGCGTGGCAGGCCAGGGCCAGGACGTCGAAGTCGACCGCGGCCTCGGCCCCACCGCCGAAGAGCCGGTCGCTCACCGAGTAGTAGTCCCGGTGGGCCTCCAGGGCATCGGCCAGGGCCAGGTTGAAGCTCTCCTCGTCACCCTCCACCAGCTGGGAGAAGAGCACGGCCGGAGCTGGGTGGAAGCCCCACTCCAGGGTTTGCCCGACCTCGGCGACGGCCCGGTCGGTGGCGGGCTCCGGGTCCTCGCCCCGCAGGTAGTCGTGCAGGGCCTGCCGGTACGAGGCGTGCGCGGAACGGTCCTCCTGCAGGGCGTTGGGGCCGCTGAGGACGAGCGGGGCGAGTTCCGCGCGGCTGCCGGTGATCAGGGCGTGCTTCAGGGACTGGTACCAGGACCCGGGGGCGAGCGCCTGGTCCGGGCGGACGGCGCCCTCGGAACCGGCCCCCGCGCGGACGGCCTCGTACAGGTTGCGCACCAGGTGGTCGGCGTGCGCCGCACAGTCCGGCATCTCGGGGCGCTCGACGACCAGGGGGCCCGTGGCCAGCGCCGCTACGGCGTCCGCACGCCGCTCGCGCCCGTACGGCCCCACGCGCGGCGGCGGTGCCTCGAAGCCGGTGACCAGAGCCCGCGGCAGGTACGCCGACTCGACGGGCGGCAACCAGCCCTCGCGGCGGTAGCCGAGCGCGGCCAGCGCCAGCGGCAGCACGGGCAGCAGGGTGCGCGGCTCGGCCCGGGGGTCATCCAGGTAGGAGTACGGGAGCAGCAGTGCGGCGAGCTCGGCGGCGAAGGCCTCCCGGTCCCGGGCGGCCAGCGCGCGCAGGGCGCGCAGCGCGCCGGTGGCGGGGTCGGCCGCTCCGGTCCTGTCGGCTCCGGCCCCCGCCCGGGCGTGCCGGTCGGCGATCCGGGCGAGCGCGGCATCCAGCGCGGCGAGCTTCTCCTGCGGGGAGGGCGGGAACTTCTGGTACTCGACCCCGATGTCCCCGCTGACGTACGCCAGCAGGCCGTTGATCAGCTCCACCGGCGGGAGCCCGGGCCCGCCGGCCCGCTGTGGTGCCGTACGGGCGAAGTGGAAGGCCTCGCCGTGCCGTTCGGTCTTGTCGGCGAGGATCGCCACGCAGAACGCGTCGATCCAGCGCGCGGCGCTGACCGGCTGCGGGCTGCCCCCCGCCCCGGAGTCGTAGTCGCGGCCGAAGTTGACGTAGTTGAGAAAGATGTGGAAGGACGCGTTCGGGTAGGCGGCGAACGACACGGTGCCGACGGCCGCTTCGGCTGCGTCGGCCAGGATCGCCTTCGCCTCGGGGGTGTCGAGGTCGGGGGTCACCGTCGAGAACGCGCCGAGTCCGTCGAGGAACCGCAGCGTGATGTCCCACCAGTCGTACGCGTCGATCTGGCCGGCACGCGACCTGGAGTACACGTCCGAGATCATCTTGTTCGCGAAGTCCTCGCGCACCGCCGCCAGGGCCGCCTCGCTCACCCTGTGTCGTTCTATTCGCATGCCCGCTACTCCCTGTGTCCGCCTACGGGGCTCACCCTAGGGGGTGTCCAGGGCGGTCCGGATCAGGGACACGGGAGGTCGGTACGGTCCGGGCGGTGGCCGCGGTTCTGACCGTGACCACCGCCCGGACCTGCGGGTCACTGCCAGCCGTAGCGCTCGCGAAGCCGGTCCACGACCAGACCGAAGCGGCCGCGGTCGAGCGCGCAGGCCTCGCGGCGCATCCCCGCCTCGTGCACCCGCAGCACCCGGTCCACGTCCACCCAGGACTCGCGTCCGGCGCTGTCCCACGGGCCCGTTCCGATCGGCACCCACTCCCGGTCGTGGTCGTGCCGCTTGCTCGACAGCTGCACGGCGAGCAGGGTCCGCCCACCCGCCTCCCGGGCCACGACCAGCACGGGACGGTCCTTGCCGCGCCCGTCGTTCTCCTCGAAGGGGGCCCAGGTCCACACGATCTCGCCGGGGTCGGGATCGCCGTCGGGATCCGGGGCGTACTCCGTCCGGACCGGTCCGATGGCGCGCGGATCGGCCTCGGTGGTGGCCGTGGAACCGTCGCGGCCCGGTTGCTCGGTGTGGCCGTTGCCGTGGTGGGAAAGTGCCGTCATCCGGGCGAGGCTACTGGTTCCCGCGGCCTTGGTGGAGGAGGCGGGCCTGCGCGCCCGTGTCAGGGGTCAGTCGGTGACCAGGGCCAGGACGAGCCCGTCGTAGCCCTTGCTGCCGACGGTCTGCAGGGCGGTGGCGGTCAACTGCGGCTGCTCGGAGATGAGTTCGGTGAACCGGCGCACGCCCTGCACGCGGGGGTCGGAGCTGTCGGCGTCGACGACGGCGCCGTCGCGCACGACGTTGTCGCCGATGATGACGCTGCCGGGCCGGGTGAGCTTGAGGGCCCACTCCAAGTATTCGGGGTTGGACGGCTTGTCGGCGTCGATGAAGACCAGGTCGAACGGCGCTTCGCCGGTGAGTCCGGGCAGCAGCTCGACGGCGCGGCCGCGCCGGATCTCGACGACGTGCTCCAGCCCGGCCCGGGCGATGTTGGTCGCCGCGACGTCGGCGCACCGCTCGTCGACCTCCAGCGTGACCAACCGTCCGTCGGCCGGGAGCGCGCGGGCCAGCCAGATGGTGCTGTAGCCGCCCAGGGTGCCGATCTCCAGGATGCGGCGGGCGCCGCGGACGCGGGCGAGGAGGTTCAGCAGCTTGCCCTGATTGGGGGCCACCTGGTGGGCGGGGAGACCCGCTGTCTCGGTGGCGGCGGCCGCGGCGACCAGGGCCTCGTCCTCTTCGACCAGCAGTCCGTCGAAGTAGTCGTCAACGGCCGTCCACGTCTGCTGAACCATGGGTCGCGTCGCCCCTTCCGGTGATGTGGCACTTGATAGTTCCTCATGGGAACTTACATCAAGGGAGGGCCGTGCCGCTTACCGACCCGGCCGCACCGCCGCCCAGCCCTCCGCCGCCTCCAGCTGCGCGGCCAGTCCCAACAGGAGCGGCTCCGAATCGGCCGGGCCCAGTAGTTGGGCTCCCATCGGCAGTCCGTCGGCCGTGAGGCCCGCAGGGACGTTCACCCCCGGCCAGCCCAGCACGTTCCACGTCCAGGCGTACGGGCAGGCCGCGATCATCGCCCGGTCCGTGGCCATGGCCCCCAGCCCGGCCAGGGCGCCGATCCGCAGGGGCGGGGTGGCCGTCGTCGGGGTCAGCACCACGTCGAAGCGGTCGAAGACCTCGCCGACCCGCCGGCGCAGGACCGTCTCCGCCCGGCGGGAGGCCCGCAGCGCGAGCCCGCCCAGGACGCGGCCCGTCCGTACGGCTTCGTGCGTGCGCGGGTCCAGCAGCGCGGGATCGGGCACCCGCGCCACCCAGTCCCGTACGCCACTGGTCGCGCGGGGTACGAAGGTCAGTCCGATCGGTCCGTAGCGCGGGTCCTCCGGGATCACCTCGTGGCCCAGCGACTCCAGCCGCGCGGCCAGCCGCTCCACGGCGGACCGGACCTCCGGGTCCAGGGACTTGGGCGTCGCCGTGAAGGCCATCGCGAAGGACAGGGCGATCCGCAGCCGACGGGGCGTGCGGCGGGTCGCCTCGACGGCGGAGATCCGAGCCGGGCGGTGCAGGTCCTCCGGGTGCGGGCCGCTCGCGGCGTCCAACAGGAGCGCCGCGTCGGCGACGGTGCGGGCCAGAACGCCGTTGACGGTGAGCCCGTGGAAGGACTCCGGCTCCGGCCAGGTGGAGATGCGCCCGCGCTGGGGCTTCACCCCCACCAGATGGGTCCAGGCCGCCGGGATCCGGACCGAGCCGGCCCCGTCCGAGCCCAGGGCGGCCGGGACCAGGCCCGCCGCCACGGCGGCGGCCGAGCCGCCCGAGGAGCCGCCGGGCGTGTAGGCCGGGTTCCACGGGTTGCGGGTCTCGCCGAAGGCCTCGCCCTCGGTGAAGGGCCATTGCCCCAACTCCGGCGTCTGGGTCTTGCCGACTATCACGGCGCCGGCCGCGCGCAGCCTTCGTACCGCCTCGCTGTCGGCGGTCTTCGGGGGGAAGGGGCCCGCGCAGCCGAACGCTGTCGGCTCACCGGTCACGTCCATGTCGTCCTTGACCGCCAGCGGTACCCCCAGCAGCGGCAGCCGTTCGCCCGCGGCCAGCCGCCGGTCCGCCGCGTCCGCCTCCGCGAGCGCGGCCTCGGCGCGCACGGTCCGGAAGGCGTTGAGCTCCGGCTGGGCCGCGGCGATCCGGCGCAGCGCCTCCTCGGTCAACCGCCGCGCCGAAACGGTCCCTTCGGCGAGTGCGCCGACCATGTCGACCAGGCCGGAGACCGTCGGAACAGCTGAATCGGACATCGCGTACCACTCCCCATTACCGGTCGGTAGGTAGACCGTAGTGGGGAGTGGCCGGGCAGTTCTAGAGCCAGCCCTCCAGAGAGGCCATGAACCCGTCGAAGTCGTCCCGGTGGATCGTGTGTCCCGCTCCGGCGACCGAACGCACCTCGAATCCGCGGCCCTTGAGCAGTTGCGCCCGCTCCTCGTCGATCAGGACGCTCGGATCGGCGAGCTGTACGAGGGAGGGGACCACCGGTGCGGGCGGCATCAGATCGGTGCCGACCAGCGGTGCCAGGCTCAGCGCGGTCCGCTCGTCCCAGACCGCCAGGGTCTCCAGCTCGATGTCGACGTCCACCTCCTCCCAGCGCGGGTTCATCGCCCGTACCTGCTCCTTGGACGCCGTCTTGAACTGCGCGAGCAGCTCGGGGCCGATGCCGTCGGCCGCGGCGCCCAGATGGAACGCGGGGTCAGAGAACACCGCCCGGGCCGGCCGCAGCCGGTCCACCGCGAGCGACAGGGTCAGAGCGCCCAGGGAGTGGCCGATGGCGAGTTCGGCGCCGGCCGGGAGCGTCTCGACCACGTCGTCCGCGAAGAGCTCGGGGCCGTACGCGCCGCGCCCGCTGGCGCCGTGGCCCCGCAGGTCGACGGCGATGACGCGGTAGCCGTGGTCGGCGAGGGCGGGGCCGACCCGGCGCCAGGTCCGGTGGTCGGCCATGATGCCGTGGATCAGGAGGGCGATGCGGTCGCCCTCGCCCCAGGTCTGGGTGTGCAGGTGCACGGTGGGCCTTTCTCGGCGGTGGATGTCGATCGGGTGGACGAGCGGGGAGGGCGCGGAGGGCGCGGAGGGAGCCGGCCGGGGCTTCAGCGAACGCTGCGGATCGGCTTCACGGCAAGGGCCCCCGCCACGGCCAGCACGGCCGCGACGACGAACAGCGCGGTGTACCCGCCGCTGAACGAGACGATCACCGAGGCGACGAACGGCGCGATGATCTGCGGGCCGGCGTTGGCGACGTTGAGGACCCCCATGTCGCGGGCGGCGTCCTCGGCCTTGGGCAGCACCATGGTCACCAGGGCGGTGTCCACCGCCATGTAGCACCCGAACGCCAGCCCGTTGACCGCGGCGAAGGACAGCATCGCGGTCCAGCTGGTCGAGACGGCCGGGATGACGAGCGCGACGGCAGACAACAGCGCGGAAGCGCCGACGAAGAGCTTGCGGCGGTCGAACCGGTCCGACAGGTAGCCGCCGATGACCGTGGAGAGGACCATGGCCACACTGGTCAGCGGCATCAGCACCGCCACCGCGGCCTCCGGCTCCATGCCGTCGGGCAGCACCGTGTGGTCCTGGAGGACGTAGAGCTGGTAGCCGCTGACGGCGAAGTAGCCGAGGACGAGCAGCGCCCGCCCGATGAAGGCCCACCGGAAGTCGTGGTCGCTCAGCGCGCCCGTGAAGGCGGCGAGCTGGTCCTTGACGGGCATCGGGGCGCGGGCCGGGAGCCGCTGCTCGCGACCGCATGCGGTGAAGAGCACCGCGGCGCCCGCGACGAGCGCGCCGAAGACGAGGTAGCCGGTGCGGTAGTCCTCCGAGAAGGCCGCGCCGATGAGCGCGCCGAGGGCGGAGCCGAAGGGCAGGCCGAGGCCGACGGCCGCGGAGGCCTTGCCGCGGGCGTCCGTGGGGACCCGGTCGGGGACCACGGAGGTGATGGCCGCCTGGTAGACGTTCATGACGGCCTGCCCGAGGCACCAGGCGATCGTGATCAGCAGGATCGTGTCGGCCAGGCCCAGCAGGAACATCGCGGGTACGGCGGCGAGCCCACCGCCGAGGATCCAGGGGTTGCGCCGTCCGCTGCGGTCGGACAGGGCGCCGGCGACGGGGTTGAAGACCGTGGCGAAGATCGCCGAGACCCCTGCTATCAGGCCGAAGTTCGCCACTTTGTTCGCCGGGTCGACGTCCTCGACCTGGAGTGCGAGCAGCACGCCGGCCACGCCGATGTAGAGGGCGTACATGGCGCTGTTGCCGACGAGCAGAAGGGGGAGCAGGCCGCGCCGTGCGGGTCCGGGTCCGGTGCCGGGTCCGGGGGACTCGTCGGTGGTGGCTGCGGCGGAGCCGGTGCCGGGGGAGGAAAGGGCCACGGTGCCCTCCTGGGCGGATGCGGGCGGACGAGGGGAGGAGGAGGTGCGGGGTGGAGCGCGGTGGGGTGCGCGCCGCCCTGTCGCGACGGCGGGGGTGCGACGGAGCGCGGCAGGGCGGCGGCACGGCGGGGCGCGGCGTCGACACATCGGTCGTAGAGGGATGTGACGCCGCAGTTACACGTGTCAATGACTCGTGTAACCATTGTGTAGCATCCGATTCCGGCCATCCGCTAGCCCTCGGGCGTGATCGGTCTGGAAAGATGCCACGGCAATGTCTCAGTCATCGAAATCGCCGAAGCCGCCCACCCCGGCCTCCGGATCGGCCACCCCGCCGCCGCCCCCCGTTCCGACGAGCGCCGACGTGGCCCGCCTCGCCGGCGTCTCGCGCGCGACGGTCTCGTACGTGCTGAACAACGCGGAAGCCGTACGCATCAGCGAGCCGACCCGCCGCAAGGTCCACGAGGCCGCCGAGGAGCTCGGGTACGTCCCGCACGCCGCCGCCCGCAGCCTGCGCGCCGGACACACCAGGATCGTCCTGCTGCCCACCTCCCACGTGCCGGTCGGGCCCCTCTACAGCACCTTCCTCAACGAACTCCAGTGGGCGCTGCGCCGCCTCGACTACACGGTGGTGCAGTACGGGAGCCTCGGGCTCACCGGCGACGAGGCCGTGCGCGCCTGGGCGGAACTGCGTCCGGTGGCCGTGATCTCCCTCGGCGAGATCACTCTCTCCGCGCGCAACGTCGCCACCCTCAAGCGGGCCGGAGCCCGCGCGGTGATCACGATGGGGCCCGCCGGAGTGCCCGGAGCACACGCGCTCGTCATGGACCAGCAGGAGGTCGGCGTCCGGGCCGCCGCCCACCTCGTCGAGCGCGGACGGGGGCGGATCGGCGTGGTGGTCCCGGAGGAGGAGGGCCTGGAGCTGTTCTCCGTGCCCCGGCTGGCGGGCGCCCGCTCGGTCGACGGCGCCGAGGTCTCCGCCCTGCCGATGGCCTACTCCGAGGAATCGGCCGCGGCCCTCGCGGCCCGCTGGCGCGGGCTCGGGCTGGACGCGGCCTTCGCGTACAACGACGAGTACGCGATGCTGCTGATGCGGGCCCTCCAGGACGAGGGGCTCCGCGTCCCCGAGGACGTGGCCGTCATCGGCGCCGACGACCTGCTGATCGGGCGACTGCTGCGGCCCCGACTGAGCACCGTACGACTGGAGATGCCGACCGGCGCCCATCTGGCCTCGCTGGTGGACCACGCGGTGCGCGAGCCGTCGGAGGTCACGGAGCGGCACGACCTGATGGCGGCCGCCGCCGTCCACCGGGAGTCGACCTGACCGGGCCCGGGCCCGAGGTGCGCGGGGTGCGGGGCCGGACGTCCGCCGGCCCCGGTCAGGGGAGCCGTTGACAGGCGGTGACGTGCGGACGGAGACTGCGGGCGCGCCCCACCGGGCGTGCCCGGCGGCGTGCCCCGGTGTCCACACCGGCACCGACGCGCCACCGCCCGTACGGATCCGCCCAGGAGAGACCCCATGAGCATCCGCACCGTCCGCGACGTCTACGTCGTCGACGCCGTCCGCACCCCGATCGGCAAGTTCGGCGGCGCCCTCGCCGGGGTCCGGCCGGACGACCTGGCCGCGCACGTCGTGCGCGCGCTGGTGGAGCGTACGCCGGACCTCGATCCGGCCCGCATCGACGACGTCGTCTTCGGCGATGCCAACGGGGCGGGCGAGGACAATCGGGACGTGGCCCGCATGGCGGTGTTGCTGGCCGGGCTGCCGGTGAGCGTCCCCGGGGTCACCGTCAACCGGCTCTGCGGTTCCGGCCTCGAAGCCGTGATCCAGGCCGCCCGCGCCATCGCGCTCGGCGACGCCTCCGTGGCCATCGCGGGCGGGGTCGAGTCGATGAGCCGCGCCCCCTGGGTCGTGCAGAAGCCCGAGCGCGCCTTCCCGGCCGGGCACCAGCAGATGTGGTCCACCACCCTCGGCTGGCGCATGACCAACCCGCGCATGCCCGCGGAGTGGACCGGCTCGCTCGGCGAGGGGGCCGAACTCGTCGCGGACAAGCACGGCATCACCCGCGACGCGCAGGACGCCTTCGCCCTGGAGAGCCACCGCAAGGCGGCGGCCGCCTGGTCCGCCGGGCTGTACGACGGCGAGGTCGTCCCGTACACCGGCGTGGACCTGGTACGTGACGAGTGCATCCGGGAGGGATCCACGCCCGAGGCGCTGGCCCGGCTGAAGCCGGCCTTCCGGACGGACGGCACGGGCACGGTCACGGCGGGCAACGCCTCCCCGCTCAACGACGGCGCCGCCGCGCTGCTGTTGACCGACGAAGAGGGCCTGGCGGCCACCGGCCGGGAGCCGCTCGCCCGGATCAGCGCGTCCGCCGTCACCGGCATCGAGCCCCAGCTCTTCGGCCTGGGTCCGGTGGACGCCGTCCAGCGGGCGCTCGCCAAGTCCGGCCGCGGCTTCGCCGACCTGACCGCCTTCGAGTTGAACGAGGCCTTCGCCGCACAGGCGTTGGGCTGTCTGGCGGCCTGGCCGGAGCTCGACCCGGCCGTGGTCAACCCGCGGGGCGGCGCCATCGCGATCGGCCATCCGCTCGGCGCCTCGGGCGCCCGGCTGGCCGGTTCGGTCGCGCACCAGCTGGCGGCGGCGGGCTCCGGCACCGGCATGGCGGCCCTGTGCATCGGGGTCGGGCAGGGCATCGCACTCGTCCTGGAGCGCTGACCCGGGCCGGAGTGGCGCGCGGGCGTCGATCGTTTCCGGTCACCGCTCGCCGTCAACTGCCCAATAACTGAACAGATGTGGAGCCTCCGGTCTGGCACGATGGCGCGTGCTGCCGCCCCCCGCCCCGCCCATCCCCACCGGAGGCCCCGCGCCATGCCGCTCCTCGATCCGACGCTCTGGCAGGACGGACCCACCCTCACCGGCGGCTCCGCCCCGGTCGTCGAACCCGCCACCGGCCGCACCCTCGCCACCATCGAGCTCGCCGCACCCGCCGACGTGGCGGAGGCCGCCGTACGGGCCCTCGCGGCGCAGCGGGACTGGGCACGCGCCACGCACCCGGAGCGGGCTGCCGTGCTGCGCCGCGCCGGGGACCTGTTCACCGCACACGCCGACGAACTGCGGGAGTGGCTGGTCCGCGAGTCCGGCTCGATACCCGGCAAGGCCGACTTCGAGCTGCACGTCGCCGCCCAGGAGTGCTACGAGGCCGCGGCGCTGGCCTCGCGCCCCACGGGGCAGGTGCTGCCGAGCGAGGCCCCCCGGCTCTCCTTCACCCGCCGGGTGCCGGCCGGGGTGGTCGGGGTCGTGGCCCCCTTCAACGCCCCGCTGATCCTGGCGATCCGCTCGGTCGCGCCGGCGCTGGCACTCGGCAACGCGGTGCTGCTCAAGCCGGACCGGCGCACCGCCGTCTGCGGCGGCCTCGCCCTCGCCGCGGTCTTCGCCGCCGCCGGGCTGCCGGGCGGGCTGCTGCAGGTCCTGCCCGGCGGCGCCGGGACGGGCGCCGCGGTGGTCGCGGACCCGCGCGTGCGGGTGGTGTCCTTCACCGGATCCACCGCCGCGGGCCGGTCCGTCGGCGAACTGGCCGGCCGTCACCTCAAGCGCGCGCACCTGGAACTGGGCGGGAACTCCGCCCTCGTCGTGCTCCACGACGCCGACGTCGAGGCCGCCGTGGCCCAGGCCTCCTGGGGTTCCTTCTTCCACCAGGGCCAGATCTGCATGACCGCCGGGCGGCACCTCGTGCACACCTCGCTCTACGACGAGTACGTCGAGCGGCTCGCCGCGCGCGCCGAGGAACTGGCCGTGGGGGACCCGTACCGCGAGCGGGTCCACCTGGGCCCGCTGATCGACCGCACCCAGGTGGAGCGCGTCCACGCCCTGGTGGAGGCGAGCACCGGGCAGGGGGCCAAGCTCGTGGCCGGCGGCACGCACCGGGACCTCTTCTACCGGCCGACCGTTCTGGCGGGCGTCGCCGACGACACCCCCGCCTACACCGAGGAGGTCTTCGGCCCGGTGGCGCCCGTACGGTCCTTCGCGACGGAGGAGGAGGCGGTGGCGCTGGCTTCGGCGGGTCCCTACGGCCTCTCCCTCGGGATCGTGACCCGGGACGCGGCGCGCGGGCTCGACCTGGCCGACCGCATCCCGACCGGGATCGCCCACATCAACGACCAGACGGTCAACGACGAGGCCGTCGCCCCCTTCGGTGGAATCGGTGCCTCCGGCACCGGCGCCCGCTTCGGCGGCGAGGCGAACCTGGACGCCTTCACGGAACTGCGCTGGACCACGGCCCGCAGCACCCCCGCCGGCCACCCGTTCTAGGACGGTCTGGGGGAGGGTCCCGCAGAAGCGGAATGCGGAAGGCGGGACGTTCGTTCAAGGGAGCAGACGGCTCAATCAGGAGGTCTGGACACCGTGGCTACAGTCGAGCTCACCAAGGAAAACTTCGACCAGACGGTCAGCGAGAACCCGTTCGTGCTGATCGACTTCTGGGCGGGCTGGTGCCGGCCGTGCCTGCAGTTCGCCCCGGTCTATGAGCGGGCCTCCGAGGCCCACTCCGACCTCGTGTTCGCCAAGGTGGACACCGAGGCGCAGCAGGAACTGGCCGGGGCCTTCCAGATCACCTCGATCCCGACGCTGATGATCGTCCGGGACCAGGTGGCCATCTTCGCGCAGCCCGGAGCCCTGCCGGAGGCGACCCTGACGGACTTGATCCGGCAGGCCAGGGAGCTCGACATGGACGAGGTCCGCGCGAAGATCGCTGCCGAGCAGCAGGGCTCCCAGGGCGCGGGCAGCGGGGACGCCGGCACCGCGGGGGCCTGAGGCCTGAGGCGCGAGACCTGAGGATCCGCCGGGCCCGCGGGCCCGGCGGATCTGCGGATCTGCGCCGGCCCGGTCGGCTCAGCCCGGTGCGCACACCGGCTGCTCCGGGACGCGGACCGGCAGGCTCCTGCGCTCCTCGGCGGTGAACGTCCGGTTGCCGATGGCCTTGCACAGGTCGCGCTGCCACGCCCGGGGGTCGAGCGGTAGGACACCGCCGGGACCGGCGGGATCGGCGTAGATCACCGTCCTGGCGTCCTTGGACATGTCCATGAAGGCGTACGGACGTGGCGAGAAGAGGGAGCTGGAGCTGGAGGTCTCGCTCGGCGGATGACCGAATTCGTACGACTCCAGGACGGCGCGTTCCTCGATGCCGTAGGTCCGTACGGCGTTGTTGGCGGCGATCAGGAAGTGGCCGTCGCCGTCGAGGAACTGGGTGACGGTCGGGGTGGCGGAGTCCTCGGCGGTACTGCGCAGGGGACCGATCTCCTTGCGCAGCGGGTGGCGCCGCCACAGCTCGACGATCGAGCCCCGGCGCATCAGCCCGAGGTAGCGGCCGCTGGGGTCGAACTGCACGGCGAGGACGTCCTCGGTGGTGCGGACGGTCTCCGTGACGGTGCCCGTGGTGATGTCGACGATGCGGACCGACGGGTCGCCCCAGACGGTCACGGCCACCTTGTTCGGGGCCGGGTAGGGGCCGATGCTGGTATGCGGCTCGGATCCCGTGGTGGGCAGCAGGGCCTTCGCGTCGTAGTGGGCGAGCTCCCGTCCCGTACGCGCGTCCCACTGCTGGACCAGGGTCCCGGAGACGGTCAGGACGTTGCCGGCGACGTCGAAGTAGTGCTGGAAGTCCGGTTCCCTGGTGTCGACCAGGATCGGCGCCGGCGTGCTGGCGGCCAGGGCGGGCGGCTCGGCCGCGGTGATGGTGGCCAGCTTGCGCAGCGTGGAGGCATCGAGGACGGACACCACGTTGGTTCCCTCCAGGTCCGCGAGCAGCCGTCCGTCCTTGCTCAGCCTCAGGAGGTCGGTGCTCCCGGGTTTCCGGTACGGCGTCCGGCGCGGGGCCTCGGCGATGAGCTGGTCGTTGGTGCCCGGCGCCGTGGGCCGGACCTGGAGCGCGGATCCGTCGGCGAGAACGCTGATCGTCCTGCCGCCGTCGTGGGTGAGGATCTGCTGGCCCACCTGGAGTACGGATTCTCCGGTGGGGAGTTCGGTGTAGGTGATCAGGGAGTCCTTGAACCCGACGTAGTAGAGCTTGCCGTCGGCCGACGCCAGTTGGTGCGACCAGCGCGCAGAGGGTGAGGGGACGGTGGACACCACCTTGTTCTGGAGCAGGTCGACCAGGCGCAGCGTGTCGTCCGACCACAGCGCCACCCGCGTGCCGTCCGCGCTGACCGCCTGCGGAAGGCAGATTCCGGACTTGAACCGCTTGTCCTGCTCGCTGTACGGCTTCCCCTGCGGGGCGCCGTCGGAGATCCGCACCAGGCTCAGGACCGTGCCGTCGCCCTGTTTGCTGCACACCACGGCTGCCGTCCGGTCCCCGGAGAGCTCGATGTCGGCCGCGTCGCCGGCGACGACGCGCGTCGCGTCGGTCGGCGGGTCGTAGGCGATCAGGGCCGAGTTGTTGTCGCCCAGTCCGCTCCGCCGCAGCAGCAGGGTCCGGTTGTCCGCGCCGATCCAGAGGTCGTCGGTGCTGCCGTCGGTCTGGGGAGTGGGTGCGCGCGTCGAACGGGCGATGGCACCGCTGTCCAGGTCCCACCAGACCAGGTGGTCCAGCACCCGGTGGACGATCAGCGTCCCGTCCGCCGACATGGAGGGGTCCAGCCCCTTCTCCGTGCCCACGGCCGCTCCCGGGGCCGCGGCCAGCTTGTGCAGCTCGCCCATCGGCTCGTCACGGTCGGCGTGCACCGGGAACCACGCGGCGACCCCGTCCTCCTGGACGTAGCCGGCCCGCTTTCCGTCGGCCGAGACCATCGGGTACTTCACCTGCCCGACCGAGGGAACCTGCGCGCTGCGGACCCGGCCGGTGGTGACGCCCGTGAAGAGCATCGCCCTGCCGTTCTTCGAGGTGGCCAGCACCACGTTGCCGTCGAGGCTGGTCTGCAGCTCCCGTACCGTTCCCAGCAGGCCCGAGACGACACGGCTCTTGTCCGAGTACGCCAGGTGCTGGCGCAGGAGTTGGTTGCGGGCCTCCTGGGTCGGCGACGTCCGGTAGGCCGCGAGCGCGAGCATCACGGACTGGGCGGGGTCGGTGGCCGTGACGTCCTGTGCCGCCTGTGTCAGGGCGCGCGAGGTGGCGAGCGCGTCGCGTTCGCGGCTCTCCTGCCGCGTGACGAGGAACAGCGACCCCAGCAGGACGGCCGCGATCACGATGAAGGAGACCGCGGACCAGGCGCCGCGCACCCGGCGGGTCCGGGAGCGCTGGTGGGCGCGCCCGGCATCGAGGTAGGCGCGTTCCCCGGGGCTCAGGTCGTCGGCGCGTCCGGGCAGCCACTGGTCGGCGCCGGCGAGGGCCACCTTCTTCGGCAGCAGCTCGGAGGTGCGCTCGGCCCGCTCCCAGCGGTCCATGTCGTGGCGCAGGGACTCCCGCCACACGAGGAAGGACCGGTCCTCCTCGACCCACCGCGCCAGTTTCTCCCAGCCGCTGATCAGGGCTTCGTGCGTGAGCTCGACGCTCTCGCCGCCTTCGGCACTGCGGCCGGTCACCAGGAGCCGGGTGGCGGCGAGCCGCTGGGCGACGCGCCACTGTTCCTCGCCCAGGTCGGCGCGCAGGGCGATGCGGCGCGTCGCGGCCGGTGATTCCAGGGGGACCCGGATGAGCTGGGTGAACAGCCGCCTGGCCGCCGGCTCGTCCCCTTCGGGGACGTACTCGGCCCAGACCTGATCGGCGTGCAGGCTGAGCGCTCCTGCGACACCGCCGAGGTCCTGGTAGGCCTGGTAGGTGAGCAGCCCGCCGCGCTGTTTCTGCCACAGCAGGTCGAGGGTGAAGCCCAGCAGCGGCAATGCGCCCGGCTCGGTGCCGGTGTCCTGGAGGATGCGGTCCACGAGGCCGGTTTCGTAGCGCACTGCCGGGACGGCGTCCACGGGCGCGGTCACGACCTCGCGCAGCCGCTCGGGGCCCAGGGGGCCGAGGGCGTGGACGCGCCGGCCGATGACGGCCCCCAGCCGGGGATGCGCCAGCGCCATCTCCAGGAAGTCGGCCCGCAGGGTCGTGAGTACCCGGACCGGCTGCGGCAGGGCGTCGTCGAACAGGACGTCGGCCAGTTCGTCGACGGCTTCCGGGGCGAGGGCGAGGAGTTCCTCGAACTGGTCGACCACGACGAGCAGTCGACGGCTGCCGGACAGGTCGAGCACCCGGGCCACGACGTCGGCGAGTCCACCCTCGCGCAGCACACCGGTCAGCTCGGAGATCCGGGCGAGGCGCCCCGTCTCGGACAGTCCGGGTTCCAGCAGCGGCAGCAGCGCGGCCGCGAGGACGGCCAGGGGACTGCTGCCGTGGGTCGGCCGTACGACGACCGCTTCCGCTCCCGAGCGGCGCAGCCGGGGGAGGACCCCGGCCAGGGCCAGGGAGGACTTGCCGGATCCGGAGGCGCCCACGATGGTCACCCGTTGCTCGCCGGCCAGCGCGAGGTCCAGCTCGTCGCTTTCGGCCCGCCGGCCGTAGAAGTGCGGGGCGTCGGCCTCCCGGAACGCCGTGAGGCTGCGGAACGGCGACGGCGGGATGGCCAGCGGCCGTAGCTCGGGCCAGGCCCGGAGGATGCCGGCCGTCGGGATCAGGTAGCTGACCGGGGGCCGGCCCGACTCGGCGACGGCGATCATGCCGACCACGCCGACGCGGTCCTCGTCCCAGACCGGCGTGCCGCTGAAGCCCCGGGAGACCGGATAGCCCCCGTCGGCCAGGTCCGCCTGGATCCACCCGTAGGCCTGTGACTCCCGCAGGACTCCCGAGTGCCAGACTCCGCCCGGGCGGCCGGCGGGGAAGCCGAAGGCCCGTACCGGGTGCCCCCACACCTGCTCGGCCTCGATCAGCCGCACGGGGTGGGCGCCGGGCAGCGCGGCGTCCAGCCGGAGGACCGCCATGTCCCCGCCGCCGGGCTCACACGGCGGCAGCCAGCGATCGACGCTCGCGCTCACCCCGACGGCGTCCGGGGCGAACGCGGACACCAGGGGGAGGTCGACGCGGATCCGGGAGGCGGGCGAGGGCTCCTGGTCCTGCGGCGTGCCGAGCGCCGCGGACACCACGTGGGCGCACGTCAGGGCGAGCTCGGGAGAGATCAGGAAACCCAGGCCGACCGGATCTCCGCGCAGGTCGCGGATCCGCAGCACCGCCGCGTTCAGGGCCTTGGGTCCGATGCCCTCCGACGCCTGCGGCCCGGTCACGGCGCGGGCTCCGCGACGCCGGGGCCGGCTTCCGGGCCGGCCGCTGGGCCCGCAGCCGGGCCGTCGGACGGGTTGCGGGTCCAGGTGAGCGAGATCTTGAAGTTGGCCTCGGCCGCCGTACTCGAGATCACGACGTCCGCCTCGGCGGAGATCGACAGTCCGAACTCCAGGTTGAGTTCGTCGGGCGCCTGCGCCATGCCGCGGAAGCCGTCGACGAAGCTCTGCGCGACCGGCCGGATCCCGGTCACCATCTCCCCGAGCGACCGTGAGGCGCGCGCCATCACCTGCCCCGGCCGGGCCACCCGGACCAGGCCGTCCTCGCCGGTCGCCACGACCTCGACCCGCACCACGTCCTGCGGCCCGCCCGCCCCGCCGATCGGTAACTCCACGTGATACACCATGTCTCCCCCTTCTCCAGGACGCCGCCCAGTGTGGACCCCTCACGCGCACAATGGAAAGTGTTTCTAGAAAAGAATCTAGTAATGGTGCTTTAGGCTGAATCCGACGAGGATCGAAGAGATCCGCCGCCGTTATGAGACCGAGGACGCCTGCCCGATGCCGAAGCAACAACGCGGCGAAGCCACCGTCGAACAGGTCCTGGACGCGGCGCTCCGCCTCTACGCCACGTCCGGGGAAGCCGGTCTCACCCTCGGTGCCATCACCAGGGCCAGCGGGGTCAGTTCCGGAAGCATCTACCACCACTTCGGCAACCTGGACGGGGTGGTCGCCGCGCTCGCGCTGGGAGCCCTGGAGCAGCTCCTGAAGGAACTGGGGGCGGCGCTGCTCCAGGCGACCGACGCCCGCTCCGGCATCCGGGCCGTCGTCCTGGCCTACCTGGACTTCGTACAGGCCCATCCCGACGCGGCCCGCCTCATCCACTCCGTCACCGCGGACCGCCTGGGCATGG
Source organism: Streptomyces sp. NBC_00273 (assembly GCF_036178145.1). Taxonomy (NCBI): domain Bacteria; kingdom Bacillati; phylum Actinomycetota; class Actinomycetes; order Kitasatosporales; family Streptomycetaceae; genus Streptomyces; species Streptomyces sp. NBC_00273. The sequence goes on along the minus strand of NZ_CP108067.1, from coordinate 1,926,167 downwards.
CCCACTCGCGCGAGATCCGCGATACCCAAGAGGCCCGGCTGACACCGATCACCCTCTGGATCCACGCGCACCAGGAATCGGGCGAACTCGCCAAACTTTCCGCCCCCTTGATCGAGTCCCTTGCCATGGGCCCGGTGGTCGCCGTCGTCCGGCGCTGGCTCACCGTGGGAGACGTCGATCTGGAGGAAGCCGCACGTGAACTGCCCGACCACATCTGGCGGTCGGTCAGCAACTGACCCGGTCGGCGGGGCCGGCGCAGCCGGGCGGGCGGGGGAGGGCGACCGGGGTCGTGGTCGCGTGTGGGGCGCCTGGTCCTCGGCGGGGCGGTGGAGTCACCACGCCGAGGCCGCCCGTCCTCTCGGGCATGTCCCGCACGCCACACGTAGAGTGACGGGACATTAGCCCCTGACCGGGATTCGCACGGGTCCTGGTGGACCCTCTGGAACCCTTGGAAGGTGTCTGTGTCGGAAGCGGTGGAGTACGACGTGGTGGTCCTCGGCGGGGGGCCGGCCGGTGAGAACATCGTCGACCGGACCCGTGCCGCCGGGCTGAGCACGGCGCTCGTCGAGAGCGAACTGGTGGGCGGCGAGTGCTCGTACTGGGCCTGCGTCCCCAGCAAGGCCCTGCTGCGCCCGGCGCTGGCCCGGGCCGACGCCCGCCGGGTGCCGGGCCTGGCCGGTGCCGTCCAGGGGCCCCTGGACACGGCGGCGGTGCTCGCGCACCGCAACTACTGGACCGGCGACTGGAAGGACCAGGGCCAGATCGACTGGATCGACTCGATCGGCGCCCACGTGTACCGGGGCCACGGTCGGCTCTACGGGGTCCGCAAGGTGGCCGTCACCAGCCCCGAGGGCGAGCACCACATCCTGTCGGCGCGGCACGCGGTCGTCGTCGCCACCGGTACCCGGGCCGTGATCCCGGACCTCCCGGGGATCGCCGGGGCCCGCCCGTGGACCAGCCGCGAGGCGACCTCGGCGCAGGCGGCCCCCGGCCGGCTGCTGATCGTGGGCGGCTCGGTGGTGGCCGTCGAGATGGCCACCGCCTGGCAGGCCCTCGGCTCGCAGGTCACCGTCCTCGCGCGCGGCGACGGGCTGCTGCCGCGGATGGAGCCCTTCGCGGGGGAACTGGTCGCCGACTCGCTGCGCGAGGCCGGGGCGGTGGTCCGTACGGGGGTGTCCGTCGAGGCGGTGGTGCGGGACGGCTCGACGGGACCCGTCAGCGTGGTCCTGGAGGGCGGCGAGACGCTGGAGGGCGACGAGCTGCTGATGGCGACGGGCCGCGCGCCGCGGACCGAGGACATCGGGCTGGACACCGTCGGCCTGCCCGCCGGTCGGTGGATCGAGGTGGACGACACCTGCCGCGTGCCCGGGCACGACTGGCTGTACGCCGTCGGGGACGTCAACCACCGCGTGCTCCTGACCCACCAGGGCAAGTACCAGGCGCGGATCGCGGGCGCCGTGATCGCCGCCCGCGCGGCGGGCACCCCGCTGGACACCGCGCCCTGGGGTGCGCACACGCCGACCGCCGACATCCGCGCCCTCCCGCAGGCGGTCTTCACCGATCCGGAAGCCGCCGCCGTGGGCCTGACCCTGGCCGAGGCCGAACGGGCCGGGCACCGGGTGCGGGCGGTCGACTACGACATGTCCAAGGTCTCCGGTGCCGGCCTGTACGCCGACGGCTACAAGGGCCGGGCCCGCATGGTCGTCGACCTCGACCGCGAGGTCCTCCTCGGGGTGACCTTCGTCGGCCCCGGCGCCGCGGAGCTGATCCACGCGGCCACCATCGCGGTCGCGGGGGAGGTTCCGATCCAGCGCCTGTGGCACGCGGTGCCGTCGTTCCCGACCATCAGCGAGGTCTGGCTGCGACTGCTGGAGACCTACCGGGGGTGAGGGCCGGCCCGAGAGGGCGTCCTGGACACGGCCCGGCTGCGCCGCCGCACGGCGCAGCCGGGCCGTTCTGCGTGCGTTGCCCGTCGTCCCTTCACCGTCCCCTCACCGTCCCCTTCCGACCACCGGATCAGCGTGCGCAGGAACGGAGTTGACTGGACGTCACGGAGCGGGAGATGGCGTGAAGTAGGCGTACAACCTTGATCGATATTAGGTTAGCCTTACCTCAGTCTTCGTGACCTCCTGTGCCTGAAAGGTGTTCCAGTGATGCGTGCTGCCTCCCTGCCCCGTACCGCCGCCCGCGCGGCCGTCGCCACCTCCGCCGCCGTCGCGCTCGCCGTCGGCGCGGCCGGCTCCGCCTCGGCCGCCACCTCGACGCGTACGGTCACCGACGGCGGGACCACCTACAACCTCAGCCTCACCGCGCCCTCCACCGCCGCGGCGGCCGGTCAGAACGTCACGGTCACCGGCAGCGGCTACAACACCTCCAGGGGCATATACGTGAGCCTCTGTGCGGTGAGCGGGGCGCCGGGTGCGAGCAAGCCCACCCCCTGCCTGGGCGGTTCGGACCAGTCGGGCACCACCGGGGCCTCGCACTGGGTCAACAACGTCTTCGGCGGGACGCTGGCCAACACCTCCAAGTTCGGTACGGGCGGCACCTTCAGCGTCACCATCCACGTCAAGGCCGACCTCGGCGGAGGCCAGATCTGCGGCGAGACCGTCGAGTGCGCCATCGTCACGCGCGCCGACCACTTCAACTCCTCGAACCGCAAGTACGACGTCCACGTCCCGGTGACCTTCAACTGATCCCGCTCCGGGACCGATTCCCCGACCCGTCGACGAGGAAGCCATGACACACCGACACCCCCTCACCCCCGGTCGTGCGGGCGCCGCATCCGCCGCGCTCGCACTCGTACTGGCCTCGGCCGCCACCGGAAGTCCCGTATCGGCAGCCGGGAGTGAGGGGGCCGACGTACCGCAGGGCACCGTCGCGTACCGGTCGGTGGCGCGGTTCGCCACGGCGGGGAAGCCCCGTGACCTGCTGTTGCACCCTGACTCGAAGAAGCTGTACGTCGGTTCGGACGACCTGCCCGAGACCGCCGACGTCAACGAGAGCGGGCTGCACGTCCTGGACCCCGCCGACGGCAAGGTGCGCAGCACCATCGGCCAGGCCCCCGGGCCCACCGGCACGCTCGGCCGGCGGGCGGTGCGGCAGCTGCTCGCACCGCTGCCCGGTGACGGAGCGGTCTTCTCCTATCCATTGCGCGGCATCGGTACCGCGAAGGACGGCGACGCCGCCGCGGCGGGCGCGTGGGTGCCGGGTGCGGCCGTCACCCACGCCACCGCCGGGCTCACCCCCTCGACGGTGCTGGTCGCGCAGGGCTCCGTACTGTCGGAGGTCGACATCGCGACCGCCGCCGTGAAGCGCTCCGTCACGCTGGAGGGCGGGGACGGGTTCGCGGTCGACGCGGCACGCGGCACGGTGTGGTTCACGGACATCGGCAACCGCCGGATGTACCGGATCGACGCGGCCACCTTCCGGGTCGCCGCGACCGTAGAACTCCCGGCCGGCGAGGGGTTCGGCGGGTTCACGGAGGTGGATCCCGAGACCGGCGCGGTGTGGGTCGGGCTGGACTCCTCCGTGGTCGTCCACGACGCGACGGGCAAGCGGCTGGGCACCCTGCGCGGCGCGGGCAGCGACATGCCCCGCGCGGCGGGCTTCGACGCCACCACGCACGAGGCGTTCGTCGTGTGGCAGGACGCGGGGGACACCTCGCAGCCGGGCAGCGACAACGACGGAACGCTCACCGTCCACCGCACCCGTGACCTCCAGGAGGTCGTGAAGCCGGTCGTGCTCCCCGGAATCCACGTGCAGTTGGGCAGTGCGGCCGTCGCCGTCGAACCCGGTGGCGCGACCGTCTTCGTATCGGACCCGGTCGCCGGCAGGATCATCCGACTGGAACGGGCCAGCTCCCCGCGCGTCACCCGGAGCCCGGCGGACCGGTCGGTCGCGGCCGGGACCGAGGTCTCGCTCACGGCGGAGGCCGAGGGAACCCCGCGGCCCACCGTCGCCTGGCAGGTCAGTACGGACGCGGGTCGGACCTGGCAGCCCGTGGCGGGCGCCACCGCGCCGACGTACACGTTCACGGCGGCGCTCTCCGACAGCGGCCGCCGCTACCGGGCGGAGTTCGGCAACGACGCCGGTGTGGTCCGTACCGCTGTGGCCACCCTCACCGTCACCATCGCGGACACCACCGCGGGCGGCAGCAGCGGCGGCTCCACCACGGCCGGGGGCACGGGCGGGACGGGCGCCGCCGGCTCGGCGGGTTCCACCGGCTCGGCCGGCTCGGCCGGGAGTGCGGCAGGCGGTTCCGACGGCGGCTCCGACAGCACGTCTGGTACTTCCGGCACTTCCGGCACCCCCGGGAGCGTCGGCGGCGGTTCGGCCGGTGCCACGGTCGGCGGCGGCGACCACACCACCCCCCATGGCGGCGCGCTCGCCTCCACCGGAGCGGCCGTGGCCTCCCTCGCCGGGAGCGCCGTCGTCCTCACGGGGGCCGGGTGGGTGCTGATGCGCCGCGCACGGCAGCGCAACACCGGCTGAGGACTGGCCGGGGACGACCGAGGGCGGACCGAGGGCGGACCGAGGGCCGGCAACCCGCAGCGGGTGGGCGGTGGTTCGGCGTGTTGAATGGGTGTTCACCACATCTCTTGACCAGAGACGAAGGAGACACCGCACGTGATCGTGATCGCCCACCTCAGCGACGTCCATCTCGACGGTGACCGGCGCGCGGCCGACCGCACCCGCGCCGTCATGGAGTATCTCGACGCCCTTCCTTACGACTTGGACGCCGTACTCGTGAGCGGGGACATAGCCGACCACGCCGAGGACGCCGAGTACGAGGAAGCCGCGAAGCTGCTCCGCTCGCGCCACCCCCTGGTGGTCTGCCCCGGCAACCACGACGAGCGCGCCGCATTCCGCCGCGGCCTGCTGGGGGAGTCTTCCGGGGAGTCCCTCTCCACCGAGCCCGTCGACCAGGTGCTGCGCGGCGAGGGCTTCGTCCTCGCCGTGTGCGACTCGTCCGTTCCCGGCGAGCACCACGGCTTCCTGGAGGAGTCCACCCTGGCCTGGCTGGACGGCGTACTGACCGACACCCCGCCGGAGACCCCGGTCCTGGTCGCCTTCCACCACCCACCGGTGCCGCTGCACACCCCGTACGTGGACGAGATCCGCCAGTTCGGGGAGGAGCGGCTCGCCGCGCTCGTCGAGCGCCACCCGCACCTGACCGCTTTCCTGTGCGGACACGCGCACACCGCCGCGGCCACCACCTTCGCGGGCCGGCCGGTGCTGGTCGCGCCCGGGGTGGTCTCCACGCTCCGGCTGCCGTGGGAGGCGCCGACCGGGTCCTCCGAGCACGTGCACCTCGACGAGCCCCCGGCCGTCGCCTTCCACGTGCTCGGTGACGACGGCCGGCTGACGACCCACTACCGGGTGGTCGCCGCCCGCCGGTAGGTACGTCCGTCACGGGTCCGCGTGAGCCGGCCCGAGGTGATCAGATAGCGCCGCAGCGCCGAGCAGTCCTCGTGCACGGTGCGCAGCGCATCGTTCACCTCGGGCTCCGTGTACTCCCGGTCCACCGCGAAGAGGGTCTCCGCGAGGTGGGCGAGCAACTGCTCGCGCCGGGCGACCTTGCGCGGGATCACGGTGAGGCGGCCGCCGGAGAAGAGGTCGCCGACGTCCCGTCGTAGCGGGCTCGGGGCGGAGACGGAAGCGGCGGCGGACTGCGACGGCTGGTGCTCGGTGCTCTGGGACATGCCGGCGAGCTTGGCCCGTCCGCGCCGGCGGCGGCAACGCATTTTCCGCAGGACGGCGATCCGCCCGGCACCGGACGCTCCGGGGCCGGGCGGGCTGGTTCGGGACCCGTGGCCGGGGACCGGCGGAGGTCAGGGACCGACGGTGATCTGCTGCGCCGGGTCCGTGGTGTCGGTCACCTTGTAGACCGCGTTGAAGATGGACGTGGTCGCGCTCGTCGGGCAGCCGAACCCGCCGGTGACGGTGACCGGCACCGAGACGTTCGTGAAGGTCAGCGTCGACGGAGCACCGTTGACCCAGGTGCCGCCGACGTTCGCCGGAGCGGTGGGGGCAGCGGTGACCGTACAAGAGGCGAGCCCGCTCGTCTGGACCACCAGACCGCCGACCGGCAGACCCATGGTGGCGGTGATCGGGGACCCGTTCTGCATCGACACCGTCCAGGCGCCGCTGGTGGTGACCGTGGGCGTCACTCCCCACGTGCTGGAGGTGCACGAGCCGTACGTGGGGGCCGAGATCGGCGAGGACACGGATCCGGCCGGGTTGTTGTTGCCGGGAGCGCCCGGCACGCTGCCGGTGGCGACGGAGACCGTGCAGGTCACGGTCACCGAACCGGCCTTGAGGGTGGCCTTCCCGCTGAGGGTGGCCTTGAACGCGTGCCCGGCCGGAGTGACGGTGGTCGACCCGGCCAGGGGTAAGGGCGCGGCGGAGGCAGTGACCGAGGCCAGCGTGATGGCGCCGGCGACGGCCGTCCCGAGGGCGAGCGCGGTGCGCGTACGGCTCATGGCTGTGCTCCTTGGGGATCGTGGTGCGGGGTGGGGGGAGGGGGTGCGGCCACGACGGACTCCGCGGTCCCGACTTCTACGGCCTTCCCGGCTTTCCCGGTGCGCCGGGCGGCGTGCGGCTGCCAGGCGAACATCAGGCCGCCGCCGAGGATGCCGAGCAGGGTGCCGATCAGGAACCCGCCGAGGTTCGACAGGACCAGAGCGGCGGTGGCGATCAGGGTGGTGAGGACACCCGCGAGAGAGCGCTGAGGGGGAGAGAACCAGGCGGTGAGCCCGAGGACGATCATCACGATGCCCATCAGGACGGACGGGATCCCCGCCACCCCCTGCTGGAGCATGATCTTCAGCGGTGCCAGCGGCAGGACGCAGATCCACGACCCGGCCAGGATCGCGAACAGACCGCCCCAGAAGGGCCTGCTGCGCCGCCACCGCCGCCAGCGCTGCAGCAGGTTCAGAAGCATTCCTTCTTGCCCTTGCTGACGTTCATGCTGAGCCCGGAGAGCTTGAAGGTGCCGGCGTTCGTCGCCCACGCCGTCTGCTGGAGATCGGTGATGCTGACCGTGTCGGCCTGCTGGGCGAAGAGGTCCTGCATCCCCTGGGCCTCGGCCGGACCCTTGTCGAGGGTGGAGGCGTCGCGCCCGATCTCGATGTTGCTGAACACGGCGTCGCCCGCGAGCTGGGTCGCGTCGACGAAGAGGTTGCTCGCCTCGACCGGGGTCTTGCGTCCGGCGGTGAGGTTGAGCGAGATGTCCCCGACCACCGGGAGCGAGGTGACCACGGACTGGCAGAGGCTGTGGAGCTTGGCCTCCCGGATGGCGGTGACGGCCACCGGGATGAGTTCTTGGCGGGCGTTGACGTCCACGCTGCCGTACTGGGCGAAGCCCTCGCCCTCCAGGCTGCTCGCGGACACCTTGAACTGCTGCCCCGACACGGCGAACGAGGCGGCCAGCACGCCTTGCGCGAGGGCGATGCCGAGGCCGGCGGTCACGGCCACGGCGGGGACGGTCAGGACGGCGAACCGGCGCCAGCGGACACGCCCGGAGTCATCGTCTGAGGGGTCGGGTAAATGCGGGGAACCGGTCATGAGGTCGTCCCTTATATCGGCTGTGCACCGTTGTTACCGACGAGTTGAATGTAAGAGTGCCAATGGGGGTTGGCAAGGTTGTGCGAGCGCACCCTTTGAGCCGACTCCTACTGCTCCGTCCGCAGCAGTTCGGCGACCTCCGCGTCCACCCGTCGGGCCATCGCCCGCGCGAACTCGGTGGCCACCACCTCACCGGCCACCGGCCGCAGGGCCGTTACCGCCGCCGTGATGTGCTGCAGCTGCGTGGCCGAAAGCCGCTCCAGGCCCTCCGAGCCCTGCGAGGCGTCCGGGTCGCCCGAACTTCCCGGGTCGCCCGAACCCTCCGGGCCCGTCGAGCCGTCCGCGCCCGCGGCGTCGATCACGTACCGTCGGAAGAGCCCCACGAACCGGTCGGCGACCGCAGCGGCCTGTGCCTGTACGAACTCCCCGGCATCGAGGACCTCCGCGAGCGGCACCCCCTGCCGCACCAGCGCCAGCGTCGCCTCCAGCAGCTGCCGGCTCGGGTACGTGACCAGGTCCCCGTCGACCGTCACGTAGCCGAGCTCCGCCGCCCGCCGGGTGTCCGCGGCGGTCGCCGTCGGGCCGAACAGCTCCCGCAACTCGCGCCGGGTCATCGTCACCGGCTCCTCCTGCACCCAGTCCCGGGTCATCTCCCGTTCCAGGCCCAGCAGTTGGGACAGGCCGCCACCCTGCTCCCAGGCGTGCAGGAGCTCGGCGATGCCGTTGACCGTGTAGCCGCGCCCCAGCAGATCGCTGATCAGCCGCAGCCGGGTCAGGTGATCGTCGGAGTACCAGGCGATCCGGCCCTCCCGGCGCGGCGGCGGCAGCAGCCCGCGCTCCTGGTAGTAGCGCAGGTTGCGCACCTTGACGCCGGCCGCCCGGGCCACGTCCTCGCGGCGGTAGCGCCCGCTGCCGCCGCTTCCGCTGCTGCTCCCGCTTCCGTCCTCCACCTGGCTGCTCACGCGCCAGAGTGTAGGACTTGCCGGCAGGTCACATGGGCCGCGGACGATCCTGCTTGACCGCCCGCAGGACCACGAACTTCGGCTCGCTCGCGACGACTTCGCTGTTACCGAACAGCCGCCGCAGATGGGTGTGGTAGCCCATGTGCCGGTTGGCGACGATCCACAGCTCGCCGCCCGGCCGCAGCACCTTGCGCGACTGCGCGAACATCCGCAGCGCCGTCGCGTCCGTCGTGGCCTGGTGGGAGTGGAAGGGCGGGTTGCTCAGCACCAGGTCCACCGAGCCGGGGGAGAGCATCGCGACGCCGTCGCCGACGTGGAACTCGGCGGTGCGCCGGCCCTCGCGGATGTTCGCCCGGTAGGTCGCCCGCGCCGAGGCGACCGCCTGGTAGGACTCGTCGGTGAACACGACCTCGGCGTCCGGGTCGTGGACCTGGACGGCCGTGCCGACGACGCCGTTCCCGCAGCCCAGGTCCACGACCCGGGCCCCGTCCGTGTTGGTCGGCAGGTTCTGCAGGAAGAAGCGGGTGCCGACGTCGAGCCGGTCGGCGCAGAAGATCCCGGCGTGGTTGACGACGGACAGGCCCGAGGCCGAACCGGCCTCCTCGTCCACCGTGTACGTCAGCGGCCACGGCCCGGCGGACGTGGGACGGGTCGCCCCGGGGGTGCCCGGCGTGCAGAAGATCAGCCGTGCCTTCTTCTCCGCGAGCGAGGTCCTCGTCGGGCCGAGGATCTTCTCGAAGAGGCGCAGCGTGGAGGTGTGGATCTCCTTGACCATGCCGGTGCCGACGACGACGGTGCCCGCGTGCACGTGCGGGGCCAGCCGGTACAGCTGGTCCTCCAGCAGCGCCAGGCTCTTGGGCACGCGCACCAACAGGACGTCGATCCGCTCGGGCGGCGGGTCCTGGGTCGTCAGCAGGGTCACCGTCGACTTGGACGTTCCGATGCCGGCCCGGTCCAGGTTCGCGGCGGTGGCGGCGCGCGTGAGGGCGGAGTCGGTGATCTGCGTCGGGTGGTACGCGGCGAGCGCAGTCGTCAGCGTCCCCCAGCGGTCCCCGAGCACGACGATCCGGCCGGCGGCGGCCAGGTCCACCGGCCCGCGTTCCCCGGTACCGGAGTCGAGGTGGCGCAACAGGTACTCGTCGGCCGCGTCCCAGGCGCGGAGCCGGTCGCGAGGGTCCTCGGGGAAGCGGGTGAGCTCGTAGGAGCCGAAGGGTGTGGTGAGGTGGTTCATATGGGGCCCAGGCTATCCGAGCCGAAGGCCCGACCCCGCATGCGCGGGGCCGGGCGGCGCACTACTCGGGGAACTCGCCGGCCATGGCGGCGGCCATCCGCAGGTGGGGACGGGCCTCGGTGGCCCGACCCAGACGCTCCAGGGTGCGACCGAGCATCAGCTGTGCGTAGTCCTCCACCGGCCAGCGCTCCAGGACGGCGCGGAGCTCGCGCTCGGCGCGGGAGAGCTGGGCGGAGTGGTAGTAGGCGCGGGCCAGCAGCAGCCGGGGCGCCAGCTGCTCGGGGGCCTCGACCGCCAGCGTCTCCAGGATGCGGGCGGCCGTCGCGTACTCCTTCGCGTCGAAGAAGAGCTGGGCGCGCGCCCAGCGCTCGGCTGCCGTCCCGTGCTCGAAGTACGTCGTCGGCGCGTTCATCGCGTCCCTTCCGCCGTTCAGGTGGTCCGTCCGCTGCCTCCAACACGCCCCGGCCGTGGAACATTCCGCTCTCCGCGGCCACCGTCTCGGGGCTAGGTTGTCCACATGAGCAATCTCGATCGCCAGCCCGCTCTCTCCGCCTGCGGCGGCCGCGGCTTCGTCGTGGCCGAACCGGTGCGCGAGCTCCTCAGCCCCCGCACGGTCAAGCTCGGAGAGTCTTCCGAGGTCCGCCGGCTCCTGCCCAACCTGGGCCGCCGCATGGTGGGCGCCTGGTGCTTCGTGGACCACTACGGCCCGGACGACATCGCCGACGAGCCCGGCATGCAGGTCGCGCCGCACCCGCACGCCGGGCTCCAGACGGTGAGCTGGCTGCACGAGGGCGAGGTACTGCACCGCGACAGCGTCGGCAGCCTGGAGACGATCCGCCCCCGGGAGCTGGGCCTGATGACCTCCGGCCGCGGCATCAGCCACTCGGAGGAGAGCCCGCGCCCGCACGCCCGCTTCCTGCACGGCGCCCAGCTGTGGGTTGCCCTGCCGGACGCCCACCGCAACGTGGAACCGCACTTCCAGCACCACACCGACCTCCCGCGCGTGACGGCCCCGGGGCTGACGGCGACGGTCATCCTGGGCACCCTGGACACGGCCACCTCGCCGGGCACGGCGTACAGCCCGATCGTGGGCGCGGACCTCGCCCTCGCGGCGGGCACGGAAACCCGCCTCCCGCTGGACCCGGACTTCGAGTACGCGGTCCTGTCGATGTCGGGCGAGGCCCACGTCGACGGCGTCCCGGTCCTCCCGGGCTCGATGCTCTACCTCGGCTGCGGCCGCACCGAACTCCCCCTGCGGGCAACCTCGGACGCGGGCCTGATGCTCCTGGGCGGCGAGCCGTTCGAGGAGGAGATCGTGATGTTCTGGAACTGGATCGGGCGCAGCAACGAGGAGATCGTACAGGCCCGCCAGGACTGGATGGAGGGCACTCGCTTCGGCGAAGTGAAGGGCTACGACGGCCCTCCGATCCCTGCACCGCAGCTCCCGCCGGGGCCGCTGAAAGCGCGCGGACGGGTGCGCTGAACTGCGCTTTTCTTGATCGGGTCGATCTGCCCGAGGTGGACCGGAGAGAGCGCGACGCCCCGCGGAGATCGTTCCGGCAGGGCTCGCGTCAGGGGCTTGTGGCGGCCCGCTTCGCGGCTTTGAGGTTTCCCATGTGTGGCCAGGTGGGGTCAGCTTTGCCAGGACCAATGCTGACCCGATGCTGACCTTGGTGACGGTTCGTCAGGCTTGCTGACGTTCCGCCATGAGGCTCTCGGTGGCGTTCGAAGCCCGGCGCTGCTCGGTACAGCGCGTTGTACCGAGCAGCGGGTCTGGCGAGCCGTTGGGTTCAGGCGGCGTCGCTCGCGACGGACGGCCGGCTCCGCGGGCCGAACGTGGAGTCGAAGGCGCGACAGCATGTCGTAGGCACGAGCAGATACGGAGCCCCTGAACCTGCGATCGAGTGGGGGCCGGTCTGCCCCGCGTCTGGATGTCGCGATCGATCCAGCGGGTGCGTCGTGACAGGTGAATCGCCCCGCCCAGGTTGTGGGCGGGGCGATGACAGGGTTTCGGAACAGTGTCGAGGTTCAGGTCAGGCAAGCGTCATGACGCGGTCACGCAATGATGGAGAACCTCTGATTGATCGAGTTCTTATTGCAGTTGTCGAGCCCAATCCACGTCGGTTCGGCAGACGTACTGCTTTCGAACACACTCAAGCAGAGCCCGGAGAGATCGTGACGTATCATCATCGATTTCATGTCGGTACCTCCGGTGTCGGCGGGGTCTGTGGAGAACGTCTGATCCACTGATCCGGAGCACGGGTAGAGTTCCAGCTTCGCCCTGACTTGCGAAACGTACCCGAGCGGGTCCAGGCAGAGGCCACTGTCCGCTTCCTTGATCGTTGTCAGTGCCGCTGCCGCCCCTACGCCCGCCGCCTTCGCTTTCGAAAACGAGCCAGAGAAGACGAATTCATCGAACGGGGACGAGGGGTACCCGAGAATAACGCTGTCGCCGGTGTACGGGCTGCCATTGGGCTGCATGGTGTAATTCGGATACTTGTTGGACCGAAGGTAGTATTCCTCCCCCCCGCCACTCAAATTGAACTCGTTGTACACCGGGTAGTGGTCGCTGCTTCCGATCTGGCCGTCACGGACCATGCGCAGCCCCGGGAAGCTATGACTGGACACCATGTAGTCAAGAGTTCCCCACCCGTCCTGTGTGGGCACACCGGGTTGATAGATCACCGGCCGCCTGCCCACCGTCGGCCATACTCCGTTGATGAAGGGCTGAAGGGCGCCAGGGTTTACATTGAAATCCCCTATCGCGGTCCAGTTCGAGCCGTCGACAGCTGCCACGGTGTCGCTGATGTTCGACAGGATTTGAACAGCATCCTGCCCGTTGTTCGGAGACGGCGCATGGACGTTGAAATAGTAGTCCAGGCCGATCCTGATACCGAAGGAGGGTCGGGTGTTGGGGCGCGGGGGCGGCGCAATGAGGACGGACAGCGCCATTTCCCTTGCGACTATGGCGAAGTTGACCCGTCCGCCATTGGCGGCGTTTCCGTTCATCCAGTAGACCTGGTAGGTCGCGCCGGGCGCTTCCCAGCGGTAACGGCGGACTTGGTACGTCACGTTGCCGAACGTTCGTTCCGCCACGACGCCGAAGTCCTGCATCTCGGCGGGCGCGGGGCCTGCCTCCTGGATTACCGCCAACTGGTTCTCCCGACCGTGTCCACGGCTCAGGAGGGCGGCGACGCTGCTCCAGTTTTGACCGAGAGAGTTCCAGGTCACCAGGTTGATACTGGTGAATGGAGTCGGTTGGGCCTGGGCCGGTGACGCGGGAATCAGGATGAGCATACTGAGAACGCAGAGCAGAGCCCCTATGAGAGGGAAGCGTTTCTGCAGTCGACTCGAATGAGCTTTACTGCTCACTGTTGAAAATTCCTTTCAGGGTGAATCGATGGTCCGTCTGGATGTCGTGGTGGCGTAGGTCCTCGGCGATGGCCAGGAGTTCGGTGACGGCCGGGAGTTCGGCGGTGCCGCGTCCGAGGCGCTTCGTTTCGTGCACGGTGAGGATGACCCGCTGGCGGGGGACGGCCTTCTTGACGGTGCGGGCGAAGTCCATCGCCTACGAATGACGGGCTGGCGGGTGAAGTTCCACGTGCACGGGACGGACACCATCCTGGTCACGCGGGGCGCGCTCCCTGCCGGACCCCGAGCCGGTACTCAGCCCCCGTTCGGCGCCACTTGCCACGCGGTCCAGGAGCCCCCGATGTTCGGCCGGACCCAGTTCGGAGGGGGCGCCTGGACCGGTCCGGAGACCGGTTCGTCGGCGGTGGCGGCCTGGGCGATGTACGGGACGGCGAGCAGGGTACCGGCCAGGGCCAGGCTCGCCGCGACGGTCGTCCGGCGCCGTGACGACTTGTCCCGCTTGGGCGCTTTCATGGTGGTTGAGCCTTCGGTGAGGGGTGTGAAAAGGGCGCGCCTGGCCACCGCCGGTCGACGACGGTGGCCAGGCGCTGTGTTCGCGCGTGTGTCAGGCCGCTGCGTCAGGCCTGTGTGCCACGTGCCCGGTGAGCCACGCCTGCCGCGCTTGCCGCATGTGCCGCGCGTACCGTTGTCGCTCCGCGCCTACTGCTCAATCGGGAAAGGGCCCACGACCACCCAACCGACGGCGGATGGAACCCGCCGCCCCCTCTCCCGTTCCTCCGGGAGGTCTAGTACTGCCGGGCCGGGCAGGTGGTATCACCCCACGCGGTCGTCACGATGCAGTCCTTGCCGGGGTCGAGCCCCGGGATCTCCACGCCGACGCCGACCCGATGCCCAGTGCCGGGCAGCTCCGAAGCGGCGGCGACGTCGGAGGCGGCGAGGCCGCCCGTCGTGATGCCCGCGGCCAGTACGAAGGCCACCATGGCCCGGCGCGTGTTTCCCCGCATGTGCGTCAACTCCTGCTGTCACCCGGCGGCGGTCACTCCGCCGGTGTGTGGTCCTGTGTGAACCGCCGCCCGTCCCGGCCGACTGTGATCACCACTGTGCCAACCCGGCGCCGGCGGCGGCAGCCCTGCCGGGCATCATCTGTGTGCCATGCACTTTTAGGAGGGGTTCCGTGGACGAACCAGCAGGTGACGGCGGGTCGGCGGGAATACAGGGACTCGACGGCGCCGCGGTCCTGCTCTACCGCTGGACCGTCGTCCACGCCCACCTCACCCGGGACACCCTGGCCCGGGCCGCGGCGGAGACCGGCATCGACGACCACGAGGCGGCCCGGGCCCTGGACTCCCTCCTCGCCGCCTGCCTCCTCCAGGAGCTCCCCGCCGCCGGGACCCAGGGCGTGCGCTGGCAGCCGGTCAGCCCGCAGGCCGCCGCGAGCCGGCTGCTCTCCGACCGGGACGCCGCGCTACGCGCCCAGGAAGAGACCCTGCGCACCCAGCGCCGCCGGATCCAGGCGGAGCAGGACAGCCTCGCCGCCCTCACGCCCGTCTACCTCCAGGCCCGCCAGCACGCCTTCCCCCAGGGCACCATCGACCACCTACCCGACAAGTTCGCGGTCCGCACCCTGCTCACCGACGTCATCGACTCCTGCCACAGCGAGGTCCTGGTCTCCAAGCACGGCGGCTCCTTCCCCGTCGCCGCCCTGCGTGAAGCCCTGCCGCGCGACCTGGCCCTCCTGGAACGCGGCATCCGCATGCGCAGCCTCTACCAGCACGCCACCCGCTTCGACCAGCCCACCCGCACCCACGCCGAGCAACTGGTCGCCGCCGGCGCCGAGATCCGTACCCTGCCCGAGGTCCTGCCCCAGATGATCATCGTGGACCGGGCCCTGGCCCTGCTCCCCGCCCGCTCCGGCGGCGCGCTGCTCATCCGCGAACCCGACCTCCTCGGCTACCTCCTGGACGTCTTCGAACGGGACTGGGCCAACGCCACCCCGTACGCCACCGGCCCCCAGGCCGCGTCCGACGTCTCCCGGACCATGAAGCAGGCCATCCTCGTCCTGCTTGCCAAGGGCCTCAAGGACGACACCATCGCCCGCCGCCTCGGCATCTCCCTCCGCACCTGCCGTCGGCACGTCTCGGAGCTCTTGGAGACCCTCGGAGCCCACAGCCGCTTCGAAGCGGGCGTCATCGCCGAACGGCAGGGGCTGACCCGGCACCACGTACCGACGCCCGTGGGCGCGGAGGCCGTAGAGGTCGCCGGGGCCACAGAGGCCAGAAAGCCCGCTGAGGTCGGTGAGACCACAGTGGTCGCCGGAGACGCCGGAGACGCCGGAGACGCCGGAGACGCCGGAGACGGAGAGACCGCGGAGGCCGGCGCCGCAGCGTCCGCCGGGCCCGCCGCCTCCGCCCGTCCCGCCTGTCCCGCCGCCTCCGCCCGTCCCGCCTGTCCCGCCTGTGGCGACCCCCTGCCGCCCCGGCCCGCGGGTCCGGTCAACGGGCGTCCGGCCCGGTACTGCTCGCCTGCCTGCCGCTCCCGCGCCTACCGCGAGCGCACCCGCCTGGCCGCCGCGCAGCAGGGGGCGGCCCCGGCCACGGCCGGCGACCGTTACGAAACCCCGTGACGGCGTGACGAAACCCCGGTGCGGGCTGCCGGCCCGGCAGCGGACCGGCGTCCGGGGCGACGAATCCGGTCCGGGTCGCTACGTAACCTCCGCGCCGGGGTCTTGCCGTCCTGGGCCTGCTGGGCCCAGGTGGCGGCCGTCCTGGCCAGGGACTCGAGGACGGCAGGCTTGTAGTCGTCGTGGCTGCCCCGCTCCGAGACGTAGACCACGACCGTGCCGACCCGGACGTAGGCGTGGGCCTCGCCCTTCGAGAGCTCGAAGGCCATGGACTGCTTGCCCAGGTCAGGCAGCGAACGCGGCTTCCCGGTCTTCTCGTCCGGCGGTCAACTCGGTGTAGACCCGCTGGGCGTCGGCGACCGAGGCGGGTGGTCTGTTCCACGGCCATGTCACCCTCGACATGCCGGGAAAGGTCGCCGACTTCCTCCGCACCGCCCGAGTTGGAGCCCGCCGAGCGGGCCGCGCTCGACCAGGGCGTGGCCGTGCGGCGAGGCCAGGGCCACACCCTGCACGCCACCGCCGCCACCGCGGCGCACCGTCAGCTCCTCGCCCAGTGCCAGCCGCTCGACGGCGGCCCGGGCCTCTCGGCAGTCCCGGCCCAGCGCAAGGCCCGCCGGGAGTACGAGAGCCGGGCCGGCGGTGAAGGCGATGGTCTCCGGGCTGCTGCTGTCCGGCCGTACCACCACGACAAGCAGGTCCCAGCGGTGCCGGGCGCCGCCTCCCGCAGCTAAGACCGTGTCCTATGTGGTGAGGTGTCGTTGAGCCCGTCATGGGGCGGGGTACGTGGAGTTGGATTGTTCCGGACGGGTTGTGGGAGATCGCGAAGCCGCTGATCCCGCCGTCGAAGGTGCGGTCGCAGGGCGGCGGGACGCAGGACACGCCTGATGAGACGCTGTTCGCGGCGATCATCTACGTGCTTGTCAGCGGCTGTGCCTGGCGGGCACTGCCACCATGTTTCGGGATCTCGAAGTCGACGGCCCATCGTCGGTTCCTGATCTGGTCGCGGGCCGGAGTCTGGGGCCGGCTGCACGAGGAGATCCTGCACCGCCTTGACAACGCCGGCCTCCTCGATCTTTCCCGCATCGTCCTCGACTCCGCACACGTGCGGGCTAAACAGGGGGCGAACTCACAGGTCCGAGCCCCGTGGACCGGGGCAAGCCGGGCTCCAAGATGCACGTCTTGTCGGACGCGGCCGGACTGCCCATGGTCGTCGGCCTCTCAGCGGCCAACACCCACGACAGCGGGCCTACGACATACCTGAACTGCGGAAATGGCTTCGTGGCAAACGGATCGGCGTCCGCATCGCCCGCAAAGGCATCGAGTCATCAGAACGACTCGGGCGCCGCCGGTGGGTGATCGAACGGACCATGTCATGGCTGACCGGGTACCGCCGGCTCAACCACCGCTACGAACGCCAACCCCGCAACTACCTGGCCTTCCTCGATCTCGCCGCCGCCATCTGTTGCTACAAGCGACTCGTCCGCCTCACCACATAGGACACGGTCTAACAACGGCTAACACAATGAGGTGGATCGGCTCTGACAGCAGTGCCCTGGGTGGAAGTTGAGCGTTCACCCCGGCGTGGGGAACTTGCCGTGGACCGTGCCGGATGAGCTGTGGGACTGAGCTTGCTCCGCTTTGACGGACACCATTGGTGTGGTGGTCAGGCCGCGAGTACGGTCTCGTATTCGGCGGGACTTCGGTAGCCGAGGCTGCTGTGTAGCCGCTGCAAGTTGTACCAGCTCTCGATCCACTCGAAGATCGCAGTGCGGGCGAGAGCCCTGCTGGGCCAGGGTTTCGTGCCGAGCAGTTCCCGTTTGATCGTCGCGAAGAAGGACTCGGCGAGGGCGTTGTCCCAGCACTGTCCGGTGCGGCCGACCGATAGCTGGACGTCGAACTCACCTGCCAGGGACGCGAATTGCTGGCTGGTGTACTGGCATCCGCGGTCCGAGTGGAAGATCACCGGCCGGGCGGGGCGGCGCCGCCGGCAGGCGGTCGTAAGGGCTTCGGCGACCAGGTCGGTCCGCAGATGATCGGCGGTTGCCCAGCCGACGACACGGCGGGAGGCGATGTCGATGACGGTGGCCAGGTAGAGCCAGCCCTGATCGGTCGGGATATACGTGATGTCGCCGCACCAGCGGACGTCGAGTGCGGCCGGGTCGGGTGCGAAGTCGCGCCCGATGAGGTCGGGCCTCGCGGCGGCCCGCGGGTCGGGGGCGGTGGTCACGTGTCGCCGCCTGCGGTGCCGGCCTTCGAGTCCGGCGTCCCGCATCAGTCTGGCCACGCGGCGCCGTCCGCATCTTTCGCCCTCGCGTTGCAGAACGGCGTGGAGGCGTGGGGCCCCGTAGGTGCCACGGGAGTGCTCGTGGGCCTCGGTGATCTTCACGGTCAGCTCCAGGTCGCGGACCGCGCGGGGGCCGGGAGTTCCGTTGCGGCGGGCATAGAAGGCGGTGCGGGAGACCTTGAGCAGTTCACACGCGCGTTTGACGTTGTGGTTGCTCTGCTTCTCCGCCTCGATGAACGGGTGCACCGTCACCGGGTCTCCTTCGCGAAGAAAGCCGTGGCCCGCTTGAGGATGTCGACGTCCTCGCGCAGGCGGCGGTTCTCCCGCCGCAGCGCGGCCAGCTCCTCACGCTCGCTGCTGGTCAGCCCGTCTCGCTCGCCCGCGTCGACCTCGGCCTGCTTGACCCAGTCCCGCACCGCGGTCTCGGTCAGATCGAAGTCCTTGGCTATCTGACCGACCGAGCGGTCACCGCGCCGGCACAGCTCGACGATCTCGGCCTTGAACTCCGACGTGAACGAACGGCGAGGGCGAGGCTTCTTCTTCCCCATGCTCTCCATGATGGACATCCTCCCGGGGACGAACCCCTGATCTCGAATGTCCGTCAAAGCGGATCAAGCCCAGACCGCCTGGAGCCGCTACTGCCTCAACGTGAGCGGCGCTTCCGGTACTCGGGCCGCAAGCCGCTGCCGGACCGACAGGTGCTGTCCGGGATCCTGTACGTGCTGCACACCGGTATCCAGTGGGAGTACCTGCCGAAGGAGCTGGGCTTCGGCTCGGGCATGACGTGCTGGCGCAGACTGCGGGACTGGAACGAGGCTGGCGTGTGGCAGCAACTGCGCGAGGTGCTTCTGGCCGAGCTAAACGCGGCCCTGCGGCTGGACTGGTCCCGCTGCGTGGTCGACTCCTCCCACGTCAGGGCCCTACAAGGGGGAGCCATACGGGTCCGTCGCCGGTCGATCGGGGCCGGGCCGGCTCAAAGCACCACTTGATCACCGACGGGCACGGCACCCCGCTCGCGGTCCTGCTGACCGGCGGCAACCGCAATGACGTCACCCAGCTGCTGCCGTTGCTCGACGCCATCCCACCGGTCCGCGGCCGTGTCGGCCGTCCCCGCCGCAAGCCCGACTCTGTGTTTGCCGACCGTGGCTATGACCACGACGTCTACCGGGACCAGGTCCGCGATCGCGGCATCGTGCCGGCGATTGCCCGCCGTGGAACGCGGCATGGCACCGGGCTGGGCACCTACCGGTGGGTGGTCGAGCGGCGTTTCCGTGGCTGCACGGCTTCCGACGCCTGAGGATCCGCTGGGAACGTCGGGCCGACATCCATGAGGCCTTCCTCAGACTGGCCTGCTGCCTCATCACCTTCCGACGAGTGAAATCATTGTGTTAGCTGTTTTGCGCTGCTGGACGGAACTCAAGCACCTCCGGACCGCAGCCGACAACCGCACCGGTGGCCATGTTTGACCTCTCTTGGCAGCCGCCGAGACCGGCGACCCACAGCGACGAGGAAGGAACTCTGATATGCCTCAGCCTGCTGTCGCTCGCCTGCGTCAGCTACTCCCGCCACCTGTCTCCGGAGGGGACGCGGTGGACTGGGAAGGGCTCTCCGACACGGCGCAGTTGGAACTCCCTGCGGACTATCGCGAGTTCGTGGAGTCGTACGGCGGGGGAGAGATCGACGAATACCTGTCCGTCAGTACGCCTCCCGTCCCGGGATCGCCGTATGGGGATCTCCTCGACAGAGTCGATCCCGCACTCTCGGACCGGGACTGCCAGGAACTGGGCGCTCTCCTTGGAAGGCAAGGCTTGCCGCTCCTGTTGCCCTTCGCGGACTCGGCGAGCAGCGATGTCGCCTTCTGGCTACGAAAGGGCGCACCCGACAGCTGGAGGGTGGTCACTTTTCGGAGGCAGGCGCCGTGGGGGGCGAACCGCTGGACGGTCTTCGACGGTGGCATGGCACAGTTCTGCCTGGCCGTCCTTACCGGCGCGGTGGATCCGTTCAGCGAGCCGATCGCGGGATCAGGGCCGCACGTGTTCGTGAACTGGCGCGACATGTAACCACCAGGCCGACTCGCGCGATCACCCGACCGTACTGCTGTCGTCAGGTGCCGCAAGGCAACTCACCTCATTGTGTTAGCCGTTGTAAGGCGCGAGTCGGCCAGCTTCCGTTCTGAGGATGAGTGGAATCTGTTGTGCACGGGCCAAGGGGTCGATTCTGGCTTGCGCCTTGAGTCGGGCTTGCGGCGTCGTATCGTGATGCCCGTGTAGCCCTCTGCTCTGCCGTTTCGTCGGCGGTTACTCGCCCTCCGGCGGCCAGGTGGCGTGGTCGCGGAGGTGATGGAACTCCGTCAGCTCGGAGGCGAGGACGTCGAAGTGCGGCAGCGGGGCCCACAGGCTGCGCTCGCCGATGACGTAGAGGCGGCGTTTGGCGCGGCTCGCGGCGACGTTGAGCAGGTGCGGGGTGCGGGCCGCCCACTCGCGGGCGCCGGGCCGACCGCCGCCGAGCACGAGGACGACGACATCGGCTTCCTTGCCCTGGGCCCGGTGAACGGTGGCGCAGCGCTCCTCGATCAGTCCGGACGTCCAGCCGTCACGACCGCGGCAGATCTTCTGGCACTCGGCGACGAGGGCCCGGAAGGGGGCGATGACGCGTACGCGCTCGACGGTGACGCCCTGCCGGTGCAAGTGGTCGAGGACGAACTCGAAGGCCCGACGGTCGCGTTCGCCCCACGGGGCCTCGGACGGGCGGCCCGGGTCGTCGGTGTTGAGCCAGCGGCTGGGCAGCAGGCCGTCCCGTTCCGCATCGGGGAACGCCTTGGGTGCGGTGCCGTAGACCATGAGGCCGCCGTAGGCGACCTCGTTGCTGACCGTGAACATCGGCTCTTCGCAGCGGCGGTGCACGCGCAGCGGAGAGCCCACCCAGACGGGCTCGTCGTCGGTGTCCGGGGCCGGCAGGTAGGTGCCGTAGCGGTTGGTCCGGTCGGCGACGGCCTGGGCCGAGGTGGCCGAGGGCAGCCAGTGCTCGTCGACTCCGTAGGCGTTCAGCAGCCGGCGCTGCAGGGCCGTGGGCATGGTGACGACGGGTTCGAGCTGGAGCGGATCGCCGACCAGGACGGCGCGGCGGGCGCGCCACAGAGCGCCGGCGGCGGCTTGCGGGGTGGCCTGCCCGGCCTCGTCGACGAGGACCCAGCCGATCGACTCCCGGCCGAGGCGGGCGAACATGCTGCCGATGGAGGAGAAGGTGGTGGAGACGACGGGCACAAGGAGGAACAGGGTCTGCCAGGCGTGTTCGACCTCCTCGTCGGGTACGGGCCCGTTGGTGCCGGCCATCAACTCCATGAGGACCTGGAGGTTGCCGCGGACCTTCTTCGCGGCGCCGGCGGCGAAGGCGCGGTGCAGGTCGAGGGCGCGCAGGAACAGGTCGCTGCGCGCGGTGGACCAGGCCTCGTCGGACCAGGGCGAGCCGAGTTCCTGGTCGGCTTCGGCGAGGTGCGACCAGCCGAGCGGCAGGGACGGCAGCGTCCGGGCAGCCTCCCGCAGTTCGCGGTGGCAGCCGTCGAGTTCGGCCACGGCGGCCCGCAGGTCGCGGCGGGCCGCGTCTGCGATGTGCCGGGCGTGTCGGAGGGCGGCGGCTGCCACGGCCTCCCGCGCGCTCGCGGCCCGTTCGTGGTCGAGGGCTGCGGTGAGGCCGGCGGCGGCCTCGTCGACGACGGTGCCGGATCGGGTGTGCCGGTCGGCGGCGAGGGACTCGGCGCGTACGGCCGCGGCGACCTGCTCCAGGGAGTCCTCGAGCGCGGTGCGCTGCTGGACGAGCAGGTGCGCGATCTCGGCCTGGGTGTGCTCCTGCTGCCGTTCGGCGGCCTGCCGGTCGGCCGTGCTCTGCAGCAAGCGGCGCAGCCCGCCGCGCAGGCCGCGCTCGACGGCCGGGGGAGCGTCGTGGCGTGCGGTCAGCGCGGTCACGTGCGCGCGATGGTGAGCGGCCAGTTCGCGGGCGGCCGACAGGTCCGCGCGGACGGTGGCCAGCTCCTGGCGGGCCCGCGGTACGTGTTCGGAGGCCGCCCCGTATCCGGCCTCGGCCGCCGCGGTGGCGGTCCGGGCGGCAGCGGTGCCGGCGGCGGCCCGGTCCAGGACCGTCGTGGCGGCGGCGACCTGCTGGTCGGCCCGGGACACGGCGGCTTCCAGGTCCGCGATCCGCTGCCCGGCCGACGGGGACTCGACGGCCGTCAGGGCCCCGGCCAGCCGGGCGCGTCCGGCGCGCAGCCGCTCCACCTCGGCCTGGGCGGTACGGAACGCAGCGACGGCGTCGGTCCACGACGGCACGGGCTGGGCGGGCCCCGCCGCCGCGGCCGCAGCCTGGTCCGCCGGGGTGACGGGACGCCGGCCTCCGGGCGGGGGCTTCGGCGGAAGCCAGTCGCGCAGGACCTCCTGCATGCCGCGCAGCGGCGGCAGTCCCGCAGCGGAGCGAGCCTGGGTCTCCTTCTCGGGCAGCCGGCCCCACCAGAACCGGTTTCCGAACTCCTTGCGGTTGGTTTTGTTGCCGAGCACCGCCGCGACTAGACCCCAGGCTGGCCCGCCGAGGAGCGCGGAGGCGAGGTCGGAGAAGTGGTCGGGGCCGCCGTGCCAGTGCTCGCCGAGCGCGCCCATGCCGGGCAGTTCGGCGGTGATGTTCTCCACGGCGCCGTTGTTGGAGGAGGTGACCACGATCTCGAACCCGGTCAGCCGCGGGTCGAGCCGCGACACGGTGCGGGGGTAGGTGCCCTGGCGGTCCCTGCCCTGCCAGGCCGGACCGGTGAACGCCTTCTCGGGCCGGTCGAACGTGGCCAGCACCGCCGCTCGCTCGACGACCAGGGCGGCGACCAGGTCCCGCAGCATCGTGGTCTTGCCCGTGCCCGGCGGGCCGTTCACGGAGAACATCCCGCCCTCGGTTCCCGCTCGGTCGGCGAGCATGCGGTCGACCGCGAACTGCTGGCTCAGGGCGAGCGGGAACCGTGCCGGTGCGGGCCAGCGGCCGGCCGGAACCAGGTCCGGAGCCACCCCTTCCAGGACGACCCCGCGCTCCCGGCGCACATCCGTCCGCGCCCCCACGGCTACCGCGTCGAGCTCGGTCAGGTACGCCTCCAGCGCCGGGCCGAACCCCTTCCCGATGGCCGCGGACACCCGGGCCAGATCAGGGGGAAGGAGACTGTTCAAGAACGGCGCGGCGGCGGCGACCTTCGCCTGCGGGTCCCGCGGCCGTTGGACCAGCCTGCTGCGCACCCGGACCACCTGCGGGCGCAGGTGGTCCCGTACCCCGCACAGGTCGGCGATCTGCGCGGTCAGGGCGACCAGATCGGCGAACCCGAGTGCACGGGCACCGGTGCCAGCCCCGTGATCCGCCTCGGTCGACATGTCAGGACCGTCGGCCGACGCCCCCTCGGGGACGCCCCGGGTGCCGTCCGGCCGCCCGGACTGCACCTGCTCCTCGGCGGAGCGGCGGGCTGCGACCCAGTCCGCGGCGCGGCGCACCAGGGGTTCCGCGGCGCCCTGCAGGGCGGCGCCGGCGACCTCGCCGAACAGGGCCCCGACCGCGCCGACGGCAGCGCCGCCCAGGATCTCGGCGAGCAGCCGCTGCCAGCCGCCGCCGGCCCCGGCCGGAGCTCCCGGCCCAGCCGCGGAGCCGGGCCACCGCTCGTACGCCGTTCCGGCGGTCGGGGCGGTGGGGCCGTAAGGGATCGCGGTGGCCGTAAGCTCGTCGATCGCCTTGCCGAACGCGTCGTCGAGTTCCTCGAACCCGTCCAGCCACCCCGGTGCGGACGGCCCGGGATCGAACAGGCGGCCGGTCGCCCAGGCGCACGCGGAGATCACGGACGTGTCTTCGAGCGGTCGGCCCTCGTCGTCCAGGACCAGCGCGAACATCGCGCTCTGGCCCGACAGCACCAGCTCGGTCTGCGGCACGCCGGGGTCGGGATCGGTCCCCGCGGGCAGTACGGCGATCATTGCCTGGCGGAGCAGTTCCAGATCGAAGACCCCGCAGTAGACCTCGTGCCGCCACATGCGGCCGTGCGGTGCCCGCCGTGCCCCCGTCTCCGGATGGTCCGGAGCCCACGGCAGGAGCGGTGGCACCCGACCCGGCTCCGGAGTCAGGTCAACTACGCACTCGTCCCTCGGCCCGGAGCGCGCGGCGGGGCGCCGGCGAGGCAGTGCCGGGATGGTTGGCGGACTGAACAGTTCGATCGCGCGCCAGCACTCCAGCAGGGCCTTCCGTCGACGGTCCTGCGCGTGTCCGCTCCGCACCCACTGCCCCCGTGTCGCACGCGCGGCATGTTGCCGCTCCCTTGAAGATCAGCCGTATCGCTGAATCTACCGGACCGTCAGCAGGGCGTGCCCGGCGCCGGAACGCCTGAGCCCACAGGGCTGGTTCGGCCGACATGGGCACGGGGCGGCAGTCTGCCCGGTGATGAGCGGATTTCTCGGCGGGTGAAAGCGCGCGGGGTGCAGGGCGCCGAGTCGCGTAGCTCCGTCGGGTGTCCTGGACCGCGGGGCAGGGCGATGGCCGAACGGGCCGGAGTCGCCCCGGAAGCGGAATGGGTCGCTGACCGGGGGAGTCCGGCCCGTTCGGCGACCTCGGACACGTCGGCCGCGTTCTGGGTGCGTCGATCCTGTCCGGTGTGTGCGCGGCGGGCGGGGTTGCCGGGGGGGCCGGGTCGGGGCATCCGTCCGTACCGCCGTACGGCGGTCTGCGGTCGAGGGGCTCAGGCGGGCTCGGGGGCCCGGCGGCGGGTGCTGATCACCACGAGGCCGCCGATCACCGCGAGGGCCGTCAGGGCGGCGGCGAAGACGGTCGCCCCATTGGGCAGGCCCACGGCGTCGCTCAGGTAGCCGGCGGAGACCGGAAGGATGCCGGCGGGGAGGTAACCGCCCACATTGAGGGCCGCGTTGGCCTCGGCGAGCCGCCGCGGCGGCACGGTGGAGTTGAGCAGCGAGAGCCCGCCCAGCTGGCCCATCCCCTGCCCGGCGCCGGCCAGCAGTGCGGAGGCGATGAGGACCGCCACCGACGAGGAGTGCACGGCGACGACGAGGGCGGCCATGCTGAGGGTGGTGCCGGCCGCCCCGGTGATCAGGATGGTGCGGCGGCGCAACTTCTGGACGGCGAACTGCACGCCGGTGGCCGAGAGGAACATCGCGAAGGCCATGACCCCGGCCACCACCCGGCTGGTGGTGCCGAGCAGGCCCGACAGGAGCGAGGGGCCGAGCGAGAGGACGAACGAGGTGGCGGTGATGCCGGGGGCGAACACCGCGATACCCAGGACGAGTTGCGGGCCGTTGCCCTTCGGTACGCCCGGGATGCGGACCCAAGCGCCCTTCGGGGGTGCGGTGGGCCGACGTACGGGCATGCGCAGCACCGCGAGGATCGCGGTCGTGAGCAGCACGATCTCGACGATGAAGACGGTGACGGTGGGGGCCGGCGCCGTCTCGGACAGGATGCCCGCGAGGAGCGGGCCGAGGCCCGCGCCGAAGACCATGGCGCACGAGGCGAGCAGGGCGGCGAGGCGCTTGCGCGCCTGTCCGGCCACATCGGTCACCGCGGCCATGCCGGCGGAGACGACGGCGCCGACGGCGATGCCGGTGAACAGACGGGCCGCGATCAGCGCGGCCACCGACGAGGCGGTCGCGAAGATCACGCATGCCGCGACGCCGAGGGTGAGGGCGGGGAGGAGTACGGGCTTGCGGCCGAGCCGGTCGGAGACCACGCCCGAGACGAGTAGGGACCCGAGCAGTCCGACGATGTAGAACGCGAAGATCACGGTCAGGGTGCCCTTGGAGAAACCGATGTCCTTCTGCCACAGCACGTACAACGGGGTGGCCGCGTTGGACAGGATGAACACCGCGGTGACGGGCCAGGCGGCCAGCCAGACCCACCAGGTGGGCGCCAGGGTGGCGGTGGCCGGGCCCGAGTCCTGTGCCGTCCGCGCCGCTTTGGTGTGCCGCGCTCCGCTCGCTGCGTACCTGGGCACCGTTCGACTTTCCGACATGAGCGTTTCCTCCGTCGAGGCATGTACGAGTTAAGTCGAACTTAGCATGTTGTACGATTCAACTCGTACATAGGATTCGGGTTATGAGGAGTGGCCCATGTCAGCGACGACGCGATCAGTGACCACCATCAAGGTGCTGCCGGAGCCTGCCGGGCTCCCGGAGCCCCTTGCCGAACCGGCGGTGGATGAACTGCGGCTCGAAAAGGTGCTGGGGGCGCTGAGCGATCCTCTGCGCCTGGGGATCGTGCGCAAACTCCTCCTGGAGTCGGAGGAGTTCGACCATTCCTGCGGGTGGTTCGGCCTGGACCGTCCCAAGTCCTCCCTCACCCACCACTTCAAGGCGCTGCGCGAAGCGGGCATCACGAGGCAGCGGCAGTACGGTCTGGAGCGGCGCAGCCACGTACGCGTCGACGACCTCGACGCGCGCTTCCCCGGACTCCTCGACCTCGTCGCGGACTGGACGCCGGCCTCGCGCTAGCGGGGCGTGGCGGGCTCGCTGCAGTACCCCGTCCTCCTGGTCATCTCGGCCCTCGCTCTGCCGGGCCTCCTCAGGCAGCGCCCATCGGTACCGCTCCGGTCCGTGCGCCTGCGCCTGGACGCGTCCGCGGATGAGCGTGCCCCCGCCCCATGGGGCCCGGCCACGAGCTACGTCACGTGGAGGAAGTGCCGGTCGTGTGCGGCTGGGTGGGGCGGCAGTAGCGGTGGATGAGCTCGGCATGCGCGGGGAAGCGCGCGATGAGCTCGTCGGGCCGGCCGAGGGTCATGTCGGCGTAGTCGAAGCCGGGCGCGACGGCTTCGCTGATCAGGGCGTGGTCTCCGGCGGTGAGGTGGGAGGCCTTCCAGACGCCTCCCGGTACAGCGAGGGTGAGGAGCTGTCCTTGGCCGGGGTCCGGCCCGAGGACGGCGGTGGAGTGGCGGCCGTCGGGGTGGAGCAGGTGGTAGGTGATGGGTTCGCCGTGGTGGTGGAAGTGCAGGATGTCGGACCGGTTCAGGTGCCAGTGACCGATCGGGGACCAGTGGGTGAGCAGGTAGTGGATGGAGGTCAGTGTGTAGCGGTCCCCGTGGGGTGTGCGGATCCGGGGGCGGTGGTCTGCCTGGAAGGTCCGGCGGAAGTACCCGCCCTCCACGTGGGCTTCCAGGCCGAGGGCGTCGATCCACTGGTGCGCTGTGAGCACGCTGTCCTCCTGCAGTCGTTGACGGGGCTTTCCTGGCGCCCGCGCGCTGTCCGTGACAGGGACAGCAGTGAGTACCTGCTCCCGATGGGTCCCGGGCACTCGTGGGAGGCGCGGTTCACCTTCGCTGGTAGCCGAAGCCGACGGTGACACTTCACCGGCCGGGGAGCGTGGAGATTCTCGCTGCGCCACTGTACGACTACGCCTGGACGCCACGGTTGAGGATGCTTCCCGGTACGGCCAAGGCCCGGCCGCAGGGGCCGGCTGACCGCAGGCAGCAGTACCCCGTCGCTCACGCCTCGCCGGGATCCGGGTGCCACGCGGCCGGTCCGCGGCCTCGCCGGCCACTCGGCAGCGCATCGTCCGATGCGGGCTACGAGGTGCGTTCCAGGAGCAGCCATGCCTTGGCCGCCGGCGGCGACGGCGACGACGGTGATCAGGGCGGTGGTGGTCAGCCGGGCGCCGGCGGCGCCGTAGGGCTCGCCGAGGGCGATGGAGCCGCCGTGCGGGTTCATCCGTTCCGGATCCAGGCCCGGCTCGGTGCAGTAGGCGAGGATCTGTGCGGCGAACGGTTCGTTGCCGGCGAAGGTGTCGATGGTCCGCGAGGGTCGGACCGGCCCGGGTGAGGACGGTCCTGGTCGCGGTGACGGGTACGGGGCCTTCGGTTTCGGGAGTGCCGGCCGAGACGACGGTGGCCACGATCCGGGCCAGCGGGATGTGGTCGTGGGCGCGTGCGTCGTTCTCGGACATCACCACGGCGGCGGCAGCCCCGTCGGACGGGGGCGCTGTTGCCTGCGGTGAGCGCCCGTCGGGGCGGGAACGCGGTGACAGCGCGGCGAGGGCCTGTTCGCGCGGGTCGCTCCAGCAGCACGCCCGGCCCGGAGCGCTGAACGGTGCGCCGGCCGGCGCTTCGGAAGGCGGGGTTCTCGGTGTCGGGCCAGGTGTCGGAGCTGCCGTAGGCCAGCCGCGACTGCGACTGCGACTCGACCCCGGCCGCGACGACAACGTCGGCGTCGCCGCAGCGCACTGCCTGCGCGGCCATGCGGATGGCCTGGAGCGAGGAGTTGCAGAAGCGGTTGACGGTGACTTTGGGCACGGGGTCCCAGCCGAGCAGCACGGCGGCGATCCGGGCGATGTCGAACCCTTGCTCGCCGCCGGGCAGGGCGCAGACGACCCATCAGGTCGTCCACGCTGCCGGGATGCAGGCCGGGCGTGCGGGCAAGGGCCTCGGTTGTTCCCCGTGCGGTGGTTCGTCCCGGTCGGGACCCGCGTCGGCTGGTCCGCACCGCCCACGCACTGCACCGGAACGGTGAGCACTACGCTGCCATGCTCCGCCTGGCGGGCGTTCCCGCTCGTGTCGACGACACTTGGTCGGCTGCCGGCGCCCTGGTGGGCCACGGCGCGATGGCCTTCGGTGACGCGGACCAGGTGGCGTGCCAACTGGTGCGACACCACGCGGCGGGAACCGGCGAGATCGTGCGGGGCAGCGGCGGCGTCCTCCTTGCGGAGAGCCCCGCGGCTGCTCTCGAAGACGTCCGGGGGATCGCCACGACAATGCGAAACTCCTGTAACGACGAGGCAGTCGTGGAAAGCGAACGAGAAACGGAACATTGGTCTTGATCATCGAGTACCTCTTCTTCAGCACCCTCGATCACCTGGGAGCCCTCGGCGGACGCGTCTTCGACAGCAGAACCGCCCGACGAGCACTCCGCAGGATCCACGACGGCGAAACGGTGCCCCTGAAGTGCAGGTACCGCTCGGCGGATCGACCCGCCCGGACCCTGAGGGGCGTCCTGCTGATCACCTCTCGTGATGCCACCCTGGCCTCCGAAGCGACCAGAATCGGATTGACGGCGACCACGCGGAGCGCGCGGGTCACCAAGGTGTCGGCGTACGGGAGCACCGTCTCGGTGGAGACGGACGATGCGACCACGGAACTGATCGTGTGGACCCGAGACGGCGCCCTGCTCGATCAGTTGGTCAACGCCCTCCAAAGCCGGACTGCTGCGACCGGTCGGTACTGACCCCATCCCTGCCGGGGCGTGCCCCCTGTCCAGAGGCCGGGGGGCCGCGCACGGATGATCAGCGCGGCCGTCACTGCCGTGGCTGCGGCCCCCGGCCACCTCCTGGAGCTCTACCTACCGCTCGAAGTGCCGGCGCAGGAAGCGGATCGAATGGGTCCGCATGCTCCGAGCCGCCGAGGACCGAACCAGGACCCTTGGCGCCGCAGGGGAGTTCTACGGCGGGGCGCCGGTCGGTCGTAGGCGATGTGGGCATCGGCAAGGGGCGCGTAGAGCTGGCGTACGGGTTCGCCGTCGCGCTCAGGAGCCGACGAACCACCGCAGGCCGTCGGTGGTCAGCATGGCACTGCTGGTGTCCGGGACGAGCCCGGCCCAGCCGCCCGTTCCAGACGGCCTGGCCCACCGTGATGTGTCAGGGCTTGATCTCACGTTACGCGCCGAGTGTGCTGCGTTCGGCTTTGGCGAGCAGTCCTTGCTGGGTTTGTTCATCCATCTTCCGTTCCTGGGCCCACGTACGGGCCATGTCGACGCCTTGCGTACGCAGCCGGTCGAAGCGCTCCCCCTCGGGGGCGTTCTTCAGGTTCTGGAGCCATACCGCCGAGAGTTCGGCGGCCCGGGGATCCTGATCGCTCTTCGGGGAGTCCTGTCCGTTCAGCAGCCCGTCCAGAACGGCCCCGCGCCATGCCCGTGCCTGTCCCTCGTCCTTGCCGTGGGTGACCGCGTCGGCGATGCCGTCGAGGATGCCGAGTGCTCGCGCGCTCTCGGTCGGGGGGACGGTGAGGGCGTAGCCCGTTGCGTCGGTGGGGACGGTGGCGAGCCGCTGAGCCGCGGACCGGGTTTCCGTCAGGCGCAGCAGGGCGTAGGCATGTGGGTCCTGCGCCATCGCGAGTAGCACTCCCCTGAGCGTGTTGGTGAAGACGGCAAGATGGTGAGTGCCTTCGGATTCCCATGGAGGGGCTTGGGGGCCAGCCCTGGTCACGTAGTTGACGTCGTTGCCGCCGAGCATCGCGTGCAGATCGGGTGCGTAGTCGGCCAGGGCGGTGGCGAGGGGGACACGCAGTGCGGGATCCAGGGTGAGTTCCGCTGGTTCTCCGGATCCGAGGGCGACGAACACGTCCTTCAGCGCCTGGGCCTGAGCCCGGGTGTGACGGCCGGGCGCGTCCCCGGCCGACGCCTTCACGATGGCCTCGGCAAGGGTTGCGCAGCTCATGCCCGGGTGGACGGCCGCGCCCACTGACTTCTGTACACGTTCGTCCCCGGCCAGGCCGTTGCACGGTTCAGCCGTCTCCCTGCCGAGCAGCAGCCATGCTCCGACACCTCCCAGCAGAGCCAGACAGAGCCCGAGCACGATGAATGCCTTGACTGGTGTCGTGCGGCGGGGGGTCTCCTGCGGCATGGCTGCCTTTCCTGTACGGGGTCACGTCAGTTGGTGGTGTCGGTCAGGTACTTGTGAGTGGCGTTGCTTCCTCGGTCGTGACCGTCGAGGATCTCGTCCTTCAGGCCGGCCCTCGCATCGGCGTTGATGTCCTGTCGGCCGTCCGCCCATGACTCGACCATGAGATTCAGCTGGTTGTTTGCCTCGAGGTAGTGGTCGGCGATGCCCGCGTTCGCCGTGACGTCCGCCTCCGCCTTCAGGTTGTTGCCCATGACCCAGGCCCAGGTGTCCACACCGCGCTGGATCGAGTCGCCGATCGCGATGGACATGCCGCCGGCTGTCGTGAAGTACAGCGGTGTCACCGCGCCCCCGATGACGTGGTAGGCCATCTCGACTTCCAGTCCGCCGCGCTGTATGCGGCCGTGCGGTCGTCGTTGAGGACGTCCTCCCTGATGGCGCTGTACGCCCCTAGGACGGCGCCGGCGTTGCTCAGCGGATTGCTCTGGGCGAAGCCGGTGGCGCCCTGCGGGATCTTCTCCATCTCCAGGCTGATGTAGCGGGACTCGGCCTTGTGCAGCGTGGCGTACGCCTCCGGGTCGTCCGAGAGACCGCGCATGAACTGGGCCAGGTCCTTCTGGGTGACCGCCATGTGGGTCTTGTCGCCGTCGTGGAAGAAGCCGTCGCCGGTGGCAGAGGTGATGTACTGGCTGCTGCCCATGCCGCCCAGGATCTGGTGGGTGTCCTCGGTGTAGGAGGACAGGGCGCGGGCGAGGGGTTCGCGGAGGTCCCGACGGCACGTTCTACCGGGAGTTCACCGACGGCCTGGACGAGGCGGGCGGGCCGGGGATCACGTTCGGGAGATCGGCGAGGATCGACATCGACTGGACCGTGTCAGTGGACCCTACGGTCGTCCCGGTCCACCAGCACGTCGCCGGCGTACGCAGAATGGGGCGGCCCGCTCCGGCGAGCCCTCCGATCGCGCGCTCGGACCGCTCACGCGGCGGACTGAGCGCCAAGGTCCACCTGGCCGCCGACGGCGGAGCACGGCCGCTGGCCTTCGCCGTCACCGCAGGTCGTTCCGTGCAGCCCACACCCGCCAGCACCCCAGCACCGCCGTCAGGTCGGGAAAGGCTCCTTGGCTCCTCGCAGGCCATCCCGGAAGCCGTAGGGGCCCGGGCCCGGGCCGGCCGCGGAGTGGCTCAGAGGCGCCGTGTCCAGCCGCGTCCGGCTGCGCTAGCGTCGCCCTCCCGAACACCGATGGGGAGGTCTCGTGCGCGCTCTCGTGTATCTGGGTCCAGGCTCCGCCGAACTGCAGGACCGGCCCGCCGCCCAACTCGTGACCGGTGATGACGTCGTGGTGGAGATCGTCGGTACCGGGGTCTGCGGAACGGACCGCAAGATCCTGCTCGGGCGGTTCCCGGCCCGGCCGGGCGTGGTGCTCGGGCACGAGTCGGTGGGTGTGGTGCGGGAGGTGGGGCCGCAGGTGCGTTCGGTCGCGGTGGGGGACCGGGTGGTGGTCAACCCCACGCTGTACTGCGGCTGGTGCGTCCCGTGCCGTCGGGGCGCGACCAACTTCTGCCGGCACAAGGCCGGGACCGAGGTCGGCGTCGACCGGGACGGCACGTACGCGGAGGCCGTGACCCTGCCGGAACGTTTCGTCGAACGGATCCCCGCCGGACTGGCCTTCCGCAGCGCGATCCTGATCGAGCCGCTCGCCTGCGTCCTGAACAACGTCGAGGCCGCGTCCTTGACCTTCGACGACACCGTGGTGGTGCTCGGCGCGGGCCCGATCGGGATGCTGACCGCACTCGTCGCCGCCCGCCAGGCGCGCCGGGTCACCGTTGCCGAACCGGACGGCTACCGGCTGGAGCAAGCCCGCGAACGGTTCACGCACGTGGTGGACGTGGCCGAAACGGACCCGGCCGAAGCCGTGGTGAAGGCCTCGGGCGGCGAGCGTCCCTCCGTCGTCTTCGACACCACCGGCACCGGTCTCGACTCGGCGCTACGGCTGATCGACGACGGCGGCCGGGTGGTGTTGATGGGCTTCGATGACACCTACACCGTGCCGCTGCGCCCGCTCCAGCTCACCAATCGAGGCATCCAGCTGATCGGCGCCGGGGACTACCGGGCCGACGTCTTCCCCGTCGCCGTGGACCTGGCCGCCGAGCTGGGCGGCTCACAACGGTCCGGCGCCGGCACCGTACCGGTCCTGGAGCGGCTGGTGACGCACGAGTTCCCGCTCGAACGTCACGCAGAGGCCTTCGCCGCGCTCGGCGATCTCACCCGGGGCGACGGGGACGGCGGCACCGGACGGCCACCGCGCTACGACGCGCTCAAGGTCGTCATCCGCTCGCACTCCGGCCCGGTCGGCGCCGACGGCTGGCCGGTGGGCGCGTGAGCGCGCCGCGCCTCGGGTCGATCGAGTCCGGCGGGACCAAGTTCGTCTGCCTGGTCGGCTCGGCTCCCGACCGGATCGAGGCCGAGACCCGGTTCCCGACCGGCGAACCGGGTCCCACCCTGGCCCGGGCCATCGCCTTCTTCCAGGAGACGGCCGCCGCGACCGGACCGCTGGACGCGGTCGGCATCGCCTCCTTCGGGCCCCTCGAACTGCGCCCGGGCCATGCCAAGTTCGGCCACCTCGCCGCCACCCCCAAACCCGGCTGGTCCGGGGTGGACGTCGCCGGCCCGGTCGCCGCCGCCCTCGGTGTGCCGGTGGGCATCGACACCGACGTCAACGGCGCGGCCCTCGGCGAGGGCCGCTGGGGCGCGGCGCGCGGTCTGGACGCCTACGTCTACCTCACCGTAGGCACCGGCATCGGCGGCGGCGCGGTGATCGGTGGCAAGGTGGTCAGCGGCCTGGTCCACACCGAGATGGGCCACCTCGCGGTGCCCCGGATCGCGGGCGACGCCTTTCCCGGCTCCTGTCCCTTCCACGGCGACTGCTGGGAGGGGTTGGCGGGCGGCGAGGCGATGGGCGCCCGCTGGGGAACGCCGGCCGAAGAACTGACCGGCGACGCACTGCGCAAGGCGCTGCGGCTGGAGGTGGCCTACCTGGCCGCAGGCCTGCGCAACATCGTCTACACGACGGCGCCCCAGCGGATCGTGATCGGAGGCGGCGTCGCGGAACTCGCCGGGCTGTTCCCGCTGCTCCGCGCCGAACTGGCCGCAGCACTGGCGGGATACCCCGGGCTGCCCGAGCACGCGGCCGAGGAGTTCGTGGTCCCGGCCCGGCTCGGCCGCCTCGCCGGACCGGCGGGCGGACTGGTCCTGGCGGCCGGGGCGGCCGCTGCCGCGCGGCTGCGGCCGTGATCCGGGCCTGGGCCATCGGGGGGAACGGAGGCATGAGGACGGCCCCGGGTCGGGCAGGCTGGCCGATGTGACGCGCCCCGATCCGGTGGGCCTCCTCGACCCCGCCACCCGCGCCTGGCTGACCCGGCACGCCCTGCCCGGCGCCCGGCTGCACGGGGTGCACTCGCTGCCCGGCGGGTTCACCAACGACATGGCCCTGCTCACGGCCCAGCACGCCGACGCACCGGGAGCGGAGCGCTACGTGCTGCGCCGCTACCGGCCCAGCGGCAGTCGGGTCCCGCGCAACACCTGTGCGGTGGAGGTCGCCGTCCTCGGCCGGGCGGCGGCCAGTACCGTCCCGGTGACCACGGTGGTCGCCGCCGATCCGCACGGCCGGGCCACCGGTCGCCCCACCCTGCTCTACCGGTTCGTGGACGGGATCCCGCTCAGTCATGTGCTCGCGGACGGCCCGGTGAGCGGCGAAGCTCGGGCCCTGGGCCGGGCCGTCGGCGCCGTGCTGGCGCGGATCGGCCGGGTCAGGCTGCCCCGCCCGGGCGCCTTCGGAGACTCTTCGTTGGTCCCGGTCCCGGGCGGTGCGGCCCCTCTGGGCGACCTGCCCGGTTTCGTCGACCGCTGTCTGGCGACCTCGGCTGCGGACGGGCCGCTGAGCGGGACGGATGCGGCCGCACTGCGTGCCCTGGCCCGCCGGGGGCCCCGGGCGCTCGCCGCCGTGGCCGGTGAACGCAGCCTGGTGCACTGCGACTTCAACCCGAAGAACGTCCTGGTCCAACGGTGCAGCGGGCAGTGGACGGTGGCCGCCGTGCTCGACTGGGAGCTCGCCTTCAGCGGCTCCCCGCTCTTCGACGTCGGGAACATGTTGCGCTTCGCCCACGAGTACCCGCCGGCCTTCACCGCGGGCTTCGTCGAGGGCTTCCGGGACGGGAACGGCCGGCTGCCAGTGGACTGGCAGCGGCTCAGCCGGACACTTGACCTCTTCGCGCTCGCCGACATCCTCACCGCACCACCCGACCCGGCCTACTTCGCCCGCGCCCGCGCCGTGCTGTGCCGATCCGCCGCCGACCGGCACTGAGCGCGGACGGGACGAGCGCGGCCCACCGAGTGTCCCCCTGTCCCATCCGGCCCGTGCGCCGCTCCTTTCCCAGGAGACGCGGCTGCTGTTCGTGCGAATGACGGAAGCCCTGTGAATATGCGTCCAATGAATGGCGAAGAGGTGACACGGGGCCTTCTTCTCAACATCGGGAATGCCGGTTAGTCTGCCTGAACGGAAGCGAAGATCCTTGACCAAGGGAGAATTCCACCGTGGAGAGCGGAAGCCCGGAAAACGTCCTGAAGGTGCTCACGCCGACCGTTCGCTGCAACGGCACGCCACCCACGCCCGCCCTGCGCGAAGGGCCGTACTACAAGCCCGACACCCCCTGCAGGACCAGCTTCCGGGGTGATGTGGCGGGAGGCGTTCCGATGCTGCTGCACGGCGCCGTGCGCACCCCCGAGGGCAAGCCGATCGGCGGCACCCTGCTCGACTTCTGGCAGGTCGGGGACACCGGAGTCTACGACGACGACGGCTTTCGGCTGCGCGGCCACCAGTTCGCCGACGTCGAGGGGCGGTGGCGGCTGGAGACGGTGCTGCCCGCCGTGTACCCGGGGCGGACGCGGCACGTGCACGTGAAGGTGCAGCCGCCCGGCGGAGCCGTACTGACCACGATGCTGTATTTCCCCGGGGAACGCCGGAACCACCTTGACAAGTATTTCCGGCCAGAATGCCTGATGGACGTGCGGGAAACGCCTGAGGGTTGGGATGCCTCTTTCACCTTCGTTCTGGACGTGTGAAATCCGGCCATCGAATCCCGTAGGGAACCTTCTAGTCCGATGCCCGGAGATATCGATATCCGCCGTCCGTCGTGTCCGCGGGACGGAAGTCGACAGGAGACACATGGCCGATCTCATGCGCGCCCAACGCGATACGCAGAGCGATGCCCGGAGTGACGCGCGCATCGGTGCCCGGAGCGACGTCCGCGGCGATGCCCTGAGCTACGCGCAGAACCACCTGTACTACCCGGTCAGCGCGTACGAGATGGACCACGGCGAAGGCGTCCACCTGTACGACACCGACGGCAACGAGTACCTGGACTGCGCGTCCGGCACCTTCAACCTGAGCCTCGGCTACGGGCACCCCGAAGTGGTCAAGGCCATGCGCGACCAGGCCGAACGGCTCGTGCACACCACCTCGACCTTCCAGACCGCCCCCGTCAACGAACTGGTCCGGCGGCTGGTCGAAGTCACCCCGCCGAACCTGACCAAGGTGCACCTCAAGGTGTCGGGCGGCTCCACCGCCAACGAGGGCGCGGTCAAGATGGCGCAACTCGCCACCGGCCGCCGCGACGTCGTCACCTTGTTCCGCAGCCACCACGGGCAGACCATGATGACGACGACCATGTCGGGCGAGTCCTTCCGCAAGGCCCCGTTCCCGCACCTGATGCCCGGCGTGCTCCAGGTCCCCGACCCCTACTGCCTGCGTTGCTTCTACCGCCAGGCGGGACCCGACAGCTGCGGCATGCTCTGCGTCGAGCGCATCAACGACTTCCTCGACCACGCCAGTTCCGGCAGCGTCGCCTGCGTGGTCGTCGAACCGGTCTCGGGCAGCGGCGGCAACATCGTGCCCCCCGACGGCTACCTGCCCGCGCTGCGCGCGTTGTGCGACGAACGGGGCATCGCCCTCGTCTTCGACGAGATCCAGACCGGCATAGGCCGGGTCGGCCGGATGTTCGCCGCAGAGCACTACGGGGTCCGGCCCGACATCCTGACCACCGCGAAGGGCCTCGGCGGCTCCGGCGCCCAGATCGCGGCCATCGTCGCCGACGAGCGGATGTCCGGGCTGAGCGCCGACCACCACTCCTTCACCTACGGCGGCAACGTACTCGCCGCTGCCGCCGCGGCCACCACCCTCGAGGTGATAGGCCGCCCCGGCTTCCTGGAGAACGTCCGGGAGGTCGGCGCCCACATCATGGAACGGCTGCGCGCACTGGCCGCCTCGCACCCCGCCGTCGTGGACGTGCGAGGTCTCGGCCTGATGATCGGGATCGAGATCGGCGACGACGCGGGCCGCCCGCACAGCGAACGCGCCCAGACCCTGGCCCGGCGCGGCATGGACCACGGCCTGATCCTGCGCACCTCACGCTACGGACGGGGGAACGTGATCAAGATCCGCCCGCCGCTGATCCTCACCCGCGCCGAGGCCGATCTGCTCTGCGACCGGCTCGAAGCCCTCTTCGCCGCCGAGGCAGCCGCATGACGGGCACCGCGCACGGCAGCCCGCCGGGGGCCGCGGCGCTGCGGCAGTACGTGACCGGCCTCGCCGGTGCCGTCCGCGGGGCCGTGCTGGGCGCCCGACACCGGGCCGGCAGTCGCCTGGTCCGGGGCCACTCGCCGGGCGGGGACGCCCAGTTCGGCCTCGACGAGGTCGCGGAGGCCGCCGTCTGGAAGTACGTCGTCGGTCACGACCTGCCCGTCGCCGTCTACTCCGAGGACCGCGGCCTGCAACACCACGGCACGGACCCGGCCCACCTGCTGGTCGTCGACCCCATCGACGGCACCCGCCCCGCCGTCGCCGGCCTGGAGTCGGCCACCGTCTCGGTCGCCGTCGCCCGTATGGCGCAGCGCCCGCGCATCGCCGACGTCGAGCACGCGCTGCTGATGGAACTGCGTACGGGCGCCTACCTCTACGGGGACCTGGCGACGCCCGGCATCACGGCGCACGGCTACGACCACCCCGTCCCGGCGCTGACCCGCACCACCGACCCCGCGCGGATGTTCTGGTCGCTGGAGTTCAACGGCCACCCGGCCCGTCTGATGGCCGGGGCCTACGGCCACCTCATCGACCGCTCGGCCAACACCGGCGGGGTCTTCGTCTTCAACAGCGCCACCTGGTCCATCTCCCGGCTGCTCACGGGCCAGCTCGACGCGTACGTGGACATCGGCAACCGGTTGCTGCGCGACGACCCGGCGCTGCTGCCCGAGTTCGAACGCGTCGGCAACGGCCGGGTCCTGCACCTGTTCCCGTACGACATCGCGGCAGCCGTCTTCCTCGCCGAGCGGGCCGGCGCGGTCATCACCGACGGCTACGGAGAGCCGCTCGGCGACACCGTGCTGACCGACCTGAGCATCGACAACCAGCGGTCCTGCGTGGCCGCATCCACCCCCGAACTCCACCGGGCCCTGCTGTCGGCCGTCCGATGGAAGGAGTGACGCCCATGCACCCCCGGAACACCCCGCCCGCCGGAACGGCCGCCACCGCCACCGCCGACGACACCGAGTTCAGGGTCCTGCTCGACCGGCTCTCCGACAAGGCCACCGCGGACTACTACAACCCGTTCACCACCTTCGACTGGCCGCCCGCGATCCCCACCGACGGGCTCTGGATGTCCCCCGAGCTGCTCTCCGTCCACGGAACCGAGCTGATGGACGAACTCAGCCCCGGCCAGCTCCAGGCCCTGAGTCGGTGGGAGAGCATCAACTTCTACAGCCTCAACGTGCACGGCATCCGCGAGCTGCTCATCGAGGTCACCCGGCGCGTCCACACCCCCGGCTTCGAGCTCCCCTCCGAGTTCTTCCATCACTTCATCGGCGAGGAGAACGACCACATGTGGTTCTTCGCCACCTTCTGCCTCAAGTACGCCGACAAGATCTACCCCGACAAGTCGGTCAAACTGCCCGAGGCCCCGCGCGACCCGGACATCGAGAACTTCCTCGTCTTCGCCCGGATCCTGATCTTCGAGCAGATCGTCGACCACTACAACGTCCAGCTGGCCGCCGACCGCAGACTCCACGCGACCATCCGGCACATCAACCGGCTGCACCACCAGGACGAGTCCCGGCACATCGCCTTCGGCCGCCGCCTGGTGCAACTGCTGTGGGAGCGGCTCCTCGACAGCGGCCTGGACGAGGCGGCCCGGCTCGAACTGCGCAACTACCTCGGCCGCTACATCACCACCAGCATGGAGTCCTTCTACAACCCGGCCGTCTACCGGGACGCGGGCCTCGCGAACGGCTTCGCGCTGCGCCGGCGGCTGCTCGCCCACCCCGCCCGGCAGGCCGCCCACGCCAAGGTCCTGCACAAGACCACCGACTTCCTCCACCGGATCGGGGTGTTCGATGCCCGTCACTGACCCCACGGC
Source organism: Streptomyces sp. NBC_00273 (assembly GCF_036178145.1). Taxonomy (NCBI): domain Bacteria; kingdom Bacillati; phylum Actinomycetota; class Actinomycetes; order Kitasatosporales; family Streptomycetaceae; genus Streptomyces; species Streptomyces sp. NBC_00273. The sequence continues at coordinate 1,887,070 of NZ_CP108067.1, read as the reverse complement.
CACCGGGACCACCTGGTCGGTCCGGGACGGACTCGCCACCCTCGACGAACCCGCCGTTCTGCTGAGGGACGCACTCGACGCGGTGTTCACCCGCTGGGGCACCGAGGCCGGAGCCCGGCAGCAGAGCTACCCGCCGCTGCTGCGGGCCGAAGACCTGCGCACCCTGGACTACTTCCGCAACTTCCCGCACCTGGGCAGCCCGGTCACCCGGATCCGCCCCGACCGGCTGGCCGCCCTCGCCGCAGCTCCGCCCGGGGCCACCGCACTGCCGGCGGCCGAGCTGGCCGACGCCACCCACCTGCTGCCCTCCGCGGCCTGCTACGGCTGCTTCCTGCACCTCACCGGCACCAGTGCCGACACCCCCGTACTGATCACCACCATCGCGCACTGCTTCCGCAACGAGGACCACCACGACGGGCTGCGCAGGCTCTGGGGGTTCACCATGCGGGAGATCGTGTGCGTCGGCTCCGCCGAAGCCGTACGGACCCACCTCGACCGGCACCAGGAGCGGATCCTCGCCTTCGGCGCGGCCCTCGGGCTCACCCTGGACCGGGCGCCCGCCACCGACCCGTTCTTCGAAAAGGACGGCGCCCGCTCCGTCATGCAACTGCTCGCCCCGGTCAAGGAGGAGTACCTGCACACCGACGGCACCGCCGTTGCGTCCACCAACAACCACCGCAACTTCTTCGGCGAGCGTCGCGCCATCGGCCACGCGGGCCGTCCGGCCTTCACCGGCTGCGTCGCCTTCGGTCTGGAACGCTGGGTGCACGTCCTGGGCGACCTCTTCGAAGGGGACCTGGCCGCCGCGCACCGCGCGGTACGGCAGGCGGGGGAAGTCTCGTGACCCGACTGACCGCCCGGCTCGGGCTCGAACTGCCCCTGCTCCAAGCCGGGATGGGCGCCGTCGCCGGCCCCGCCCTGTGCGCCGAGGTGTCCCGGGCCGGAGCGGGCGGGACCCTCGCGCTGTACAAGGAAGCGCCCGCGCGGGCCGCCCGGCTGGTCCGGGAGGTGGCGGCCGCCACCGGCCGCCCGTTCGGGGTGAACGTGGTCCCCGAGGTCACCGGGCCGGCCGGCTGTCTGGCCCAGCTCCGGGCCGTCCTGCCCGAACTGCCCCGGGGCGGCTTCGTCACCTCTTTCGGGCTGCCCGACGCCGACGCGGCCGAGGCCGTGCGGGCGGCCGGACACCTGCTGGTGGTCCAGGTCGGCACCCTCGCGGACGCCGACACGGCCCTTCGGCAGGGCGCGGCGGTGCTGGTCCTCCAGGGCACCGAAGCGGGCGGCCACCTGCTCGGCCGACTGCCCGTGGACCTTCTCCTAGCCGCCGTCCGGGCCCGCCACCCGCACGCGGTGCTGGCCGTCGCGGGCGGGATCGCCACCGGGAAGGACCTCGCGGAGGCCGTGGCGCGCGGCGCGGACGGGGCCATGGCCGGAACCCTGTTCGTCCCGGCCACAGAATCCACCGCGCACCCGGAGTTCAAACGCCGGGTGGTCGAGGCCGTGGCCGACGACACCATCATCACCTCCCTCTTCGACATCGGCTGGCCGAACCGCCCGCACCGGGTCCTGCGCAATGCCCTCACCCATGCCTCGAACCGCGCCCCGGCCACCTTCATGGCCACCACGCGGGTGGACGGCCGGGAGCACCCGGTACCGCGCTACAGTGCGGCGGCTCCGAGCGAGGCCACCACCGGCCGCATCGAGGAGATGGCCATGTACTGCGGCCGGTCCTGCAGCCGCGTCACCGCCCTGCACCCGGCCGCCGTCACCGTTGCCCGGGTCCGCCTGGAGTACGAGAGCGTGCGCCGGCCCCCGACGGCCTGCCGACAGCCGCACCGGATCCAGGAGAGGTGACCATGGACGACGTGATCAAGCCGGTCGTGGACTGGCTGCGCGAACGCAACCCCACCGTCGAGGAGATCCCGGAGGACCTCGACCTGATCGAGAACCGGCTGATCGACTCGCTCGGCTTCATGGAGTTCATCCTGCTGCTGGAGGACCTGATCGGCCGGGAACTGCAGCTCGACCAGATCGACGTGAACCAGTTCCGCACCCTTCGGTCCCTCACGGACCACTTCCTCAAGGGGTGAACCGCCCATGGCACAAGCTCCACCGCTACACGGACCCGGCCGGGTCACCTCCCTACACCTCGCCGCGCGCGCCGGGGAGCCCACCTTCCGCGTAGCACGGGCCCGCGCGGTGACCGGCCGCGGGCTGGAGGGGGACCGCAACTACTGGGCGGGCGAGGGCCCCCGGCCCCGGCGCCGGGGCACCGGCCGGGCGTCCGGGGTCTGCGACGTCACCCTCATCGAGGCCGAGGCGCTCGAGGCCCTGGCCCGCGAGCACGGCATCACGCTCGCCCCCGCCGAATGCCGGCGCAACCTCGTCTGCCGCGACATCCGGCTCAATCCGCTGGTGGACCAGGAGTTCCAGATCGGCACGGTGATCCTGCGCGGCCTCAAACTCAGCGAACCCTGCGCGCGCCTCGAACAGCTGGTCCGCCCCGGCCTGATCCGCGGCCTGCTGCATCGCGGCGGCCTACGGGCCGAGGTGGTCCGCGGCGGGACGATCCGCATGGGCGACCGGATCCTCCCGCTGCCGCAGGACGCACGGCAGCAAGCGCCCCCCGTTCCGTCCCTCGCCCGCGAGCCCTCGACCCAGTGGCGAGTCGGCTGACGGCGGGCGGCCGAACGGCTACTCGTCCGCACCGGCCGCCCCGGCGAAGCGTGGGAGGGCCCGCAGCCCAGCGCCTGGCCGGAAGCGGGCCGCAAGCGCCCATGTCAATCCGCGGATCGGAACGGTTAGCCCGCGCGCCGCGCGGAATGCGGCCTTCCGACCCGCGCCCCGCAGACAGGAGGACAGCATGGCGATCGAAGGCGCCGCCCCCGGGCGGCAGAGCGGCAAGGCACCGGAGTTCGGCGCGGACGCTCCGTCATCCAAGGCGGTGGAGCGCGCGGAACGGGCGGGCGCGGAGCTCGCCGCGGCGGGGGCGTCCGTCTCCGTCCACCTGCTGGAGTGGGGCTTCGCCCTCCGCCTCGACCAGGGCGCCGCCGACCGCCTGGCACCCCCCGACAGCGCCGGGCCCGACAGCGGCTTCCCCCACCTGGTGGAGGAAGTGCTCGCCGGCTCCCTGCCCGAGGCCCTGGCCGAAACCGTCGGCGCCGGGCTGGCCGGACGCGCCGAACAGATCGGGGCGGCCGCCCGGGGCTCCGGGTGCGACCTGGTCTCGCCGTGGGCCGCGCCGACCCTCCTCGCCCCCGTGGCCCTCAACGCGCCGCCGCGCCAGACGGGCCTGTGGTTCAGCGTGTTCGAACCGGGCGAAGGGTGGGGAGCCGACGTGCAGTTCACGGCGCGCTACGCCTCCGAAACACCGGCCCTGGCCGTCTTCCGCGATGACCTGTACTGCGTCTACGAAGGCCGGGGCGATGACCCCGACCTGTGGTGGACCGCGCACCGCGCGGACGGCAGCCGGTCCGAGGACCAGCCGTTCCCCGGTCACCACACCCTGGGCAGCCCGGCCCTGGCCGTGTTCCAGGACCGGCTGTACTGTGCGCACCGCGGCGGCTCGGGCGACTGGGGCATGGCCCTGACCTCGTACGACGGGGATGCCTGGACGCCGGACCGGCCGGTCCCGGACGCCGAGAGCGTCTACGGCCCGGCGCTGGCCGTGTTCCGCGACGCACTCCACCTCGCCTACGCCGACGCCGCCCAGCGGATCATGGTCACCACCAGCCGGGACGGCCGCAGCTGGACAACCCCCGAACCCGTCCCCGGCTGCGCCACCACGAGGTCCCCGGCGCTCGCCGTGTACGACGGCGACCTGCACCTGCTGTACGGCAACCCCAAGGACGGAGCGATCCACTGGACCCGGCTGAGCGGCACCACCTGGACCTCCGAGGGTGCCCTGCCCGGCCACCGCACCCGGAGCAACATCGGCCTCGCCGTCTTCGACGGCAAGCTGATGTGCGTCCACCGTGATCCCGCCCGCCAGCAGCTGTGGTGGTCCGCCTTCGACGGCGCAGGGTGGAGTACGGACACCGCGATGCCGGGGCACAGCAGCAAGTACGGTCCGGCGCTGGCCGTGTACCGGGACCGGACCGGCACGCGCGACCAACTCCTCTGCGTCCACCGGGGCCACGCCCAGCGCTTCGTCACCGCGACCGGGGAGCTGCTGACCGACGAGGACCCGGCGGGGCTGCACGAACTCGACGATCCGGCCTCCGCCGCCGAGTGAGACCGGGCCCGCACGGCTGCCGCAGGCTCGCTGCCAGGGCCAGTACCACGGGACCGGTCAGTACCTCCGCGCCCCCACTTTCAGTGGTTGGTCGGACAGACGCCCCAGCAGGGCGCCTTGGCCGGACTGGAGAATGTGCGATCCTGCGCCCGGGTGCGTCGAGCAGGGCGGCGACCAGAGGTGCAGGCCGCCGCCCTGCTCGACGCACCCGGGCAGGAGATCGCCGTACGAGTGCCTCTCAGTTGAGCGGGATGGTAGTGGCCGCGCGGGTTCCCGGGGCGGTGAGAGCGGGGATTTCCTGGAGGCCCTTGTCGGCGGAGGAGGCGGGGGTGCCCGCGCCGACGGGGGTGGTGGTCGTGGGGCGGTCGGCGATGCACCGTTGCTTCTCGGTCTCGGTCATCGGGCCGGTGCGCTGCATGAGCCGGTCGGGTACGGCCCGGGAGGGGCCGTCGATGACCGCGTGGAGGCGGTAGTCGTCCTTGTTGCTGACGAACCAGCCCTCCACGCGTTCCCTGCTGGGCTGGAGTTCGACCCAGCTGACCTCGCCGGGCTGGATCTTCTCGTTGATCTGGCGTTGGTCGCTGCTGAACCACTGCCAGGGCCGCTGCCAGGTCTTCTCGTAGGCGAGGGCGAACTGGGTGGCCATCGGGCGCGCCTTGATCCGTTTGACGTCCTCGGCGCGGTCACCCGTGGTGGGCAGGCGGGCGACTTCTTCCAGGGCGAGGTTCGCGTCGGCGTAGGTCTGGGCGATGCTGTCGTGACTGCGTTCGGCGTACTGCAGGGTGCGGGTGTGTTCCAGCGGGTTGCGGGTGCAGTTGATGAACGTCTCGCCGATGACGCGGGCCTGGCCGAAGTAACGGAAGGAAGTCCGCTTGTCGGGGCGGAAGGTGCAGGCGTTCTCGCCGTTGCAGGCGGCCGCAGCGTTGTGCAGGGACTTCTCGCGTTCGTTGCCCTTGAAGGCCTCGGACGTGCCGAGCGCCGTCCGGTCGACGGTCTGGTCGACGGCCGGGGGCACTTCCACCGCGCGGATGGCGGCGATCATCGGGGTGCAGGTGAGGTGCGTCTTGGTGCCGGTGACCTTCGAGGTGAAGGTGAGTGCCGGATCGCTCTCGCCGGCGGTGAACGCATAGGTGCGGCTGGTCCACTTGCCCGTGCCGGGAGTGCCCTTGACCCGGCCGGTGTCGGCGGCGGTGGTCACCGCCTGGACCGGTCCGCCGCCGCCCTCGACGGTGTACGGCTGGCCGCTGTCGACGTCGGCGGCCACGCACTCCTTGGAGACGGCGGGGCTGTCCTCGTAGGTGACGGTGACCCGGGCTCCGGCGCGCACTCCGCGAAGCCGTTGCCGCAGGGTGTTGCCGTCCTTCTGCAGGGCGACGGCGTGGGAGGTTCCGGTCCGGCCGGAGGCGGCGGGGGAGTAACGCTGGTTCGCACCGGTCCAGTTGTCGATGGTGACGGTGGTGGGGCCGTCGCCCTTCGTGGCGGGCTCGGCGAAGTCACCGTTGAGGACGGCCACGGGTTGTTCGCCAGGAGCGGCCTGGACGGTGGTGGCGAGGGGCGGTAGGAGGACGGCGGTGGCGGTGAGCACGGTCAGGGTGGCGCCCAGGGGCGGACGGAAGGGGTGTCTCATGGCGGGGACCCTCCTCGGGTGGGGCGGCAGGAACCGCCGGAGGCCGGGCGCGGGGTGACTTTGCGCGGCGGCGAGGCGCTGGGGTGGGGCGGCGGGGGCCGGGATCTCGTTCACGGGCCGGGCTGGCCGGGAGCCGAGTTGCCCGGGGGCCGCGTGCCGCTGCAGAGACCGCCGGGGGCGGTGGACGTCTGCGCGACGAAGTGGCTGTCGTTGGCCATGGAGGGGCTGTCGACGGCCACGTTGAGAATGCCGCTGCCCTTGTTCGTGACGAGCTGTCCGACGATGCGGCGCATGGCGACGGTCGCGCCGAACACCATCATGTCGTGGGCCTTGACGGTGCTCTTGTAGGTCGTGGTCTCGGTGGTGTCGACCGTCCACGTCTTCGCGTACGCGGCCTTGAACGCGGCCTGGAAGGCCAGCTTGGCGCTGGTCTCGCCGGCGATCTTCCCGCCGCCGCCGACGTTGACCTTGGTGGCTGCCTCGGTGGTGGGGCCCTTGTCCAGGTTGGGCCCCTTGTGGGTGGTGCCGCTTTCGTTGGCGAGGGTGGTGGTGACCTCTCCGGAGGCTTGGATGGTGCCCTCGGCGGTGACGGAGCCGGAGATCTCGCCGTTGATGTTGTCGGTGGTGACGGCGTGCAGGGTCACCGTCCGCTCGACGTTCATGTCGTTCTGGGTGCAGTTGATGACGGCGTTGCCCAGGGACCTGACCGTCGTGGCGAACTCGATCCCGAGTTTGCGGTCGATCCGGAAGGAGCAGCCGGACGGATTCTGCTCGCACTCCTTCAGAACGTCGGCGACCTTCGCGGGGCGGCCGTCGGCGGTCACGGCACGGGGTCGGGGAACGGGGCCGGGATCGGCCGCGGGCTGGGGTGGCGCGGCCAGGGCGGTGAGGGGAGAGGCCAGGGACACGGCGAGGGCCAGAGCCGGGGCGGCGAGCACGATGCGGCGCGCGGGCATGGGGGGATCCCTTCGAGGAGTGAGGGGGCGGGGAGCGGCGTGCGCGGTTCGGTCAGCCGCCGAGCAGGGCGCACAACTGGGCGACGGGGAAGGGGCTCTGGGAATCGTCCGCCGATCCAGTCGGCAGCGACGCGACGAAGTCGGAGCAGGTGGAGGTGACCGCGGCGGACGCGTCGCCGGCGGGACCGGGCTTGAAGCCCTTGACGGTGCTGGTCATGTCGGTGATGCCCTGCTTCTCGCCCATGCCCGGGCCGGTGAGCCCCTCCATGCAGCTGCTGGAGCCGGGCTCGCACTCCGCCAGCTTCTTGCCGACGTCCTCGATGGTCTTCTCCGCCTTCTTCGCGTCCTCCTCGGTCTCCTTCTGCTTCTCCTCGACCTCCTTCACCTGCTCCTCGTCCTCCTTCCGGTCCTTGCACGCCTGGTCGTCGGCGGCGCAGTCCTCGGTGGGGGCACTCGGGGCGGCGTACCCGGCGGGGTCGGCGTGGGCGGGCGCGGCGAGGAACGCCGGGGCGGCGAGCGACAGGGCAGAGGCGAGCAGGGCGGCGGACAGGGCGCGGCGCGCGGACGTGCGTGGGTTCACCTGAACTCCCGGAAAGGTGGGTGGAGGGCGTCATGGAGCCGATGCCGGGGCCACGGAAAGCGGCCTCCGTGATCATCAAAGGTGATCTGAAGCTAATCGGACCGACCTTGGCTGCACGGCAGGACACACGGTGCGGCGCGGCCTCCGGTCGTGTTCACCGCAACGGCCGTGCCGCCCAATTGCCCCGGATGCCAGGCGAGAAGAAGGGGTGGCGCGACATCCGGGGCTGACCGGCACACCCGCTTCCGGCACCCTTCGGGAGGGCCGGGATTCCTCGTGCTACCGCTGCGGGGACGCCGGCCTCCCCTGTCGGGTGCGGCCGACCGGCGGCCCGCCAGGCGCCTCTCCCGCCCCGCCGTGTTCGGCCCCTGATGCTCCGTGTGGGTGGGTACTCGAACGAGTGCCCGGCAAAAAGGTGGTTCTGTGCCGCCGGCTCGTAATGGTGATCATTTCCGGTAACCCTACTGACAAGCCCGACGGCGTCGACAGACCTCACCGCCGGGCTCCCGTACGCCTCGGCCCGCGGAGACCCCCACTGCGCGCCGAGGTTCCGTACGCCCCCACACCAAGGAGAGCAGCGCATGACCCCCCGACTCCTCTCAAGCCCCGACCGGGCACGCTCCCCGCACGACGCAGCCGCAGCGGCCCCGTCCGGCCCGCGCACCTTGGCCCGCCGCCGCTGGATGCTCGCGGCCGTCACCACGGCCATGGCCACGGCTCTGGCCGCCCCCACGGCCACGGCCAACGAGGGCAACCCGACCGTCCTGAGCTGGGGTGCCGGACGCACCGGCCAGCTCGGCAACGGCACCCTCGCCGACAGCCTTTCCCCCTCCTCCGTCACCAGCCTCTTCCGGGGCGACGTCGACGAGATCTCGGCCGGCGGAACCTCGTCGGCCGACTCCTTCGTACTCGCCCGCACCGACAGCACCGTCAAGTCCTGGGGCCACAACTCCTCCGGCCAGCTCGGCAACGGAGGCAACACCAACCAGACCGTGCCGACCACCGTCCCGCGCCTGACCAACATCAAGAGCGTCGCGGCCGGCGGGAAGCACGGCCTCGCCCTCGACACCTCCGGCCAGGTCTACTCCTGGGGCGACAACGCCTACGGCCAGCTCGGCAACAACCGCACCGGAGACAGCCGCACCGTCCCCGACCGGGTCCAGGGCATGCCGAAGGTGAAGCAGATCTCCGCGGGCTGCGACTTCAGCCTGGCCCTGCTGGAGAACGGCAAGGTCTACGCGTGGGGCCGCGGCATCCACGGTCAGCTCGGCAACGGAAGCCGCGCCACCAGCTCCGTCCCGCGCCAGGTGCAGGGGCTGGAGAACGTCGTCGAGGTCGACGCGGGCTGCCACCACGCCCTCGCGCTCACTGCCGAGGACACCGTCAAGTCCTGGGGGTACAACATCTACGGCCAGCTCGGCAACTCCAGTACCAAGTCCTCTACGGTTCCGGTCGACGTCGACTGGGTCGAGGGCGTCTCCGACATCGAAGCCGGCGCCTTCCACAACTACGTCAAGACCAGCGACAGCCATGTCTGGGGCTGGGGCAACAACCAGTACGGACAGCTCCTCGAGGGCGACGAGTCGTTCGGCGACAACGTCTCGCGCACCAACCGCACCGCGCCCGTCGAGATCCCCCGCCTGGCGGGCGTCCAGCACCTCGCCGCCGGAGCCCGCCACGGCGTCGCGGTGACCGCGGACGACGTCTTCACCTGGGGCCACAACGGCGAGGGCCAGCTCGGCAACGGCACCACCGTCCCCCGCTACGAGTCGGTGAAGATCCTCAAGGAGGGCTCGGCGATCAAGAACGTGGCCGTGTCCCTGGGCGGCAACACCACGTACGCCTACTGAGGAGGTGCGTCACGCCATGACGTATCCCGGTCGACGCGCAGGTCTCGGCGTCCTGCTGGCCGTCTCCGCCCTCCTCGCCACAGCTGCACAGGGCCCCGCGCGTACCGAGAAGCCCGAGCCGTGGGTACGGGCGTGGGGCAGCAACGCCGCTGGTCAGCTCGGCAACGGCGCCACGCTCGACCAGCAGACGCCGTCGGCGGTCCGCGGCCTCGCCCGCGACGACGTCCGCGAGCTGGCAGGCGGTGGCAACGCCACCACGTCCTTCGCCGTAGCGGTGCTCAACAACGGCACCGTGCAGGCCTGGGGCAACGCCTCGCGCGGGCAGTTGGGCGACGGCACCACGGCCTCCCGCTCCTACCCGGCCGCCGTCGCCGGGCTGTCCGGCGCCTCCGGAGTGGCCGCAGGGATCTTTGCCGCCTACGCCGTACGGAACGGCCGCGTCTTCGCCTGGGGGGACAACACGTACGGCCAGCTCGGCAACGGCAGCACGGCGGCGAGCACCGAGCCGCCGACCAGCCGCCCCGTCTCCGTCCAGAGCCTCAACAAGGTCAAGGGCATCGCGGCGGGATGCAACCACGTGGCCGCCCTCCGCGAGGACGGCTCGGTCTGGACCTGGGGACGGAACAATGAGGGGCAGCTCGGCGATGGTTCCACAAGCGACCGCAACACTCCCCAGCGCGTCGCCGGCCTTCAGGACATCGTGTCCGTGGCGGCCGGCTGCACCCACATGCTCGCCTTGACGGCCGACGGCACGGTGAAGGCATGGGGCCGGGGCGCCAACGGCCAGCTCGGCAACGACTCCACGACAGCCAGCCCCGTACCCGTGAACGTCCAGCACCTCAAGAATGTCGTGGGCATCGTCGCAGTCAGCCACCACAGCTTTGCGCTCCTCGACGACGGCACCGTCCGGGGGTGGGGCTGGAACAGCGCCGGCCAAGTGGGCGACGGCACCAGAACGAGCCGCACGACCCCGGTCCCGCTCCCCGGCCTGACCGGCGTCAAGGCCATGGGCGGCGGCTGGACCCACACCCTCGCCGTCCTCGATGACCAGACCGTCGTCGCCTGGGGCGACAACGCCAACGGTCAGCTCGGCGACGCCAGCACCACCCCCTCCCTCACCCCCGTCACGGCCCTGCCCGCGGGGAGCGGTACGACCCGAGTCGCCGCGTCCCTCGGATGGAACTCCAGCTACGCCTACTGAACCCATGCACGGGCGCACCGCGCCCTCCCGCACCCCACGCGAAAGGCATGCAGATGACCCCACCTCTGCGCCGCACCCTGCTCACCGCCCTCACCCTCACCGCACTGACCGCTGCCACCCCCTGCCTGTCGGCCCAGGCCGCAGGCACCGACCCCTGGATCCGCGCCTGGGGTGACAACGCCCTGGGACAACTGGGCAACGGCAGCGTCCTCGCTCAACAAACCCCCGCCGCCGTAATCGGCGTCACCCGAGACGACGTACGCGAACTCGCCGCCGGAGGCGGCGACAAGAACCCCTTCGTCGTCGCCCTCCTTCGGGACGGCACGGTCAAGAGCTGGGGCGCGAACCTCACCGGCCAGCTCGGCAACGGCACCATCGTCAACCAGTCGTTCCCCGCGACGGTCACCAAACTGTCCGGCGTCAGCGAGATCGCAGCGGGCTCCAACCACGCCCTCGCCGTGAAGGGCGGCCGCGTCCTGGCCTGGGGCGACAACGCCAAGAAGCAACTCGGTACGGGTCTGGACGCCACCACCCCGTACAGGACTCCGGTCGACGTCCAGAGCCTGGACAAGGTCAGGGACGTCGGCGCGGGCTGCGACTTCAGCGTGGCCCTGCGCCAGGACGGCACCGTCTGGACCTGGGGCTCGGGGGCCAACGGCCGCCTGGGCACCGGCAATGCGACCGACCGGGCCACACCGCAGCAGGTCCCGGACCTCGCCGACGTCGAATCGATCTCGGTCGGCTGCGACCACGTCCTCGCCCTCACCGCCGACGGCACCGTGAAGGCGTGGGGCAAGAACGCCGAGGGCCAACTCGGCAACGACAGCACGGCCGACAGCAACAAGCCCGTCGACGTCGCCCACCTCGACTCCGTGGCGAAGGTCTTCGCCACCTCTGCCTCCGGCTTCGCCGTCCTCGACGACGGCAGCGTGACCGGCTGGGGCAAGAACGCCGAGGGCCAGCTCGGCGACGGGACGAAGGCCAACCGCACCACCCCGGTCCCCCTCGACCACCTCAAGGGCGTCCAGGACGTCAACGGCGGAGTGGACTTCACCCTCGCCGCGCTCGACGACGGTTCGGTGATCGGCTGGGGCGCCAACGCCCTCGGCCAGCTCGGTGACGGCACCACGACCGCTTCCGCGTCGACGACGACCGCCCTGCCGCCGGGCAGCCAGATCACCCGCGTGTCGGCGACCCTGACCGGCAAGTCCGGCTTCGCGTACTGACCTGCTCCGCCTCCGGAAGACGAGCCTGTGCGTGACGCCGGACACGGCAGTCACGCACGGGCCCCGACCCGGAACCTGCAGCGGTGTCCGGACCGATGGGTCGGCAGCCCGCCGCGTCGACCGCTTCGATCCGGCGGGCCGTCGATCACCGCCAGGGCTGCTGCCGGCCGTTCCTTGCCCTCGTCCTCCGGCCATCCCAGCAGATCCGGGACCACGGCCAGGGGGAACGCCACGGCTCAGATCGAGAAGCTGAATGCTGACGGGGGCGACGGCGGGGGCGACGGCGGGCGCGACGAAGCCGTGCCCGCTAGGCCGGCGTCTGCTGGACGTCGGCGCCGGCTCCCGGCGCCCCGCCGGAAGCGTCCTGCCCGCCCCACTGCTGGGCGTCCGGCCCCCGCTGGGGGATGAGGAAGGTCGCGAGCATTCCGAGGACCAGCAGCGCGGCACAGGTGTAGCCGTTGATCTGGATCCCGTAGGACATGGCGTCCCGGGCGGCGTCCGCGGCCGAGGCCGTCGCGGGGTTCTGGCTCAGCCCGGAGATCATCGCGCCCGCGCTGTCGGAGACCGCCGAGGACAGCTCGTCCGCGTCGGGCGTTCCCTGCTGGGCGAGCCGCTCGGACAGGTCGGAGTCCAACGCCGTGAAGAACGTCGACGTCAGGATCGCGATGCCGAGCGCGGAGCCGAGCTGACGCGCGGCGCTCTGGATTCCGGAGCCCTGGCCGGCCTGCTGCGGCGGTACGTCCGCCAGGACAACGTTGGTGACCTGCGCGGTGGCGAAGCCGACCCCCGTGCCATACAGGAACAGGGCGATGCCGATGACCCACCACGGGGAGTCGCTGCTCGCCAGCAGGCCGAACACCAGCAGACCGAGCGCTTCGAGCACCAGGCCGATGCGGACCAGGCCGACGGGGCCGGTCTTCTCGGCCATGCCGAAGCTGGCACCGCTCGCGAAGAAGCTGCCGACCGCGACGACGAAGACCATCAGGCCGGTTTGGAGCGCGGAGTACCCCAGGGTGTACTGGAGCCACAGGGGCAGTACGGCGAGGATGCCGAACTCCGCCAGCGCGATGATCAGCGTCGCGATGTTGCCCGTGCCGAAGGACTTGATGCCGAACAGCGAGGTGTCCATCAGCGGTGCCGTGCCGCTCGCGCGCGTCAGCCGGACCTGCAGCCGGAGGAAGAGCGCGAGGCTGACCACGGAGACGGCCAGGGCGACCGGGACGACCGACAGGTTCACGACGTCACCGAAGGGGCCGAAGCTCTTGCGGGCCTCCCACCAACCGTAGTTGCGGCCCTCGATCAGACCGAAGGCGAGAAGTCCGAGGCCCAGCACCGACAGCACTCCGCCGCCGACGTCGACCTTGCCCGGCTGCTGGGGGGACGGCCGGAGGAATCGCATGATGCCCGCGAGGACCAGAACCACGACGAAGACGTTGATGCCGAACGCCCACCGCCAGGAGTACTCGGCGAGCCAGCCGCCCAGCAGCGGACCGACCGCGGCGGCCGCACCGATCGTGGACCCCCAGATGGCGAAGGCCTTGCCGCGGTCGCGTCCCCGGAAGGTCATGTTGAGCAGCGCCAGCGACGTCGGCATGACGATCGCGCCGCCGACGCCCTGGGCGAACCGGCTGACGATCAGCAGCTCCCCGGAGGGCGCCACCGCCGCGGCGATGCTCGCCAGCCCGAAGACGACGGTGCCGACGACGAACAGACGGCGTGCTCCCACGATGTCCGACAGGCGCCCCATCAGCAGCAGCAGGGCTGCCAGGACGATCGCGTAGGACTCCTGGATCCACTGAGCGCCGAACGCGGAGATCTTCAAGTCGCCGATGACGGGGGGCATCACCACGTTGACGATGGTGAAGTCCACGACCACCAGCGACACACCGAGGGAAATCGCGACCAAACCCAGCCAAGCGTCCCGATTGGTCGATGAGGATCGAGTTGGATTCTCAGGCACTGCGTTCTTCCGATCTTCTCGATGCAACGCACCCGGTGGAACGCCGGGGGCGAAATACTGGAGCGGGAGGGGGACGTGCGCCGCCCCCGGAGCAAACGCACCGTCGCAGGAGAAGAGGACGCGTGCTGACCTCTACCGATCGCAATCGGAGGGCAATTCTTGATCGCCAACCGCACACTGGAGCTCCTCAGCCTGCTTCAGGCACAGAAGGAGTGGACCGGCGACGGGCTGGCCGAGCGCCTGGGAGTGTCCCCGCGAACCGTCCGCCGCGACATCAACCGGCTCCGTGAACTGGGCTACCCCGTCACGGCGACGAAAGGCCCCTCCGGCTACTACCGGCTGTCCCGCGGGGCGCGTCTTCCTCCGCTGATAGTCGACGACGAGCAGGCCATCGCCATCGCGCTGTCCCTCCAGACGGCGCCCGCCTCCGTGGCCGGCATGGGTGACGCCACCAAGCGCGCGCTGAACTCCATCAGGGAGCTCCTGCCGCCCCATCTCTCCCGCCGCCTCGCGACCTTCTCCATCGAACAGATCGAGAACGCGTGGGAGTTGGCCCCGCCCCAGGTCGATCCCGGACTGGTGGCACGGCTGAGCGCCGCCGCGCAGGAGCGGGAACTCGTGCGGTTCACCTACCGGTCCATCGAGGTCGACGAGGTGGACGGCAGCGAGGTCCTCGCCGAACCCCACCGGCTCGTCGTCTGGTCGGGACGCTGGTACGTGGTCGCCTACGACCAGCGCGGGTGCTCCTGGCGCGCCTACCGGCTCGACCGGATCGAACAGCCGGCCCCCACCGGGTGGCGCTTCACTCAGCGCGACGTCCCCGAAGGGGACATCACCCACTTCGTCCAGAACCAGCCCGACCGCGGAGACACCCCGGACACCTGGCCCTGCTGGGGCACCGTCCTGATGGAGTGCCCCGTGGCGCTGGTGGCCAAGTGGGCCCCGGGCGCGGCGAGTTTCGAAGCGATCGACGAGCGGATCACCCGGATGCGGATGGGGGCCTGGTCGTGGTCGGCGCTCATCGGCTTCCTGGTCACCTTCAACTGCCGGTTCACCGTCGAGAGCCCGCCCGAACTCGCCGAGGCGGCCCGCCGCGTGATGGGCCGCATCGACGTCGACATCCCCCCGGCCGACGCGTCCACCTGAACATCGACGGCGACTTCCTATTCAGCGCGCTGAGACCGGCCAACCAGTACCTGCAGCCCCTGACGGACGGCGAACGCCTGTGGGCGAGCTCCTTCGCCGCCGGCATCGCCGCGTGCGCCCCAGCGCTGCGGTACGACGTGATCCGCCGACGGCCACCTCGAAGCCAGCGGACGGTTCCCGACCGGGGCGGCACCGCGACGGTGACGATGCGGCTGGTCAGCGGGCGAGTACGTGGCCGTCCTGGGGGCGGTGGTCGCGGGAGCGGCGCAGGTCGGTGGTGACGTACGTGCGTTGCAGCCAGCGGTCTGCTCCGTCGTAGCGGGGGTGGAAGGCGGTGCGGCCGTGGACGGTGACGCGGTTGTCGATGACGACCAGGTCGCCGGGTGTCAGGCGCAGGGTGCGGGCGGTCGTCTCGCAGGCGCGGCCGAATTCGGTCAGCGCCGCGGCAGCCCGAGGGGTGAGCGGGGTGGTGACGAGTTGAGCCATCCTTATGTCGGGATCCTCGACCGCTCCCGACAGCACCGGTCGGGGCTGGACGTCGAACCCGGTCGCGGCAGGGTCGGGGCCGAAGGAGGGGGGTGGTGTGGTGATGAACTCCGGGGCGAACAGGGCTTCGCGGCCGGCCGGGGTGAGGAGCGGCAGCGCTTGGCGGATGCCGGTGACGCGCATGCCGGCGATCTGGTCGTGGTCGGCACGCAGGCACAGGAAGACCACGTAGTCGGGCGGGTGGGGGTGGAAGCCGTTCTCGGTGTGGAAGGACAGCGGCACCGATCCGGCGTTGCCGTGGAAGCTCTCCTGCCCGGGCACGGGCACGACGTCCTGTACGAGGGCGCCGGATTTCTCCGCCCGGTAGGCGAGGGGTTCTCCGAGCCCGCAGGCCACCATGGTGAGCACCGCGGCCGAGACGGTGGCCTGGCGCTGGACCGAGCCGGGTACGGACGGTGTCGCGGGCAGGACCGCCTGATCGACGGGCAGGCCGCCGATCACCAAGGTGCCGTGCGGGCCGGAACGCCTTCGAAACCGGTGCACCTCGAGGCGCAGCCGTAGCGGAAGCTCCTCCCAGGCGTCCCGGGCCCGGGCCACCCACTCGGGGCTGTCGACCTGGTCGTGCCCGCGGGTGCACAGGGTGCGTGCCAGTTGCTCGCACGCGCCGGCATCGGCCGGGTCAAGTGCCCAGTCGGCTGCGACGGCAGAGCTTCGGGTGGTGCCGGGCGTCGTCTCGGGCATCGGGGTCCTCACCTTCTTGACGTCTCTTGCCGGAGGTGTGGGCGGCGGACTCACGAGTGGCGCAGGCCGGCCACGGCGTCGGCGACGTAGTGGTCCCCGAAGCGGATCAGCGAGGCGTACTGGGCTGCGCGGCGATGGCGCATGAGCCGTAGTTCGGCGACGGCGTTGTCGGGGCCTTCGGGTCTCTGAGCGATGGAACGACGCAGATGTACCATCGAGTAGGCGAGGGTGACGTGCCGTTCACCGTCCACGATGTCGGCTTCCAGGAGCGCGCCCCGTGCCTCGGCCAGCTCCGGGGCGCGAGCTGCCAACTGCTCGTAGGAATCGGGAACCACGGACAGCAGGTCCTTCACCGCCGTCCGGAACAGCTTGTATCCGCGATGTTGGCGCCCGCTCAACGGGATGTCCACCGACGGGGGCGCCATGGTGTGGCGTATCGACGCCATGTAGTAGTCGGCCGGGACCGTACTTGCGTGGGTCATGGCCGCCGGGAATCCACGCACGTACGCCGTCGCGTCGGCCAGCCGCAGCAGCGCGGCATCGCCGTCGCCGAGCCGCAGATGGCGGGTGGCGTCGGCCACGGCGACCGCAGCGCAAACGTTGAACAGGACGTGGACCTGGTGACCAATGAGCCACCGCGCACTCCACACACGTTCCAACGACGTTTCCGCACCGGCCCCGGGGACGGCCACCGGCGGGACGGAGCCATCGTCTGCGCCTGGTGCTGCGCCGGTGAGATCGAGCACCGACTACCGCATCCCGGTCACCTCCAGCGCCAGGTCGGAGCCTGACAGCGGAGCGTCACACAGGTCTTCCAGACCGCGGTGGATGACCAGGACACCGTGCAGGGCGGCCTGCTGATCTGACAGCTCTCCCTCGCGGACCCGGAAGTAGGACTGACTGGTCGACTCCGCCGGCAGTTCCTCACCGGCCGCGGCCGGAGCCAGCGCCGACAGCGCGGCCACCAACTCACCGGCAGTCGTGGTGGCCTGCCGTAGCGCGAGGGTCCGCTCGACAGGTCCGGCATGCGTCGACACCGCGGCCAGCACGCGCGCGGTCCGTTTCGCCTCAGCATCGACCCGTGGGCCCAACACCGGGACGGGCCGACCGCCTCGGGGCTCTCGGAAGACAGCGACAGCAGGATGACCGGCAACCGGTGATAAGCCCATGGTTGAAGTACTTCGCCGCGAACGCTCCACACGAAACCTGATCGGCATGACCATTCCTGCGGTGCACCGGATTTGGCCGGGGAGGCAGTGATGAGGATCTGGATTCAACGGGCTCCGGCCTGGGTGCGGTCTGGGACGCGGCACGTGCGACCGCCCGCCTTCGCGCGGTCTCCGTGAGCCGCGGCACCCGCGGCCCCCGCAACACCGCGCGCCTGGGACGGGAAGCGCTCACCTCCACCGAGCGCATCATCGCCGGTCACGTCGCTGCCGGACACTCCAACCCCGAAACAGCCGCGCGCATGTGCATCTCGCGCCGCACCGTCAGCACCCACGTCGCCAACATGCTGCGCAAGCTCGGCCTGACCTCGCGGGTAGAGCTGGCCACCCGAGGTGATCCGCCGCAACAGCCCGCCCGAACACCAGCAGCCCTGAATCGTCAATCAGTCGGCAGAGCGCCGGGGGACCCCCTGTGTTCGAGCTCGCGGAGGAGTTCCTCCGCCCTCGGCCACGGGCCGTGGCCGGAGGCGGGGTTGAGGTGGCCGACAGCGCCGAGTTCCACGAGGCGGCCGCCCCAGTTCCGGGCCAGCTCGGCTACTCGCTCGACGGTGCCCAGTGGGTCGTTCGAACTGGCCGCGACGATGGTGGGGAAGGGCAGCGGCGAGCGGGGCACCGGGTTCCAGCCGTTCTCGTCGAGTACGTCGGTGGTGGGGTAGCCAGCCGGCAGGGGCTGCTCGAAGTCCGGCGGCGTCACCAGCAGCGCCCCCTGCACCTGCACCTGCGCCGGGTGCCGCCGGGACCAGTGGACGGTGGTGATCACACCGGCGCTGTGGGCGACCAGTACCACGGGCCCCGCGATCTGCACCATCACCTTGTCCAGTGCGGCGACGCCTGCCCCGCAGCTCAGCCGGTCCTGCGTCAGCGGGGGAACGGTGCGGACGCTGCGCCCGGCCTCGGTCAGCAGATCCGCCAGCAGGGTCTGCCAGTGCTCCTCGACGTGGTCGCGCAGGCCGGGGACCATCACGACCACCGGCTCGGTGGTACCGCTCATGAGCACACCTCCGTCTTCTGCGGCTCCGCCGCCGGGGCGACCCCGGTCAGACGGCGTACGTCACGGTCGTAGCAATGGCGGCCGATCAGGAACGCCGTGGTGGCCGCGATCGCCACGAGCGGGACGAGCTGGAGCGCGCCGAGCAGACCGAGTCGGTCCGCGAGCATCCCCGTGACCGCGGGGCCGGGGGCGAGCCCGAGCAGGCTCTGGGCCAGCGTGAGCGTGGCGAACGCCGTCGCGGCGATGGCCGCGGGGGTCAGGTTCGCCACCATGGCGGCCCCCGGCCCGGCCGTTCCTGCACACAGCACGGTTCCCAGCCCCAGCACGAGCAGCTGTACGGGGCCGGCCGGCAGGCGGAACGCGGTCATCAGCAGGACGAGGGAGCCCGTGCTGCAGCTGATGGCGACGGCCCACTTGCGGACCGGGGCGCGACGGCTGATCCGGTCCGAGGCGATGCCGCCGGCGATCATGCCGATTCCGATCATCAGGGCGAAGAGCCCTGCCGTTGCGCCGGCCTTCGCGGTGGGCATGTCGTAGTAGCGGTTGAAGTAGCTGGGCAGCCAGGCGATCAGGGCGCCTGCGATGAACAGTTGCAGACCGCTGCCGATGTAGGCGCTGACCACCGAGACGGAGGAGAACAGCCGGGGGAGGAGCACGCGGAGACGGTCGCCCTCCTGCGTGCCGGCCCCGTCCGCCGCCGGATCCTGCCGCGGGGCCAGCCGCTTCTCCGTGACCACGACGGCGTAGATGCCCGCGAGCACCAGGCCGAAGACGCCCATCACGCCGAACGCCCAGCGCCAGCCGTACGCCTGGGCCACGGCGCCGCCGATGGATATGCCCAGGACCGAGCCGAAGGCCCCGCCGGCGATGAAGGCTCCCGAGAGCGTCGCCCGCAGTGCGCGCGGGAAGACGCTGAGGACCACGGCGATACCGACACTGCCGTACGCGGCCTCGCCGATGCCGACGAAGAGCCGACCGGTGAACATCTGGTCGTAGCTCGCTGCCACCGCACAGCCCAGGGTTGCCAGGCTCCACATCGCGGCCGCGATGACCAGGGATCTCACCCTGCCCCATCGGTCGGCCAGCAGCGAGAGCGGGAGGGTGAGCAGACCGACGGCCAGCGCCACGATGCCGCTGAGGGAGCCCAGTTGGGCGTCCGAGAGAAGCCAGTCGGCCTTCAGCATCGGGAAGACGGCGTTGAGGACCTGCCGGGACATGTAGTCCGAGAGCAGGAGTCCGAAACTCAGTGCAAAGACCACCCAGGCGTAGCGCCGGGACACGGGCCACTCCGAGGAACCGGAAACGGTTCTGCCCGGGGCGGGTTCCACAGCGGTGAAAAACCCCATTGTCATCACCTCAACTGCTCGTGGCGGAAAGGGAAAGGGTTAGAACGGCCTGTCGCCGACGATTCCGGCGCGCTCCATCTTGCGGACGGCGGGCCAGTAGTCCTGGACGGCGTAGTGCTGGGTGGAGCGGTTGTCCCAGATGGCGATGCTGTTCGGCGTCCAGCGCCAGCGCACCTGGTACTCGGGGACGGCGGCCTGGCTGATCAGGTAGTTCAGCAGGAGGCCCGCGCCGGGGGCGTAGTCCGTCCCGAAGCGCACGTTCTCGGGGGTGTGGTAGTTGACGAAGTGCGTGGTGAAGGCGTTGACGAAGAGGATCTGTTCGCCCGTCTCGGGGTGGGTGCGCACCACCGGGTGCTCCGCGTCGGGGAACCGTGCTGCCAGCGCGTGACGCCCCGCCTGCGGCATGGCGGCGCCGAAGGTGGACTCGATGCTGTGCCGGGCCCGCAGCCCCTTGATCTGCGTCTTGATGTGCTCCGGCAGCCGGCGGTGGGCCTCGGCCATGTTGACCCAGATCGTGTCACCGCCCACCGGGGGCGACTCGATGCAGCGCAGCACGGCGCCCATGGGCGGGTTCTCGCGCCAGGTGGCGTCGGTGTGCAGCGCGTTCTCGTAGTGCTCGGGCGCGCTGTCCAGGTCCTTGTAGATCCGTACCAGGCCGGGGTGGTCGGGGTCGCTTCCGGCCACCGGATGGTCCTCCAGCGGGCCGAAGCGCTCGGCGAAGGCGACGTGTTCGGCTCGGGTGATGTCCTGTTCCCGCAGGAACAGCACCTTGTACTGCAGGAGCAGGGCCTTGATCTCGGCGAACAGGTCGTCGTCGCGCACGGCATCGCCGAGGTTCACTCCGGAGAGTTCGGCGCCGATGGTGCAGGTCAGCGGCTCGACCTTGATCGAGGCGCGGGAGCGTGCGCGTACCGACGAGGGTGCGCCGTCCAGCGAAGAGACGGTCTTTTCCATGGTGCTTCCTCCTGGAGAGGGTGGAGACGCGCGTGATGCGGCAGCGGCTCAGAGGACGAAGACGGACGATCCCGTGGTCCGTCCCGACTCCAGCTCGCGGTGTGCCCGTACGGCGTCGTCGAGCGCGTAGCGCTGGTTGATCTCGATGGAGATGCGTCCGGAAGCGACGTGGTCGAAGAGCTCTCCCGCCAGCGCCGCTCGCTCCGCAGGGTCAGCGATGTAGTCGGCGAGAGCCGGCCGGGTGACGAACAGGGAGCCGCTGAGCGCCAGTTGCATGGCGTCGATGGGCGGGACCGGCCCGGACGCCGTACCGAAGCAGACCAGCAGACCGCGGCGCCGTAGCGAGGCCAGCGAGGCGGCGTAGGTGGACCTGCCGATGCTGTCGAAGGCGACCGGAACGCCGATGCCGTCCGTCAGTTCGCGCACCCGCTCGGCCACGTTCTCGCGCGGGTAGCGGATGACGTGGTCGCAGCCGTGGGCGCGGGCGAGCTCGGCCTTCTGCTCGGTGGAGACGGTGCCGATGACGGTGAGCCCGAGCAGCTTGGCCCACTGGCAGACGATGAGGCCGACGCCACCCGCCGCCGCGGTCAGCAGGATCGTGTCCCCGGCCTTCAGCGGGTGGATCCTGCGCAACAAGTAGGCGGAAGTGAGGCCGCGCATGGTCATCGCGGCAGCCGTCTCGAAGCCGATGCCGTCCGGCAGCCGGATCAGGGAGTCGGCGGGCATGACCCGTTCCGTGCTGTAGGCACCGAGCGGGCTTCCGGTGTACGTGACCCGGTCGCCTTCGGCGACATGGGTGACGCCTTCGCCCACCGCCTGGACCACCCCCGCGGCCTCGACGCCCAGTCCGGCGGGCAGCGGTGCGGGATACAGGCCGCTGCGGAAGTAGGTGTCGGCGAAGTTGAGTCCGACGGCTCCGTGCCGGATCCGTACCTCGCCCGGGCCGGGGGCGCCGACGACGACCTCTTCCCAGTGCAGGACGTCGGGACCGCCGGTCTCCTTGAAGCGAATGGCGTGGGCCATGGGCGTGCTCCGTTGTTCGGGGGAGGTGGGGAAGAGAAGAAGCGGCCGCCGGTGCCGGGGACACGGCAGCCCCGTGGGTCCGCAGCCGCGCGGCGGCACGGCGGCGCGGTGGTCCCGTGCCGCGATCAGACGACGCGCAGCATGGGGCCGCGCTGACCGGGTCGGCGGTTCGGCACCATGCCGAGACGGGCCAGCGTCTCGTCGGTCCCGGAGTAGTACTCGCCGAGCTTGTAGATCTTCTTGGCCTCGGCGCCCGTCGCGATGTCGCGGCCGAGCGCCTCGGAGATCTGCACCATCTGCTCGATCTGCTCGACGGTGGTCATGCGCTCGCCCTTGCGCCGCCACAGGTTGTCCTCGTTGCCCACGCGCACGTGCACACCGAGCGCGATGCCGATGGCGTTCATCGGCGCCACGGCGCGCATGGAACTCTCGATGGTGAGGACGGCGCCGTCCGGGGTGCGACGGACGAACTCGATCAGGTCTGCCGGGTGCCGGCCCGCGAAACCGCCGCCGATGGCCACGTAGTTGAGGATCAGCGGGCCGGTGTGGACGCCGGCTCGGATGAGCCGCTCCACGGTTTCGAGCTGAGCCAGGGTGGCGAGCTGGAAGTGCGGCTGGATGCCGTTCTCGCGCAGGCGCTCCAGGTGCTCCAGGTAGAAATCGGGGCCCGCCTCGACGACCATGTCGCGGTAGGCCTTGTAGTACTCGGGCTTCGCGATCGAGGTGCCCGCCAGGTCGTCGTCGGTCATGATCTCGACGATGTTCATCTGGCTGGTGTTGATCGCGATCGTCACCTGGTCCGGCGCGGGGTCGAGGTCGGCCAGCAGGTGGCGGGTGTCGTAGCTCAGCCACTTGGCCTCGCTGCCCTCGTCCTCCGGAGCGAACGAGATCGAGCCGCCGATCTGCAGGACCATGTCCGGCACGGCCTGGCGCAGCCGGCCCAGGAGTTCGTTGAACATGGACATCCGCTTGGAGCCCTTGCCGTCGAGCTCGCGTACGTGGATGTGGAGCACGGTGGCTCCGGCGTTGTAACAGTCCACGGCCGCCTGTACGTGCTCGTCCATCGTCAGGGGGAGGTCGTCGGCGTCGCCGGGCAGCCACTCCGGCCCGTAGGGAGCGGCCTGGATCACCAGCTTCTCCTGGTTCTCCGGGAAGAGTGAGTCGTCGTGGAAGTGCACGGTCCGTCTCCTTCGTGCGATCGGTGATCACTCGCCGGAAGCATCGCCGCGTGCGATGCGCGGGGTCGTGATGTCCGGCGAGGATGGATGCGGGTCAACCGGGGACAGCGGGCGCGTGGGCGGCCCTCGTACGATCGACCGGTCCGGAGGAAGCGTGCATGGGGGAACCCCCTTTCGTCCGGCGGCCGACCGCGTCTCTGCGGTGGTGCCAAGGTAGGGGCGGGCAACGGCGTTCGCTTGACTCTCAGGGACAGATAATTTGTCATTTGGGGACATCGCGTGAGCCGTGCCGAGCGGGCCGGCACGGCTCGGCTCGGCCGAACCCGTGCCGACCGCGGTGTCAGTCCTGGCCGGGAAGCCGGTGTTGGCTCCCGGCACTGCGCCATGCCCGGGGGCTGCACCCGAACTGCTCGTGGAACCAGCGCGAGAAACCGCTCAGCGACGAGAAGCCCAGCAGGTCGGAGATCTCCGTGAGCGAGCGCCGGGGGTTCGCGACGAACTGCTCCGCGAGGTGCCGACGGGTGGCGCCCAGGAGCGAGGAGAACGTCTCGCCCGAGGAGGCCAGGTGCCGGTGAACGGTCCGCCGGTCCACGCCCAGGCTGCGGGCGACCTGTTCGATCGAGCAGCGCCCCGTCGGCAGCAGGACCTCGATCAGCTCGCGCACCCGGTCCGCGGTGGTGGTGTCCCTGGGTACGGTGATCGCCTCGAAGTACTGGTGGGCGTACGCGCGCAGCAGTGGATCCGCCATCGCGTTGGGCGCGTCGAGATCGCCCGCGTAGAAGACGATGCCGTCGAACTCGCGGTCGAACTCCACGATGGGGCCGAAGGCGCGCCGGTGCGTCGAGACGTCCGCCGGTGCAGGGTGCCTGAACCATACGGAGAGGGGCTGCCACCGGGTGTGCAGGAAGTCGCGCAGGATTCGGTGGTAGGCGGCGATGGCCAGCTCCGTGGCCTGCCGGGTGTCCAGCGCTTCGCCCAGACGCAGGTCGACCTTCAACGTGGCCAGCCCGTCCCCCTCGGACAATCGGGTGTCCAGGACCTCGTTGTACATGTGCTGGTGGCGGATCAACAGCCCCAGTGCGCTCCGCACATCGGGTTCCTCACGGACGACCAGACTGATGGGGCCGAGGTTGGAGAAGCGCCGGAACTCCGCCATGAGCAATCCGAAGTCCTCGTGACCCGCGGCGACTGCCGACAGTTCCAGCACCTGGACCACGGCGGAGCCGGAGATCCACCGGTCCTGGACCGCGAGGGCGGCGGTGTCCAGGCCCACGCGCTTCATCAGCGGCTGCGGGTCGATACCGAGCGATCGACACAGCTCGACGTAGCCGCTGAGGGCTGCGGTACGGACCAGGGGCCTCATGTGCACGCTCCAAGACTGTCCCGAAAAGAAAAGTCTCATGTCACGCCAGGACAAGCACGGCGATGAGTGGGCAACCTAGCATGGCGCCGTTCACCGGCCCGGTCCGCTCGTGGCGCCGCGGCTCCGGTCGGCCGGGTCGCACGGCACCGGTAGCGCCAGCGCTCGCGACGGGGGCACCACCCCACGTGCGGTGATCCGCCCTCTGGCTGCCGCGTCGCGGGCCGAGACGAACCCAAGGAGATTGCCGACATGACCAACCTCGCCACGTTCCTCGTGGACTCCGCCGCGGCCCGGGGCGATCGCATCGCCGTCCGCCACGACGGCAGCACGCTCACCTACGCCCAGTTGGACGACGCGAGCGCCAGGGTCGCCGCCCTGCTGCGCGACCGCGGTGTCCGGCCCGGCGATCGCATCGCGCTGACCATGCCCAACGTGCCGCTGTTCCCGGTCGTCTACTACGGCATCCTGCGGGCCGGCGGCGTGGTCGTGCCGATGAACCCGCTCCTCAAAGCCCGTGAGGTGGCCTTCACCCTGCGCGACTGCGGGGCGCGGATGGCGCTGGTGTTCCCCCTGTTCGCGGACGAGGTCGTGAAGGCCGCTGCCGAGACCGGAACCGCATGCCTGGTGACCGAGCCCGCGGACTTCGACGACATGCTGCGGGCCCACGAACCGGTGCCCGGCGTCGTCGACCGTACCGATGACGAGGCGGCCCTCATCCTCTACACCTCGGGCACGACCGGGACGCCGAAGGGGGCCGAACTGTCCCACCGGAACCTGGCCACCAACACCGCCACCGCGGCCGAGACGCTGCTTCAGGTCGGACCCGACGACGTGCTCTTCGGTGGCCTGCCCCTCTTCCACGCCTTCGGTCAGACCTGCGCGCTGAACACCGCCGTTGCCGCCGGCGCCACACTGACCCTGTTGCCGCGGTTCGAGCCGCAGCGCGCCCTGGAGATCATGGCCCGCGACGGAGTCACCGTGTTCCTCGGCGTGCCGACGATGTACGCGGCGCTGCTCTATGCCGAGCTCCCCGAAGGCTTCAGCACCCACGGGCTCCGCCTGGCCGTCTCGGGCGGCGCCTCGCTTCCGGTCGAGGTGCTGCACGGCTTCGAGCGGCGCTTCGGCGTCACCGTCCTCGAAGGGTACGGACTCTCCGAGACCTCACCGGTCGCCGCCTTCAACCACCCGGACCGCCCGCGCAAGGCGGGTTCGATCGGACAGCCCGTCCGCGGAGTCGAGATGAAGCTCGTCGCCGAGGACGGTGGCGCGGTGCCCCCCGGTGAGGTCGGCGAGATCGCGATCCGCGGTGAGAACCTCATGACGGGCTATTGGAACCGCCGCGAGGCCACGGCGGAGGCGGTCCGCGACGGCTGGTTCCACAGCGGTGATCTGGCCCGTCTCGACGAGGACGGCTTCTACTTCATCGTCGACCGGAAGAAGGATCTGATCATCCGCGGCGGCTACAACGTGTACCCGCGTGAAGTCGAGGAGGTGCTGTACGCGCACCCGTCGGTCGCCGAGGCCGCCGTCGTCGGCGTGCCGCACTCGTTCCACGGGGAGGAGATCGCAGCGGTGATCGTGCTCCGGCCCGGTGCCGAGGCCACGGCCGAGGAGATCCGGGAGTACGTCAGGGACCGGGTGGCGGCGTACAAGTACCCGCGGATCGTCACGTTCACGGCCGAGCTTCCCAAGGGACCCACCGGCAAGATCCTCAAGCGCGAGATCGTGGTCACCGGTCAGTGAGCGGCCTGTCTCTGGACTGTTTGTCCAGTCTGGACTTATAGTCCACTCATGGGGAATGTCGAAGACCCGCAAGATGCTCGTGTGCGACTGTGGGCGCCGGTGGCCCAGGCCGTTGCGTTGCTGCTCGGCCCGTACGCGGAGGTCGTCCTGCACGATCCGGACACCGACCGGGTCCTCGGGATCTGGAATCCGATGACCTCCCGCGGTGTGGGAGATCCCTCGCTGCTGGGGGAGCTGGACGATCTCGAACCGTCGGCACAGGACGTGTTCGGGCCGTACGAGAAGCTGCTCGTCGACGGTCGTCGGCTCACATCGGTCAGCGCGGTCCTGCGCGATCCGCAGGACCGACCGTCGGCGGTGCTGTGCATCAACCTCGACCGCACTCCGCTGGAACAAGCCGCCGCGGTCCTGTCCGCCTTCGGCGCCCCCACCGTGCAGCGCCCGGAGCCGTTGTTCGAGCAGGACTGGTCCGAGCGCATCCAGCACGTCATCGGCGGCTACGTCCGCGAGACGGGGCGCCCCGTCGAACGCATGACCCGCCAGGACCGCCTGGCCGTTCTCAGCCGGCTGGAGGAGGCCCGGGTGTTCGCGGTCCGCCGCGCCGCTCCCGTCGTCGCCGGCGCCCTGCAGGTGTCCCGTTCCACTGTCTACGGCCTGCTCGCCGAACTCAGATCACCGAACGCGAAGGACCGACCATGACAAGGCTGCCCGACTTCCGACTGGAAACTTACTTCTCCCGCTGGGAGTTCACCGCCCGCCACCACCTGACCGCCTCCGACGTCCAGACCATGACGCTGGGCGAGCTCCTCTCGCTGGCCGACGACAAGGACAGTGAGGCCTTCGAGAACCTGCCCTTGGGATACACCGAAACCTTCGGCGACCCGGCCCTGCGCGAGGTGATCGCCCAGACGTACGAGAACGCCGGCGCGGGCGACGTGATCTGCTTCGCGGGAGCCGAGGAAGCCCTCTACCTGGCGATGAACGTCCTGCTCGACGCCGGGGACCACGCCGTGGTGGTGACCCCGAACTACCAGGCCGCCGAGACCGTGCCGATGGCGCTGTGCGAGGTCACCGGCGTGGCCCTCGACCCGGACCGCAACTGGGCCCTGGACCTCGACGAAGTGGCGGCGGCGCTCCGGCCGAACACCCGCGTCGTGTCGGTGAACTTCCCCAACAACCCCACCGGAAAGGTCATCGACGCGGCCGACTTCACCGCGCTCGCCCGCCTGTGCGACGAGCGTGGCATCCACCTCTTCAGCGACGAGGTCTACCGCGGCCTGGAACACGACGCCGCCCGCATCCTGCCGCAGGCCGCCGACCTGTCCGAGCGCGCCCTGTCCCTGAACGTGACGTCCAAATCCCTGGGACTGCCGGGGCTGCGCATCGGCTGGATCACCTGCCGCGACCGCGACGTGCTCTCGCGCCTGGAGCGCGCCAAGCACTACACCACCATCTGCAACTCCGCCCCCAGCGAGGTCCTGGCCCGCATCGCGCTCAAGGCCCGCGAGACGATCCTGCGGCGCAACAGGGCGCTCATCGCAGCCAACCTGCCGGTGTTCGAGTCGTTCTTCGCCGAGTTCGCGGACGACTTCGACTGGCAGGCCCCCGACGGTGGGTGCGTCGCCTATCCCCGCTACCTCGGCCCCGACGGGGTGGAGGAATTCTGCACCCGCCTGGTGGAGGAAGCCGGCGTCCTGCTGCTGCCCGCCAGCATCTACCACTCCGAACTCACCGCCACCCCGCCCGACCGGTTCCGCATCGGCATCGGCCGGCACCGCCCCGAGGAAGGCCTGGCAGCCTTCGCGCAGTGGATGCGGACACGCCGATGACGACGACCCTGCCCGTCTTCGACACGGGCGCCATCGAGGCGGCCGCCACTTCCCAGATGGTCCTGGACACCGTCCGTGACGCTCTCATCGCCCACGCCGAGGGCCGCACCAGCGTCCCGCCGCCCCTGCACATGGACTTCCCCCAGGCCAACGGGGACTGCCACGTGAAAGCCGGCTGGATCACCGACGCCACCGAGTTCACCGTCAAGATAGCGACCGGCTTCTACGGCCGCCCCGGCTCCGGCATGCCGTCCCACCACCACGGCCTGGTCTGCGTCATCAGCGCCGACACCGGGCAGATACGGGCCGTCCTCAACGACCGCGGCCTGCTCACCGCCTGGCGCACCGCCGCCGCGGGCGCACTGGTCACCCATGCCATGGCCCGGCCCACCGCCCTCACCCTGGGCCTCTTCGGCACCGGCGAACAGGCCCTCCTCCAAGCCGTCTGGCTGGCCAAACTCCGCCCCATCAGCCAGATACTCGTCCACGGCCGCAACCTGCACAATGCCGCTGCCCTGTGCGAGGAACTCCACAAGAACGGCCTGCCGGCCCGGCCCGCTTCCGCACGGCAGACCGCCGGCGCCGACATGATCATCACCACCACACCGGCGACAGCACCGGTCCTGAACGCCGCCGACGTGCCCGAGGGCACCCACGTGACCGGCATCGGCACGGACATGCCCCACAAGAACGAGCTGCCACCGGCGCTCTTCCAGCGCGCACGGCTCATCGCGACCGACGACCGTTCCCAGTGCCTCCACCACGGCGACTTCGGCCACGCCGTCCGCGCCGGCGCCGCCGCGTCGGACGGCGACATCGCCGCTGGCCTGCTCCTGAAGACGCCCCCCGACCGCCCCGAAACGGCAATCACGGTCGCCGACCTCACCGGTGTGGGCGCCCTCGATGCGGCACTCGCCTCGGCCGTCCTCAACCACCTCGTGCGATGAACCACGGACCACCCTCCTGTTGCCGCGGACACAGGGGCGTTGTGGGGACTGCGTAACGTTCCGAGGAGGAAACGCCGTCCCACGGCCCCCGCCGGGTGCAGCGGTGTCAACGCGGGGGAAAGGCCGGACGCAGAACAGCACGGCCTTCGCCGGTGCGAAGCAGGAGAGGTGGTCGGATCACCGCGGCCAGCAGGCGCAAGCGGTAGCCGTCGTCGCGGGAAGCGGTCCGGTAGATCACCGGCGGCGCGCAGAGCGAGACCCTGCCCGACGAGGTGGCACGCCGGGCCGACCAGATCGAGCTGGCCGTCCTGAGCGGTGCCCCGGAGGGAGACGCGCTGATCCGCCGCGCCGCCCGGGTCGCCGCCCGCATCCCCGGCAGCGCGCGGCCGGCGCTGCACGTCGTACCGAGACTCCTGAGGCGGCGGCCGGGGCGTCCTCCACCTTGCGGTTGCCGCACCCGAGCCCGCTGCGCGACCCGCTCGCATCCGCGTGACCAGCAAACTCGACCGGGGAGGGCAGTCACCGGGGCCGGCTGCGAGGACATCTCTGCCGAGTCGGAGGAGCATCTATAGCTGTGGGGCCTGTACGGCGCGCTGTGCCCCCGGCGGGCACGAGGCGGCGCACATCGGCCGGCCGTGAGGAGGAAGGCCATGATCGTCGACTGTGCACATTACCGCGACGGGCGTCGACAGCACGAGGGCGCGATGCCCTTGGAGCAGGCGGCCGCGCGCTGCAGGCAAGGCGGATTCGTCTGGCTGGGCGTCTTCGAACCGGGTCCCGAGGAACTGGACCGGGTCCGCGAGATCTTCGGACTGCACGAGCTCGCCGTCGAGGACGCCGCGGCCTTCCACCTGCGGCCGAAGGCCGAGCAGTACGAGGACGGTACCGAACTGATCATCCTGCGCACGGCCCGCTACGACGACGAGCGCGAGGAGATCGACACCGGCGAGATCAGCATCTTCCTCGCAGACCAGTTCGTCATCACCGTCCGCCAGGGCATCGCGAGCGAGTTGCACGAAGCCCGCAGCCGGCTCGAAAGCCGCCCCGAACTGCTCAAGACCGGCAGCCCCTCCACGCTGTGGGCGATCCTCGACCAGGTCGTCGACAGCTATGCGCCCGTCGTCGGCGAGCTGGAGCGCGACATCGAGCAGATCGAGGCCACGGTGTTCTCCGGGGCGGTCGCCCCGACCGAACGGATCTACTCCCTGCGCCGCGAGGCCACCGACTTCTACCGGGCCGTACACCCGCTGCTCGCCGTGCTCACCAGGCGGCTGCAGCCCGGCAAGACGCCGCCCCCGCTCCAGCCGTACATGCGTGACGTGCACGACCACCTGCTGCTGGTCAATGAGGAGGTCGCCGCCCAGCGCGATCTCCTGACCACCGTCCTGGAAGCGAACATCGCGGTGATCTCCGTAGAGCAGAACAAGATCAACCTTCGGCAGAGCGCCACGATGGAAAGGCTCACGATCCTCGCGAGCGTGTTCCTCCCGCTGTCCTTCGTGGTCGGCTTCTTCGGGCAGAACTTCGCATGGCTGGTCACCCACATCAGCAGCTTCGCGGCGTTCCTCACCCTCACCGTCCTCGGGGTGCTCCTGCCGTGCCTGATGCTGTACGTCTGGCTACGCCGACGGCGAAGCCGGCCGACGCCGCCGATCCCCGAAGCGAACCACACCACGGGCTGGCACGCCCCGGCAGCCTCCGCGAAGTGAAGCTGGGGTTCTAGGCCGGCTGCTGACGGCGGAGCGCACGGCGTCGGGCCAGGTCGTTTCCTTCGGATCACCTGCCGACGGGCCGCGGGCCGCGGGCCGCGGATCCGGGCCATGACCTGCTCGAATGCGGGTGCATCACCAGCCTGCCCGGGCGTGATGGCGAATGCGAACGGGCGGCAGCGGCCGCCGGCGGCGAGGTGAATCTTGGTGGGCAGTTCGCCGTGGGACCGTCCGATGGCATGGTCGGCCGGCTCGCCGGCCGGGGCGCCACGACGGCCCCGGCGGCGTGCTGATGTGCTCGCACGATCGTGGAATCGACAGCGACGACCCACTCCAGGTCACCCTCGGCATCGGCCTGGGCGAGCAGAGCCGTGAACACCTTTGCCCGAGTGCCGTCCGCGGCCCAGACGTGCAGCTTGTCGTGGACACCTTCCGTGAGTCGAACGGCTCGGGCAGGTCCCTCCACGGCATCCCGGTCCGGCTGCAACGGCTCGATCCGCGCCCACTGGGCATCAGTCAACGACACGCATCAACCAGCGATCAGATGACCCTCCGGAAACGGCCTGGTTCTCGGTGCGGGCGGCGCAATCGTGATGGCCGGAGCGGACCGTGGCTCAGGACGCGGGGGAGCCGGCTGTGCGGCAGCGGGCGGGCGCCGATCGAGTGCGGCTTTGCGGACCCGAAGAACTAGTGGTTCTGCACACGCTCTGCATGAACACCGCTCACGTCACCTTGCGACTACCGGGGATATCGGTACGGGTGAATATCGCGATCTTCCGTGGACGGGTGATCGTCGGAAGGGCGGCCGGCTCGGTCTGCTGGACTTTATTCAAACACCGCTCATACGAGGTACGTTAGTTCAATATTAAAGAACTTCTCCCTATGCGATTGGTTGAACATTTCACCGCGACTGGCTCATTCTCGTCTCACTCGAGACGTGTGATGCATGGCACATTCTCGACCTTCAAAGCGGAGCAAAAAGGGGCATCTTGTGCAGCGGTCGGGCGGAATGGATCATTCGAGTGGCGAGAATCTAACATCCGGACATTACTAGATCATTACCGATGCTTGACCTCGATCTGTCGATGTTCATAGCCTTCGAATCGTGCTTGCGCCGCTGACCAACGGTGCGTCAGTACCTCAAACCAATTGACGGGTGGATCGTATGTACGACGTCATTGTTGTGGGCGGCCGCTGCGCCGGATCGCCGGTTGCGATGCTGCTGGCCCGACAGGGGCACCGGGTCCTCGTGGTGGACCGGGCCTCATTCCCCAGCGACACGGTGTCGACCCACTACATCCACCAGGCGGGGCTGCTGCGGCTCCAGGACTGGGGCCTGCTCGACGAGATCATCGCGGCCAAGACCCCGGCGCTTCGGAAGATGCACTACTCCTACCGGGGCATCGAACTCAACGGATTCGCCGATCCCGTGGACGGCATCGATGCCGTCTACTGCCCGCGCCGCACCGTGCTGGACGAGATCCTCGTCAACGCCGCCCGCCGGGCCGGCGCTGAGGTCATCGAAGGGTTCACGGTATCCGACCTCGTCTTCACCGACGGCCGCGTGACGGGTATCCGAGGACGCGAAGGGGACGGGCCGGAGCGGGAGTTCCGCGCCACCGTGGTCATCGGCGCCGACGGCTTCCACTCCACGGTCGCCAAGAAGGTCGGCGCGGAGCTGTACAACGTGCGCCCCGCGGCGGGCTTCATCTACTACTCGTACTACAGCGGGCTCGACGACTGGGGCCTGCACCACAAGACCGGCTTCAACGAGAAGTGGTTCGGCACCTGGCCGACGAACGACGGCGTGAACATGTTGGCCGTCATTTGCACGCGGCGCCAGCTCAAGGAGTTCCGCCAGGACGTCGAGGCCGGCTTCCAGGGCGTGTTCGACGACGTGTCCCCGGAGATGGGCGCGCAGCTGCGCGACCAGGGCAGGCGCGAAGAGGACTTCAGGCCCATGCGCTACCCGGACAACTACTACCGCCGCGCGTACGGTCCCGGCTGGGCGCTGGTCGGCGACGCCGGCTACCACAAGGACCCCTACACCGGGTGGGGCATCACCGACGGCTTCCTGCACGGCGAGCTCCTCGCCGAGCGCGTTCACCAGGGCCTGACCGGCGAGCGGCCGATGGACGAGGCGCTGGCCGAGTACAACAAGTTGCGCGACGAGGAGAGCGCAGGCGTCTACGACTTCACGACGACGCTCGGCGAACTCACCGAACTCCCGCCGTTCTTCCGGGCGACGATGGATGCGATGGGCAAGACGCAGGAGTGGACCAACAAGATGCTCGGCCTGATCGGCGGAGTCGTCCCGGACTACGAGATCTACGCGCCGGACGCCCTTGAGCAGCTCTACGACGCAGCCGGCACGCCGCAGGCGGAGCGGATCTACGACCCGGCCGGCTGACGACCTTCCCAGGCCTTCCCCGACCTTCCCCTGGCCTTCCCAGGCCGTCCCCGCATCCGTCCCGACCAGGGCACGCATGCCAAGCGCCGTGCGTCGAGCGTGCCGTTACCGCCGCTCGCGCCGGTGCTTCGGGCCACCCTCGCACAAGCAGCCGTGCGTGCCCCGGTGACCTCCGCTTCCTTCCAAGACGGTCGGCTCGTCCGCCGGTACTCCCGGCAGCGGCCCGCCCGTTCGCCGGCCACGCTCCCCGTGTGCCCCTCGGCCGTGCCCGCAGCGCCCCACCCGGCCGGCCCCGCACCACTTCTCACCCATCACCGTTCAGTCACCATGCCGTCCCGCCGTGCGCGGGGCTCGGTGCGGCCCTCTCCCAGGCCCCGGTCCCATGGCATTCCGGCACTGCATCCCATGCCCTTTACCCGCTGAGGGAGCCCAGCAGATGACGCGTGCGTCCAGCATGTTCGATCTCATCAGTGACCAGGACGAGGAAAGGCCCTACTTCGAAACAGGCGGCATCGGCAGGTCGCACGAGTTCTACACCGGCGAGGAGCAGTACCGGCGGGAGATGTCCCGCATCTACGGCCGGCGCTGGCTCCCGGTGGACCACGTCTCCCGACTCAAGGAGAAGGGTGCCTACAGCACCCTGAACATCGGCACCGGTTCCGTCCTCATCATCCACGGGGACGACGGGATCCAGGCGTACCACAACTACTGCCGGCACCGCGGCTACAAGCTCGTGGAGGAGGCCACCGGCAAGCGGCAGAGCCTGGTCTGCCTCTACCACTGCTGGGTGTACGACCGCAACGGCAAGCTCAAGAGCCTCAACGGCACCTACCTGGACCACTTCTTCGAGAAGGAGAAGAACGGTCTGCTGCCGGTGCGCACCGAGGTCCGCTTCGGGGTCGTGTTCATCGCCCTGTCCGACGACGCGCCCGACCTCGACGCCTCGCTCGGCGAGTTCGGCGAGTTCGCGAAGGTCTACGAGCTCGCCGACCTGGAGTGCGTCGAGGCGAAGGACTACCCGGTCGCCTCGAACTGGAAGCTCGTCGCGCACAACGTCAACGAGAGCCTGCACTTCCCGACCGCCCACAAGGACCTGCACCGCATCACCGACTTCGACGACGCGGGCACCTACGACCTCAAGGGCGACATCGTCGGGGCGTGGCAGTCGATCCGCAGCGGCTACAACTCCGTTTCCATGACGGGGCGCAGCGGCCGGACGCCCATGCAGCTGGTCCCCGAAGGAGACCAGCTGAAGATCAACTGGATCACCATCCTGCCCAACCTCCTGTTCGGGTTCACGGCCGACTACGTGATGATGCAGTGGGTCTGGCCCGAGAGCCCCGGCACCTGCTTCGTCCGGCACTTCTGGCTCTTCCACCCCTCCGAGACCGCCAAGAGCGACTTCTCCCACGAGGCCGTGTTCGCGCTGTGGGACAAGGCGAACTACGAGGACTGGGAGATGTGCGAGCGGACGCACCGCGGCCTGTCAAACCCCCTGTGGACGCCCGGGCAGCTCTCGCTCGACGAGGAGGTCGTCTCCCAGATCGACTCCTGGGTCGCCCGCGAGTGCGCCGAAGCCCCGGACACCGCCGTGCAGGGCGAGGACGCCGCCGAGCCCGGAAAGGCCGCGGAGTGAGCGCGATAACCAACTGCTACATCATCGGCGGCACCCGGGTCCTCACCCAGTGCGCCGCACGGCTCCTCGACGCCGGCGTGCGGATCGAGGGAATCCTCAGCGACGACCCCGCCGCAACGGCATGGGCCGGCTCCCACGAGGTCCCGGTGCTCGACCCGCACGGCGACCTGGCGGAGATCCTCTCGGCACGGTCGTTCGACTACCTCTTCAGCATGGTCAACTTCCGGATCCTGCCCGCCCCGGTCCTCGACCTGCCGAAGATCGCCGCGATCAACTTCCACGACGGGCCGCTGCCCCGCTACTCAGGCAGCCACGTCCCTGCCTGGGCCCTGTACGAAGGCGCGACCCGGCACGCGGCCACCTGGCACCGGATGACGGAAGCCGTGGACGCCGGCAGCGTGTTGCTGGAGCGCTGGTTCCCGGTCCGCGACCACTCCACCGCCCTGTCACTGACGTACGAGACGGCCGAGGTGGGCATAGAGCTCTTCGCCGATCTCGTCCCGCACGTGGTGGCGCGCACCCTGCCCGAGCCGCTCGACACGGGCGACCGCGAGCGGCGGTTCTACCGGCGGTCCGACCGCATGGCATCCGGCGGCATCATCCACGCCGGCACGCCCGCCGCCGAGGCCGTGCGACTCTCCAAGGCCCTGGACTACGGCTCCTTCCCGAACCCGCTCGGGGTGCCGACCCTCGTCACCGAACAGGGCGCGGTCTTCACGCGGCAGGTCAGGTTGATCCCGCGCGACGACACCCGTACCGGGACCACCGTGCTGTCCGTGACCACGTCCGCCATCACCCTGGCCGCCCCGGACGCCGACCTCGTGCTGAGCGACTGCACCGCCGTCGACGGGAGCGCGCTGAGCGGCCAGGCGGCCGCGCAGCGGCTCGGCATCGCCCCGGGGGCGCCGCTGCCGGCGGCCTCGGCGGAGCGGCTGGCGGACATCGCCGCCGCCCAGAAGGCGCTGCGGCCCCACGAACCGTGGTGGCGCGCACGGCTGGAGCAGCTGCGCCCGGCCCCGCTGCCCGCCGACGACTTCTCCGCCGCCGCGGCCCATTACGGCCGCTACGAACTGGCCTTCACCCCCGCCTCGCGGGAGGAGGCGGTCGCGGTCGTCCGCGCCTTCCTCACCGTCGTCGCCGAGCGCACCGGCGAGCACGTCTTCGACTTCGCCTGGTCGCCCTCGGCCGCGCGGGTCCTCGCGGAGCGGACCCACGGCATCGCCGCCGCACGCTTCCCCGTACGGTTCGAGAGCGACACCACC
This sequence comes from Streptomyces sp. NBC_00273, assembly GCF_036178145.1. NCBI lineage: Bacteria > Bacillati > Actinomycetota > Actinomycetes > Kitasatosporales > Streptomycetaceae > Streptomyces > Streptomyces sp. NBC_00273. The sequence continues at coordinate 1,851,449 of NZ_CP108067.1, read as the reverse complement.
CGGTCCCTGCAGGACAAGCTGGACGAGGCGGCGGCCCACCAGGGCTACGCCGGCGACCTCGAACTCCGGCTCGGCCTGGCCGGGCGGCCGCTCGGCTCCGACGAGCCGAGCTTCACCCGCGTCATGGTGCTGGACCGCAGCGCGGGAGAAGAGGCGTCCGCCGAACCGCACACCGAGATCGCGCTGCTGTGCCTGCAGGACGGTCCGCCCACGATCTTCGTCCGGGAGACCGCGATGGGCGAGGACGAGGCACTGGACTTCACCGAGCAGGTCGAGGACCTGGTCCTGACCGCACTGCTCCATGGCGACGAGCCCCACCCCGTTCCCCACCCCGAGCCCCACCCCGAGCCCCACCCCGTTCCCCACCCCGAGCCCCACCCCGGGGTACGGCCCGAGGCGCAGCCCGCCGAACCGCTCGCGGCACAGCCGGACGGCTCTGCCGCCCCGTCGGAGGCCGGAACGGTACTGGACCTGTTCGCGGCCACGGTGGCCGACCGGCCCGGAGCCACCGCTGTCCGCAGCGGCGCCCGCACGCTGGACTACGCCGGCTTGGACGCCTGGGCCGACGCCGTCGCCGCACGCCTGCACGACGAGGGCATCGAGTCCGGTTCGGTGGTCGGCGTCCTCATGGAGCGGGACATCGCGCTGCTCCCGGTCATGCTCGGAATCCTGCGCGCAGGTGCGGCCTTCCTGCCGCTGGACCCCGGGTATCCCGTGGAGCGGCTCCAGCGGTACGTGGAGGTCTCGCAGTGCGACCTCATCGTCACCGACGACCGCACCCACGCCCTGGGTGCCTCCCTGGGCCCCGCGCGGCGCGTGCCCGGGGCGGACGGCTCGGCACAGGCCGTGCCGCCGCAGGTCACCGCCGGCGACCTGGCCTACCTCCTCTTCACCAGCGGCTCGACCGGCAACCCGAAGGGCGTGGAGGTCGAGCACGGGGCGCTGGCCAACTTCCTCACCGGCATCGGCGAACGCCTGGGAGCGTCGCCCGGCGACACCGTGCTCGCGCACACCACCGTGGCCTTCGACATCTCCCTGCTGGAGCTCTTCCTCCCGCTCACGGTCGGCGCGACCGTGGTCCTGGCCTCCCGGGAGGCGGCAGGAGACCCGTACCGCCTGGCCGAACTCACGAACGACGTGACCATGGCTCAGGCGACGCCGAGCCTGTGGCGCCTGCTGCTGGGCACCGGTTGGACCCCGAAAGCGGAGCTCACCGTCCTCTCCGGCGGCGAGGCCCTGCCGCCGGCTACCGCCGAGCGCCTGCACGCGCCGGCCCGTGCCCTGTGGAACCTGTACGGCCCGACCGAGGCGACGATCTGGACCTCGTGCCACCGGGTCACCTCGGTGGGCTCCTTCCTGCCGCTGGGCGAACCCCTGCCGAACACGGAACTCCACGTCCTGAACGGGGAGCTGCAGCCGTGCGCGGCCGGAACGACCGGCGAGCTGTACCTCTCCGGCACCGGACTCGCCCGCGGCTACGCCGGTCGGCCGGACCTGACGAACGACGTCTTCACCGTCCACCCCGTGACCGGCGTGCGGCTCTACCGGACCGGCGACGAGGTACGTCTGCACGCGGACGGCGCGATCGAGTGGCTCGGCCGCACCGACGCCCAGGTGAAGGTGCGCGGCCACCGCATCGAGCCCGCGGAGATCGAGCGGGTGCTGGAGAAGTTCGACGGCATCACCGCCGCCGTGGTCGTCGCGGCGCGGTTCGAGGGACGCGGCGAACCGAGGTTGACCGCCTACCTGGTGGGCGACGGTACGCCGACGAAGTCCCGGCTCGACGCGTTCGTCGGCAGCTGCCTGCCCGGCTACATGGTGCCCGACACCTACGTCGACCTCGATGCCGTCCCGCTGACGGACAACGGCAAGGTGGCGCGCGCCCGGCTGCCGCTGCCGACACGTGACACCATCATCCCCGCCGCCGGGTCCGCCGGGTCTGCCGCGACACCGGTGGAGTCCGGGGAAGCCGCGGAACCGGAGGCGACCGGTGTGACGGCGGAAGCGCTCGCGGAGTCGATCGCCGGGGTGTTCGCGGCCACGCTGGGCCACCCCGCCTTCGACGTGCACGCCAACTTCTTCGACCTGGGCGGCGACTCGGTCAACGTCACGTCCGCCGCCGTCCGGCTCAGCCGTGAGCTGGGCGCCGAGATCACCGCCCCCTCGATCTTCGCCTCCGGTACCCCGGTGAAGCTGGCCCGGCTGCTGGGCGCGGAGGGAGTGGTAGGGCTGCTGGCCAGCCCGGACGCCGAGGGCGCCGCCGTGACCGTACGGGAGGAGCCGCCGGAGCCTGCGCCCGTCCTGACCCCGCCGGTGGCGACCGCACCGGTGGCGACCGAGTCCGTGACCGCACAGGTGGTGACCGCCCCGGCGGTACCGACCCGCGCGACGTCCGTGCCGGCGGAGCCCGCCCGGCCGGTCGCCGACGACGGCGCCCTGGCCGTCATCGGCATGGCGTGCCGGTTCCCCGGAGCCGCCACACCGGACGAGTTCTGGCAGAACCTCGTCGACGGCGTGTCCAGCGTCGGACACGCCCCGGACGGCAAGCGCGGCTGGGCCCACCTGTGGTCCGAGGCCGGCGCCGACGACGTACGGATGGGCTGGGTGGACGGTGTCGAGTACTTCGACGCCGCCCGCTTCGGACTCAGCGACCGCGAGGCCCGCCGCATGGACCCCCTGCAGCGGATCCTGCTCAGCGTGACGGCGGAGGCCCTGGAGAGCTGCGGCCACGACCACACCTCCCTCGGTGCCGCCACCGGCGTCTTCGTCGGCGCCATCGCGAGCGACTTCCCGGAGATCGTGGCCCGGAGCATCGGGTACGGCGACCCGCACGTGGCGACGGGCACCGCCCCCTCCATGGTCGCCAACCGCCTGTCGCACGTCTTCGACTGGTCGGGTCCGAGCTTCGCCGTCGACACGGCCTGCTCCTCCTCCCTCGTCGCCCTGCACCAGGCGGCCATGCACCTGCGGGCGGGCGAGGTGGACGCCGCCGTGGTCGGGGCCGCGAACCTGGTCCTCACCCCGGCCAAGACGCGCTCCTTCGTCCGCAACGGGATGCTGTCCCCACAGGGGACGTGCCGTGCCTTCGACGACGGGGCCGACGGCTACGTACGGGGAGAGGGCGCGGGCGCCGTCATCCTCAAGCGCCTCGCCGACGCCGAACGCGACGGCGATCCCGTCCTCGCCGTGATCCGCGGCACCGCCGTCAACCACACCGGGGGCAGCGCCGGCTTCCTCACGGCACCCAGCAGGCCGGCTCAGGAAGCCGTGCTGCGCAGGGCACTGGCCGGGTCCGGGCGCACCGCGGCCGACATCGGTTACATCGAGGCGCACGGCACCGGCACCCAGCTCGGCGACCTCATCGAACTCGAAGCCCTGCAGGCCGTCTTGGGCGAGCCGGGCGGACGGCAACCGGTCGCCCTGGGCTCGGTGAAGACCAACATCGGCCACCTGGAACCCGCCGCGGGCATCGCCGGACTGATCAAGACGATCCTGTTGCTCCAAGCGGGACACATCCCGCCGTCGTTGAACTTCAGCACCCCGAACAGGTCCTTCGACTTCGACGGCTCGCCCCTGTTCGTGGCGGACCGGCTGCAGCCGTGGGGCAGTGGCCCGCGCGTCGCGGGAATCAGCAGCTTCGGCTTCGGCGGCACGAACGCCCACGCGGTGGTCGAGGCCGGCCCGGCCACGACGGCGGAGGACGATGGGCCCGGTCCGCGGTTGCTGATCCTCTCCGCGGGATCGGACGATGCGCTGCACACGCTGGCCCACCGGCTCGTGCTGATGCTGCGCTCCCCCTACTGCCCGTCCCTGCACGCGCTGAGCGAGGCGAGCCTGCAGCGCCCGGCCGGGGCACACCGGCTGGCGTGCGTGGCGGACAGCGTGGAGCAGCTCGAGGACAAGCTGCAACTGTTCCTGGCCGGGGTCGGGGACACCCGCTCCCTCCACGCGGGGGTGGCGTCCCGGGCGGCGCGTACCCATGACGGGCCCGTCGGGGCCGGAGCGAGCCGCGAGACGCTCGACGCGGCGGCCCGCGCGTTCGTCGTCGGTTCCGACCTGCCCGCCGGGCCGCGACGCCGGTCGGGGGTGCGCTTCCCGACCAGGCCGCACGCCGAGAAGTACCTGTGGCTGGAGCCCGCCGAACAGCCGAACGCGACCGTGCAGGAGGCCGTGCCCGGCCGTACGAGGAACACGTGGACGGAGCACCCGGAGGCAGCCGAGCACCTGGTCCTCGGCAAGCCGACGCTGCCCGGCGCCGGATATCCCGGCAAGGTCGCCGAGCTCCTCGGCCGCAACCGGTTCGGCCTGCGGGACCTCACCTTCCGGGCGGCCGTCGAGGCCCCCGCGACCCTCACGGCCGAGCGCGACGACGACGCGGTCGCCTTCCGCGACGGCACCGGAGCCCTGGTTGCCAACACCGAGGTGACCGCGCCCGAGCAGCCGTCACTCGCTGCTCCGGCCACCGCCGACGGCTTCACCCCCGTTGCGCTCGACGCGATGTACGACGCCTTCGAGCGTGCCGGGCTCAGCTACGGCGCGGGTTTTCGGACCGTGGCCGCGCTCTCCGTGGCGCCCGGGCAGGCCACCGGTGTGCTGCGCGGCGCCGGGCAGACCGTTGGCGCCGTGGACGCCCGGCTCCTCGACGGCGCCTTCCAGATCGCGCTCGCCGCGTGCGGCGCGCAGGGACTGTACGTTCCCTTCACCGTCGAGCGGCTCACCGTCCTCGGCCGGCTTCCCGACAACGCCAGGGTGTACGCCCGGCGCGACCGGGACACCGGGCCGGACTCCGGTCTTCTGACCGCGAGCCTGGTGGTCCTCGACGGCGACGAACCCGTACTGGAGGCCCGCGGGATCACCTGGAAGCGGCTCTCCCCCGCACCGTCGTCGGGAGGGGCGGGAGGCGGCGCGCGCAACGGCCACCGGCCCGCGCCGGCGCCCGTTCCGGCCCAGGTTCCGGTCACCGGTCCGGTTTCCAACGGCCACCGTCCCGTGCCGGCCCCCGGCCGCCCGGGAGCCGGCGGTCTCGACGCGGCGCTGGCCCGGTGGGTGGCGGACGCCCTGGAACTGGACGTCGACGAACTGGAAACAGACCGTCCGCTGCAGGAGCAGGGGCTCGACTCGATGCTCGCGGTCTCGCTGGCCCAGGACATCCGGGCCAAGCTGGACGTGGACGTCCCCGTGACGCTGGTCCTGGAGGTCGGCACGGTCGACCGGCTGGCCGCCGAGTTGAGGGACGAGTACGGAGTCACCGCGGCACCCGCCGACGCGGGCCTTCCGGTCGCGGACGGTGTTCCGCAGACGACCCGGCCCGAAGAGCGTGCGGAGCCGGTTCCGGTCCCCGTTCCGGTTCCGGTCCCGCAGCCGATCCGGCCCCTGGTGCCGACGGTCGAGCAGCCCGGCGCCCCGGTGTCCGGTGATGCGGATCTGCACGACATCGCCGTCATCGGCTTCGACGGGGTGTTCCCGAACGCCGAGAGTCCCGAGGAGTTGTGGCGGGTTCTGGTGGAGGGCGAGGACTGCCTGAGCGAGGTGCCCGCATCCCGCTGGGACATCGACTCGTACTACGGGACGGACGGCAAGCCCGGCACCGTCTACCTCAGGCGCGCCGGCTTCGTCGAAGGACTGACCGACTTCGACGCGGGGTTCTTCCGGCTGTCACCCGCAGAAGCGGAGTGGATCGACCCCCAGCAGCGCCACCTCGTCCAGTCCGCCTGGCGGGCCCTGGAGGACGCCGGCCTGGCGGGTACGACCCAGCGGTCGACCGGCGTGTTCGTGGGCGCCAGCTACCAGCACTACCGCGACATGGTCGTCGGGGACGTCGTACAGACGGCGGCGGGCCTGGGCAACCACAACGCGATCCTGGCCAACCGGGTGAGTTACTTCCTGGACCTGCACGGGCCGAGCATGACGATCGACACGTTGTGCTCGTCGTCGCTGGTCGCCCTGCACACGGCGGTGCGCAGCATCCGCAACGGCGAGTGCGAGCAGGCCGTCGTGGCCGGCGTGCACCTGGCCATGTCACCGCAGTACTTCCAACTGGGCTCGCGCCTGCGCTCGTTCTCCCCGTCCAGTGCCCTGCGGCCGTTCGATGCGGGGGCTGATGGTTTCGTGCCGGGTGAGGGTGTGGTGACGGTGGTGGTGAAGCCGCTCCGGGCTGCGCTGCGGGATGGTGATCGGGTCCGGGGTGTGATCAAGGGGAGTGCGGTCAATCACGGTGGTCGTACGAGTGGGTTGACGGTTCCGAGCAGTGCGGCGCAGCAGGAGGTGATTTCTGCGGCGTTGCGGGATGCGGGGGTGTCTGCGGAGTCGATCGGTTTGGTGGAGGCGCATGGGACGGGGACGGGTCTGGGTGATCCGATTGAGATCGAGGGTTTGACGCGTGCGTGGCGTGGGGTGACGGAGCGGTCGCAGTTTTGTGCGGTGGGTTCGTTGAAGGGGAACGTCGGTCATTTGGAGCCTGCTGCGGGTTTGGCGGGTTTGGTGAAGGTGTTGTTGGCGATGGAGCACGGGGTGGTTCCGCCGTCGTTGCACGTGGTGCGGCCGAATGATCACATTCGGTTCGAGGAGACGCCGTTCTATTTGGCGGATCGTGCGGTGGAGTGGCCGCGGAACGGTGGGCCTAGGCGGGCTGCGGTGAGTGCGTTCGGCATGGGTGGGGTGAACGCCCATGTGATCGTCGAGGAGCCTCCTGTCCTGCCGGTGCGGGGAGTACCGGCCCAGGATTCGCACGTGGTGCGGGTCAGCGCTGCCGACGAAGCGGCGCTGCGTTCCCTGGCCGGCGCGTACGCGCAGGGGCTGGCCGGGGTGGCGGGGGACGCACTGGGTGATTTCGCGTTCACGGCGAACACCGGCCGAGCCGGGCATCGTTTCCGTGCGGTGGTGCACGGTGGTGACGCCCTTGAACTGGCTGCCGGTCTGAAGGACATTGCGGTCGGCCGGGCTCCTGTGTCCCGGAAGGGCGGCGCGACTGCTCCGACGGTGTTCATGTTCACGGGTCAGGGTTCGCAGTATGCGGGGATGGGCCGTGGTCTGTATGTGACGGAGCCGGTGTTCCGGGCTGCGTTGGACGAGTGTGCCGAGCTGTTGGTGCCGCATCTTGATGTGCCGTTGTTGGATGTGTTGTTCGGTGATGTGGCGGGCCGGTTGGACCGGACGCGGTATGCGCAGGTGGGGATCGTTTCGGTCCAGGTGGGTTTGGTGCGCTGGCTGGAGTCGGTCGGGGTTCGTGCGGATGCGGTGGTGGGTCACAGTCTGGGTGAGCTGACGGCTGCGTGGGCGGCCGGTGTGCTGGGGCTGGCGGATCTGCTGCGGTTGACCGCGGTCCGGGGTCAGTTGATGGAGTCGCAGCCGGGCGAGGGTGCGATGGCCGTGGTCCATGCGGATGCCGAGGCGGTGTTGTTGGCTCTGACTGCCCATCCGGGTGTGGAGGTCGCGGCGTTCAATGCGCCGCGCGTGGTGACGGTGACGGGGCCGGAGGGTGCGGTGGCCGGGTTCCGCGCGGGTTCGGGGTTGCGGACGCAGCCGCTGGTGGTCAGCCATGCGTTCCATTCGGCTGCGATGGAGGGTGCGGTCGTGCCGTTCACGGAGGCGGTGGCCGGGACGGCGCTCGCGGCTCCGGCGGTGGCGTTCGCGTCGTCGGTCTCGGGCGGGTGGCATTCGGCCGAGTCGGTGATGGATCCCGGGTATTGGGGTCGGGCGATTCGCGAGCCGGTGCGTTTCAGCGAGGCGGTCGCGGCACTCGGCGGATTGGGTGCGGGGGTGGTGTGGGAGATCGGTTCCCATCCGCAGTTGACGTCGTTGGCGCGGGCTTCGTGGGGCGAGTCGCATCCGGTGTGGTTGAGCACCCTGCGGCGGGACCGCGCGGATCAGACCGAGTTGCACGCGGCGGTGGCCGCGTACGTGAACCAGACGCCTGCTGATCTGGACTGGGCCGGTCTGCACCGGGGCAAGGGCCAGCGGACCGTCACCATCCCCACCTACCCCTTCAAGCGACAGGGGCTGACCGCGCCCCCGGCCCGCCGCACCACGGCGCCTGCCGTCAGCCACCCGCTGTTCGACCGTCACTACGAGCACCAGAGCGAGGGACAGTGACGAACCCGGCCGAAACCTACGAGAAGACGTTCACGGGCCAGGAGCCCTTCATCGCCCAGCACCGCTCCGCGGGCACCGGGCTGCTGCCCGCCGCGGTCCAGCTGGAAATGGCGATGGTGGGAGTCGCCCAGCGCCGGCCGTTCACTCCGCTGGAGCTCACCGATGTGACGTTCCTGCGCCCCCTCACCATCAGTGACCACGGTGCGGCTCCGATCCGGCTCGACGTGGCCTTCGGACCCCGGACCCGCTTCGAGCTGAGCACCGTCGTGGCCGGCGACCGCAAGCCGTTGTCCACCGGCACCGGCCGGCTGCTCCCGGGCGACGTCCAGGACCCGCCCGCCGGTACCGGCTGGCAGGTGACCGGTACCCGGGCCATCACCTCGGAGCGGCTGTACGACAGCTGGGCACGCGAGGGCCTCCAGTACGGGCCCGACTTCCGCACCGTCTGGGACCTCTCCGTCGGAGACGACGGCATGGCCAGGGCAACGCTGCGCTCCGATGCCGAGCCCATGCCCTGGTACGCCCATCCACTTCTGGTGGACGGGGTGTTCCAGGTCGTCAGCTGCGCGCTCCAGGACCTCACGGGACCGGACGGCCCCTACCCCATGCTGCCGATCGGCGTCGCCCGGCTCCGGGTCCTCACCGACCTCTCGGCGCTGTCGGCCGGTGCGACCGTCCTGGTGCGCCGCACCGGCGTCGACGGCGCGTACGCGACTGCCGACGCACTGCTGCTGGGGCCCTCGAACGAGATCGCGGCAGAGTTCGAGGGGCTACGCATGCGGCGTACGGACGCCGTGTCGCGGCCGGCCTCCGCTGCGGTTCCGCCGCGCGCGGCCGTGCTGCCCATCACCCGGATCGACTGGCGTCCCGCGTCGGCGGAGGACGTCCGGCCCGAGCCGGGGACCGGCACCTGGGTGCTGCTGCACAACGGCGGTACGGGCAGCCTGGGTGAGCGGGCCGCCCGGCAACTGCGTGCCGAGGGAGCCCGTGTGGTGGAGGTCGGCGTCGGCCCGTCCGGGCCGCAGGCGCACGGCCGCGATCAGCGGATGCTGGCGCAGCCGGACGAGGAGGCGTTCCGGCGGCTCTGGGAGGAGCTGGGGGACCCGGTCGCGGGTGTGGTGCACCTGTGGAACGCCGGCGACGCGGCCGACGGTGCCCAGGGGGAGGAGACGGAGCTCCGCCTCGGCCTCTACGGATGCCTGGCCGCCCTGCAGACCCTCGGCGAGCGGCAGCGCAAGTCCCGCTTCTTCGTGGTGACCCGGGACGGGCAGCCGATCGCGAGCGGGGACCGGCCGGTGCCCGCGCGGGCCGCCCTGTGGGGCTTCGTCCGCACCGCCGCCATCGAGTACCCGGGTCTCCGCCCGCGCCTCCTCGACATCGACCGGTCCTCCGACGACGGGCTCCGCGCACTCCTGGCGGAGCTCGGCGACGGCGAAGGCCCCACCGAGGTCGGCTACCGGCAGGGTGTCCGCCAGGCACCCGTCCGGGTGCGCGACCGGTCGGCACACGTCGCGCCCCGCCCCGGGCCGGGGCCCATCAGGAAGGGCGGCCGCTACCTCATCCTCGGCGGGCACGGCGGTCTGGGCCTGGAGGTCGCCGACAGGTTCGCACGGGACGGCGCCGGCGTCGTCGCGCTGGTCAGCCGCTCCGGAGCGGCAGCCGCCGACGAGGACCGGACGGCCGCGATCCGCGCACACGGATGCGAGGTCGTTTCCTACAGCGCGGACGTCACCACCCCCGGCGCCCTGGCGGCCGTGGTCGAACGCGCCCGTGCGGAGTTCGGCGACCTGCACGGCGTGGTCCACGCGGCCGGCACGCTCAAGGACGGGCTGATCCGCAGCGCCACGGCCGAGGACATCGCCGCGGTGATGCGGCCCAAGGTCGACGGGGTCCGCGAGCTGGCGGCCGCGGTGGCCGGTCAGGTCCTGGACTTCGCCGTGCTGTTCGCGTCGGTCTCCGGCACGTTCGGCAACCTCGGGCAGGGCGGGTACGCCGCGGCCAACGCCTACCTCGACGCCTTCGCGCAGGCGTACGGCTCGCCGTGGCTGAGCGTCGACTGGGGCCTGTGGGGCGAGGTGGGCATGGGTACGGCCGTCGCGGAGCAGTTGCGGCGGCGCGGTGTCCGGCCGCTCGGCACCGCGGAGGGCCTGGACGCGCTGATCGCGGTACTGGGGTCGGAGGAGGACCCCCGCCAGGTGGTCGTCGCCCACCCGGACGCCGGCGACGTGGTCATCGCGCTCGAGGACGAGGCCGCGGAGGCCGGAGCGCCTTCCGCGGTACGGGCCGAGGCTCGTGACGGCGTACGGGACGCGGCCGGTGAGACCGGTGAGACCGGTGAGACCGGGGAGAACGGTGAGACCGGCGCGGACGCCGGGGAACGCGTCGCGCACGCACTGGAGCGGTTCCTCGCCGAGCGGCTGGGCGTCGCCTCCTTCGACCGCGACACCCCGCTGTCGGACTACGGCATGAGCTCGATCATGAGCGTCGAGCTGTCGGAGGAACTGTCCCGCAGGTGGGGCATCCACCTCCCGGCGACGCTCTTCCTGGAGTACGGCGAGTTCGCCGAGCTGGTCCAAGCCCTGACGGACCGCTACGGCGCGGCCGTCGCGGTCGCGGCGCCGGAGACCGCCGAGCCCATCGAGCCCATCGAGCCCATCGAGCCCGAGTCTGCCGAGCCCGTCCGGTCCGGCGAGCCGCTCCCGGCCGCCTTCCCGGACCGCCCGCGTCCGATGCCGCGGCGGCAGACGGCAGCAGCCGGCCGTGACGCGGACGTCGCGATCGTCGCCGTCTCCGGTGACCTGCCGGGCGCGGCCGGCGGTGCGGCGGATCTGTGGACCCTGCTCCGCTCCGGCGGACACGCGTTCACCGAGGTCCCGGCCGAACGCTGGGACGTCGACGCCCACTTCGAGCCGCGCGGCCCACGTATGACGGGCACCTACTGCCGCACCGGCGCCTTCGTCTCCGGCGTCGACCGCTTCGACCCCAGCTTCTTCGGCATCTCGGTGCGCGAGGCCGAAGAGATGGACGTACAGCAGAAGCTGCTGCTGGAACACGCCTGGGCGGTGCGGGACGACAGCGGTCTCGCCGACCGCCGCGACATCGGCGTCTTCGTCGGCGCCACCTACACCCACCACCGCGACGCGCAGGGGCTGGAGACCGTCGGACCGCACACCGCGCTCGGCTCCATGAACGCGGTACTGGCCAACCGGATCTCGTACGCGCTGGACCTGACCGGCCCGTCGCAGACCGTCGACACCCTGTGCTCGTCGTCCCTCGTCGCCATCCAGCAGGCGGTCGCCGCGCTGCGCTCGGGCCACTGTGCCGCCGCCATCGTGGCGGCCTGCCAGGTCGGCCTGACTCCGTGGTACTACCGCAGCCTGAGCCAGCTCGGCGCGCTGTCCGAGACCCGGCCGCGGCCCTTCGACGAGCGGGCGGACGGCTTCCTCCCCGGCGAGGGCGCGCTGGCCGTGATGCTGAAGCCGCTGGCGGACGCTGAGCGGGACGGCGACCCGATCTGGGGCGTCATCCGCGGTACGGCCGTCAACCACGGGGGCCGCGGCAGCGCCCTGCCGGTGCCCCGCAGCGAAGCCCAGGCCGCGGTCGTCCGGGCGGCTCTGGACGACGCCGGACTGGCCCCGGCGGACATCTCCCTGATCGAGACGCACGGCACCGCGACCCGGCTCGGCGACCCGATCGAGATCGCCGCGCTGACCGAGGTGTTCGGCGGCGACCCGAACCGCACCGAGCCGTGCCACATCGGAACCGTGAAGGGCAACATCGGGCACCTGGAGCCAGCGGCCGGACTCGCCGGCCTGCTCAAGGTCCTCCTGAGCCTGCGGCACCGGGAGATCCCGCCCGTCGCGGGCTTCGAGACCGCCAGCAGCCACCTGGACCTGTCCGCCGGGCCGTTCGTGATCCCGGTCGAGCCCCGGCCGTGGCACTCGGACGGGCCGCGCAGGGCGGGGGTCAGCTCCTTCGGCATGGGCGGCACCAACGCGCACGTCGTCGTGGAGGAGTACGTCGGGGAACCCCCGTACGGGGAGTCCGGCGAGGACGCGCGGAAGTCCGCCGCCGTAGCGGACGAGCACCTGCTGGTCCTGTCCGCCCACACTCCGGACGCCCTGCTCCGGCGCATGGCGGACGTCCGCCCGCTGCTGCTGCCGGAGACCGCGGACGGCCTGAGCGCACTGTGCCGCTCCAGTGCCGTCGGACGCGACCACCGGGCCCACCGGATCGCGCTCCTGGGAACCACGGTCGACGAGCTCAGCACCGGACTGGCCCGGGCGCTGGGCCTGGCGGACCGGGCACCCGGCAGCGTCGTCCGTGGCGGATCGGTGCTGGAGAGCGCATCGACCGGCCTCAGCGGCCCGGCCTTCCGCTACGTCGGCGGCGGCACCGTCGACTGGGCCACGGTGTACCCCGGCCCGCCGGCGCGCCACCGTACCCTGCCGCCCTACCCCTTCGGGGCGCGACCCGAGACCGCCCCACCGGCCGTGCCGGACCCACCGGCCGCGCCGGCCGCCGAGGACGTGGCCGCGGCCGTACGGCGGCTCGCGCGCGCCCACCGGGTGCTGGGCGAGGACACCGTGCCCGGGGCGCTGCCCGTGGCCCTCGGCCTGCGGTCGAGCAGTGTCCTGAGCCGGATCGCCTTCACCGGCCGGGGGACCGGAACCGATTCCCTCACCAGCGACCTCGACGACCCCGTCCGCACCGGGCCGGCTGCCTTCCGGCATGCCGACCGGGTCATCGCCCGGCTCACCACCGCCGGCGCCCCGGCGGGCCCGGCGCCCGTCGCCGCGGACCTGGACGCCCTGCGGGACGGCCTCGACCGGACCTTGCAACCGGAGGGCCTCTACGCGTGGTTCGCCGCGAAGGGCATGGAGCTCACCGCCCCGCTGCGGTCCATCGCCGAGGTGCACTACGGGCCCGGCCGCGTACTCGCACGGATCGACGTCCCGGCCGGCAGCCCGCTGGAGGCCGAGGCGGTGGCGATCGACGCCGCCCTCCAGGTCATGGCCGTCCTCACGCTGGCGGACCCCGCAGCCCCGTCGGCCACGTACCTGCCGGTCTCCATCGGCCGGGTGACCCGTTGGGCGGATCCGGCCCGGGCGGTGTTCGTGCTGCTCGAAGGTGCCGAGCCCGGCAGCGACGGCACGCGGCGCGGCGACGCGACCCTGTTCGCCGCCGACGGCCGGGTGCTCGTCCGGCTCGACGGGGTCGAGTACCGCACGGTGACCGGGAACGACGGCCGCCCGTCCGCTCCCGGCCGCCGTACGCCGCAGGCCGCGGCGTCGGAGGCGGCGATCGTCGCGGTGGTGCGGAGCGTCCTCCACGACCCGGGCGTCACCGCGACCACCTCGTTGTCCGCCGCGGGTCTCGACTCCATGCTGGCGACGGCCATCGCGGCCGACGTCGAGGCGGAGTACGGGGTGCAGCTGAGCCCGACGGACGTCCTGGACGCCGCGGACTGCCGCACCCTCGCCGCGCACGTCGCCGAACTGGCGGCCGACGGAGTGTTCGCCCCGACCGCGGCCCGCGACGCAGCCCCTTACGCCGTTGCAGCCCCCGACGCCGTTGCAACCACCGCGGCCACCGAGGACACCGCGGCCGCCGAGGACATGGCCGTCATCGGCCTGGCCCTGGCGCTCCCCGGCGCCCCGGACCCGGAACGGCTGTGGTCGCTGCTCGCCGGCTCGGGCGAGGAGATCCGCCCGGCTCCGGCCCACCGCTGGGGCCCGTACACGGGCGGTCACGAGCCCGACGTGGGCGGATTCCTCGACAACGTGGAGGAGTTCGACGCCCGGTTCTTCGACTTCTTCCCCAAGCAGGCAGAGGTCCTCGACCCGCAGGCCCGCTGGTTGCTCCGCACCACCTGGGAGGCACTCGAGTCGGCCGGCCTGCCGCCGAGGCAGCTTTCCTCCTCCACCGGCGTGTTCGTGGGCGCCAGTTACCAGCACTACAAGGACTACAACATCGCGCCGGAACTGGACGCCCCCAGCGGCTTGGGCAACCACAACGCGTTCCTGGCCAACCGGGTGAGTTACTTCCTGGACCTGCACGGGCCGAGCATGACGATCGACACGTTGTGCTCGTCGTCGCTGGTCGCCCTGCACACGGCGGTGCGCAGCATCCGCAACGGCGAGTGCGAGCAGGCGATCGTCGCCGGAGTCCGGGTCGCCATGTCTCCGCTGCACTACGTGGCGATGCGGAACCTGCGCGCCCTGTCGCCTTCGGGTGCCTCCCGGCCGTTCGATGCGGGGGCTGATGGTTTCGTGCCGGGTGAGGGTGTGGTGACGGTGGTGGTGAAGCCGCTCCGGGCTGCGCTGCGGGATGGTGATCGGGTCCGGGGTGTGATCAAGGGGAGTGCGGTCAATCACGGTGGTCGTACGAGTGGGTTGACGGTTCCGAGCAGTGCGGCGCAGCAGGAGGTGATTTCTGCGGCGTTGCGGGATGCGGGGGTGTCTGCGGAGTCGATCGGTTTGGTGGAGGCGCATGGGACGGGGACGGGTCTGGGTGATCCGATTGAGATCGAGGGTTTGACGCGTGCGTGGCGTGGGGTGACGGAGCGGTCGCAGTTTTGTGCGGTGGGTTCGTTGAAGGGGAACGTCGGTCATTTGGAGCCTGCTGCGGGTTTGGCGGGTTTGGTGAAGGTGTTGTTGGCGATGGAGCACGGGGTGGTTCCGCCGTCGTTGCACGTGGTGCGGCCGAATGATCACATTCGGTTCGAGGAGACGCCGTTCTATTTGGCGGATCGTGCGGTGGAGTGGCCGCGGAACGGTGGGCCTAGGCGGGCTGCGGTGAGTGCGTTCGGCATGGGTGGGGTGAATGCTCATGTGATCGTCGAGGAGCCTCCTGTCCTGCCGGTGCGGGGAGTACCGGCCCAGGATTCGCACGTGGTGCGGGTCAGCGCTGCCGACGAAGCGGGACTGCGTTCCCTGGCCGGCGCGTACGCCGACCGGTTCGACGCGGTACGCGACGACTGGGAGACCGCCGACCTCTGCCACACCGCCAACACCGGCCGCTCCCCGCTGGAGTTCCAGACCGCGGTCCACGGACGGACGGCCGCCGAACTCGCCACCGCGCTGCGTTCCGTCGCCGCCGGTAGCATCCGGCCCGCCCGCGTCGACATCGACCTGACCGTCGAAGCGGCGGCCATCCGCACCGGGTCGGCCGCGGCGCCGCACCGGCCCGCCGGCGCCGCCGAGCTGGCCGGGGCCGGCTACGCGCACATCGACTGGCCCGCGCTCTCCACCACGGGTGCCCGGGCCACTGACCTCCCCACCTATCCGTTCGCGCGGGAGTCGTACTGGCACACCACCGACCCGGAGGTCGCCGCGCCCGGCCCGGCACCAGCTGTCGGCGCCGGGGCGGTACGCGTCGAGTGGCGCGTCCGGGAACCGGCACCGGTGCCCGCCACCGTCCCGGCCGCGGTACGCCTGGTCACCGCCGACCCCGAGATCGGGCACGCGCTGACGAAGACCCTCCGGGACCGGGGCGTGACCGTCGTCGAGTCCGGCCGGCAGGCGGACGCGGCCATCGTGATCGACGCCCCGGGCAGCCGCAACAGCCGCCCCCTCGACCTGAGCGGTTTCTGGGCCGAGTTGAGCGGCCTGATGACGACGCTGCCCGCGCACGGGACGCTGCTCTGGGCCGGATTCCACGACGCGGCCGTCCACCCCGACGAGCGCGGCAGCCTGCGCCCCGAACGGGCCGCCATGGCCATGGCCGTACGGGCCGCCGGGGCCGAGGGCCGCAAGCCCACCGCGATCGTCCACCTGGACCCGGCCGACCCGGTCGAGGTACTGGCCGACCGCCTCGCCGCCGAGTACGCCGCCCTGGGGGCCGGTACGGCCGCCGAGGCCGACGGCGGCACGGTCGTCGTCGCCCACCGGCGGGGCGTCCGGTACACGCCGCACCCCGTGCCCGCGCCGCCCGGCGCACCGTACGCCCTGCCCACCGACGGGTACTGCCTGGTCACCGGCGGACTGGGCGCCGTAGGACTGCGCCTGACCGAGCGGCTGATCGACCGGGGAGCCAAGCGCATCGGCATCATCGGCCGGTCGGTCGTCGACCCCGCCCACTCCGCCCCCCTGAGGGAACTGGCGGCGCGGGCCGAGGTCGAGTACGTGCCCTGCGACGTGTCCGACCCCGCGGCGCTCGCCGCGGTCGCCGGGCAGCTGGGCCGGCGCTGGGGAAGGCTGGTCGGCGTCGTGCACTCCTCCGGCGGGGTCAACCCCTTCGGGGCGATGCACCGCCGGCCGTGGAGCGACGCCGAGAAGGTGCTCGCCCCCAAGGTCCCCGGCTCGCTGAACGTCGTACGGCTGGCCAAGGAGGAGGGCGCCGACTTCGCCGTCCTGGTGTCCTCGATCGCCGGTACGCAGGCCTTGGCCGGCCGGGGGCTGGTCGACTACAGCCTCGCCAACGCCTACCAGCTGGCGCTCGCCGAGCGGGAGAGCGACGCCGTCACCACGGTGACGGCGCACGCGTGGCCCAACTGGACGGGCATCGGAATGAAGGCGGACGCGTCCTTCTCCGCAGCCCACTCGATCGGCGTCGAGCAAGCGCTGGACGCCTTCTTCGACCACCTGCGGTCGGGCGGCGCCGTGATCTTCCCGGGAAGCACCACCGCCTCCCCTGCGGAGGCCGTGGAGCCCGTCGCGTTCGTCGGGGCCGCGCCGGTGCAGACGCGGGCCGGGGCCCCCGTCGTTCCCGCACCGGTGCGTGCGGGGCACGACGGCGCGGGGATGCGCGCCCGGGTGCGGGACGCCTTCGTCCAGGTGCTGGGGGAGGACCCCGGCGAGCGCCCGCTGCCGGGGCTGGGGCTGGACTCCCTGGTGATCGCCGAGCTGACCACGGCACTCGAACAGCGCAGCGGCCTGACCGTTGATCCGTCGCTGCTGATGCGGGCACGCACGGCCGACGACGTCGCGGCCGGACTCGCCGCCCACGAGGCGCCGGCCGCGCATGAGGTGTCGGCCGTTCACGAGGCGCCGGCCCCCCACCGTCCGCCCACTCCCGACCACGACGACGTGCCCGCATCCGCTCTGAGCGCCCTGCTGCGTCCGCTGCTCCAGCGGGACGGGCAGCGGTGACCGGGCCGGGCGCGACCGGCGCGTCGAACGAAAGGACTACTGTGAGCGAGCTCGACACCCGCATCGCCGTGATCGGCCTTGCGGTACGGCTCCCGGGCGCCGAGGACGTCGTCGACCTGACGGCTCTGCTGGGCGGCGACGGGGTCGAGGTCGGAGAGGTCCCGTCGAGCCGGTGGGCCCGCGAGCTGTACCGGGGCGAGGGGCCCCACCAGGGCACGCACCACCGCGGCGCGTTCCTGGTGGACCCGTTCTCCTTCGACCACGAGGCGTTCGGGTTGACCGCCGAGGACGCCGTGTTCCTCGACCCCCAGCAGCGGGTGATGCTGGAGGTCGGCGCCCGTGCCCTGGAGGACGCGGGGTACTTGGGGGTGCGCCGCAGGCTCGACGCCGGCGTGTTCGTCGGCGCGCGCATGAACGCGTACGGATTCGACCAGGGCCGGGGGCTGGTTCCGCCCGCCGCACCGGGCTCCGCCGGTGGGCCCGGGCCCGCAGCCCTGTGGGGGCGGTCGCAGAACTTCACGGCGGCCTGGCTGTCCGACCGCCTCGACCTGGCGGGCCCGAGCCTGGTGGTCGACACCGCCTGCTCGTCGTCGCTGTCGGCGGTCTGGCTCGCCTGCCAGAGCCTGGCGGCCGGAACCTGCGAGCTCGCCCTGGTCGGCGCGGTCGACCTGCTGATCGACCCGCTGACGTTCGTACTCCTCTCCCGCACCGGGGCGCTCTCCCCGGACGGGCTGTGCCACACCTTCGACAGCAAGGCCAACGGCTATGTGCCCGGGGAGGGAGCCGCAGCCCTGGTGCTCAAGCCCATGCCGGCGGCACTGGCCGACGGCGACCTGATCCTCGGAGCCATCAGCGGGGTCGCGGTCAACAACGACGGCCGCACCATGGGCGTCACCACACCGAACCTGGAAGCCCAGATCGAGCTGCTGGACAAGGCGTACAAGACGATCGACCCGGCGACCGTCCAGTACGTGGAGGCGCACGGCACCGGCACCGCCATCGGCGACCCGATCGAGATACGGGCGCTCACCGAGGTGTTCGCCCGCCACGGCGTCCCGCGGAACTCCGTGGCGCTCGGTTCGATCAAGCGCCGGATCGGCCATCTGCACTCGGCGTCGGGCCTGGCCGGACTTGCGAAGATCATCGTCGCGCTGCGCGAGGGTACCGTCCCGGCCGTGGCGGTGGACGCGCCCAACCCGCGCCTCAACCTCGCCGACAGCCCGTTCCACCTGCCCGACACCAGCCTCCCCTGGCCGGACGCGCCGGTGCGCCGGGCCGCGGTGAGCGGATTCGGATTCGGCGGCACCAACGCCCACGTGGTGGCCGAGGGCGCCCCCCGCACGTCCGGCACCCCCGCCGGGCCGGTGGGGGCCGGCGGGAAGCCCGGGCCGGTCCACGTGCTGCCGCTGTCCGCCGACAGCCCGTACGCGCTGCGCGAACTGGTCGCCCAGTGGCTGTCGTTCCTGCCCACGCTGGCGGACGGTCCGGGCGAACTCGGCGACGTGTGCGCCACGGCGCGTCTGGCACGGCCACACCGTACCGAGCGGATGGCCGTCGTCGGCGCGGACGCGGACCAACTGGCCACCGCTCTGCGCGCATGGCTCCTGCGGACCGGCGCACAGGACGCCGGCGCCTTCGGCAGCCCCCGCAGCGCCGTATCCGTACGCCCCGAGGCGGCCGCGGCCCCGACCGCATGGCTGTCGGCCCTCGACCGTTCCACGCCGGCCGTACACGAGGTCGTCGGCCTGTTCGAAACGGCCACCGGCACCCGGCTGGCCGAGTTCTCCGGCGAGCTGCTGCGGATCCTGTCCGGGGTCTGCCTCGCGATCGCACTGCGCGACCTCGGACTGCCCGAAGGCGCGGTGGACCTGCCCCCGGGCTGGGAGGCGGTCGGGGACTTCGTACGAGGACGCGTCCCGCTGGAGCAGGCGGTGGCCGACGTCCTGCGGCGTGACGGCGACCCGGAGCACGACGCACAGGGCGGTGGTGGTGTTGGCGGCCACGACGTCAGCGCGCGGTTGGCCGAAGCCCGCGAGGAGCGGCAGGTCGCCACGGTGCTCGCCGCGATCGCCGCCGAGCTCTTCCAAGCAGGCCGGGACATCGACTGGGCGGCATTCCAGAAGGCCACGGGCACGGCGTGGACCAAGCGCGTGCTGCCCTTCGCCCAGCCGCGCGGCCGGGCCCTGAACCTCGCCGAGCCCCGTCGCTCGGCCGAACCCGGGGCGCCCGCGGAGCTGGTGTCGGACGAGGGGGCGGCCGGGTACGCCTTCTCCCGGGTGTTCGGACCGGCCGAGGCGCCCATCGCCCAGCACGCCGTGTACCGCACGCTGATGCTCCCGGGTGTGGCGTGGTTCGACTTCCTGCGCGAAGGCGCCGCCCTGCGCGGCGAACCCTTCCACGGGGCTCGGGACGTCCTCTTCCACCGCCCGCTCATCGCGTCCGGGGCCCGCCGGGTCATCGGCCGGGTCGCCGCGGACGGCCGGTTCAGGGTCGAGGACGCCGACAGCGGGGAGCCCTACGTGACCGGCCGGCTCGCCACCGGGCACCTGCCCGAGCCGCCGCTCCCCGTCCCCCTCGATACCCTGCTGGCCGACTGCGCCCGCTCCGCCGTGCACGCCGGCTCGAGCCTCTACCGCTGGCTGCGCCGGATCGGCTACCACCACGGCCGCTACTACCGGAACATCTCCTGGGTCGCGAGCCTCCCGGACGGCGGCACGCTCGCCCGGATCGAGGGCACCCGGCAGCGGGAGATGAACCCGCCCGGCGTGCACCTCTTCCCCGGGCTCCTGGACAGCGTGACGGTCGCGGCGATCGATCCGGCCAACCCGGTGTTCGGCACGGCGGACGCCTCCGCGTTCATTCCGCTCTCGGTGGGCCGGCTGGAGGTCCTCGGACCGCTGGACGACGCCGCCTACGTGCGGACGGAGATCGCCTTCTGGAACGACGAGGCCTGCCGGGTCACCCAGACCGTCACCGATGAGGCGGGCACGCCGCTGCTGGTCTTCGGCGACATGTCGTCCAAGCGGGTTCCCGTCCAGGCGTTCAGCGCGGGGGAGGCGTCCGCGCCGGCGCCGGCCGCGTCCGTAGCGCCGCTGACACCGCAGCAGCCCGCGCCCGTTGCGACGTCACCTCGCCCGGCGGCACCTGTGGCCCCAGTGGTCCCCGTAGCCCCGGCGGTCCCCGTTGTCCCGGTGGCTCCCGCCGCCCCCGCCGCCTCGCGGTCCGTGCGGGCGCTCGCCTGGTTCCTAGCACTGACGGGTACCCCAGAGGAGCACGCCGATACGGAGTTCCTGTCCGCCGGCTTCGACTCGGTCGGGCTGGTCACGCTGAGCGAGCGCATCTCCCAGGAGCACGGCCTGTCCCTCTATCCGACGGTCTTCTTCGAGTACCCGACACCCCGGCAGTTCGCCGAATTCCTCGTGGAGGAAGCGCCAGGGCTCGTCGACACGATGGCTGCCCCGGCTGCCCCGGCTGCCCCGACGGCCCCGGCAGACCAGGCGCCGCAGGCGGCTCCGGAACCCAAGGCGGCTCCGGAAGCCGCGGTCCCGGCCGCGCCGGCGGAGCCCACACCGGTGGCGCGGGCAACCGTCACTCCGCGAACACCCGACGCCGCGCACGCGGCCGAGCCCCCCGCACTCGCCCAGGCGGCACCCCGGCCGCGGGACATCGCAGTCGTGGGCGCCGCCGTCAGGCTGCCCACCGCGAGCACCCTGACCGCCTTCGCCGAGCTGCTGGCAGAAGGCCGGGACACGGTTCGCCCGCTGCCCGAGGGCCGTTGGCAGAACGTAGCCGGGCCGGTCCCGTACGCCTCGTTCCTGGACCGCGTGGACGAGTTCGATCCGGCTCCCTTCCGGATCTCGGCCCGCGAAGCCCCCCTGATCGATCCGCAGGCGCGGATCGTCTACGAGACGATCTGGGAGGCCCTGGAGGACGGCGGTCGGATCGGCACCCGGGCCCACGGCAGCACCGGTCTGTGGATCGCCTACAGCCACGACCACTACCACGAGGAGCGAGTGCGCCACGGCGTACCCGACGGGCGGGGCCTCGGGTTGGAGGCGATGATCGCCAACCGGCTGTCCTACCTGATGGACTGGCACGGCCCGAGCGGACTGGTCAACACCCTTTGCTCGTCCTCGCTGGTCGCCCTGCACTCGGCACTCCAGCACCTGCGCACCGGCGACATCGACACCGCGGTGATCGGGGCCGTGCACGCCGGCATCAGTCCGGAGTACTTCCGGTCGATGGGCGACCTCATGGCCCTGTCGCCCCGGCACCGCAGCCGCGCCTTCGACAGCACCGCGGACGGCTTCGTCCCGGGAGAAGGAGCCGTGGCCGTGGTCCTGCGGCGGTACGACGACGCCCTGCGGGACGGTGACCGGATCCGGGGCGTGGTCAAGGGAGCGGCCGTCAACCACGGCGGACGCACCACCCGCTACTCCGCACCCAGCCCGCGCGGGCAAGCGGACGTCATCTCTGCGGCGTTGCGGGATGCGGGGGTGTCTGCGGAGTCGATCGGTTTGGTGGAGGCGCATGGGACGGGGACGGGTCTGGGTGATCCGATTGAGATCGAGGGTTTGACGCGTGCGTGGCGTGGGGTGACGGAGCGGTCGCAGTTTTGTGCGGTGGGTTCGTTGAAGGGGAACGTCGGTCATTTGGAGCCTGCTGCGGGTTTGGCGGGTTTGGTGAAGGTGTTGTTGGCGATGGAGCACGGGGTGGTTCCGCCGTCGTTGCACGTGGTGCGGCCGAATGATCACATTCGGTTCGAGGAGACGCCGTTCTATTTGGCGGATCGTGCGGTGGAGTGGCCGCGGAACGGTGGGCCTAGGCGGGCTGCGGTGAGTGCGTTCGGCATGGGTGGGGTGAACGCTCATGTGATCGTCGAGGAGCCTCCTGTCCTTCCGGTGCGGGGAGTACCGGCCCAGGACTCGCACGTGGTGCGGGTGAGTTCGGCCGACGAGGCGGGACTGCGGTCCTTGGCCGGCGGGTACGCGGATGAATTGGATGGCGCGTCGGCGGAAAAGCTGGGCGATTTCGCGTTCACGGCGAATGCTGGGCGTGCCGGGCATCGTTTCCGTGCGGTGGTGCACGGTGGTGACGCTAGTGAATTGACTACCGGTTTGAGGAATCTTGCGGCGGGCCTGGCTCCTGTTTCCCGTAAGGGCAGTGTTTCCGCTCAGAACGTGTTCATGTTCACGGGTCAGGGTTCGCAGTATGCGGGGATGGGCCGTGGTCTGTATGTGACGGAGCCGGTGTTCCGGGCTGCGTTGGACGAGTGTGCCGAGCTGCTCGTGCCGTACGTGGATGTGCCGTTGTTGGATGTGTTGTTCGGTGATGTGGCGGGCCGGTTGGACCGGACGCGGTATGCGCAGGTGGGGATCGTTTCGGTCCAGGTGGGTTTGGTGCGCTGGCTGGAGTCGGTCGGGGTTCGTGCGGATGCGGTGGTGGGTCACAGTCTGGGTGAGCTGACGGCTGCGTGGGCGGCCGGTGTGCTGGGGCTGGCGGATCTGCTGCGGTTGACCGCGGTCCGGGGTCAGTTGATGGAGTCGCAGCCGGGTGAGGGTGCGATGGCCGTGGTTCATGCGGATGCCGAGGCGGTGTTGTTGGCTCTGGCTGCCCATCCGGGTGTGGAGGTCGCGGCGTTCAATGCGCCGCGCGTGGTGACGGTGACGGGGCCGGAGGGTGCGGTGGCCGGGTTCCGCGCGGGTTCGGGGTTGCGGACGCAGCCGCTGGTGGTCAGCCATGCGTTCCATTCGGCTGCGATGGAGGGTGCGGTCGTGCCGTTCACGGAGGCGGTGGCCGGGACGGCGCTCGCGGCTCCGGCGGTGGCGTTCGCGTCGTCGGTCTCGGGCGGGTGGCATTCGGCCGAGTCGGTGATGGATCCCGGGTATTGGGGTCGGGCGATTCGCGAGCCGGTGCGTTTCAGCGAGGCGGTCGCGGCACTCGGCGGATTGGGTGCGGGGGTGGTGTGGGAGATCGGTTCCCATCCGCAGTTGACGTCGTTGGCGCGGGCTTCGTGGGGCGAGTCGCATCCGGTGTGGTTGAGCACCCTGCGGCGGGACCGCGCGGATCAGACCGAGTTGCACGCGGCGGTGGCCGCGTACGTGAACCAGACGCCTGCTGATCTGGACTGGGCCGGTCTGCACCGGGGCAAGGGCCAGCGGACCGTCACCATCCCCACCTACCCCTTCAAGCGACAGCGGTTCTGGATATCCGCCGACCCGCACGACACGACGACGAACTACAAGAACGAGACGAAGAGGCACCAGAACCATGGCTAGCGAATACGGACTGAAGCGACACTTCAACGGCGAAGCGGCACGCCTGATCGGTGACAAGATCCGCACCGTCCACCTCGAGTTCGATGTGGAGGGCTACGCGGCAGAGGTCGAGGCGCGCATTCCCGGCAAGGAGCTGAAGGACCGCGTCCTCGTCCTGGCCGAAGGGCTGCGCACCCGCCTGCCCGCGGACTACCCCGACGCCCTGCCGATCCTCCTGTCCGTCCTCGGAGACGAACTGGCCGAGGGGGAAGGCATGTTCAACGCCAGCTGGTTCCTCATGCCGGTCGCCCGCTTCGTCGAGGAGTACGGCCTGGACCACCCCGACGCGTCGCTGGACGCCATCGAGGAGATCACCAAGCGGCACACGGGCGAGTACGCGATCCGCCCCTACCTCGAACAGCACTACGTGCTGACGATGGAGCGCGTCGCGCAATGGGCCCAGAGCCCGAGCCACAACGTACGGCGCCTGGCGACCGAAGGCGTCCGCTCTCGGCTGCCCTGGGCCCGGACCCTGACCGTGTTCGTCAAGGACCCGCTGCCGGTCCTGGAGATCCTCGAACCGCTGCGCAGCGACTCCTCCGAGTACGTGCGCAAGTCCGTCGCCAACAACCTCAACGACATCTCCAAGGACAACCCCGAGGTCGCGCTCGCGACCGCGCTGCGCTGGCTGGAGGAGAGCCCCACACCCGAGACCAACTGGATCGTCAAGCACGGGCTGCGCACCCTCGTGAAGAAGGGCGACCAGCAGGCCCTCGCCATCCTCGGGGCCACGGGCGGCGAGCACCTCAGGGTGCCCCGGCTGCGGATCACCCCCGGGTCGGTGACCATCGGGGACACCCTCGTCATCAACTTCGACGTCGAGAACACCGACGACCGGCCGCACACCGTCGCCGTCGACTACGTGGTGCACCACGTGCGCAAGAACGGGCGCAGCATTCCGAAGGTCTTCAAGCTGACCACCCTCGAACTCGGCCCCGGCGAACGGCGGTCCCTGGAGAAGACGCACACGATCAAGGAGGTGCAGACGCGCCGGTACTACTCGGGCGAGCACGCGGTCGACATCCAGGTGAACGGTCTCGTCCAGGCCACCGAACGATTCGACCTCCACACATGAGCGGCCTCAGATCACTCCTCAGAGTCGCCGATCCGTTCGTCTCCGACCACCGGATCGGCGGCGTCCCGGTCGTCCCCGCCGCCGCGCAGATCGACGCCGTACTGTCGGCCTGCGATGCCGGGCGCCCCGACTGCCGGTGGACGCTGGAGCAGGTCGCCTTCAAGGCACCCCTGCTCGTGACGGGAGTCGGGGCCGAGATCGAGGTCCGTACGGCGGAGGACGGCCGGTGCACCCTCCGCTCCGTGCAGCCCGGGGACGACGGCTTACCGGTCGAGCACAGCACCGCCCGGGCGACCGGCAGCCCGCTGCCGCCGCCCCGCTACGTCGACGTGGCAGCGCTGCGGGCCGGCTGCACGGAGCAGGTGCCGCTGTCGGACGTGGCCGCGTGGCGCGAGGCGAGCGGGATCGCGTACGGGCCGGCGTACCAGGCGATCCGGTCGGCGCACCGGGGCCCGGGCCGGATGCTGCTGATGCTCCGGGCCGCGGACGACCCGAACGCGGCGTCGGCGCCCCCCTTCGTGCCGCCGCCGCTGCTCGACAGCGTCTTCCAGGCGCTCGGCATGCTCGACGGCGGTGCGGCCGGGGCGTGCCTGCCCTGGTACATCGGCCGGCTGGTGGCCCGCCGCCGGATGTCCGGCACGGTGATCGCCCTGGTCGAGCGGGACGATCCGGCCGACGCCGGGGGCCGGGGCGGTGCCGTACGGGGGCGGGCCGTGGTCTGCAGCCAGCAGGGGGAGGTCCTGCTGGAACTGGACCGCATCACCCTCAAGGCCGCCGGACCCGCAGCATCCGCGGAGCCCGCGGAGTCCACGCCTGCCACGGTGGCCGCCTCGATCGAGACCGTCGTCTGGCGGAAGGTGGACCCGGCTCCCGCTCAGGCGTCGGCGGGCGAGGGCCCCGTGCTGGTCGTGTCCGCGCACGCCCTCCGTCCCCCGGCCGGCCGCTACGTCCTGCACCTGACGCCGGCGCAGCTCTCCGCAGGGGGCCCGGACGCACTTCCGGCCGACACCGTCTTCCGGGACGTGGTGTACGTGGCACCGCGCGGGCTCACCGGCGAGGCGCCGGTGACGCAGGCCCTACAGGAGGTCTTCGCGATGGTGCGCGGGCTCGCGGCCCGCCCCCCGATGCCCTCCCTGCTGATCGTCACCACCGCCGCCCACCAGGTGGTGGCGCAGGACGCCGTCGACCCCTTCATGACCGCTCTGTGGGGTCTCGGCCGCACGCTGCAGGTCGAGCATCCCCGCACCAGGGTCCGCCTGCTCGACCTCGACCTCGACCACGACCTCGGCGATCCGGCCGACCCGGAGGACGGCGCTGCCGCTGCCCTGTGGGAGACGCTCGAGAAGGACCGGCCGGAACTCGCCCGGCGCGGTGACGCCTGGTACGAACCCTCCTTACGGCCGCAGTCGCCAGCGCGCCCCACCGGCCGGGCGCGCTACCGGGACGGCCGCTTCCTGATCACCGGCGGCATGGGCGGCATCGGCCTGCGCGTCGCGGAGTACCTGGCGGAAGCGGGCTGTGCCCATCTGACCCTGGTCGGGCGGACCGTGCCGGACCGGGGAGAGGCCCGGGAACGCCTCGACCGGCTGGCGGAACGCTGCGACCTGGCGGTCGTGGCGGCGGACGTCCGCGCACTGCGCGAGGCACTGCCCGACGCCGCACGCTACGACGGGGTGTTCCACGCCGCCGGAGTGCTGCGCGACGGACTGGCACGCGGTCTGACCCCGGATCAGGTGGACGCCGTACTCGGACCCAAGATCGGCGGCGCGCACGCGCTCGCCGACCTGGTGTCCGGGTACGACCGGCCCGCATTCGTCGCCCTGTTCTCCTCGGTTGCGGCGGTACGGGCGAACCTCGGCCAGAGCGCCTACGCCGCGGCCAACGCCTATCTGGACGGCTACGCAGCCCGCCAACGTGCCGGGGGCCGGCCCTGGTACAGCCTCGGCTGGGGCCTGTGGACCGTCGGCATGGGCGAGTCCATCGCCCCGAAGGCCGCCGCGCACGGCATCCCTGCCCTCACCGCGGACGACGGCATCGACCTCCTCCGTACGGCCCTGGGACAACCACCCGCGCACTACGTTCTGTCCGCCGCCGCGAAAGCGAAGGATGCACCCATGACTGCTGTCACGCCCGAAACCGGACTGTGGCCGTCGCTCACCCACGCGATCAGCAAGGTCCTGCTCGTCGACGGCGTGGCAGCCGAGGACGATCTGCTGGAACTGGGCCTCGACTCGATGATGGCGGTCGAGCTGGCCGCGTCGCTGAACGCCGACGGGCTCGACATCGACCCGATGGTGTTCTTCGAGCGCACCAACGTGGGCGCGCTGCTCGCCCACCTCGAATCGCTCCCGCGCAGCCGTCCCGCCCCGACCTCCGAGCCCACCCCCGCTCCCGCCCCGGTCCGGGAAGTGCCCGAGGCAGCTCCGGCGGGGGCGCCGCGCGTCGCGGTGCCGCAGCAGCGGCCGGTTGCGGCGGTGGACCGGCCGGTGGCCGCCACGGCCCGGGGCGCCGACTCCTTCGTTCCCGACTGGGACCGCTTCAGGGACGTGCCGCACGCCCCGGCCATCCCGGCCCCCGCGCCGGCCCCAGCACCGGTCGCCGCTCCCGTGCCGACCCCCACCCCCACCCCCGCCCCGGCGGCCGACCGGATACCGCGGCGCACCCTGCCGGGCCGGCTGACCGACGCACCCCACGGCAGGTTCCTCGACCGCCGCATCGACGCCCTGTCGGCGGAGGACCGCCTGATCGTCGCGAAGGACGAGTACTTCTACGAGCCCGTCATCGAGGAGGCGACGGGCCCCCGGATCAAGTTCGACGGCCGCTGGTTCCTGAACTTCGCCTCCTACAGCTACCTCGGACTCATCGGGCACGGCTACATCGACGACCAGGTTCTGCGGGCCGTCGAGCGGCACGGCACCGGCGCGCACGGGGTGCGGCTGCTGGCGGGCACCCTGCACCTGCACCGGGAGCTGGAACAGGCGCTCGCCCGCTTCCTGGGCACCGAGGACGCCATCGTCTTCTCCAGTGGCTACATGGCGAACGTGGCGACGGTCGGCGCCCTCGTCGGCCCCGGCGACTTCGTCATCGGCGACGTCTACAACCACGCCAGCATCCTGGACGGGTACCGGCTGTCCGGCGCGTCGGTCATCACCTACGCCCACAACGACCTCGCCGACCTGGAACGCGCCCTGCGCAAGGCGGGCGACGCGGGCCGCCTGGTGGTCACCGACGCCGTGTTCAGCATGGACGGCGACGTGGCCGACCTGCCCGGCATCGTGGAACTGTGCGAGCGGTACGACGCCCCGCTGATGGTCGACGAGGCGCACAGCCTCGGTGTGCTCGGTGACACCGGCCGCGGCATCACCGAGCACTTCGGCATCGATCCGGCACGCGTCGACGTCAAGATGGGCACGCTCTCCAAGACGGTGCCGAGCGCGGGCGGTTACGTCGCCGGGTCCAGGGACCTGATCTTCGCGCTGAAGAACAACGCCCGCGGCTGGATGTTCTCGGCGGCAGCCACTCCCGCTCAGGTGGCGGCGGCCAAGGCCGCGGTCGAGGTGATGGCGGCCGCCCCGTCCCTCACCCGGGAGCTGCGGACCAAGACGACCCGGTACCGCGAGCAGCTGCGCGCCCTGGGCTTCAACACGCTGGCCAGTGAGACGCCGGTGGTGCCGATCATCTGCACCAGTGCCGAGCAGGCGGGGGCGATGGCCCGGTCGTGCCAGCTCGACGGGCTCTTCGTCCAGCCGATCGTCTACCCGGCCGTGCCGCGGACGCTGCCGCGGCTGCGGACCATCGTCAACCTCAGCCACTCCGACGCCGACCTGGACGCGGCCGTCGTGACGTTGGAGAAGGCCGGCCGCGCCTGTGGCCTCATCCACTGAGCACTGACCGGGCGGAGCGGCCCACAGGACCGGACCCAACCGTGCGCAGACCACCGCATGCAACCAAGGGGGAATCGAACATGACCGATGTCGACACCACGGCGTTCTTCGGAGCGGTTCTGAAGACCATCGCCTCGACCCGCAACCACGGCACCGACCAGGGCGAGTTCGTGTCCGGGGTGGTGGAGCCGACCGCGCGGATCCGCACGTTCGAGAAGGAGGTCGGCGACCGGCGGCTGACCTCCACCGAGGCCGGGGAGGTGCTCGGTCTGCTGGAGACGACGCTGCGCACCAAGCGCACGCCGGACGAGGAACGCGAGTACTACCTCCAGTACATCGAGAAGGTCGCCGGGATCAGCCGGGCCTCGCTGGGCGTGTCCGGCTGGTGAGCACCTCCCGTCTCGCGTGGTACAGCCACGAGATCTGCTTCTGGCACGACCCCGGTCCCGGATCGGGGTACGTGCCGGTCGGGCCGGGCATCGAGCCGCTGCGCCAGTTCGCGGTCGACCCGGACCTCCGGCGTGCCGAAGGGCTGGTCAAGGCGTCCGGCGTGATGGACCGGTTCACCGGCCTCACGCCGACTCCGGCCTCCGACGAGGACCTGCTGCTCGTCCACGTACCCGAGCACATCGAGCGGGTCGAGGCGGCCTCGGCGGCAGGCTCGGGCGATGCCGGTGTGTACGCGCACGTCAACTACCACAGTGCCCAGGCCGCGAGGCTTGCCGTCGGGGCCTGCGTGCAGGCCGCCACGGGCGTCATGGAGGGCCGGTTCGACCGGGCGTACTGCCTGGTGCGGCCGCCCGGCCACCATGCGGAGCCGGACCGGGCGATGGCGCTGTGCCTGTACAACAACGTGGCGGTGGCTGCCCGGGCGGCGCAGCGCCACGGGGCGCGCCGGGTGCTGGTCTTGGACTGGGACGTGCACCACGGCAACGGCATCCAGCGGACCTTCTACGAGGATCCCGACGTGCTGTACGTCTCGGTGCACCAGGAGGGGCTGTTCCCGGCGGCGTCCGGTCTCGTGTTGGAGACCGGCGCGGGGGCAGGGGCGGGCAGCACCCTCAACGTGCCGCTGCCCGCCGGCTCCGGCCACGGCGCCTATCTCGCCGTGATGGACCGGATCGTCGAGCCGGCGGCCCGTGCCTTCCGCCCCGATCTGATCCTGGTGGCGGCGGGCGTCGACGCGAGCGGCCACGATCCGATGGGCCGGATGCTGTGCACCAGCCGCACCTTCCATGCCATGACCGCGGCGATGTGCCGGCTCGCGGACGAACTGACCGGAGGGAGGATCGTCTTCGCCCACGAGGGCGGCTACTCGGCGTGGTACCAGCCGATGCTGGTGCTGGGCACGGCGAGCGCGATCGCCGGCCTGCCGGCCCCCCAGGACCCGTTCCTGCACGCGCTCGAGCACCTTCCCGGCCAGCGCCTCCAGCGTCACCAGGACCGGGTGATCACTCACCTGGAGGACCATCACCCGCTGCTGGCCGGCTCGTCGTCCGTAGCCGGCCGGTCCGGGCCGTCCGGGATCTCCGGGCTGCCCGCGCCCGCGGACGGGGGGCCGTGATGAGCGGCTGGTGGATGACGGTGGGGAGCGGTGCGCGCCGGGTGGCCGGCACCGGCCCGGGGCCCGGGCCCCGGGCCCGTCCGCGGTTCCGGGTCGTGGCGCTCCCGCACGCCGGTGGGTGGCCGTCCGCGTTCCGCTCCTGGTGGCAGGTGCTGCCCGAGGACGTCGAGTGCGTCGTCGCCCAGCTGCCCGGCCGGGGAGCGCGCATCAACGAGCCGCCGTTGACCCGCGTCGAGCCGCTGGTCGACGCCCTCAGCCGAGGCCTGGCGGAGCTGGAGCCGCTGCCGTACGCGGTCATCGGGCACAGCTTCGGCAGTGTGCTCGGATACGAACTCACCCGCGCCATGGAGCAGAAGGGACTGCCTCCCGCCCTGCTGGCCGTATCGGCGCGCCAGCCGCCGTGCTTCCCCAGCGAGCCGCCGTTCGCCCACCTCCGCAGCGACGCGGAGCTGCTGGAGCACCTGACGGACATCGGCGGGATGTCCCCGGGACTGATGGACCGCGTCGATCTGATGCGGCCGTCGCTCCGCGCGATCCGGGCCGACCTGGAGGCGATGGAGACCTACCGGCGGCCGCTGTCCGGCACCCGTGTCCCCATCCTGGCGCTCGGCGCGGTGGACGACCCGGTCGTCATCGACGACCGGATGCACCTGTGGTCGCTGGAGACCTCGGGCGGCTTCGACCGGCAGACCTTCACCGGCGGCCACTTCTACCTCTACACACCCGCCAACGCGTCGACGGTCGTTTCCCGTCTGGTGCCCGGCCCCGACGACCCCCGGTCGGAGCTGCTCCTCCCACACCCCCTCGCCCGATGACCGTGTCGGGCACCGACTAGCACCACCCCCGAAAGGAACCGCATGAGTACCACCGCCGACACCACCGAGCAGGCAGGACCCCGTGAGTGGCTGGGCCTGGCCGTGCTGGCGTTGCCGACACTGCTGCTGTCCATCGATGTGAGCGTGCTGCACCTGGCCGTGCCGCACATCAGCGAGGGTCTGAAGCCCTCCGCCTCCCAGATGCTGTGGATCATCGACATCTACGGGTTCCTGATCGCCGGCTTCCTGGTGACCATGGGGACCCTGGGCGACCGCATCGGCCGTCGGAAGCTGCTCCTGATCGGCGCCGCCGCGTTCGGCCTCGCCTCCCTGGCCGCCGTCTACGCCGATGACCCGACCACGCTGATAGCGGCGCGGGCGGCGATGGGCATCGCCGGTGCCACGTTGATGCCCTCGACCCTCGCCCTGATCATCAACATGTTCCGCGACGCGCAGCAGCGCGGCGTGGCGATCGCCGTCTGGGTCACCATGTTCTCCGTGGGCATCGCCCTCGGACCGGTGGTCGGCGGCGCCATGCTGGAGTACTTCTGGTGGGGTTCGGTCTTCCTGCTCGGCGTGCCCGTCATGGGGCTGCTGCTGGTGGCCGGCCCGCTCCTGCTGCCGGAGTACCGTGACGAGGAGGCCGGCCGGCTCGACCTGACCAGCGTGGCGCTGTCGCTCGCCGCGATCCTCCCGGTGATCTACGGCCTGAAGGAGATCGCCAACGACGGGGTCGGCCCGATCCCCGTCCTGGCGCTCGTCGTGGGCCTGGCCGTCGGCCTGCTGTTCGTCCGCCGGCAGCGCACGCTGGAGAGCCCGCTCCTGGACCTCGGCCTCTTCAGCAACCCGACGCTCCGCGCCGCGCTCGTCACGCTGCTGCTCAGCATGCTGGTGGCCGGCGGCACGTATCTGACGGTGACGCAGTACCTCCAGCTCGTCGGCGGACTGTCCCCCATGAAGGCCGGCCTGTACCTGTTGCCGGCGGCGTTCGCGCTGATCGTGACTGCCGTGGTGTCCCCGATGGCGGCGAGCAGGTTCCGTCCCGCGTACGTGGTCGCCGCGGGGCTGGCCGTGTCGGGCATGGGTCACGTGGTGCTGAGCCTGGCCGACAGCTCGTCGGGCATCGCCCAGGTGGTGACGGGCTTCGCGTTCGTGTACGCCGGAGGTGGCCCGCTCATCGCCCTGGGGACGGACATCGTCGTCGGATCGGCCCAGCCCGAGCAGGCCGGATCGGCCGCTGCCATTTCGGAGACCAGCACCGAACTCGGCATGGCGCTGGGCGTGGCCGTGCTCGGCAGTCTCGGGGCCGCCGTGTACCGCAGCGGGGTGGAGGTTCCCGCTGGGGTGTCGGAGGATGCCGGTCACACGCTCGCCGGGGCGGTCGAGGCGACACACGGCCTGTCCTCGGAAGTGGCGGCGGCCCTGCTCGACTCCGCCCGGGAGGCGTTCACCGACGGCATGAACGTCATCGGAGGCATCGGGGCGTTGGTCGCGCTCGCCTCCGCCGTGCTGGTGGCGGTGGTCATCAAGATCCCGGCGACGGGAGCGGGCGGGGACTCCGCCGGTTCCGACGGTTCGGCGGACGGCGTCGTGCCCGCCGTCAACATGGAGGGATGAAGCGCCTCGCCACCCCTGCCGGGGTAGGCCGGCGGTCGGTGCGGCCCGCGTCTCGCGACGCGGGCCGCACCCGTCAGACCCCGGCGCCGGACCGATCCTGGTAGGCGGCGGCGTAGGCGGCCGTGGGGGCGATGGGGGTGATGACGTCGACCAGTACGCCGTCGGGGGCGGCCACGATGAAGTGCCGCTGGCCGAACGCCTCGCTGCGCAGGGTGAGTTCGGGCTTCAGGCCGGCGCCCGTCACGAGGCGTGCGTACTCGGCGTCGACGTCGGCCACCTCGAAGTTGAGGAGCAGGCCCTGTGCCGGCCGACGGTAGGCCTCCGGCACGGTCTCGTGCCCCGCGGCGACCAGGGCGAGCTCGTAGTGCGGCGGCTCGGGCTGCCGCAGGCTGACGTACCAGTCACTCGTGTAGGTCGTCTCGAATCCGAACAGCGTGGTGTAGAAGGCCACGGATTCGTTGAGCCGCTGGGTGCAGAGCACGGGATAGAAGCTGGTTACGGCAGAGGACGTCATCACATCACCGTTCTGGGGCGGGCATACGGTCGTTTCGTATCAACGAGACATGCGCCCGTGCGTCACGTCCGCCGGATCGAAGCAGGTGGGCATGGCATCGGCGGTGCGCCCGTGGGGTGAAGCCCGGGTGTGGGCGGTGCGGCAGGCACCGCCGTGGCGGGAAGGGCTGTTGCCGGGCGACCGGCTCGGTATCCATCCCCGGGAGCTCCGGTTCGGCCGTGACCGGTGCGCGCACTGCGGCGGGCGCGGCCACGTCCGCGGGAGCGGGACGAGCGACCGGGACCACCTCGGAGCCGGGGGAGCGGGGTGGCCGGCGGGCCGGACCGTTGTCAACCTGTCCTGCGGTCCGCAGAACGGCGCGCACGCCGCGGCGCTGGCCGTTCCCGCGGGGGTGCCGGGGCCGCCCGGACCGCGTGAACCGAACTGGTCGACATATGGGCATGTCCTGGGCGGCGCCGACTCGTTGGAGCAAGGGAGCCATGTTGACATGCCGGCGGTATGTCATTAGGTTCAGTTCGCATACCGTTGGTACGTGAGCGGAGATGGCACCCCATGCTGACCAGTTTCTGTCCGGTGATCTGCACCTCGAGGCTGGGGGAATCCCGCAGCTTCTACAACAGACTGTTCGGTTTCACCGCCACGTACACGGCCCAGTGGTACGCAGGCCTCAGCCGGCCCGGGCGGCGACACCACGAGCTCGCTCTCGTCGACCACGCCCATCCCGCACTGCCCGAGGCGCTCCGACGGCCGATGCGCGTGGTGCGGCTCACCCTTGCGGTGGACGACCGGGCAGCGGAGTGGGAGCGGCTCGCCGCCCTCGGGGCGGTGGGGCACCCGGATCAGCGGCACCTGGTCGTCACGGATCCCAACGGGGTCCGGATCGACGTCGTCGCGCCGACCTGACCAGTCGGAGACCGCTGGGACCGCTCGCCGAAGGGGGAAGTCGCGCCGTGCCCAGAAGAATCGATCCCGACACGGCGGCCGCGATCATGCGTGCCGCCGGACTCGAACCGCTGGAGCCCTATCCCGGGTCGAGTGCGGCCTGGAACTGCCGCTGCCTGAAGAGCGCGCACATGGTTGCGCCCACCTTCGGCTCGGTGCGCTCCGGCGTCACCTCGGGGTGCCGCCGGTGCGGCCGGGCCGCCGCCGGTAGGCGGCGACTCGCCGCCGGCGGGGAGCGGGCCGAGGCGGACATGCGCGGCGCGGGCTTCGAGCCACTGGAGCCCTATCCTGGCGCCGGGGCCAGATGGCGCTGCCGCCACCTGGCCTGCGGGCGCATCGTCCATCCCCGGCTGTTCAGGATACGGGCCGGGGGCGGCTGCCAGGCCTGTGCCGGACGGGCCCCGGTCGACCCGGCCGTCGCCGAGGCGGACATGCGCGCGGTCGGCATGGAGCCGCTGGAACCCTTTCCGGGCCGGGTGCGCGACCCGTGGAAGTGCCGGTGCTCGCGGTGCGGCCAGGTCGGCGCACCCACCCTCAACAACGTACGCCGCGGGCAGGGCGGTTGCCGGACCTGCGCTTGGCGCGCCCGGTAGGCCGGGCCTCGCAGCGCCGCGGCCGGGCCGCCCGACCTCTCGTGCGGCCCGGCCCCCGGCCCGGGCCGTGCCCAAGACGCGGCCGCCCGACGGGCGCGCCCGCGGTCACCTGGCACGCAGCGCATCCAGCATCCGTGCCAGCGCCTGCCGAGTGTCCGCGAGATCGGCGGAGTCCTCCGACGCCGCCAGCCACAGCGCCGCCTCGTTCATCGCCCCCGACAGCAGATGCGTGAGCGGTGCGATCGGCTGCGCGGGGATGGTGCCCTCGTGGATCAGGACGGTGAGCGCCTGGGCCAGGTGGCGTCCGGACGTGGCCTCGTTCATCGCCCTCCACTCCCGCCAGCCGAGCACCGCCGGCCCGTCGACGAGCATGATGCGCTGGAGCGCGGGGTCGGTGGAGGCGCTGAGGAATGCCTGGCAGCCGGAGGTGAGCTGGTCCCAAGCCTCTTCCTGGGCGTCCGCCGTCGCCGCGATGTGCGCGGCGACCTCTTGCTGCACCTGTTCCAGCACGGCCCGGAACAGCTCGGCCTTGCTGTCGAAGTGGTGGTACAGGGCGCCCTTGGTCACCCCGGCGGCCCGGACGATCTCCGACAGACCCACAGAGGCGTAACCCAGGGTCGAGAAGAGGCGTCGGCTTTCCCGCAGCAAGGTATGA
This sequence comes from Streptomyces sp. NBC_00273, assembly GCF_036178145.1. NCBI lineage: Bacteria > Bacillati > Actinomycetota > Actinomycetes > Kitasatosporales > Streptomycetaceae > Streptomyces > Streptomyces sp. NBC_00273. The sequence continues at coordinate 1,816,290 of NZ_CP108067.1, read as the reverse complement.
CGCGTCTGCTCCCGCTGCTGCGCCCGAACCCCGTTCGTCATCGTTGAGCCCCCCGTCTTCGGCCTGTTGAAGCCATGCGCACACGGTACTTCGCCGTCGTGGGGACGAGCGACCGGTGCGCAACCGAGACCATGTCGGGATGAACGCGTTCATGCCCAGGCGAGAGCGGCGAGAGCGGCGAGAGCGGCGAGCGGGGCGTTACGGGCGCGCCGTGCGACCGCGGTCCTCCCGGGTGAACCCGCCCTCCGCGATGGGCCGTTCGAGGCAGAGCCGGACCTGTTGGCCGGTCGTGTCGAGGGCCCCGGCCGCGGCGTACAGCTCGCCGGCGTCGACCGTGCCGTCCCCACGGACCGGGGCGAGCACCAGCCTCCCCGTCCCGATCTAGGGCGCTCGGTTCCGTCACGGGTCCGCTGGTCATCGCCGCTCCTCGGGGCTGCGGGGGGCGCCGCCGCCGGGGCGGGCGGGGACGGGCCGATGCATCGTGGTCACCGCGCCGAAGCCCATGAGGCCCTTCAGGTACGGCGTCTGTTCGGTGCGCACGGCGTCGAAGCCGTGGCGTTCGTAGAGGGCGCGGGCGCGCGGATTGACGTCGATGACGTCCAGGCGGACGCGCGAGCAGCCGTGTTCGGCGGCGACGGCCGCGATCTCCGTGAGCAGCAGGCTGCCGACGCCCCTGCCCCGCCCTGCCGGGTCGACGGCGATGCCGTCCATGACCAGTTCCCCGGGCTCGGGGGTGCGTTCGAGCAGGGCCAGCACGGCGAGCCGGGGCAGCCCGCGGAAGAGCCCGTAAGCCGACAGCACGTCGCGCACACCCCCGCCGGTCAGGCCGCGTCCGCCCAGCCGGTACCCGGCCACACCGACCACCCCGTCCCCGTCCGGGGCGAGCGCGACCACGGCGCGGTCGTGGTGGAGGTGGCGGGCGATGAAGGCCCGGCCGTGCTCGGGCGGGTTGAGGGCGGCCCCGAGCTTGCGTCCGAAGGCCTCCCAGTACAGGGCTGCGACCTGCTCCTCGGCGCCCCGTGCGGTACGCCGCGCCGGACGGCAACTGGTGTGTCCACGATTCCTCCTCGCGTTCTACGTACGAACATAGTACGGTCGAATCTGAAACGAGCGTTTCTTGCGCGATAGTTTTCGGAGGAGGGGCGGAATGCCACCCATGACAGCGGTACGCACGAGACGCCGGAGGATCGCGGGGGCCGCGGGCGCGACGCTCGCCGCGCTGACCCTCGTCGCGGCGGCGCTGGGCGGATTAGCGGCCTGGCAGAACACCTACGACCTGCGCGAGCGAGCGGTGACGGTACGCCACGGCGGACGCACCCTGGACGGAGTGCTGGCGCTGCCCGAAGTGGGGAAGGGGCCCTTCCCCCTCGTCGTCTTCGTCCACGGCGACGGCCCGGTCGACGCCACCCACGACACCTTCTACCGGCCGATCTGGGAGTCCTTCGCCCGCGCCGGCTACGCCTCGCTGTCCTGGAACAAGCCGGGCGTGGGCGGCTCACCGGGCGACTGGCTCGACCAGTCCATGGACGACCGGGCCGATGAGGCCGTCGACGCCATCGCATGGGCCCGGCAACACCCCGACGTCGACGGACACCGGATCGGCCTGTGGGGCGCCAGCCAGGCGGGCTGGGTGTTGCCGAAGATCGCGGCGAAGGACCACGGGATACGGTTCGTGATCGCGGTCTCGCCCGCCGTCAACTGGCACCAGCAGGGCCGCTACAACCTCCTCGCCGAGCTGCGCCGCGACGGCGCCGCCGACACCGAGATCGCCGCCGCGCTGCGTCGCCGCGAGACGGGTCTGGAACTGCTCGCGCGCGGAGCCCCGTACGAGGAGTACGTACGCGCCGTCGGCGATCCACAGGGCATGACGCCCGCCCGCTGGCGGTTCGTCTCGAGGAACCACACGGCCGACGCCGCCGCCGACCTGCCGGCTCTGCGCGGCACGCCCGTCCTGCTGGTCCTCGCCGGACACGACGTGAACGTGGACACCGCCGACACCGAGGCCGCCTACGAGCGGCTGCTGCCCGGGTCCGCCCTGCACGTCGCCCACTACCCGGGTGCCACCCACGGGCTGGTCAAGCATGCCGTCGAGGCCTCGCGGCTGCGCCTCACCGCGACCGCGGTGTTCGCACCGAGGGCCTTGTTCGCCGAAGGCTTCCTGACCGACCAGCAGGACTTTCTGGCCTCCGTCCACGAGGAAGGCGCAAAGCGATGACCACGGGACCCGCTACAGGACCTACCACCGAACTCGCAGCCGAGCCCGCAGCCGGACCCACCAGCGGACCCACCAGCGGTCCCGCCACCGGAGAGAATCCCGGAGGGGTGACCGCTCCGGCCGCACGGCGCCTCGCCGACGTCGACGCCCTGCGGGGCTTCGCCCTCTGGGGCATCCTGCTCGTCAACATCACCTTCATGGCCTCCGCCTACCAGGGAACCGGAGTGGACGACCCCGCGTTCGGATCCGCCCTCGACACCACCGTCCGCTTCGTCACGGAGGTCTTCTTCGAGGCCAAGTTCTACCTGCTCTTCTCCTTCCTCTTCGGCTACAGCTTCACCCTCCAGATCGCCTCGGCTGAACGCGCCGGTGCGGCCTTCCTGCCGCGCTTCCTGCGGCGCTGCGCGGGCCTGTTCGCCCTCGGTCTGTGCCATGCGGTCTTCCTCTTCCCCGGCGACATCCTCACCACCTACGCCGTGCTCGGCCTGGTCCTGCTCGCCGTGCACCGGATCCGGCCGCGCACCGCCGTGCGCACCGCCGTCGTCCTGTTGAGCACCACCGCCGTCGCCTACCTATTGCTGGCCGCGCTGGTCGCCGCCGCCGGCGGCGGGGGCATCGACACCGCCGTAGTCACCGAGCAGGGCCGGCAGGCCACCGAGGCACTGCGCGGCGGCGCGGGTTCGGTGATCGCCGCCCACCTGCGACAGCTGCCCGACGTCGCGTTCATGCTGGCCTTCTTCCAGGCCCCGGCCGCCTTCGCCGCGTTCCTGCTCGGCCTGGCCGCCGGCAAGCGGAAGATGCTGACCGACCCCGCCCGCCACCTGCCGGTCCTACGGCGCCTGCAGTGGACCGGTTTCACCATCGGTGTGGCGGGCGGCCTGGTCTGGGCACACGCGAGCCAGGTGTATCCGGGGACCGCCTACCAACTGGTCGCGGTGGCCGTGGACGTGGTGACCGCACCGCTCCTCGCGGCGGCCTACGCCGCCACCGTCCTGCGGACCCTGGCCGGTCCCCGAGGCCCACGGCTGGCGGCGGCCCTGGCCCCCGCCGGCCGCATGACGCTGACCAACTACCTCACCCAGTCGCTCGTGCTGGCCTTCGTGTTCACCGGCTTCGGCGCCGCCCTCGTAGGCCGGGTCGCCCCCGCCCTCGTCACCCTGACCGCCCTCGCCCTGTTCGCCGCCCAACTCCTCTTCAGCCGCTGGTGGTTGGCCCGCCACCGCTACGGGCCTGTGGAGTGGCTGCTGCGCGCAGCTACCCTGGGCCGTCTGCCGAACTGGAAGGGCAAAGCAGTATGACCCGGCACGCCTCCGGCTGGCCCGGGGCTTGGATCCGGAGCTCGGCTCGTCGGCGAGATCGCCTGGGGCCGTCCTCACCCATGTGCTCACCACTCTGGCGGCGCATCAGGTGGGCGCGGGTCACCGCAAGCCGGAGACCTTGAAGACCGTGTGGGCCGTCTCGCGGTCGATGCGCTGGGCCAGCCGTCGCAGGGCGGTCGCGCCGCGCAGCAGGGTGCCGCGCCGGAGGGACGAGCGGCCGTCCGCGTCGAGGAGGTGCCACATCGCCGGGTTGCGGACCAGGACCGTCGGGTCGATCTCGACCTGGCTCCCCTCCGTGTCCCGCAGGACCATCCGCTGGGCCACCCCGTCGGACCAGCGGACCGAGGCGAGCGAGTCGGTACGGACCGTGTTCGTCATCAGCAGTCCGCGGACGCTCAACAGTCCCGGGCGTACGGAGATCCGGGGCGGCAGCAAGACGACGAAGAGGAGGCCGGCCAGGCCGGTCCAGAGGACGCCGCGCGTCACGTCGAGGCTTCCGAAACCGGCGTCCACGGCGAACAGGGCCGTGAACAGGAGGAATGCGACACCGATCGCCGAGCGCCTCTCGCCGGCCCAGTGGACGTCGTGTGCGCAGGGTCCGGGAAGCGCCGCTTCGGCGCCGTGTGCGCCGGTCGCCGCCCGAGTGAAACGTCGTCCCATGAGAGCGAGGCTAGGCCTGGTGGAGGCCCCGGAGTCGGAACCTGATGCGCGGCTGACGTGATGGCTACGCCGTCTTGATGGGGTTCCCGCCGGGCGGGAACCCCATCGGCGTTCAACGGCCCGGTGGGCCGCTCGAAGGTGATGGCCGCGCGTACTCGTACGAGGGCGGGCTCCACGGTGCGGGGTCGGGCGCGGGCTCGAACGGTCCGGCCCGGTTGGCCATGAGGATCATCATCGTGCCGACGAAGAGCAGCGTGATGACGATCAGGGCCAGCCCGACGGGGTTGGCGGGGTTGTAGTAGTAGCGGTTCGTTCCCCACTTGCTGCGCTTGAAGACCGGTTCGTCGTCGTACCGCACAGGCCGTGTCCTCCGTCGAAGGTTCTCGGTGATCCGCCGTGCCGGAGCGGGCCGGCGCCCACGGTCATGAGGTGCAGCCCGCCGCCTTCTTGGCTGCCGGGACGTACGCCGTGCGGCTACTGCGACCACGTCGATGTCGCTCACAGAGCATCGTCGCCGACTTCGATCTCGTCCACCTGCGCGAAGCAGAGAGGAGCGACGGGCAGGGACAGGACCATCGTCAGGCCGCCACCGGGGGTGTCCTCGGGGGTGAGCGTGCCGTTCATCGCCTCGGTGAGTCCGCGGGCCAGGGCGAGGCCGAGGCCGAGTCCGGAGGTGTTGTCCCGGTCGCCGAGGCGTTGGAAGGGCTCGAAGGCCCGCTCGCGGTCGTCGGCGGCGATCCCGGGGCCCCGGTCGGCGATCCTGACTTCGACCCGGCCGGCCAGGGCGCTCGCCGTCACCAGCACCGGACGGTCTCCGGGGGCATGGCGGACCGCGTTGCCGACCAGGTTCGCCAGCACCCGCTCCAGCAGGGGTGGATCGGCCAGCAAGGCCGGTACCGTCTCCAGGTTCCGTACGTCGACGGCGGGCTCGTCCGCGGACGGCAGGTCCAGTGACTCCAGAGCGGCCGGCAGGACCTCCTCCAGGGCGGTGGCCCGCAGTTCGAGGGTGAGGGCGCCGGCCTGCAGGCGGCTGAGATCGAGCAGGTTCTCCACCAAGCGGTTCAGCCGGTTCAGGGACGTCTCGGCGGATTCGAGCAGCTCCGCCCGGTCCTCCGCGGAGAAGTCCACGTCCGGCGTGCGCAGCGAGCTGATCGCTGCAAGAGCCCCCGCCAGCGGGGTCCGCAGGTCGTGGCTGACGGCCCGCAGCAGGGCGGTGCGCAACCGGTCGGCGGCTTTGATGGGCTCGACTTCGGCGGCGGCCTCGGCCAGGCGGGCGCGCTCGACCGCCGCCCCGACGTGCGCGGCGAAGGCGGCCAGGACACGGCGCTCGGAGGAGGGCAGCGTACGCCCGCGCAGGACGAGGAAGGCCCTGGAACCGGCGGCGACCACCAGGGAGGGATCCGCTTCCGTCCGCATGCGGCGCCCGCCGTCCGCTCCCGCACCCGGGTCCGGGGCTTCCGGAGCCAGGTCGACGGTGTCCATGCCGAAGGTCTCCCTGGTGCGTTCGAGCAGCGCCGGGATCGTCTGGTCGCCGCGGACGATGCTGCCGGCGAGGGAGGACATCGTCTCCGCCTCCGCAGTGGCCCGGGCGGCGCGGCGGGACAGGCGCAGGGACCGGTCCGCCGCGGCGGCCACGGTGGCGGCGACGACGGCGAAGACCACCAGCGCCAGCACGCTGTCCGGGTCGCTCATGGTGAACTCGCCTATGGGCGGCATGAACCAGTAGTTGAGGAGCAGTGCGGCGGTCAGTGCCGCGATCAGGGCGGAGGCCACCCCGCCGATGCAGGCCACCCCGACGACGGTCACCAGGAAGAGCAGCGCTTCGCTGGTCAGGTTCAGCGTGCCGCGCATCCGGTCGAGGGCGAGGGTGAGCAACACCGGGAGCAGCACCCCGGCCACGGGTCCGGCGACGAGCCGGGTGGTGGGGAGCGTACGGCGGCGGGACGGCAGCAGCCGGCCGTGACCCGCCCGCTCGTGCGTGACCATGTGGACGTCGATGTCCTCGGACAGCGCCACCACGGTCTCGCCGATTCCCCGGCCGGTGAGGAAACGTTCCAGCCTGCGGCGCCGGCTCGTACCCAGGACGAGCTGGGTGGCGTTCTCCGCCACGGCGAAGTCCACCAGGGCGGTCGGTACTTCGTCGCCGACGACCGAGTGGTAGCTGCCGCCCAGGTCCTCGACCAGGGCCCGCTGCGCGGCGAGCGCCGCCTGCGAGACCCCGGCGGCGAGCGCGTCGCTGCGTGCCACGTGCACGGCGAGCAGTTCGCCGCCGGCGGACCGGCCGGCGATACGGGCGGCGCGACGGATCAGGGTCTCGCCCTCGGGGCCGCCCGTGAGCGCCACCACCACCCGTTCCCGCGTCTCCCAGACGTCCCCGATGCCGTGCTCGATGCGGTACGTGTGGAGTGTCTCGTCCACCCGCCCGGCCAGCCACAGCAGGGCCAACTCCCGCAGCGCGATGAGATTCCCGGGGCGGAAGTAGTGGGCGAGGGAGGCGTCGATCCGTTCCGGGGGATAGACGTTGCCGTGGGCCATCCGGCGCCGAAGTCCCTCCGGGGGTATGTCGACCAGCTCGATCTCGTCGGCGCGGCGCACGAACTCGTCGGGCACGGTCTCGCACTGCGGCACCCCGGTGATCTTCTCGACGACGTCGCTCAGCGACTCCAGGTGCTGGACGTTGAGCGTGGTGACGACGTCGATCCCGGCGGCGAGGACGTCCTCGACGTCCTGCCAGCGCTTCGGATGCCGGCCGCAGCCCGGGACGTTGGTATGGGCGAGCTCGTCGATCAGCACCACCTGCGGACGCCTGGACAGCAGCGCTACCCGGTCCAACTCCGCGTACTGGCCGCCCCGGTAGTCCTGGTCCGCCAGCGGGAGGACCTCCAAACCCCGGAGCCTCTCCTCGGTGTGCCGACGGCGGTGGCACTCCACGAAACCGACCACCACGTCCGCACCACGGGCCGCCCTGCGGTGCGCCTCGTCGAGCATCCGGTACGTCTTGCCGACCCCGGGGGCCGCGCCCAGGAAGACCTTGAGCTTCCCGGGCCTGAGGACCGGCTGCGGGGCCCCAGTTCGCAGGGCGGCCTCATCCGTGAACGTCATGCTCAGAACTTCTCGGGGAAGAGGTGCGCCAGGACCAGATACCCGATCAAACAGACCGCAATGATGACGCCGACGACATTCTCCGTGCCCACCCGCACCCGACTCCTCCGCACGTCCTCAACCTCATCAGCGAACACCAGCGAGGTCGCGAACGAAGCACCCCTGATGCACCCCTAACGACTCCCAGGTGGGACCTTGACGGTCGTTGCGCCGATGGAGCGAACGCGGTCGGCGTCCTCGCCTTCGTGTTGCTCTCGTACTGACGACATCAGTCGCGGTGGTCACCCTTGTTGCCCAGGGCTTCACGTTGGACGACGTGGTCCGCCACTTCGGGAGCGCCTTCGAACCGGACCGCACCGAACGCGAGGAGGCCGGCCTGGCCGAGTCGGCGGACCGTGCGTACCGGCTGCTCGGTACCGCACGTACCAGCCGTTTCGTACGCGTCACGATGGCGTGGAGCCACGGTCCGCTCGGCGCAACTCTCCGGCTGTCAGGACGACATATGCAGCACCGATGAAGAGCAAGCCGGGGATGGCGAGCATGCTGCGCTGATCGCTCTCCAGGACGGCCTGGTACTGCCCCTGGGAGATCTCGACCGTGCCGCGCGCGAGCGGCGCGGTGTCGAAGGCGAAGTACCGGCCGTCCTTCACCTCGGCAGCCTGCAAGTTCCCCTCCCCGGCCGCCGTGCCGATGACCGTGATCCCCACGCCCGATATGGCCAATGCCGCAAGCCCCGTCTGCACCTTGCGAGGAAGGCACCTGAACGCCAGCCATATCAAGTGCCGGTCCGCGCGCATCAGGAACATGCGCACCAGGGCGGATGTGAAGACAGGGAAGAGCAGCACGGCGATCGCCGCCATCGGCCACCCCGACACGGTCAGCGGCAACGTCCCGGGCAGCCAGGTGAGTGCGACCAGCACCAACAGTGCGGCGCCCAGCGCAGCCGCGACACCGCCATGACATTTGAATGTCCAATCCACGCCCCGCAGCCTGACACAGATGCTCCTCCACGTCGTTGCCGTATCCCGGCAGGACGATGACCGCTTCACTGCGCCAAGCCCTGCCACGATCAGCCGTGAAGCGCCTGGCCGCCTGTCCCGCGGTGGGCCCGACCTCTCCACACGAAGCTGATGGTGCTAGTGTCATTAGCACCATGCTGTTGAGATTGCACATCGCGGACAACCGCCCCCTGCACGAGCAGGTAGCGGGCGCGATCAGACGTGCCATCGCTGAGGGCGAGTGCGGTCCGGGCGACCGGCTGCCCTCCGCGCGAGACCTTTCCCAGGTGCTGGGGGTCAACGTCAACACGGTCCTCCGTGGCCTTCGCGCGCTGCGCGACGAGGGGCTGCTGGAGTTCCGGCGAGGGCGCGGTGTGACCGTGGCCGAGGGGGCGGACCAGCGGTCCGTGCTGCTCGACCGCGTGCGCGAACTGGTTGGCGATGCGGCTCATCTGGGCTACAGCAAGGCCGATCTCATAGAAATGATCAGGGGGCTGAGATGACGGAGGGGACGGAGCGCAAGCGCGGGGTGCGGTGGGGTGTTGCGGTCTGGGCCGCAGTGATCACGGCCGTTCTCATCGCACTTCCGTGGGCCGCGAGCGGCCGGCTGCCGGAGCGGCTGGCGACTCACTGGGGTGCCGGCTCCGGCGGACCGGACGGCTCGATGCCCCTGTGGGCAGCGGCGTTCTTCCCGGCCTTGATCTGGGCGGTCCTCGTACTGCTGATCGTCGTGCTCGGGCGGTGGCGCGGGGGAGCGACCGCCGGGCTGTTGTCCGGCGGCGTGCTCCTCGTCGGCGCGCAGGTATCCATCGTCAGGGCGAACCTGGATCACACGGACTGGCGGCAGGCCGATTCCGTGAGCGCGTGGGTCGTGGGGATGGTCGCGGCGGCAGCCGTGGCCGGGCTGGTCGAGTGGGTGGTGATCCGGCGGGGTCGGGCTGCGACGTCGCGCGTGGTCGTGAGCGGTCCGAGCATGGAGATTCCGGCCGGCGAGAGGTTCGTGTGGCTCTCCCGTACGACGAATCCGTGGCTCCACTGGATCGGGGCCCTGGCCGGGCTGGTCGCGCTGGCCGCCGTGCTGGCCGCGGTCAGCGGACTGGTGGACGTGCCGTGGTCGGTCGTCGCACCGTTCGCCGTGGTCTCCATGGCGGTTCTCGGTTGCGCTTCCGTGCAGGCGCGTGTCACCGAGAAGGGCTTGAGCGTGGCCTTCGGTCCGCTCGGCTGGCCGGTGCGGCGCTGGTCCGCC